>NZ_AP025515.1:0-718181 GCF_024347655.1 Vibrio toranzoniae | reverse complement strand
GGGCATGGATAACCCCACAAACATGGCAAGAAGGCACGTGCTTGTCACTTAAAGCTGATGACTATTTAGATGCCAACAACAGCTACGATTTTTTCAAACAAGTTGGTGTGCTACTGACCACAGGCCCGACGCTCACGAATGTTAATGACTTCAGAGCGATATTGATTCTTTAATCTGAACAGTTTGAAAAAACACTGTTGAATGGTCGTTCTTCTGTACATAAAAACGACCATTTTATTGCTATCAATGCGGTGACCTCGAGTTCTGAGATTCTCTTCTGGACTAATGAAGCACGTTGATTACTATGGCTTAAGTGATGGGCTGTAAAGGATGCAATATGTCTAGGATCAGACAAAAGAATCAAGATTTAATCATCGAGGTCGCGTGTGAACAATTCGCCACCCACGGTTACGCTGCAACAAAAATGGCGGATATCGCAAAAGCGGCTGACATTCCCAAACCTAACGTATTCTATTATTTCAGCTCGAAAGACAAGCTTTACAGTGCAGTGCTCGAAACCGTCATTCAGCCTTTACTGGAAGCATCTCGCCCGATTGAAGAGCTGAGTGATCCCGTTGAAGCCTTGTCTCAATATATTCAAACCAAATTGATCATCTCTCGCGACCATCCACACGCTTCTAAGGTCTTTGCTAATGAAGTGATGTCTGGCGCGAAAGTGCTGCCAAAAGAGATCGGCGATGAGCTGTATAACCAATCTCAGATGATCCTCGATAAGTTCTCCACTTGGTCAGCACAAGGCTTAATGGATGACGTACCAGCACACCACCTGATGTTCACTATATGGGCGGCCACCCAAACCTACGCTGATTTTGGCTGGCAGATTTGCAGCGTGATGCAGAAAGATAAGCTCGATGATAAAGACTACGCAGATGCCGCTGAGTTCATCACCCAGCTAGTGATTAAAGGGTGCGGTGTGAAAAGCTAACATTGCTATGTGTTTTCGTTTAAAGAAGGTCTGCGATTGCAGACCTTCTTTCGCTTCGCTCGTTAGCGTGTACCTAGTTATTCATCGCCAGTTTACCTAACTTCATGGCGGCAGCGTGGTGGCGGTGCATCAGTTGTTCCATGTCTACGCCGATCACTGCACCATCGTTAACACGCCATTTTCCGGCTACCATCACTTTGTCTGCTTGTTGAGCGCCACAAAGTAGTAAAGCTGCCAGTGGATCGTGGCTACCAGAGAAACGAATGTCATCGAGCTTGAACATCGCGATGTCGGCTTGTTTCCCTACCTCTAGCGTACCGATATCCGTTCTGCCCATTGCGCGTGCCGAGCCTGATGTCGCCCAGCGTAGGGCGTCAAAGTGTGAAACATTAGCAGATCCATATTGCAGACGTTGTAGATACATCGCCATGCGCACTTCGGCAATCATGTTCGAACCGTCGTTTGAAGCGGAACCATCCACACCAAGCCCGACTTTTACGCCAGCGGCTTCAAGATCGTTGTTCTTACAAATACCGGAAGCCAGCATCATGTTGGAAGTTGGGCAGTGGCTAATACCAATCCCTGCTTTACCCAAGCGTCTAATTTCTTCTATGTTGAAGTGAATACCATGAGCAAGCCAAGTGCGCTCGTTAAGCCACCCTACATCTTCTAGGTAATCGACAGGGCGCAGACCAAACTTCTCAATACAGAAGTCCTCTTCATCCAGCGTTTCGCAAAGGTGCGTGTGCATCATCACGTTCTCACGCTCACTGATCTTGGCGGTCTCTTTCATTAGATCGGTGGTGACCGAGAATGGCGAACAAGGCGCGAGTGCTATTTGAATCATCGCCCCTTCATCACGCTGGTGGTAATCACGAATCAAGCGCTGGCTGTCATCAATAATGGTTTGTTCGGTTTGAATGGTGTGTCGTGGCGGTAGCCCACCTTCATCTTCCCCTAGGCTCATTGAACCACGTGTGAATATGGCTCTAACGCCTAGTTTCTCTGCGGCCTCGACTTGTAAGTCGATGGCGTGCTCAAGCCCATTAGGTAACAAGTAATGATGATCGGATGCGGTAGTACAGCCCGACATCATCAGCTCAACCAGAGCAAGCTCTGTAGCTAGGCTCATCATCTCAGAATCGAGATTAGCCCAAACAGGGTAGAGGCTTTGCAACCAATGGAAGAGCTCTTTATTGAGCGCGCCGGGGTAGGCTCGCGTTAGGGTTTGATAGAAGTGGTGGTGCGCATTGATAAGCCCAGGAGTCACAACATGACGAGAGGCGTCGACGCTGTAATCTACGGGTAAGGTTGGCTCTTTGTGTTTGCCAACCAGCTCAATGATTGTATTACCTTTAATGACAATGCCGCCTTCTGCATTAGCGAGTGAGCCAGTGTAGATTGCGAGAGGATTCTTAATCCAGATGGTTTCCATTCATAGTAGTCCTTAGCCATCTCTGCCTTTTCAGGGAAGAGGGTCTTTATGTGGTATTTGTTGTTGAAAGATAATATGAACCAAGGGCGCAGAAACTTTCAGTGTTCTCATTACGCCCGCGATTCTACGGAAGTCGGTTTTACGCGAGTTAGCGAACCATTTAGTATGAGGTTCAGCCAGTTAACTCGATCATTAACTAATTAACTAATTAACTAATTAGCTTTGGGTTCAGGATTTTCTGTCGCTGTTTGAACGTTTGTACTGGCTTGTTGAACCTCTAATTGATCGCCTGAGTGTAGTGTTTCTTCAGCTTGCTCTTTCATTTCTAGTTCAACTTGCGCGTGGCTTTCGGCTAGCGCTTCTTGTTCTTCAGCTCGTGAAGATTTCGGCAACACAAGGTTTAGAACAACCGTCATAATCGTACCGGTGGTGATACCAGAGTGAAGAAAGTTCTCTAGATCATGCGGTAAGTGTTGCAGCAGTCTTGGTTCGAAAGTGACGGCTAAGCCAGACGCTAAGCCTACACAGATTACCAAGGCATTTCGTTTGGTGTCTGCGGCCTTTATCAACATGCGGATACCCGCGTAGGCGATCATACCGAACATCACAAAACCTACACCGCCTAACACTGGCTTTGGGATCGTGACGGCAATGGCGGCTAATTTCGGGAATAAGCCACCTAAAATTAATAAACCTCCCGTTGCTGCTACTACGTAACGGCTTGCCACACCTGTGATACCGACAATGCCGACGTTTTGGCTGAATGATGCCAATGGCATTGCGGTGAGAATGGAAGAGAGTGTACTACCAAGCCCATCGCCCAGTAATCCACGTTTTAGATCTTTACCGCTGACTTGAGTATGGCAATTGTTCCCTAGCGCCATGAAGTCTCCGGTTGCTTCAGCGATAACCACGATGTACACCAAGCTCATGCTGATGATGGCGCTGGCAGAAAACGTAAAGCCATATTTGAAGGGCTCAGGCCCACCAACCCATGCGGCAGAACTGATTTGATCAAGATTCACCATACCGAGTGATAGCGCCACAATATAACCGCCTGCTAAACCAATCACGATAGCTGAAGCGGCAACTGCGCCTTTACAGTAAACCGATACGCCGATCACTATGCCTAGGGAGACAAGTGCTAGAAACAGTTTCGGTAAGGTGGCGAATTGCTCTGTGTTGGCTGGAGCGTCGCCGATCCAATTCATGGCAACCGGTAAAATGGTTAAGCCGATTAAGGTAACCACCACACCACTTACCACGGTTGGGAACAGCGTACGAACCTTGTCCATGTAGAAGCTGGCACCTATCACCACAAACGAGCCGATCAGCGCCGAGCCCATAATGGCGGCAACGCCACCTTCGTTACCGATCGAAATAGCCACACCTAAAAAGGCAAAGCTCGAACCCATCACCACTGGCAGTCGAATACCAACAGGGCCAAAGCCGAGACACTGAGCGACGGTTACGATACCTGAGGCCAATAGTGCTGCATTGATCAGTGAAACGATTTCCGTGTTAGGCAGGCCAATCGAGGCTCCAACAATAAGGGGTACTGCGACAATGCCACCGATTGAGGCAAGCATATGCTGCAGCGCGAGTAGGAGAGTTAAGCTATGCGGCGGTCTTTCATTAAGGGTGTAAAGAAGTTTCATTTGATATTCCTTTGCCTGGGTTTCCGTTTACAGGCGATTGGCGGTCAAACATTGACTTCTACAAACTGCGTAGGGTCATAAAAAAGTGCACTAAATCTGTGGGGTCATTTGCTATCGACTCATTAGTACTGTTAGCTTTTTTCAAAAAACTTGGTTGGTGCTTATTTTCATTAGTATTTACATTCGACTGTCGCTCGGCTTTTGAACAAGCTAAGCGGCAGTCATGTTTGGTTGCTAGCCGATGAACACTAGCTTGGCGATGAAGATAACCGCGAGAAAGTACATCGAGATAGACACATCTTTGGTTTTACCTGTCGCCAGCTTAAGTACCGTGTAGGTAATGAACCCCAGTGCGATACCATTGGCGATAGAGAACGTCAGGGGCATCATTAGCGCCGTAATGGCAGCAGGGGCACCGTTTGTGAAGTCTTTCCAGTCGATGTGTTGCATGCTGCTCATCATCACGAACGCAACATAGATGAGTGCTCCAGAGGTTGCGTAAGCGGGGATCATGCCTGCTAGTGGTGATAGGAAAATTGCCGCTAAGAACAATACGCCAACCACAATGGCGGAAAGACCAGTACGTGCGCCAGCGGCAACACCGGCGGCACTTTCTACATAACTGGTGACTGGCGGACAACCCACACAAGCACCAGCCACACTTGAAATACTGTCAGCTTTCAGTGCTTTGCTCAGACCTTCAATTTTTCCCGTTTCAGGATTGGTTAGGTTTGCACGCTCAGCCACGCCCATCAAAGTACCCGCGGTATCGAACATGTTTACAAAAAGGAAGGCCAAGATAACGCTGATCATTGAAACATCGAGAGCGCCCATAATGTCCATTTTTAGGAACGTAGGCGCTAAACTTGGTGGCGCAGCAAAGAAACCGTTGTAGTGAACTAAGCCAAGCATCATACCGACCAAAGTTACACTCAAAATACCAATTAACACTGCACCAAATACTTTGCGCTCACTCAGAACCGAAATAATGAGGAAAGCAATAGCGGCCAGTAGCGCTTCAGGTTTGGTGAAGTCACCTAAAGAAACCAATGTTGCTGGATTTTCCACGACAATACCTGCCGTTTTTAAGCCAATCAGACCCAAGAACAAACCAACACCAGCTGTCATGGAATAGCGCAGACTCACTGGGATACTTTCAATTATCCATTGGCGTACTTTGTAAAAACTCATCCCGACAAACAAAATACCGGATATAAACACCGCACCCAGTGCCACTTCCCAGCTATAACCCATTTCACTCACAACAGTGAACGAGAAGAAGGCGTTCAAACCCATGCCCGGTGCAAGTCCAACTGGCCAGTTGGCAAATAACCCCATTAATAAACAACCGATCGCGGCACCAATACAGGTTGCGACGAATACCGCCCCTGCATCCATACCCGAAGCGGCCATGATCTGTGGGTTAACGAAGATGATATAAGCCATAGTCGCAAAGGTAGTGACACCGCCGACTAACTCATTTTTCACACTGCTTCCGTGAGCCTTAATTTTAAAGAGTTTCTCTAAAATTCCGTTGTTCGCATCTTGGTTGAGTATTTCTGTCTTACTATCACTCATGTCAGCAAGTCCTTTTATGTTGTGATCCATTTATTGAATACAGCGAGATTTCAATATTAATTTTTAAGGTTTTTCCTAGCTCTAACTCGTTATGAATGAGCTTTGCGCGGCTCATTTTTTAACTGTTAACGTTGTTAGTATTTTTATATGAGCGTGTTTAGTGAGTGCACACCTTTTGGGATGCACACATCACGCATGAATCTGTTTATTATTTGGTGGTGAAGCCTAGATCGAGATTCTAAGTTTCGGGACTAACTGCCCCGATAAGTCGAGAAACTGTAAGGTGAGACTAAAAGCGGAACGTGGTAGTGCGCATCGGGGTCATCCAAGCCGAAACGAATCACCACATCGTCTAGGAAAGGCACGCCATCTAACTCCACACCTTTGTTTTTGTAGTAGTCGGCTACATAGAATACCAATTGATATTTCCCCGGTCGGAATTCATTCCCAGCCAGAATCGGCGTATCGGTTCGGCCATCGGAGTTGGTGAGCACGGTCGCCAGCTTTTCTGTTGAGTCTTCGTTGACCTTATAAAGCTCTACCTTGATCTCTGCACCTGGTAAGCCGTGTGTGGTGTCTAATACGTGTGTTGTTAATCTTCCCATAGTCCCTTAATAGCGCTTTTGGCGCTCCTCTGTTCCGTGGTTTATCTGTCTATTTCGATCTTGCACATAATGCAACTCGTCACTTTGTTATCACTAACTATGTACGAACTGTACACAATTAGTAAAGTCAATTGTTGGAAAAATGTTAATCAATATATCTTTTTTTCTGACTTTATAGATCCTTATTATCGGTTTTTGGGCAGTTTTTGTTTGGTTAAGGTGTTGTTTTTAGTTAGATAAACAATCAAAATTTAACTTAAATAACAAAATCTTTACATTGAGATAAATAATTGTATACAATAAATGTACAGGGGTAAGGTTGCTCGGTTTTTGGAAAATCCATTCGTGGAATCATTTTGATCAACCAGCCAAAGAGCGGCTAAGCCAACCACTTATGTTAGGAGTACTTGGATGAATAAGGATTATTCAAGAAATTTGATCGGTTACGGAGCTAACCCTCCAAACCCTCAATGGCCAGGTAATGCGCGCGTCGCGGTTTCTTTTGTATTGAACTATGAAGAGGGCGGTGAGCGTTGTTTGTTACATGGAGACGACGAGTCTGAAGCCTTTCTCTCAGAGATCCCGTCAGCACAGCCGATCAAAGGCGAGCGTCACATCAGTATGGAATCCATCTATGAATATGGTAGCCGAGCGGGTGTGTGGCGTGTTCTTCGCTTGTTCGATGAATATGAAATTCCACTGACTGTATTTGCTGTTGCAATGGCGATTGAGCGTCATCCAGACGTTGCCAAAGCCATGGTCGAAGCGGGTCACGAAATCTGTAGCCACGGTTATCGCTGGATAGACTATCAATACATTGATGAGTCTGAAGAGCGCGACCACATGACCAAGGCGATCGAGATCATCCAACAAGTGACAGGCCAACGCCCGCAAGGTTGGTACACAGGTCGTACAGGGCCGAATACGCGTCGCTTGGTAGCAGAAGAGGGCGGTTTTCTTTACGACTCGGATGCCTACGATGATGATCTGCCTTATTGGCATACCGAAGCTGGTCATCCACAACTGGTGATCCCATACACACTCGATGTGAACGATATGCGCTTCTCAACCGCGCAAGGTTTCAACTCGGGTGAGCAGTTCTTCCAATATCTAAAAGACACGTTTGACACCCTGTATATGGAAGGCGAAACCGCACCGAAAATGATGTCGGTTGGTCTGCATTGTCGTCTGATTGGTCGCCCCGGTCGTATTGCTGCGTTAAGACGTTTCTTAGATTACGTCAAACTGCACGACAGCGTGTGGCTATGTCGTCGAATCGATATTGCCAACCACTGGCACCAACACCACCCATACCATCCAAATAACGCTAATCATCAACAGCGGAAGTAGCAGTGAAGCAAGGAGGCTTAACGTGACTGAATTTCGATCTTGCCAACCAACAACCATGAGCCGCGATACTTTTGTCGCGCACTTTGCTGATGTTTACGAACACAGCCCATGGGTTGCTGAAGCGGTCTATGACCAAGGTTTGAATGCCGAAGATGATCATATCGAGAATCTTCATCTGAAAATGGCATCGACCTTGTTACATGCAGACCAAGGCAAACAGTTGGCTTTGATCAATGCTCACCCGGATTTAGCGGGAAGAGCAGCAGTAAACGGCGAACTTACCGAGTCGTCGACCAAAGAACAAGCGGGGGCGGGCATCGAAAAGTGCAGCGCCGAAGAATTTGAAAAATTCACTTCTTACAACAACAGCTACAAAAGTCGCTTCAATTTCCCTTTTATTATGGCGGTGAAGGGAGCCAATCGTTACCAAATTCTTGAGTCGTTCGAGATGCGATTAGGAAATGATAGTGAAACTGAGTTTGCTACGGCGATTCAAGAGATCAACAAGATCGCGCTGTTTCGTCTCTGGGATATGTAAGTTAACGGAGTTAACAGCTATCTCAGCCCAGTCTTAGTGCGCCAAAGGTTTGATTTGTAAAAACATAAGCCACTAAGTTCTCATTTTATTATTACTTGATTAATTTCATAGGATTACACGGACATGACCCATAAATTTGAACAGTACATAAACCTTGCAGACGAAAAACTCGGCGCAGAAGCTATCTTTGCAACCGACGATTTTTTCGCAGATAAAAGCCGTCTACTCAGCCACGCAGCACCAGAGTGGAAAGACGACTTATACGACGACAACGGCAAGTGGATGGACGGCTGGGAAAGCAGACGCAAACGCGGCGAAGGTTACGACTACTGTGTCGTTCGCCTTGGCCTAGCTGGCACCATTGCTGGCGTTGATATTGATACCTCATTCTTCACAGGTAACTTCCCACCTTCGGCATCCATTGACGCGTGTTATTCACCACAAGGGGAGCCAACTGACTCAACTGAGTGGCAAGAAATTCTGCCTTCAATGGCACTACAGGGTGATCATCATCATCTTGAAGACATCGAAAGTGACCAAGTCTTTACGCACCTACGTTTGAACATCTACCCAGACGGCGGTGTTGCGCGTCTGCGTGTTTATGGCCGACCAAGCGTGGATTGGGACGCAATAGATTCTCAGCAACAAGTCGATCTAGCAGCGGTTGAACATGGTGGCCGAGCACTCGCATGTAGTGACGAACACTACGGCAACAAAGCCAACATCTTAGGCCCAGGCCGCGGTGAAAACATGGGTGATGGCTGGGAAACAGCTCGTCGTCGTACACCGGGTAACGACTGGGTAATCGTGGCATTAGGCCACCCAGGCAACATTGAACGTATCGTTGTGGATACGGCACACTTCAAAGGTAACTACCCAGACAGCTGCTCGATCCAAGCGGCTTGCGTGAAAGGTGGTACCGACGATCAAGTAGAAACACAAAGCCTATTCTGGCGTGAACTCTTGCCTGCACAAAAGCTGCAAGCGCACGAGATTCACGAATTCATTTCTGAGGTAAACGACCTTGGTGCGATTACCCACGTACGTGCAAACATATTCCCAGATGGTGGTATCAGCCGTTTGCGTCTATTTGGTACGAAAGCGAAATAGGTAAGGAAATGAGTATGAGTAATGGAATACGTCGTTTATCTATCGAACCGTTAACCAAGCAAGCTTTTGCTGAGTTTGGCGATGTTATCGAGTCCGATAATAGTGATTTCTTTATGATCAACAGTGGATCAACACGTCGCTACCACAAGCTAGCGACAACGGATGTGCAAGACCAAGACGGAGAAGCGATCATCAGCATCTTCCAGGCCACACCGTTGAGCTACCCACTGACCATCAAAATGTTAGAGCGTCATCCACTTGGTTCTCAGGCATTCGTTCCATTACTTGGTCAACCCTATTTAATTGTTGTTGCACCAAAAGGCGATAACCCAACGTTAGCCAATAGCCGAGCTTTCTTGAGCAACGGCCGTCAGGGAGTGAACTATCACAAAGGGGTGTGGCACCACCCAGTTCTCGCGCTCACCGATCAAGACCAGTTCTTGATTGTCGATAGAGGCGGAGAAGGACATAACTGTGATGAAGTTTATTTCGACAGCGATCGAGTGGCATTGCATTTGGAAGATTTGCCAACGGAAGACAACAAGGAAGAGCAACGCTTAGCTAAAGTGTTGTGATACAGGAGTTTATTATGGATCCGCATATTACAGAGTGGTTGAATTTAGCGATTCGCTGGATTCACATGATTGTTGGTGTTGCGTGGATAGGCGCATCATTTTACTTTGTTTGGTTAGAGAACAATCTTAACCGAGTTAACCCTAAAACGGGCCTTTCAGGCGACTTATGGGCGATTCACGGCGGTGGTATTTATCACCTAGAGAAGTACAAACTTGCACCACCAGAAATGCCAGAGCACCTGCACTGGTTCAAGTGGGAAGCCTACTTCACGTGGATCACCGGTGTGTGTCTACTGGGTGTGGTTTACTACCTTAACGCTGAAATTTACCTGATTGCACCGGGCTCTGGCCTTGATTCAACCACCGCAATCGCGATTGGTATTGGTTCATTTGTTGCCGGTTGGTTTATCTACGATTTACTGTGTGATTCTCCATTAGGTAAAACACCCGTGTTGCTTGGCGTTGTGCTGTTTGTGCTGCTCGTTGCTGCGACCTATGGCCTAACTCAAGTGTTCAGTGGCCGTGGTGCTTACATCCACGTGGGTGCCATCATTGGTACCATCATGGTGGGTAACGTGTTCCGAGTTATCATGCCTGCGCAGCGCAACTTGGTGAAAGCGATTGAAGAGAAGCGCGAACCGGATCCTGCATTGCCAGCGAAAGGTCTATTGCGTTCTCGTCATAATAACTACATGACACTGCCAGTGCTGTTCATCATGATCAGTAACCACTTTCCAAGCACTTATGGTTCGGAATACAACTGGTTGATTCTTGCTGGCTTAGCGGTCTTCAGCATCTTGGTGCGTCACTACTTCAACACCCGTCATGGTAGCCAGAAGTTTGCATGGACAGTGCCAGTAGCGGCATTGGGTATGATTACGCTCGCGTTTGTGACCTCACCTTACGCGAAAAAACAGATGACTCCGGTTGTGCAAGCGCCAGTGGTTCAAGAGACGCAAGTCAGCGCGACAGAATCGGATCCAGAAGAAATTGCTGCGAACAGTACGGCTTCGGCGACAACTGATGCTCAACAGGCTCCAGCGCACGCAACGCAATCTGCTAACCCAGGCGTCAGCTTTGAAACCATCAACAAAGTCATTCAAGAGCGCTGCTCTGTGTGTCACTCCTCAACCCCTAGCCACGCCGCGTTTGCTGCGGCGCCTGCCGGTGTGATGTTTGATACCCCAGAAGAGATCAAAGCCAACGTACCAAGAATTGTTGCTCAAACCGTAACAACCAAGGTGATGCCGCTCGGCAACATGACTCAAATGACTGATGAAGAGCGTGCACTCATCGGCACTTGGGTAGAACAAGGCGCTACGCTTCAATAATGATGTGAATCCTTTACCTAAGAGCATGAGTCTTAGGTGAGGCTTGGAGAGAGTTTGGTTTCGGGCACGCGCCAAACTCATCCCACCCTGTTTCCCCGGTTCCTATAACCGGGGCTTTTTATTTTTGGATAATATGAATTCATAAATATCATTTTATTTGCTTAATGAGTATGCATGCCTGTTTAATGTTCTTGGGGCTAAATTTACCAATACTGCTGATTCTATTTGGTAGTGGTAGGTGACCCCGAGATACCGCTCAAGGCGCCAACGCCAATTCTTGGTGCTGTTTTTACTTTCCCCTTACACTCTTTTCTAATATCGAACCTAGTATCAAATTTCTCTTTGTTATACAGGCAAGTCTCTCATTATGAAGAACTTCTTTGATAGCGAACTCATGCTCTCTAGCTCCTTGAATTTCGTTTTGCTATCACTAGGGCTAACGCTCGTCTTACATATTCCAATTTGGTGTGGGTTCAACTTGAGCCGACGCAAATGGAAGCTTATGGATTATTTATGGCCGCTGTTGGCGGGTATCGGCATGCTGGGTGCGGTGTCTGAAATTCGGGCGTCGGTCGCCGGTGATTGGGTCGAGACCGAACAAATCAGAGCAGTCACTATTTTAGAGTCGATTCAGCAGTTCTCTTTGGATAAATTAAGAAGCGACATCTGTACAGGTCAGCCGTCTTTAGACAATCATGGCCAGCACCATGAGGCATGTTTGTGGTATTTGAATACAGCGATCACATTCAAAGATGTCGATTTCACTCTGTTGCCCAACGCCTCTGATTTCACGGTGCCTGCGCCTAGCGTATCGCTGGTGGAAAGCGATGCCGTGTGGGTGAGTGGCATGCTGAGTCAGTATGAAAAACAAAAGAACCAATACATTAAAACCAGAGAAGCGCAGGTGAAGCAGCCACTAGAAAGCATCTTCTGGTATGTGAGTCCTTACTTAGTGTGTTTTGCGATTGCGTTACGTTTGACGAAAGTCACCGCAGAGCTCAAATTAGATAAATGCGCGTAGTTTGGTTTCTCAGTAATTATATTGAAAGGTGAAGTAATGAATGTGAGTGAGTTTTCTCGGTTGGTGGGTTTGTCGGCTCACACGCTTCGCTATTATGAAAAAATCGGTTTGTTGAAAAATGTTCAGCGGAACAGTAGCGGTCATCGAGTGTATACATCGAAAGACGTTACATGGATTGAGTTTGTGAAGCGCTTAAAAGACACCGCGATGCCACTGGATGAGATTCTAGAATACGCAAAACTGCGGGAGTTAGGGCCAGAATCGACTTCTCTGCGCCAAGTGTTGCTTGAACAACATCAACAGAATTTGCGAACCCATATCGAAGAACAACAAAAGCACATGGCAGCTCTAGAGGCAAAAATTAGTTTGTATCGAGATGGAAAAGTCCGTTGACTTAGAGTCGACTCTAACTTGTAAGGTGTTCCTGTGAACTATAAATACAGGAACAGACTCATGAATCAATCACGTTTCGACATTGGCTTAGAAAGGCTTAATCACATCGACGGAGAAGCAGGGCAACAGGTTATCGAAAGCCTGCAAGATATCTGCCCTGATCTTGCTAAATATACTATCGAGTATCCCTTTGGTGACATCTATTCGCGCCCCGGTTTGGATTTGAAATCGCGAGAGATCGCGACAGTCGCTGCACTTACCGCACTTGGTAATTGTGCCCCTCAGCTTAAGGTGCATTTGAATGCGGCACTCAATGTTGGATGTAGCGAGGAAGAGATTAAAGAAGTGATACTGCAGATGTCGGTGTATGCGGGATTCCCTTCGGCACTAAATGGCATGTTTGCACTTAAAGAGGTGCTTGCGGAGAGAGGCACAGCTTGAGATAAATAGAAAATATAGTCTGAAAAGGGAGCGTCAACTTTGCTAAGTTGCGCTCCCTTTTTATTGATTGGCTGAATTTTAAAGGTTGTAAACCTGAAGGTTCGCGGTTCTTTAAGACTAAAAAGACAGCGCGAACGACAGCAAGATAGGCAAGGTAACCACGCTCAGGAAGTTGCCGAACAATACCATAGACGCGACCTTGGGTGGCTCGACATTGAAGCGTTCTGCGAACAGGTAGTTCATCACGGCGGGTGGCAGCATGGTGAACAGCACCATCATTTGTAAATGCAGCGTAGGCAGCGGAATAAAGAAGTAGATGATGGTAAAGGCGATGGCGCCAGTAAACAGCGATTGAGCCGTGCACAACAAGCCGACCTTTAATCCGCTCAGCCTTAAATTGACCATTTGCGATCCCAGCGACAACAGCATGATAGGGACGGCAGCTTGGCCGAGTAGTGAAGTGGCTTCGTAGATTGGATTCCACACCGCAATGCCAGATAGGTTCAACGTCATCGCTAATGCGGCGGCTAAGAATATCGGCATTTTGAGGATCTGCTTGATCGGATTACCTTCACTCAGTAACGCCAAACCAACACTAATGTGCACGCATGCCGACACCACAAACAGCAATACCGCAGGGGCTAATGCGCTCTCGCCAAAGGTATAAGTGAACAGAGGAATAGCGAGGTTGCCACTGTTGCGGAACATGTGTGGCGGCGCCCAAGCTTTGAAGTTGAGCTTAAAAATCTTACAGATTGGAATCATCAATAAGGCTGGCACTAACACCGCAACCAAAGACGCAGAGATGAGTGGCAGTTGTTCCGTGTCGAGGGGCATGGTGGTCAGCGATGCAAACACCAAAGCAGGAATACAAACATCCATGTTGATGCGATTGATCGGTTTGAAATCGGGTTTGAGCCAACGGCCGACCGCAAAGCCAGCACTGGCTAAAGCAAAAACGGGAAACAGAATGCTGACGACCTGTTCGAACATAGAATTCCTTTCTAGATTGAGTGCTTCCATTTAGCTACGAAACGAATGTTTTAGAGAGACGCTAAAGTGAAGTATGAAATCGAGATGTATAAACATTAACCTATCAATATAATGACTTGGCGTCACCGAAGATCGTTGTTTGTGAACGGTTAATTTATATTTCTTTGAATGAAGCACAAAAAAGACCAGTGGCATCCGCAACTGGTCTTTAGAGGCTAGATAAATCTGGACGGATTTTTAATTAACGACGGTTGTCGCTGTCTAGCGATTGTTACTCGGTTTTCAGTCTAGCTAACGAGCTTCTTGTAGTCTTTGAAATTCACATCGTAGGCTTTCTTACCGTAGATGTAAGTCTCGCTGACGGTTCTGTCGTCACCTAAGCTCATTAATACAAATAGCTTTTCTTCAAGCTTGGTCGCTTGTTCCATTCTAAAGCGCATCAATTGGGTGGCGTGTAAGTCGAGCACCACGAAATCGGCTTCTTTTCCTACTTCCAAGTTACCGATTTTATCTTCTAAATGCAGAGAACGTGCGCCACCTAATGTCGCTAAGAACAGCGATTTAACGGGGTGCAGTTTCTCTTGTTGGAGCTGCATGATTTTGTAGGCTTCGCTCATAGTTTGCAGAATTGAGAAGCTGGTGCCTGCGCCCACATCGGTCCCCATTCCCACGCGAATTCCGTGTTCTTCCATTTTTGGTAGCTTGAACAAACCTGAGCCTAAGAACAGGTTTGAAGTTGGGCAGAAAGCGATTGCCGAATCGGTATCTGCCAGGCGTTTACATTCGCAGTCAGATAAGTGAATACCGTGTGCGAATACGGAGCGTTTGTGCAGCAGACCATAGTGGTCATATACATCCAAATAGCTGTCGCGCTCTGGGAACAGTTCTAATACCCAATCGATCTCTTTCTTGTTTTCCGAAAGGTGAGTGTGCATGTACACATCTGGGTATTCTTCTAGCAGCTTTCCTACCGTTTCGAGTTGTTCTGGTGTACTGGTTGGCGCGAAGCGAGGCGTTACGGCATAGTGCAAACGACCGCGCTTGTGCCACTTTTCGATCAGCTCTTTTGAGTCGACATAGCCTGATTCTGGTGTGTCGGTGAGGTAGTCTGGCGCATTGCGATCCATTAGCACCTTACCTGCAATCATACGTAGATTACGCTTCTCAGCTTCTTCAAAGAAAACGTTAACCGACTCTTTGTGCACGGTACCGAACACGAGTGCTGTGGTGGTGCCGTTGCTTGCTAGTTCGTCTAGGAATAGCTTCGCCACTTTGTGTGCGTAGACTGGGTTTTTGAAGCGTTTTTCTTCTGGGAAGGTGTAGTTCTCTAACCAATCGAGTAGCTGCTCACCGTAAGACGCGATCATCCCCGTTTGAGGGTAGTGGATGTGCGTATCAATAAAGCCAGAGGTGATCAGCTTGTCTTTGTATTCTTTTACTTCGAGTGTTTTAGGCTGGCGAGCCAATACATCATCAGCATGGCCTAAGTCGACGATGTGGCCGTTCTCTACCACTAAAACACCGTCTTCAAAATAGTCGTAAGACTCATCGATACCGACGTCTTTTGGGTCGGCTACGCTGTGTAAAATACTGGCGCGATAAGCTTTGCGTTGCGTTGTCATGTTTACTTCCTTTTAATGACTTCAGCGACGTTATGGCCACTGAAGCTTTGCGACTTGTATTAGGCGATCTTCTCTTCCAATGGTGGTTCGCCTACGTCGCTTGGTTGACTGTGTTGATCGGTCAAATCCTGATTTCGATATTGTTTGGTTGGGCGCTTTTGTTCAAGCGCTTGTCCTTGATAGTGTGCGATCAATTCACCCGCAACCGATACCGCAATTTCAGCCGGATGTTTGCCATTCACCGCACTAATGCCAATCGGACAAATCATGGTTTCAATTTGCTCTTGGCTATAGCCGCGCTGCTCTAAGCGGAAGTCGAACTTTTTACGCTTAGTGAGCGAACCAATCATGCCGAAGTAACGGCTGTCTTCACGGTCGATAATCGCTTTGGTTAAATCGAAATCGAGCTGGTGGTTGTGGGTCATCACTAGGTAATAGCTGTTCGGCGGCATATGTTTTACTTCGCCGACTGGATCGTCTGAGACAAGTTTTTTCACACCGTGTGGCAGCGTTTCAGGGAATACTTCTTCGCGTTCATCAATCCAGGTCACACGGAAGGGCAAGGTTGCGACAATGTGTAGCAGCGCTTTGGCTACGTGGCCTGCGCCAAACAGCACAAGGTGATTCTGTTGAGTGCCAATCGGTTCAAAGCTCAATGTAGCCATACCGCCACAACATTGACCTAAACGAGCACCTAGGTTGAAGCGTTCCACTTTGAGCGATTTTTCGCTGGCAATCAGCATTTCGCGCGCCATTTTAGTGGCCACATGTTCAAGGTGACCACCACCAATCGTAGCGATGATTCGGTCACGAGTGACAAGCATCTTGGTACCTGCATCACGCGGCACTGAGCCTCTGTCTTCAAGCACTGTCACCATCACACACGGTTCGTAGTTCTCTTCCAGTTTTGCCAGTTCGTGAATCCAATTATCCTTAAACATATGTCCTCCTAAATCCCTTCTGAACTTCCTACGCTAAACGAGCGATATGAGCCCTAAGCCGTTTCTGATTGAGCATCGACCGAAGTCGGAGCCGTTTCAGTGACTTCCTGAATCGCCATCAAAATACGCTCTGGCGTTGCAGGTGTGTTGAGCTTAGGAATCGCGCCGTCGACAGCGACATAGCTAATCGCATCTTTCAGTGCGCTCCATACCGACATACCCAACATGAAAGGCGGTTCACCCACGGCTTTCGAGTTGAAGACGGTGTCTTCTGGGTTGCTGCGGTTTTCCAAAAGGTGCGTTCTGAAATCAATCGGCATATCTGCAATCGCAGGGATCTTGTAACTCGCCGGACCGTTGGTCATTAATCGGCCTTGCTGGTTCCACACCAACTCCTCCGTTGTTAACCAACCGACACCTTGCACAAAGCCACCTTCAACTTGGCCGATATCAATTGCAGGGTTCAATGAAGCGCCCACGTCATGCAGAATATCGACACGCAGAATTTTGTTCTCGCCGGTTAGGGTATCGATGATGACTTCTGAACAAGAGGCACCATACGCGTAGTAGTAGAACGGGCGGCCGCGCGCTTTCTCGTGATCGTAATAGATCTTTGGAGTGCGGTAGAAGCCCGTGCTCGATAGCGAAATTTGGTTAAACCAAGCCAGTTCAACAAACGAGTTGAAGGTCATGATCTCATCGCGGATCTGCACCATACCGTTCTTAAACACCACCTCCTCAGGCCACACTTTGAAGTGCGAAGAAGCGAAGTCTATCAAGCGCTGCTTAATGGTTATTGCGGCGTTTTGCGCGGCCTTACCGTTGAGGTCGGCGCCCGATGAGGCTGCGGTTGGTGATGTGTTCGGAACTTTGTCTGTGTTTGTAGCGGTGATCTGGATACGTTCGACATCGACTTGGAACTCCTGTGCAACGATTTGTGCCACTTTGATGTTCAAGCCTTGCCCCATTTCCGTACCACCGTGATTCAAATGAATACTGCCATCGGTGTAGATATGGATGAGCGCACCTGCTTGGTTCAAGAAAGTTGCAGTAAACGAGATGCCGAATTTCACTGGTGTGATCGCTAGACCTTTCTTTAAGATAGGGCTTTGCTTGTTGAACTCAGCGATGTCTTTACGACGTGCGTGATAGTCACTGCTGCGTTCAAGCTGTTCGGTTATCTCAGGTAAAAAGTTGTCTTCAACGGTTTGGTAGTAATGGGTCACGTTACGGCCTTCTTCGCCGTAGTAATTCGCCTTACGTACTTCCAAAGGATCTTTTTTCAGGTAACGCGCAATCTCGTCCATGATGTGTTCAATGGTCATCATGCCTTGCGGGCCACCAAAGCCACGATAAGCGGTGTTCGATGCTGTATTGGTTTTGCATCGGTGACCGACCACAGTTGCATCGCCTAGGTAATAAGCGTTGTCTGAGTGGAACATGGCGCGGTCGACGATAGAACTTGATAAGTCTGGTGAGTAGCCACAGTTACCTGCAACGGTAATGTCGGCACCTTGAATCACACCATTGTCGTCAAAACCGACGGTGTATTGATTGTAGAACGGGTGGCGTTTACCGGTTTGCTGCATGTCTTCATTACGCAGCAGACGCATTTTGGTAGGTCGGCCTGTGAGGTGGGCAATCACCGCAGCCATACACGCTGGAGAGGCTGCTTGGGTCTCTTTACCACCGAAACCACCACCCATACGGCGCATATCAATCACGACTTTGTGCATCGGTACGCCAATCACTTCCGCAACCAGCTTTTGAACTTCGGTCGGGTTTTGTGTCGAGGTGTACACGATCATGCCGCCATCTTCGGTTGGCATCACGCTACTGATTTGGGTTTCTAGGTAGAAGTGTTCTTGTCCGCCGATCTCTAGGTCACCAGAGATTACGTGTTTTGCTTTTGCCAATGCGGCTTTCGAGTCACCACGCTGTTGAGTGTGGCTTTCTGTTACGAAGTGCTCTTTCTCTAGCGCTTCTTTGACATCAAGAATCGCGGGTAGTTCTTCGTATTCAATAATGGCTGCATGTGCGGCTTTACGTGCGGTTTCTAAATCGTTGGCTGCCACGGCAATCACAGGTTGGCCGTAGTATTCTACTTTGCCGTCTGCAAGCAGCGGGTCACCCGGTAGGATGGCGCCGATATCTAGCTCACCCGGTACGTCTTTGGCTTGAATGGCAATCGCCACGCCTTCAAATTCGTAACACGGTGATAAATCTATCTTGGTGATGTTGGCGTGTGCTTGCGTGCTCAGGCGTGCGTATACGTGCAGCTGATTTGGGAACTCAAGGCGGTCATCAATATATACCGCTTCGCCCGTTACTTGCTTGGCTGCACTGTCGTGTTTAACGCTTTTACCCACGCCAGTTTTTAGGTCTTGTTTTGCAATGGTAACCATCTCTTCGTGGGTCATCGCATTGCTCTTGTGAACAGAGGAATTTGATTTAGACATAAGACGTTACCCTTGTTTCGATTTGGTTGTTTTTGTTCTGCTGTTCAATGAAGTAACGACGCAACATATTTGCTGCCGACAGTGAACGGTATTCTTGGCTTGCACGGAAATCAGATAGTGGCTCAAAGTCGTTATACAGTTCCTGCATCGCTAACTTAATATTAGCGTCTGTCCACGGTTTACCTAATAACGTATTTTCACAACGAGTTGCACGCTTAGGCGTTGCTGCCATACCGCCGAAAGCGATACGAGCGTAAGAAACCTTGCCATCTTCAATTTGAATATCAAACGCGCCACACACCGCAGAGATGTCGTCGTCTAAACGTTTCGACACTTTGTAAGCTCGGAAGCTGTCGTTGGTTGGTTTAGGAATGATGATCTGTTCGATGAATTCACTCTCTTTTTGTGCCGTCACTTTGTAGCTGATGAAGTAATCTTCAATCGGCATAGTGCGTGACTCATCTCCGCAGCGAAGTTTGATCTTCGCGTTAAGGGCAATCAGCAGAGGAGGGGTATCACCGATAGGTGAGGCATTCGCCACATTACCGCCAATGGTGCCTTGGTTACGCACTTGCAGTGAAGCAAAGCGGTGCAGTAGCTCACCAAAATCTGGATAGTGTTTTTTCAGTAGTGCGTAAGAATCACTGATAGGTAGGTTGGCACCAATGATTAAATCGGTGTCGGTCTCTTCGCATACCTTCATGTCTTCAACAAGGTTTACGCTGATCAGTGTTTCAATCTCGCGATGGAATTGTGTCACCTCCAACGCTAAATCCGTGCCGCCAGCAACAAGCTTAGCGTTCGGGTGCGCTTGAAAAAGCTTGGCTAACTCATCCGTGCTTTTCGGGGAAAAAGCGGTGAGGTGACCAAGGCGTAAGTTGGCTTCGGTGTCTTGAATATCTTCTAGCTTCTTGATGGTGTTGCGTTCAAGCTCAGCGAATTGGTCGATCAAAGGTTGGTCTGTTGAAAGCGACATCGCAGCATCAACAATTGGTCGGTAGCCCGTACAACGACATAGGTTACCCGCCAGTGATTCCATGACGTCTTCTTTGCTCGCATCGGGTTTGTTTTTGCCTAGCGCAAACATCGACATGATGAAGCCCGGCGTGCAGTAACCACATTGTGAACCGTGAAAATCAACCACCGCTTTTTGCACTGGGTGCAGTGACTTATCTCGGTTTTGTAGATCTTCTACTGTGATTAGCTGTTTACCATGCAGCGCTGAAACGAACGTAAGGCAAGAGTTCACCGAGCGGTATTGCAACTGTCCATCAACCACTTCACCTAAAACGACGGTACATGCGCCACAGTCACCAGACCCACAACCTTCTTTGGTACCCGTTTTATTAACCTTGGTACGAAGGTAGTTGAGCACTGTCATGTTCGGTGACAGATTGTCTTCACGTCTTATTTCCTGATTGAGCAAAAAAGTAATCAAGAGACCTCCTTGTAAATCGACATATTTCCATGTGTATTCTTTTTGACTTCTAACTCAATAATTATCCATCCTGACCTCACGGTCAACTATTTATTTACAAAAATGCAACAATGTTAAGGTTTGATATATTGTATACAATTTAATTTTGGCTGTAGTTGTTTGTTTTATTGGGATTTAAATTGGAAGTGCTGAGTTTTGTGGTGCGAATGAATTAATGGTTATGTATACAAAATAAAGACAAGATTTTTGGCATTGGCGGATCAAATACTGTAGAAGCTAAGAGCGCTATTTAGGCCAGAATCGACAGTGTTTTGAGGCGAAAATGCGCCGATCTTCGCGTCTATCATTATGGGGAGGGCATAAAAAAGAGAAGTAAACGCTGAGGTTTACTTCTCTCCTGTTTTGTAAACAAAAGTTGTTAACAGATGGTTGTTAATCGCTTGTTGAATCTTCTATGACTTGCTCTTAAGCAGATCTGAGAACACCACATGCAGGTCACTAGAAGCCGTACTGCTGTCTAGGTTGAGTTTAGAACGAATGTGACTTAGGTGCTCGTGCATCAACTCTACCGCTTGTTGTTCGTTGCCAGACTCAATCGCATCCAGTAACCCTGAGTGTTCGTCTAGAGAACAGTTTGAGTGGTTACCTGTTTCGTATTGAGCGATCAGCAGTGAGGTTTGCGACACTAAACTGCGTTGGAAAGCGAGCAAAGGTGCGTTTTCTGCCATTTCGGCCAGTTTAATGTGGAACTCACCAGACAATCGTAAACCAGAGCCATAGTCGCCTTGGTCGAAGGCGCAGTTCTCTTTCGCGACCAACTTTCTGCACTCTTCTATCTGTATTTTGGTCGCGTTTTTCACTGCAAGTTCAGTGATCGCTATCTCCATCACTTCACGTGCTTTAAAGATCTGTTTGGCTTCGTCTACCGTTGGAGCAGCAATGACGGCACCTCGGTTTGGGCGGATCACTACAACTTGTTCTAAAGAGAGACGTAGCAAGGCACGACGGATGATAGTACGGCTTACACTAAAGATATCTGCTAGCGCTTCTTCGCTTAGTTTTGTGGCCGGTGGCAGCCTTTGTTCTAGTATCGCGTCGAAGATATGGCAGTAAACAACATCGTCTTGAGTTTGGCCGGTTACTTTCGTTTTTACACCTTTGGAGACAGAATTTTTGAGAGCTGTCATAGAGATAAGGGCCCTTGTTTAGTCGAAGAGGATGGGTCGAGTATATTTCATGAGTGTTACTCTATATTGTATACATTTATCTATACAATGCTACTGAATGAAAGTGCGATGCACGCTTGTTTGTTAATGATTTATAACATGTCGTTTGCACAAAAACAGGTGCATATCGAGCTGCATGAGGTTGTGCAACAGCGATACCAGGGTGTTCTCGTAACTAAACTCGATTGTCACCGCAGCTGTAAGCAACTATCTGGCTGATCTCGCTCAGGCTACGACCTGATTGCTGCTGCCACTCGTTGAAAGCCTTACTTGCCGCGACTTGTGCTCGCTTGGTGTTACGACCGCTATCGATCACATCGGTACTGCGTAGGTGCGCTTCCACGTCAGAAGATAAGATGAACGTATCTTTGCCCATTTGGCGCAAGGTGTAGGCGCCTGTATTTCCGCCCAATCGCTTGCCGTGTTTCTTCAGGTAATCCCACAACTCTGTAATGCGTTCTGAAGGCCAGTCGGCAACCATTTGTGAGAAGGAATCCGCTTCACGCTTGGCATTGTGAATCATCATGGCGTTGGCAGGAATAGTCATCACCTTAGTGAGATGGCGAATAATACGTGGATCCTGCGCTTTCTGCTCCCACATCTCATTCGGCAGCATTAGCATCTTTTCGATATCGAACTCAAAGAATACTTCTTCAAATTGCGGCCATTTCTTTCTCACCACATTCCACGAAATACCACACTGGAATACCTTCTCGGTAAAGGCTGCAAGCCAACGGTCGTCGGTGATTTGTGATAGTTCGGCCTGAGACAGTGGCGCGCGAACAATCTTTTCGAGCTCTGCTGCGCCGCCTTTACGGTGAGCTGCTCGTTGGTAAATGGTGTCGAATTTTTCTTGGGTCATTGAAGGTTCCAAATTACATCTGTGTATCTTGAGTGTGTAGCAATGCTTAATGATATGGGGTCAAACTTGCAGATGAAAAGTAGCCTAAGCTACTTACTGTCTTCAAATCAATTAAACAGCTAAATAGTTTTAAGCCGCAAGGTGTTATACCTCTGAGGCCAGTTGATCAAGAAAGCCGCGCATGTAATCAGTGCGTTTGTTGGCTTCTAACTTGGCAGATTCTGTATTCATGGTTTCAGCGAGTTTAAACAGCTTCACGTAGAAATGGTCGACACTGTAATGCTTGTCATCCAAGTCACGATGCTTCGCGAATGGGTCTTTGTGGTTATACAGCTCTGCGTTAAAGCTCTGACCCACATACAAGCAGCGAGCGATACCAATTGCTCCGAGAGAATCTAGGCGATCGGCATCTTGGACTATCTGAGCTTCTAAGGTTTCAGGTGTGATGTTGGCGCTGTAGCTGTGCGTGACAATCGCGTGATGGATCTCGTCGAGATAGGATGCGGGATAGTCGATAGATTGGAGGAAAGAGATCGCCTTGTCTGCTGCCATTTGTGAGCTTTGGGCTCTGTCTGGGTGGTTCTTAGGAAAGGTGAAGCAATCATGAAGGTAAGCGGCGGGTAAAACGACCTCAAGCTTAGCCTGTTCTTGAGCACACAAAGCCTTAGCGGTTTTGACTACGCGCTTAATGTGGCTAATGTCGTGCGCTGCATCTTGTGTCATTTCTTGCTTTGCAAAATCAAGCAGTTGGCCTTCAATTTTTTCGTTCACGCGTCCCTTCCCCCCACCTTTAGACGTTAGTAATGTTGTTTATCACCTAGCATTTATTTCATATCGACTTTAACAGTTTCAAGCGCGAGTTTTTATCTTTTATAAAAGGAATATCAACAAAAAAACCGACTCTGTGAGTCGGCTTAATATTGGCCTTTATTTGATGTGATGTGCTTTTAAGCTGCGGCCTGTTGCAGTTGCTCCAACACATCATGCAGAGAAGGGCTGATCGTGTGTCCAAGCGCTTTTACTTCTTCACAAGGCTCCACTAAATCTGGGATCTGGAAGCTGATCATGTTCGCTGCCATCGATGCGCGAATGCCGTTGTTTGAATCTTCAAATGCAAGACAAGTTTCAGGAGCAACGCCTAGGCGCTCAGCCGCCAGCAAGTAAATCTCTGGGTGAGGTTTACCGTGAGTCACTTCGCAGCCTGTACTTAATGAGGTGAAGTAAGAATCCAGACCAGCCAACTCAAGCTTCTTCTTTGCGATATCGAGCTGAGTAGAGGTTGCCACCGCGATTGGAATGTTATTCGATTTTAGCCACTCTAGCAGCTCAATCACACCATCTTTTACAGGGATAGCTTGATGCTTAACAATCGCACTGTAGCGCGTGCGCCATTCGTTGTTCAGCGCTGGGTAATCTAAGCTTTCACCGTAGCCATTTCTAAAGATCTGTTCAATGGTTTTTGCGTTGCAACCAATGATGCCTAGATAAACATCCTGCAAAAATGGCACACCTTGCGCGTGACATGCTTCTTCAAAAATTTGCATACAAAGCCGCTCGGTGTCGAGCAGCAATCCATCCATGTCAAAAATAGCGGCTTGAAAATTCATATCCGTGGTTCTTTATGTGTTGTCGTCATTAGGGGGATTATTTTGACATAGTGTCTAGGGATAGGCGAGTCAGCGTTGAGTAATAATCAGAGGAGTTGGCGATGTTATATGCCACTAAATGACTTGGAATGTGATTGATTTCAGTTTAAATAATACCGTTCAGTTATGAATGTGGCATTTTATAGGCCATGTTGTTCTAACAGATACAATAATGGTTATCATACATAACAACTATAGGTCTATCGGCTAGATTACTATTACAATTCATAAACTTACAGTCTTGTTAGCGTGACCATTATCTTATAAAAAACAATTAGCGTGAGCCTGAAATAAGAGTGTGATCAAACAATAAGTAAATTGCTGAACTTACCGAGAAAATAGTACTAGTCCATATTTTTCGTAAGGTTGCTTATGTTGTACTTTGAGTTTCTATTTTTATTAGTTGTACTTTATATCGGGTCCCGGTATGGCGGTATTGGCTTAGGTGTTGTTTCTGGTATTGGCTTGGTTATTGAGGTGTTTGTTTTCAAGATGCCACCAACGTCTCCACCTGTCACCGTAATGCTGATCATTCTCGCGGTGGTAACCTGTGCTTCTATTCTTGAAGCGGCTGGTGGCTTGAAATACATGCTGCAAGTAGCCGAAAGGGTGTTAAGGAAGAATCCGAAACGCGTTACCTTGATAGCTCCGTTTGTGACTTACTCGATGACTTTCTTATTAGGTACTGGCCATGCGGTGTATTCAATCATGCCTATCATCGGTGATGTGGCATTGAAGAATGGGATTCGTCCTGAGCGCCCGATGGCAGCGGCTTCAGTTGCGTCTCAATTAGCGATTACCGCATCGCCAATCTCGGCGGCTGTGGTGTATTACCTTGCGCAACTTTCAGATGTCCAACACTCTATTACTCTGCTTTCTATTCTGTTGGTTACGGTTCCTGCGACATTGTTCGGTACATTCTTATTATCTTTGTACAGCTTGAAACGCGGTAAAGAACTGAACGACGATCCTGATTATCAAGCGCGCTTGAAAGATCCTGAGTGGAAAAAGCGTATTGAAAACACGACGGCGACATCTTTGGATGAAGTACTGCCAACTTCGGCTCGTAATGCGGTTTTGATTTTCCTACTGTCGATTGTCGTGATTGTTATTGTGGCGATGGTGCCTGAGATCAGAACCATCGTAGACGGCGACAAGCCAATCAAGATGTCAGTGATCATCCAAATGATGATGCTCTGCTTCGGTGGTATCATCTTATTGGCGACCAAAACTGACCCGCGTGATGTGCCAAATGGCGTGGTATTCAAATCCGGTATGGTGGCGGCGATTGCTATCTTCGGTATCGCTTGGATGTCGGATACTTACTTCCAATACGCAATGCCTCAGTTCAAATCTGGCATCGTGGAAATGGTAACCAACTACCCATGGACGTTCGCACTAGCGCTATTCATTGTGTCGGTTGTGGTGAACTCGCAAGCGGCGACTGCACGTATGATGCTACCTGTGGGTCTTGGCTTAGGATTAGATCCAGCCTTGCTTATCGGCTTGATGCCAGCGGTGTACGGCTACTTCTTCATCCCGAACTACCCGTCTGACATCGCAACGGTAAACTTCGATGTGTCTGGCACCACCAAGATTGGTAAGTGGTACTTCAACCACTCATTCATGTCGGTGGGTTTAATCGGTGTCGTCGGCGCATGTTGCTTAGGCTACGCACTGGCTCAGATTTTTATCGCTTAATGTAACTGCTTGTCGCTTAATCTGCTAGCGAGATAAGAAACGAAAAATAGCGCCTAAATTGGCGCTGTTTTTGTTTGTACTGTTTGGAAGTTCTGATTGGAACCTAGGTTTCGAATTAATAACCAATATTAACGAGGCTCAAAGGCCAAAGACTGAATCGCTTCTTCTATCGTTAGGAAGTGGATCTTCATCAAGCACACTTCAGCTTTTTGGAACTCGTGGTTTCGAATCAGTTTGGTCACGCTTTCAACCGAATACTGGTCTGTTCGTTTCGCTAGAGACAGTTGGTTTGAGCTCGATTGAAGTGCGTAGCTGTCACCTTCAGAATCGATGAGGTAATCATCTTCGCCCACGATCATGTCTGAGCATTCTGCCTGAAAATCATTCTCGGATGCGACGTAAATAAGCTCATCATCGCCGTCGAGTTTTACTAAAGATGGCCAACGGATCATTACTGCCTCTGAATCATGTGTGTTGAAGTTTGTGTCGACTATAAACGCTTTCGAACCTTTGGTCATGTGCTGTCCAAAATGATTCATCGCTTTGTTTATCCAGAATGTTACTGGCGTAAGAGGCTACTTACTTAAAGAGCGTCCTAACGGAGCAAAATAGCCCAGCATCGCATTGTAGATTTCCTCTCTATGAGTGAGGTCGGGGTACAGAGGGAACATGTCTACCTTTGTTGTGCCGTCGACCAGATACGAGTTCTCGATATCTGAGCAGGACTCAATTGCGGATTCAAAAGCACGAGCCATCATCTCCGTTGGCAATGAGAAGTAACGGGAAGATGTCGCTTTATCGGCAATAACGCTGCGAGCCACATAATCGTGTTTGTCCAAGTTATTGTCGCTGAGCAATGTGGCGTCAAACAGAGACATCAAACTCTCATTTAATGGATGAGGTCGTACCTTTCTATCGTGTAGCCAACAGTCAGTGGCAAATAAGATGTGTTTTCTTGGGCCAGAGGTGTCACCAATCTCAAACGCCTTTTCAGCAATGTAGTGGTCAAACGCATGCCAAAATTCGTGGGCGAGTGCACCTGCGCCAGCGTTCTTAGCGAGCGCTAATTCTCTTTGGTTCGGTGCGTAATGTGCTTGCACGCCTTTTCTGCCACCACTGCCAAACGCTAAACCTAGCGTGCCCCGCAGGCCAATCGCTTCTGGTGGCAGAGCCAAGATATAAGCCAGGTCTGCTAGTGAATCGAATATCAGATTCGCAGCTAACTCTTTTTCTTCTTTGGTGACCCAAGCACCCACACGAATACTGCCCATACCGAAAGTCTGCTTAATGTCCATAAAAGACACCTGGTCGCCATGTCGGTAGTCTGGGCCTTTGCGCGTCTTGTATTTAAAGTGGGTTAACTTCAAAGCGGTCCTTGGAATTGGGTGCAAAGTGCAGGGTTTAGATGTCGTGTCGCCATGTTGTAGGACAACTGGGTTAAGCAGAGAAAGTTAGCACTTTTCGCGGCCAATTACAGAACAAAATGAGTTAGATTGAATTCAAAAGCCTCCCATGAAGTTGGACTGCCTTCTCGTGTCAGCGGAAACAGAGACTTGTCTGGCTTGGCATAGCTTAACCGATGCAGCCTTTGTGTAACATGGTAGCTGTCAAGCCCAGAGATTGTGACTAAATCTAACGCTTCTAAATCAAGGTAGCCATCGGGCATCATGACACGCTTGGGGGATTGAATCGTAATAACTTCACCAATCAACATTTGTGTTTGATTGCTCTTTATTGATATCTGCTCTTTCAAAACCAAGCCTATTTTAAGAGCACTTTCTAATACGAACGGCGCGGGGAACATGTCGTCATAGTACGGAGTGAGCCCGACAGCTTTGAATTCGGATGTCGACTTTGGATAACGAGCCGAGGTTTGATGCGCTTTTTGAACAAAGTCAGCGCCGATGCTGTTAATGGTGAAGTGTCGAGTTTCTAGGATATTCTCTAATGTGTGGCGGCGACTTTCTGCAGGTCGGACTATGAAGCCAAACAAAGGTGGATTCGAACCCATATGAACCACAGAACTCACCACAGCAAGATTTTCTAGCCCTTGTTTATCACAGGTACCAATAAGGTTTGCGCTTTTGAATCCCGATAGGGAATTAATTAAACGAGCACGCTCACGCTGATCCATCGCTTGGATATCTTGTCCTGAAAGGGTCATGTCCTTCATATCTTCTCTTCTTCTCATTTTTTTTTTTGACGACTTGTTTATTAACTGAACTATATATACGCAATGTAGCTTTCTAGCGATCAGCTAGTCTTTGCCACTAGGTTCAAACTAGAAAGGTACGAACTTATTCAATTTGTTATTGCAGCGGTTTGCTATTGAGCGATACCATATAGGGCTATTTCTTTGGTAAAGATTTAATTATGTCAGATGAAAAACTCGCACTAGAGTGGATGCGTCAACAAGCTCATAAAGTTGACCCCTACGTTATCGATCCATCTTTTGATGAATGCGTTGAACTACTTGATCCCGCCTTCAAGAAGGGCAAAAGTGTAGCCCAACTAAAATATCTTTTATCAGAAGCGGATCGCAGGGCGGGCGCGGCAGAGCGTAAACATGCAGCCTTAAAGTATGCCAAAGAAAAAAGCCCAAATGCAGGTCAGATCCTGCGTCTGCAAAGCAAGCTTCAACAAGTCCAGTTGGCATTGAAATTGGCGACTGGCGACAACAATATGACCATATCCCAGTTTTGTGCAGAATACGATGTCTCCAAGCGCGACGGCAATACGGCATGGAATGAGAAACTGGTTGAGCAGGGCAAGAGGAAGTAGTCTTTTAAACGCTTTACTCTTCTATAAACTGTTACGTTAGTTAATGTCATACACTTTTCAAAAACGACCTATTGTTACCAACGAACGCCTTTTAAAAGCCTGAAAAATCGCTGCTCAGGCTTTAATCTTTATAGCCAACCCGTTGCATTTTGTAGCGCCTTTCCTAATTATCGTACTGGATTTTCTCTCTATTTTTCTGAGATCGCTAGTGTGCGCGAGACACTATTTTTCGCCCATTAATCAATTTCACTTGTGACAAAGTTATCAGAATTATGCATTTTCGGTAACGTTCCCGAAAGTATCGATCTATCATCCACCCAGATAAAAAAGTGAAGTAATCAACACGACTGATTTCTATTTCTTCTTCGATATAGAGCTTGTACATCAAAAGTATAAGCCGAAATACGCTTACGAATTATTTTGGGAACGTTTGCAAACAATCCAAAAAAATTAACGTGAGAACATAAGAATGAAACGACACACTTTAGCGGTTGCTGTAACAATGGGGCTAATGACTACATCGGTATTAGCAAGTGAAGACGTTGCAGCATTAGAGCAACGTATTAATGAATTAGAACAAAGAGTTGCACAAACGGAGCAGGTTTCTACCGAAGCCAATGAAAAGGCTTCTTCGTTTGAGTTTCACGGCTATGCACGCTCTGGGTTATTGATCAACGACGACCTAAACGGCGCGACAGGTACTGGTCCTTACATGACAGCGGCGGGTGCGATTGGTGCACCAGTTGGACGACTTGGTGTGGAAGATGATCATTACGTTGAAGCGAACTTGATTCATAAGCGTTTTGCGGATGATGGTTCTAGTGCTTTGTTTCGTATCATGTTGGCCGACAGTACTGAAACAAATAATGAATGGACAGCCAGTGAAAGCCAGTTGAATGTACGACAAGTGTATTCAGAACTGAACCGCCTGAGCATGTTCTCTGAATCCGAAGCGTTTTCTGAAGCAACGTTTTGGGCGGGTAAACGATTCGATCGCGACAACTTTGATATTCACTTTTTCGATTCGGATATTGTCTTCTTATCAGGTACTGGTGCGGGCGTTTATGACGTTCAGATGAGCGACAACTGGAAAGCAAATTTTTCTATTTATGGCCGAGATTTTGGCGAGATTGATAGCTCATCAACAGATGTAGAAAACTACATTGCAACCATGAATAACCGTATTGGTCAATGGCAAGTGATGTTGAGTGGCATGACCTCAGCAGACAACGATAGCCGCTTAAATGGCGCAGCTGAAAGCGGTGTACACGCAATGTTTGCGTACCATGGAGACAACTTCTTTGGTCTGAGCGAAGGTTTCTCTAAAACGGGTATGTTAGTGGGTAGCGGCCTAGGCGCAGAGCTAAAAGGCATCGGTTCAAATGGTGATCTACTGGATGACGCAAAAGCCGTTCGCCTGTTTAGCTACGGTGTCACTCGCATTGGCGACAATTGGCGCTTAGCACCTGCATTAATGGCAGAGCATAGCCAAGATCGTCTGAAGAAGAATGACGAGTTCACATGGGCTTCTTTAAACGTTCGATTGGCTCAAGAGTTCACAGAGAACTTTGAGATGGTTTACGAAGGTTCATTGCAGTACATGGATTTGGACAACTCGACAGAGCAAGCGAGCGGCGGTTTCTACAAAGCGACAGTGGCACCAACACTGAAGCTTTCAACTAGCACTGGTTTCTTTGACCGACCAGAACTGCGTTTCGCTGTGAGCTATGTGGATTGGAGTGAAGACCTGAATGGTTACTCGATCAGCACTGAAGCAGATGCTGCAACGATGGGAGAGGGCGGCGAGGTTCTGTTTGCACTGCAGATGGAAACTTGGTTCTAATTGCCTGATATATCGTTTAGATAGAGAGTGTTAATCATGATGTGATAGTCGCATCATCAAATGCCAACCTTATCGTTTCAACTCGAAGGTTGGCATTTTTTTATCTTGGGATAACCTGATCTCTGAAATAAATTGCTAGCAAGACTCTCGGTTAATAGTGGTGAAGGTCAACACCATCTTGCTCATTTCAAAGCCTTTTTTCTCAATACGGTCGAGCAGCAGCTTGGCTCCATTTTCTCCCGCTTTATCAAACGCATAGTTAAACGTAGACAGCGTTGGTGTGCATACTGAAGCAAGTTCATCGTCACCCACGCCGAGTACCAAGACATCTTTCCCTGGAACGAGGCCCGCTTCTTGAATGGCTCTGATCGCACCGATTGCGATACGGTCAGTTGCGCAGAACAGGCCATCGAGCTTGGTGTGCTCTTTTAGAGACTGTTTAGCCAGTTGGTAACCTGACTCTATGGTGAAGTCGCCACGGGCGTGAAATTGCAGTGTGAGGTCGTTAAATTGAAGCGATTGACCGAAGCCTTCCGATCTCATCTTATCAACCGCAATATCATCGCCTTGCACGCCGATGAATCCCATATGCTTACAACCTTTCGCTATGAGGCGATTACCCGCTTCAAACCCTACGCGAGTGTCGTCGTGCACAATGCTTGGGATGTTAAACATTGAGCCGTCTTGACCCACCAATACCACCGGCACAGCAGAGCTTTGAATCGCTTTGACTAGTTTGTTGTCGAGGTGGGTGGCGTACAGGATGATGCCTTCAACGCGTTTTTGGTTAAATATTTGAATATATTCAAGTTCTTTATGGTGTGTTTGGTGCGTGCTCGCTAATAAAACATGCTTGCCCGCTTGCTCTAAGACGGCGGTTAAACCATCGACACCCTGAGAGGTGGCGTGAGAAGAAACCCTAGGAACAATCACGCCAACTAGGTTGGTTTTTTGAGACTTTAAGTCTTTAGCGACTTGATTTGGGAGGTAGCCACACTCTTCAACCGCTTTACGCACCTTCACCTTGGTTGCGTCTTTTACGCCATACTCATCGTTGATTACTCTTGAGACCGTCGACTTGGAAACTCCAGCGAGACGAGCGACATCATGAAGACTAGCCATTATTCATTATCCAATTGTAATTTTAGTTTTGGGATTGTTTGCAAACAGAGCATCAAATTCACCTGTCATTAGGGGATTTTAACCCTGTCTTCTTATTCTAGGGAGATAATTTGAAGATCATTCTCACAGTATTGAGCAGTTATCTTTGATCATTTGTTATTTCTAAGCAAAAATTTGTTTTGCAAACGTTCCCGAAAATTCAAAAGCTCAAATGATAATCCAATGGGGTATGTAATGAATTATCCAAAAATAGCAAAAGAGCTGCTTTCTCTATTAGGTGGTAAAAGTAATATCACCGCACTTGCACACTGTGCGACTCGTCTGCGTCTTGCGGTTGCAGACCAAGATAAAATTGATGAACAGGCGATTGATAACCTAGAAGGGGTTAAGGGCCAGTTTAAAGTAGCAGGTCAATATCAGATCATCTTTGGCTCAGGCATCGTTAACCAAGTTTATGCTGAGCTGGCTAAGCTGACTGAAATGACGGAAATGTCGACCAACGATGTGGCGTCTGCAGGTGCTGATAACCAAAATATTCTGCAACGCGCGGTGAAAGGTCTGTCTGATATCTTTGTACCAATCATTCCGGCAATTGTTGCTGGTGGTTTGTTGATGGGTATCTACAACCTATTGACGGCTCAAGGCTTGTTCATTGATGGCAAATCTTTAATCGACGCTAATCCGGGTTTGACCGACTTAGCAAACATGATCAATACATTTGCTAATGCCCCTTTTGTGTACTTACCTATTTTATTAGCATTTTCAGCGAGTAAGAAGTTTGGTGGTAACCCATACCTTGGCGCGGCTTTAGGTATGTTGATGGTTCACCCAGATTTGCTTAACGGCTGGGGCTTCGGTGGCGCATCGGTGTCGGGCAGCATTCCAGTTTGGAACATTCTAGGCTTCGAAATCGAGAAAGTGGGTTATCAAGGTTCAGTACTGCCCGTTCTTGTTTCTGCGTTTATTCTAGCGAAAGTTGAGCTTGGCCTACGTAAAGTTATTCCTTCGGTTCTGGATAACTTGCTAACGCCGCTACTGGCTATTTTCGTGACTGGCCTACTGACATTCACGGTTGTGGGTCCATTTACACGTGATATCGGCTTCCTACTGGGTGATGGTCTTAACTGGCTATACAACAGCGCTGGCTTCATTGGTGGTGCGGTGTTCGGTTTGATTTATGCGCCGTTCGTTATTACTGGTATGCACCATAGCTTTATTGCTATTGAAACTCAGCTGCTTGCGGATATCGCAACGACTGGCGGTACGTTCATTTTCCCTATCGCGGCGATGTCTAACGTGTCACAAGGTGCAGCGGCACTGGCGGTTGGTTTCATGAGTAAAGATAAGAAAATGAAAGGTATCGCGATTCCTTCTGGTGTGACCGGTTTACTTGGTATTACTGAGCCTGCCATGTTCGGCGTGAACTTGAAGCTTCGCTACCCATTCATTGCTGCGGTTTGTGCTGCTGCGGTTTCAAGCGCATTTATCACGATGTTCAATGTGAAAGCACAAGCACTGGGTGCCGCGGGTATTCCTGGCATCATCTCAATATCGCCAGAAAAAATTGGCTACTACGTGGTAGGTATGATTATCGCGTTTGTGACTGCCTTTGCACTGACCGTTGTTTTAGGTTTGCGTGAGAGCAGCAAGTAAAACATTAAAGCAACAGCTTAACGTTTCTCCCTAGAAGTGAAGCCCCCCTTTTCATTTCATTTCCTAAGCTTTGGGGTGCTAGCTAGGTGATTTGGCTTAGCTAGCCTTTTTATATTTTTACATGACAGCGTGAGGTGTCACCTTGCTTTCGGTTGCTACTGCTTTCGATTGTCATGATTTTCAGTTTTAAGGTAAGAAAGATGAATCAAGTTTGGGTAACTGGAGACGCCGTCGTCGACCTCATTCCGGAGACTGACGCGACATTATTGAAATGTCCGGGCGGTGCTCCTGCCAATGTCGCGGTAGCGATTTCTCGCCTTTTAGGCAAAAGCGCATTTTTTGGCCGAGTGGGTAACGATCCGTTTGGCACTTTTATGGAAGTGACTCTGCAAAAGGAAGGTGTGGATACCGAGCGTTTGGTGAAGGACCCTGAACAACGCACATCAACCGTGGTGGTTGATCTTGATGACCAAGGCGAGCGCAGTTTTACGTTTATGGTTAAGCCAAGTGCCGACCAGTTTATGTCTGTTGAAGATATTCCCGAATTTAAGAAAAACGAGTGGCTACACGTTTGCTCGATCTCTTTGGCTAATGAACCAAGCCGAAGCAGTACCTTCGAAGCGATCCGACGCATGAAAGCCGCGGGCGGTTACATCAGCTTCGATCCAAACCTTCGTGATGAAGTGTGGCAAAACCCATCTGAAATTAAGTCTGTGGTCATGAAAGCGGTTGAATTGGCTGATGTGGTTAAATTCTCAGAAGAAGAGCTGGATTTCTTAACCGATTCAACTTCGATGGAACAAGGATTGGCTAACATTGCAGATCTTAACAACACGCTTGTTTTAGTTACGCAGGGCGCGAAAGGCGTTTGGCGAGTATTTGAAAAACAAGGAGTGTTGATTTCAGGTCGCTCAGTGACGCCAGTGGATACCACGGGCGCAGGCGATGCTTTTGTTGGCGGTTTGCTTGCAAAGCTTTCTCAACATGAAGAGTGGAATAATCAACAAGTTGTCGATTCTGCAATCCTGTGGGCGAATGGTTGCGGTGCACTGGCAACCACGCAAAAAGGCGCAATGACCGCACTTCCAACGCAAGAGGCTCTCACTCAGTTTATTCAAAAAGACGCTTCAAATACGAATGCCGTCGAGGAGAGTGTATGAGTTTGAACTCGAACTGGACGGTAGAGCAAAGATATCGTCGTATAGAAGAGGTTGCACAAGACAGTATTGATGAGATGGTCAATCTTCGTAAACAAGATGCTGGCTATCCGAGCTACCATATTGCGCCTAAGTTTGGTCTGCTTAATGATCCGAATGGCTTGTGTTTCTTTAATGATGATCACCATCTATTTTACCAATGGACGCCAGTTGGCCCAGTTCATGGTATGAAGTACTGGTACCACCTTTCCACCAAAGACTTCATTCATTTCGAAGACCACGGCATTGCCCTGCACCCAGACCAAGATTACGACTCTCATGGTGTTTACTCTGGTGGTGCATTGGTTGAAAACGACAATGCATTGTTGTTCTTTACGGGGAACAAGCGCGATGAAAATTGGTTGCGAGTGCCAACTCAATGTTTTGCCAAGATGTCTGCTGACGGCAAAATAGAAAAGCATGGCGTGGTTATCGAAAACGATCACTACACCGAACATTTCCGCGACCCAAAAGTGTGGAAACAGGGTGACGATTACCTTATGGTTGTGGGTGCTCAAACGCCTCAAAAGACTGGCTCAATGGCTTTATATTGCAGTCGAGACCTGATGAATTGGCAGCACAAAGGTCCAATTCAAACTCGTTACAACAATCTTGGCTATATGTGGGAATGCCCAGATTTTTTTGAAATAGACAATCAGTCGGTGATGCTGTTTTCTCCACAAGGTGTGTCTAGCGAAAACCCATACGATTTCAAAAACATCTACTCGGTGGCTTATATTGTCGGTGACCGCCTAAATCTTGATTCGGTAGAACTGGAAAACCATCAAGATATTGCGCAGCCAGATTATGGCTTCGATTTCTATGCACCACAGACTTACTTAGATGATAAAGGTCGCCGCATTCTGATTGCTTGGATTGGTCTGCCTGAGATTGATACACCATCTAATGAGCATCAGTGGGCGGGCATGTTGTCGTTGCCACGTGAGCTTCACATCCAAGATGGTTATCTGGTGCAATCGGCTTTACCTGAATTGAAAGCGTTACAAGGCGAAGCAGTTGCGGTTGAGAGCGTTGTTGAACTGGATACAACCAGCTTCATGGTTCAGCTTGAAACGGAAACGGACGAGTTTGAGTTAACGCTTGCTAATGCTGCGGGTGATAACATCGTGTTCAGTGCCACGGAAACGGAGTTCATGCTTGATCGCAGTAAGATGTCTCAACTCTACGCGGAAGAGTTTGGCTCGGTGAGAAAAGCTCCGAGGTTGAGCATTAAGCAAACCATCGAGGTTTATGTTGATAAGTCAGTGATCGAAATCTTTATCAATGGCGGTAAGCACACAATGACCAGCCGTTTCTTCATTGATGATTTGAGTTCATTGTCGATGACTGGTGACGTGAACACCGTTTATCACTCGATGAGCCCAATTAAAGGGCTAGACGATTAAACCCCGTTTATCTTCATCAAGAAAGCCGCTGTTCAACAGCGGCTTTTGTTTGGTCTGCGACATCACTATTGCGCTAACTCTCTGACCTTGTCCATTCCCTGTTGCCCTGCATCTCAAGTCCATTTAGAGCAAACAACCAACGCTAAGGTCGAATATTACTGAAGCTGACTGCCTGCGAGCCATCCCCAAGTTTATCTAGTTTCACCACATCCCCATGATAGTAATACGGTTCCAATGGAATCTCGCTATTGGTTGGCCTTGCGTAGTGAAGTACAGCGGGTTTACCTTCCTTTTGTCGAGCATACAAATAACCGATCAACGCATGTTCAAATTGATGATAGCCATTACCCCAGTGGAAAGCCTTAGTGCGTTTGGGTTCAAGCCCTACGCCGCCATATTTGTGATCAACCCATACATCATGAAACGTCGGTAGTGTGTATTGCAGGACATCTTTCATTGAGCCATCGATCAGCGAAACCGTCATTGCGGCTTGATCGAGCTCTGCCCATTCCCATGATGACGCCCAGTTCGTGTTTGGTCTGCTTTGCCAGCCCGTAATATCTTGTCCTTGCCATGCATTCTGAAGTTCTTCGCCAAAATATTGGGATACGCGCACGAACTCTTTCTGATATTGAGCTTGGTCTAAGGTGTGCTTCATCCCATTCATACCGAATTCTTTCCATTCGGAATTATCCAATGCTTGGCCCGTAAGATAAGTCATCCAATACGCTTTGATGGTGTGTCCAAAATCGTTGTGATTGGCGTTCGGCATCTTGGCTGCTTTGCTGTGAATGGCACCGTAGAAGCGTTGTTCATCTTCGGAGTGGTAGTGCTCGACCATGGTTTGCGTGAGCCAATTCAGGTCATCAAGCCATTGTGTCTTGGTGGGCTCTTTTAGCAGGGGAGCGACTAACAGCATGTAACCGTTAACCTGATCAAGTTGCGCGACCAATTCACGTCGTGTGGCTTTGCTATCTTCGCCGTCAGCAAGTACCCACGCTAAGCCGCTGTTGTCGCTAAGTCGATATTTATCAAAGATAAAAGCTTGTTGGGCGATGAGCGCTTCTTCTACCTGTTTGTCTTGGGTGAGATAGTAGTACATCGCCAATCCAACCAGTGCATACGCTTGATCTTGAGCCGTTCGCTGTTGCCACTCCAATCCTGCTTTACCATCTTTAGTGAAGCTGATGAAGCCGCCATTTTGCTGATCTTCTAAGTGTTCAATAAGGTAGTAAGCCCCTTGCTTGGCGAGCGCCAATGCCTGCTTATTGCCAGTAAGGTGGTAGAGCACTCCATAGGTATAGGTCTGGCGTGATTTCATTCGTGTGAACTCTTTACCAAAGTGCGGCGTGATCCAGCCTTTGTCTAACTCAGGACAAACGTTAGAAACATCAAGCAATGTTCCATCATCACAACGGAAAGTCGGGAAGTTGCCTATCGGTTCTCCCTGTGCGCTAGGCATTAGCCAGTAAGGCGCTAAGCCTTCTGTCGTATGGTTGAGCCAGTTTTCTCCAGAGGGAAGGGTGACATTGGCAGATACAGCGAAACTGGTCACGCTGAGTAATGCGATGGTTGCTCGTAACATGATGTTTATCTTAATGATTTGAATTTTGTTGAATATAAACAATCAGGTCTGCACATTGTGATTAGGCGATCACAATCGACTACATTAATGTGGTTTATAGGAAGGCTCACAGAGTCGTGAGCCTTGAAAGGGGCGGTATTTTACATAGGCTCCCCAGCTTCATCTTCTTCAACCACATCGCTTTCTAAGCTCGCCTCTGCTAGCCATTTTTGTATTGATGGGCTGTTGAGCACGCGTTGTTGATACTGCTGGGCTTTTTCCGAAAGCTGGATGCCATAGGTTTCTGCGCGCAGTGCTACAGGTGCATACATCGCATCGGCAATCGACCATTCACCAAACAACCATCCCTCTGGGTATTGTTCCACTTGTGCAGACCATATTGCGTCGATGCGAGCGATGTCTTTCAGTGCGCCATCACTCAGCGTGAGCTTTCTTTTGGCTCGGCAGTTCATTGGTAACTCATTTCTGATGTTAAAAAATCCAGAGTGCATTTCTGCCGAGATTGCACGGGCGAGGGCGCGTTCTGCAACGGAAGTTGGCCAGGCTGCACCATTCAAATAGGCATCGTTAACGTATTCGAGAATTGCCAATGAATCCCACACCGCAACGTCGCCATCAACTAAGGTCGGGACTTTGGCTGTCGGTGTCACTTTCGCTAACGTGTCGTAAAAATCTGAGGTGAACAGCTTGAGCTTAACAATGTCTGCGTTGAGGTTGTAATGGTCGAATATGAGCCATGCGCGAAGTGACCAAGTTGAGTAGTTCTGGTTTGCGATATAAAGCTGCATAGATGCTTCCTTGCGTTTGGTGGGTATGCATTTGAGCTTAGGGGATTGTATTGCGGCGCACTAACGGATAATTTTGATGACAGACATTAATAAAAACGATGGGTGGTGATTTCAATATGGATATTGATGCTTTGCGAGGCTTTCTCGCGTTCGTGGAAACCAGCAGCTTCACGCGTGCCGCGAAACAGATTAATCGCACCCAGTCGGCATTCAGTGCGCAGATGCGTAAGTTAGAAGAAGAGCTTAACGTCACTCTTTTTCAAAAAGAGGGGCGTAATTTAGTGCTTACTGAAGCGGGCTTAGCGCTGCGTTCTCATGCGGAGCAGTTGGTCGCACTCCATAATATTGCGCTTAAACAAGTGAAGCGTTATGAAGACAAACAGCCGCTTCGGTTGGGGTGCCCTGAAGATTATAACGATACTATTTTGCCGAAAGTGATTCGCCTGTTGCAGCAAGCAGAACCTACCTGTTCAATCCAAGTATTCAGCCTGCCAAGTATTACGCTCAGAGGATGGTTAGATGATGGCAGGCTCGATGCCGCGATTGTCACCCGAGCGCCCGACAGCGAGGAGGGGTATTGGCTCACCAGTGACATCGGAGTATGGATAAGCAGCCCTGATTATGCGTTTGATAATTCCAAGCCTGTGCCATTGGCTCTGTTCCAAACGGATTGTAAGTACCATGCTGCGGCCGTGAATGGCTTAACCAAGCAGGGTACGCCTTATCAACTGTTGGCTTGCAGCAATACGGCTTCGGCGCAGCGCGCTATCGTAAAAGTAGGATTAGCGATTGGTGCGATGGGCAAACTCAGTGTGACCCCGGATCTGAAAATCCTCGACGACATGCCGCCGTTACCTTCGGTCGATATTGTGCTGATCTTAGCGAGCAAGCATCATCCTGTATTAGACAAAGAAGTACTCAATCAACTTGTCGAGTTGGACTCTGAGTAATTTCCGCGCACTTCCTAAAGAATCCCCAAGTTTTTCAGTTTTCTATAAATGGTATTGCGGCTGATACCCAGTATTCTCGAAGTCTTGCTGATATTGCCTTGGTTGGCTTGATACGTTTGCAGCAAGGTTTCTTCAACGGTACTTTTTAAATCGGACTTTGGCCTACCTTCGATGGCATTGGTTGTGATGAACTTATGATGATCATCTTGCGCTAATGACGTGAGGTGTTGAGCAAGATGGCTAGGTACATGTTCTAGCGTGAGTTGTGGTTCATCAATTGCCAATAGAGCTGCAACCTTAAGTAAGTTGTCCAATTCGCGGATATTACCGGGCCAGGAATAGGCGCACAGCAAACTCATTAAGTGCGGGCAGATTGTCTGTTCATCTTCTGCGTATTTATTGTGAATGTGCTCGATTAAGGCGTGTTTGTCTTGTCGGTGTTGCAGGCTTGGTAAAGTGAAGGCTAAGCCGTTTAGACGGTAGTACAAATCTTGTCTGAACTCTCCGGTTGCGACTAACTGCTCGAGGTTTTTATGGGTGGCCGCGATGATCTGGCAATCGACTTGGTAGCTTTGGTTCGAACCTACAGGGACGACTGACTTATCTTGTAGAACGTGCAGCAGTCGACACTGAGCCTCTAATGGCATGTCGGCGATCTCATCGAGAAACAGAATACCGTTATCCGCTTGGCGGATCTTACCTTGGAATCCTTTGTGGCTTGCTCCAGTAAAAGCCCCCGGGGCGTAACCAAACAATTCAGATTCGATGAGATCTTTTGGTAGTGCACCGCAATTCACCGCCACGAGTGGCGAAGATTTGCGTTGGCTTTGCTTGTGTAACGCCTTAACAAACTCGCCCTTGCCGACGCCTGTTTCTCCTAGGATTAATAGGCTAATCCCTTTATCGATAACCTTATTGGCCTGCTGCCAAGCGTGTTCTATCTGTTGCTCCCCATAGTGCAAATCACACGATGCTGAAATAGAGCGTGTGCGCTTGGTAGTAGTTCGTTTGAGGTGCTGTTTTTCAAATACAAAAGGCGTGTCTAATGAGGTTCGGTTGAATAGAGTGTCGATGCACTCGCCGACGATCGAGGTTTGATCCAGCAGTTGAGAGGCGACCTGATTGTGCGCGACCACCTCTCCAGCTTCATTGGCTATTACAATCCCTTGCCAGCCACTGTGCAATAACGATTTCTCACACGCGAGGTCAATACGAGTGGTGCCTTGTGGGATATGGCTCAATAACTGATTCTCAATGAGCTGAACCATATTTTGAACCAGCAGTTGCACCGAACTGTCGTGCTGTTGCTGCTCGCTAGTGATGTCCAATACCCCAACCATTTGCCCTTGATGATCAAATACTGGGCTTGCTGAACAACTGATAAACCGATGCTGGTGGATGAAGTGTTGCTCACCAATGATGGTCACAGGTTTGGCTTCCACAATCGCAGTGCCAATGGCGTTGGTGCCTTTGAGTTGTTCCTGCCAACATGCACCAGAGCTGAGTGCAATCGAAGTCAGTTTTTCCCTAAACCGCTCTTGTCCCCAACTAGCCAGAATCACCCCTTCAATATCGGTCAAGATCAAACGACTGTCGGTACGTGCAAACATCTGATTAAACAGAGGCAGTGCATTGCTCTCGACGATTTGAATCAAGCTTGAGGATTGATGACGTCGCTGCTTAAGAATCGACTGTGGCAGGCGAATATCTTCGGGAAGTCGTCTCTGTTTTAGCCCCGCTTCTGTGCTGCGGTGCCAAGAAGACGAAAGCCAATCTGAGGTGTTTGCTTGTTGAAGGTGCATGACTGTTCCATGTCGTAACAGTGAGGGTGTACCAAATTGGAACAGTTGAACACTGGAGTGCTTTCCATACGGCCGTTCAATGCCAACTCACTTTGGGTTGTAAAGGTTTGGTAATCATAGTTTTACAATTTATTAACAACAAGTTTTGAGGTTGTGGCGTGTGATTTGCGTTGTTCTTGTTGTGAAGAAAACACGAAGTGTCAGTGTTTTAAACAGAAAGCATAAACATGGGCGTCTTGTCATGAGTTCTTTTCTCAAGAGAAGTCGCCACAAAAATAAGACAGCTCTCGCTCAATAACGAACAACAAATCAAAGAAGGATCTAATTATGATTTACGCACAGCCGGGTAGTGACAACGCAGTAGTGAACTTTAAAGCCCAATACGACAATTTTATTGGTGGTGAGTGGGTGAAGCCTGTCAGCGGCGAGTATTTTGATAACACGTCCCCCGTGAATGGTCAGGTGTATTGCCAAGTGGCGCGCTCAACCGAGGCAGACATTAGCTTAGCACTCGATGCGGCGCATGCAGCTCGTGCGAGTTGGGCTGCGACCAGTGTGACAGAGCGTTCGAACATCCTACTTAAAATTGCTGATCGCATTGAAGCAAACCTGGAAGAAATCGCAGTCGCTGAGACGTGGGAAAACGGCAAACCTGTACGTGAAACGCTAGCGGCAGATATTCCTTTGGTTGTCGATCATTTCCGTTACTTTGCGGGTTGTATTCGAGCGCAAGAAGGCAGTGCAGCCGAGCTCGATTCAAACACCGCAAGCTACCATTTTCCAGAGCCCATCGGTGTTGTAGGGCAGATCATTCCTTGGAACTTTCCGATTTTAATGGCGGCTTGGAAATTGGCACCTGCTCTAGCTGCGGGCTGTTGTGTAGTGATGAAGCCAGCCGAGCAAACACCAACCTCAATTTTGGTGATGATGGAGAAGATCGCCGATCTCCTGCCTGCAGGTGTGGTCAACATCGTGAATGGTTTTGGTAGCGAAGCAGGTCAAGCGTTAGCTACCAGTGACCGCTTGGCTAAATTGGCGTTTACTGGCTCAACTGAAGTTGGCCACCATATCTTGAAGTGTGCAGCTGAAAGCTTGATTCCATCAACGGTTGAGCTGGGCGGTAAGTCTCCAAACATCTACTTCCCAGACATTTTTGATCATGAAGATGAGTACCTAGACAAGTGTGTCGAAGGCATGCTGCTCGCGTTCTTTAACCAAGGTGAAGTGTGTACCTGTCCATCACGTGTATTGATCCACGAATCGGTGTACGACAAGTTCATCACCAAGGTGGTCGAGCGCGCTCAAACCATCAAGCAAGGTAACCCGCTAGATACTGACACTCAGGTTGGCGCACAAGCTTCTCAAGAGCAGTTCGATAAGATTCTAAGCTACCTAGAGATTGGCCGCCAAGAAGGCGCGAAAGTACTAACTGGCGGGGAAATCGCGCAGCAACCGGATGATCTGGGTAATGGTTACTATATCCAACCAACTATGCTCGAAGGCAACAATAAGATGCGTGTCTTCCAAGAGGAGATCTTTGGCCCAGTTATCGCGGTAACTACTTTTAAAGATGAAGCGGAAGCACTAGAAATAGCCAATGACACCGAATATGGCTTGGGTGCTGGCGTTTGGACGCGTGATGCAAACCTCGCGTATCGTATGGGGCGTAACATCGAAGCGGGTCGTATTTGGGTGAACTGCTACCACGCTTATCCAGCCCACGCGGCGTTTGGTGGTTACAAGAAGTCAGGCATCGGTCGTGAGACACACAAGATGATGCTCGATCACTACCAAAACACCAAGAACCTCTTGATTAGCTACGATACGAATCCGCTAGGCTTTTTCTAAACTAGGCTTTCTAAAATAGATATGTTCTAAAGATAGCTTTCTGAATTAGAGAAAATTAACAACGCAGTCGGCTTAAGAAAAACAAAAAGCAAAACGCCCAATTCAGTGAGTTGGGCGTTTTTTATGTTTGAAGTATTCTAGCTTTTCGAAAAGAAGATCTCGGGTTTATGAGTTGGGCCGTAGTTGCCTTCTAACTGGGTAAGCTCCAAACCTTGTTTGCCAATTAAAGAACCAACCATTTGGCGGTTGAACGGGTAGTTTTCAGCGTTGTTAATGAACTCTTCCACATCGACCCACTTTGCTTCTGCAATTTCATCGGTGTCTTGAATCGCTATCTCTTGAGTTTGGGCGATAAGGTGACAAACAAAGTAGAGGTTCGATTTACCGAATTGATATGGGTGCCTTGTCGCCATGCCAACTACAGACACGAATGTTGCCTTTATGCCTGTCTCTTCTAATGTTTCTCGAACCACAGACTCTTCAATACCCTCGCCAAGTTCAATGTGGCCGCCAGGTAGTTTGTAGCCTGTCATGCCGTGCTCTTTGATCATCAGCACTTGGTTGTGTTCGTTGGTGATCAGAGCTCCAGCTCCCAAGGTGTGGGTTGGGATGAAAGGCACAAACTCCACAATCTCGGATTGATGGATCAGCGTAATTTCGTCTTCTAGACAGTTGTGGAACACAAAGCCAAGTTCGGTCGCTACCGGAATGAGGTGTGAGAGCGAAATAGGTAGACTAATCCAAATAATGCCTTTGTTATTCTGCTTTGAAAATTCGGTGATCTCGCTAAGTTCGGCGTTGAATGAATCAGCATCTTGAGGCGCTGTCTCTGGGTCAATGATGATGCCGTTAAATTTGTCGAGCGTAAATTCCACGGGTGATCCTTTATTGTTTTTGATTTAAAGGGAGTCGAGCATAGATGGAGCTTATAACATCTGTAGAGCTTATGACACCTGTATGGCTTGTGAGATCTGAAGCGGGAGGCTAGAAACAAAAACTGCGCTTGGAAGCCAAAGCGCAGTTTTAAATAGGGTCTATTGGGAGTCGACTCTAACGAATATAGTTTGCATTAATACTCACGTACCAGTGCTGAAGCTTGCCGTCCGATTTTTTGATCCATAAATCGTTGGTGTAGCTTTCGATCTTGCCGTTAACCGTTAGGCTGAATGTGTTCTCATCGAACTCACCAAGTTTTACGAACTGGTCTGTCGTAATCAGAAATGGATCCATGTCATCCACGCCAACCACATCTGAAATCACATAGTAGTGATAAGTCAGCGGCTTGCTCGCATCATTTGGGTTGCTGCGATACGCCACAAGCTTGAACGGTTCCGTTAATGGAACATCAAGCGTTTGCTTGTCCATGGTCGCTGGAATCGGGATAAACAGCCAAGCGGTAAAAAGACCGCTCAATAAAACCATCAGGAAGAAAAGAGCCTTAATTGCTTTCATAGCAACCTTCAAAATAGGTGATGTTTAAGACGTTATGGTAACAGGTTTGATTTGCTGATTGTAAGAGTATGAATAAGTGAAGGCGATACCAGTCTGTTAGGAAGTTTGAACGGATTGACTCACTGTTCATAACTTTTTGTTTTAAATCTTGGCTCACTACTCTCTGCTAACACCCCTCGGTTTGGATTGATGAGTGTAAGTAAATAACAGGAACAAAAAAACACACCTTACGGTTGCAAGGTGTGGGCTAAATAACGGTGATTACTTGTTTAGGTAAGCAGCGTGGAACTCAATGTGCTCATCAATAAAGCTAGAGATGAAGTAGTAGCTGTGGTCGTATCCTGGCTGCATACGTAGCTCTAAATCGGCATTGGTTACCTTAGCTGCTTCGACCAATTGCTCAGGTTTAAGCTGCTCAATTAAGAAGTTATCTGCTTCGCCTTGGTCTACCAACATTGGCAGTTTAGTGCCTTTGGTTTTTAGAAGCTCAGAGGCGTCGTAGTGTTTCCACTCTTCAATATCTAAGCCTAGATATTGGTTGAAGGCTTTTTGTCCCCAAGGGCATTGCATTGGGTTGGTGATTGGGCTGAATGCCGAGATAGAACGGTAGTTATCTTCATTTTTAATGCCAATTGTTAGGGCACCGTGTCCGCCCATACTGTGACCAGAAATTGATTTTACAGATGTCACAGGGAAGAAAGACTCAATCAGCGCTGGGAGCTCTGTTACCACGTAATCGTACATGTGGTAATGGCTGTCCCATGGTGCTTGAGTGGCATTTACGTAGAAGCCTGCGCCTTGGCCTAAATCGTAGTTTTCATCGTCAGCAACACCTTCGCCACGTGGGCTTGTATCGGGCGCGACAATGGCAATGCCTTGCTCAGCCGCGGCTTTGAATGCGCCGGCTTTTTGCATGAAGTTTTCATCGGTACAGGTTAAGCCTGATAACCAATACAAAACAGGAACTGGGTTTTCTTTGCTTGCGTTAGGTGGCAAGAAAATCGCAAAGCGCATGTTGCAGTCAAGCGTTGCAGAAAAGTGGGTGTATTGTTTGTGCCAACCACCAGCAACCTTTGCTTGGCTAATGTTTTCGATTGTCATCTATTGTGCTCCGTTAGGTTGATGGTTTGGGAGTAAATTTGTCTATATCACTTAAAGTTTCACCACCCACCGGGCAGGAGGTGGTGAAGACAGTTTCGCTCTGATGTTTAAGTCAGAACTGTAGTCTCGACACCTAAGTGCCAAGACTATGGGGTATTATCTATCCATGTGTAGAACAGTACGGATAGATTCACCTTTGTGCATTAGGTCGAATGCTTCGTTTACGTCTTGCAGACCCATAGTGTGAGTGATGAACTCTTGAAGACCAAACTCACCCGCCATGTAACGGTTAACGATTTCTGGAAGCTCAGAGCGGCCTTTAACACCACCGAAAGCAGAACCACGCCATACACGACCTGTTACTAATTGGAATGGACGAGTTGCGATCTCTTGGCCTGCACCGGCAACGCCAATGATGACTGATTCGCCCCAACCTTTGTGACAACATTCAAGTGCGGAGCGCATAACATCTACGTTACCGATACACTCGAAAGAGTACTCAACACCACCGTCTGTCATCTCAACGATAACGTCTTGGATTGGTTTGTCGAAGTTCATTGGGTTGATGCAGTCTGTCGCGCCAAGCTGTTTTGCTAGCTCGAATTTGCTCTCGTTGATATCAACACCGATGATGCGGTCAGCACCAGCCATGCGAGCACCAATGATTGCAGAAAGACCGATACCACCTAGGCCGAATACAGCAACGTTGTCGCCTTTTTCAACTTTAGCTGTGTTCAGTACTGCGCCCATACCAGTAGTTACACCACAACCTAGAAGACAAACCTCTTCAAGTGGTGCTTCTTTGCTTACTTTCGCTAGTGAGATTTCTGGAAGTACCGTGTACTCAGAGAAAGTAGAACAGCCCATGTAATGGAAAATTGTTTCGCCATTGATAGAGAAGCGGCTTGTACCGTCTGGCATTAGGCCTTTGCCTTGCGTTTCACGAACGGCTTGGCATAGGTTAGTTTTACCAGATTTACAGAACTTACATTCGCCACATTCAGCTGTGTAAAGTGGGATAACGTGGTCGCCAATCTCAACACTGGTCACGCCTTCGCCGATCATTTCAACGATACCGCCACCTTCGTGACCAAGAATTGAAGGGAAGATACCTTCTGGATCGTCACCTGATAATGTGAATGCGTCAGTGTGACAAACACCAGTAGCAACGATGCGAACTAGAACCTCACCAGCTTTAGGAAGTTGTACATCAACTTCTTCCATTTTTAGTGGCTCGCCAGCTGCCCATGCAACCATTGCTTTTGATTTTATATGAGTTTGACCAGGTTTAATGTCGATTGTCATTGGATGCTTCCTATATATGTCAGTACTGCGGATAACCGTGCCATTAGCTTCAATCCGTTAAGCGTAGTTGAGCCTAATTGTTTCCGCTCTCTCGTTTTGCTGGATCTAGTATAGATGTGACTCTAGGTTTTGATAATCCCTATAAATTGAAAATGATTATTACACATCTGTAATAAACATTCGGAAAGGAAGAGCTTGAACTAAGCCTGTTAACCATGGCTAGCGGCCCTTTTATTGGTTGAAAGAATGCGTACTTAAGGACCTATTTGTTGGAGAGTTAATAGTTAAGATCTTTTAGGGTACGTCATAATAATTACTTACTGAAAACCACATGAATTAGACATAAAATTACAATATTCTGAATGCCGTATTTTATTGTTGTGGACTTAAACATGCTTTTATCTTTCCCACCACCAGTGATGCTTTCTCTCGCCATCGTGCTTGAAGTTGTCGCGACTTCTTTATTACCTAAAACGCAGCAATTTACTTCTTTACCTGCCACTGCTGCGGTATTGGTTGGCTACGGCTGTGCGTTCTACCTACTGTCTCTAACAGTGCAGACTATGTCTTTGGGTGTGGCGTATGCGATTTGGTGTAGAGCAGGGATAGTGCTGGTCGCAGCACTGTCTTGGTTAGTCTACGGGCAAAAACTCGATATCTTCGCGATCATCGGTATCACTTTGATTTTGGCTGGTGTGGTGATTATTAATTTGTTTTCGAGCTCGGTGAGTCATTAGGCCTATTGTTACTTATATCGGTTTGGTGACAATAGTATTTAACTGATTTAAAAATACGCCACGATAAAAGTGGCGTATTTTTTATTGTATTAGAGATAATTACGTTTAGTCGATATTAACTCGTCTAACGTTTACAAGAACTTTGCCTGTATTATCTTGGTCATTGTCAGCTAAGAAGAAATCCATTTCACCTTTTGTAGAAATGAATATTGGTTTATCTTCAATTGCCACAAGCCGTTTAACACCATCAATGCTCTCATAGGACAAGCCAACACTACCAAACTTGTCACCAATTGAGTTGTGTAGTGCTTGATTCTGTATTATCTCTACTGAATAGACGGTATTTGGCTCAACAATATGAGTAAAGTATGTACCATTGGCTGAATTCATGGTGTTTTCTTCGGCGCTAATAGTTACAATTTCTCCTGAAATCTCAGGTTCGCCAACAACTTTAAATTCTAAATTATTGACAGGCACAGCAGCTTTAACATTGAACTCCAGTGTACCGCTCTTGATCATTTGTAAATATGCGTAGCTGCCAAAGTATGAAGTACATTGATATTCGTCTGACATCGGATACATACTTAGCCCACTAATATGATTACCCTCTTTATCAATGAAGCTTACATTTACCCACTCTGTATCTATTGACTCAAAACTAGCCTTAAAACATAGCTCGCTAACAGAGCTGAACTTAGTCCCAAAGTGAGTAACACCATGGTTTAATACTGGGGTTACTTGTAATGGAAAACCGTTGTCCATTTGTGCTGGTGCATTAAGAGAAGAGCTTGCGTTTGCTGATGCTGCCATTAGCATCGAAATCAATAAAAACTGCTTTTTCACAAAAAACCTATATTATGTTGCATATGAATTGGTTTGCAAAATAAATCATAAGGGATTGATAAGCAATATGTTTTAATGTTCTTGTGTGCTTATTTCGAGGTATAGTTTATTGTGTTTACTGTTTGACCGTGTGGCGGTGTTTTTGTGACCTGTGTTGATTGCGTTCATCTAAGTCGTATTTGCGGAGTCATTATTATTCCGAAATAAATATTTCTACCCCCCCTCACACCCCAACACAGCCAAAAACGCATCCAAATACTGCTCAATAGTCAAATCCGCAGACACTGGCGGTAGTTCCACGGTAATACATGGCAGGTTTCTTTCTTGGCACCATGTGCCAAATGAGCCTGGGGTTTCGTAGTCGACGTCTTCGACGAGCGGTAGGTTGAACTGTTTGCCTAGCCAAGTGGCGAGTTCTGATTGGGTTGGGTCGTCGACCATGGCGAGAGGTTCGTGGAACGAGATAACGAATTTGGGCTTACGCTGTTCGATGAGGTTGATGAGTGATTGCACTTCAGGTTCAAGTTGGTCGGCTTGTCCCGTTTTTACTTTTACATCTCTGATTGGAGTGTGAGAACTCCAGCGGTAAACGGTGCCATTTTCTGTCCAGTTTTGAGTCGGAAAGGCGCGGTTGAGATCGACTTGATTGGCGTTGGCGCGAGTGCCTAACTGATTACCGTCTGGATTCATCGACAAGATCACATCGTGTCGCAAGCTGGCGGCTGGCAAGCTTCTTAACGCGCATGACAAGCCTGCGATTGAAGCGGTTTCATCGCCGTGTGTGCCCGCTAAAATCAGCCCGCGAGACTCGCTTTCTACTTGCGCAGGGAAATAGAGCAAGGGTGCGCCTAAGACCGATTTTCCATATGACAGCGGCTTTATTGAAAATGCAGCTCTTTCCGTTCTTGGAATTAAACTCACCTTTATCTCCTGATTGATCAAGTACTATCAAGTATTCACTATTGGCTATATTAATCATTATCTAAGCCCCACTAGATGAACTCCTTTAAATAAACCATAGCGTCAAAACTCGTCAACCGTCGCATTGTTAACTTTATTACTTGCTTCAAAGATAGGCTAGGAGAGCAAAAAAACATGGATTTTAAGAAACATTCAACGGCTTTACTCATTTCATCTTTATTGACCCCTTTTATCTCAGTAACTGCCGTTGCTGAAACATTGCCTGCTGAAACTTCTCTGGCGAAAGATCAACATTTGGTGCGTGCCAACGATGCAGAAGCGGCGACACTCGATCCTGCAAAAGCAGAAGGCTTGCCTGAAATGCACATTCTCCGCGATCTATTTGAAGGTTTAGTGATTCAAGATCGTGATGGCAACATTACCCCAGGCGTTGCACAGTCTTGGGAAACCGAAGATAACCAGACGTTTGTATTCCACCTGCGTAAAGACGCGCAATGGTCGAATGGCGATCCGGTGACAGCCGATGATTTCGTGTATGCGATAAGACGTGCGGTCGACCCGAAACTCGCATCACCGAATGTGTGGTATCTCAAGCTCACCCAAATCAACAACATTGCAGACGTAGCCGAAGGCCAGAAGCCTGTTGAAGAGTTAGGTATCTCTGCCGTTGACAAGCACACGGTTAAGTTCGAACTGGATAGCAAAGTGCCTTACTTTGTGGCGATGACGGGCCACACATCCATGATGCCCGTTCATAAGATAACGTTAGAGAGCAGCGACAAGCCATGGAACGATCCTAAGCAGTTTGTGGGGAATGGAGCATTTGTTTTAGACGAGTGGGTGGTGAATGAGCGAATTGAGCTAAAGAAGAACCCGAAATATTGGAACAGTGCAAATACGCATTTAACCGAAGTGACTTACATTCCGTTTGAGAATCAGAATGCCTCGATCAACCGTTATGCCGTGGGCGAGGTTGATATCACGTCTGATGTGCCGACACATATGGCTCAGCAACTTAAAACCAAATACCAAGATGCGTTTACCGCGGTGCCTTTGCTGTGCACTTATTACTATGCGTTCAATACTACACGAGCTCCGTTTGATGATGCGCGAGTGCGTAAAGCTGTGTCTTATTCGATGATGCGTGATGTGATCACGAATGGCGTCACTCAGGTAGGCAACCTTCCGGCTTATACCTTTGCCCATGAGTACACGGCAGGTTTTGATGCCACTCAGCCTGAATACAGTGAATGGACTCAAAAGGAACGCGACCAAAAGGCGAAAGAGCTATTGAAAGAAGCGGGCTACGATGCATCTAAGCCATTGGATTTCAAATTGCTTTATAACACCAGTGAATCGAACAAGTCGATTGCGGTGGCGATTGCGTCGATGCTGAAAGGCAATTTAGGCGCACAAGTTGAGTTGGAAAACCAAGAGTGGAAGTCTTACCTAGTATCCCGTCGTCAAGGTGATTTTGATGTGATGCGCGCCTCTTGGTGTGGCGACTATAATGAAGCGTCGACTTTCTTGAGCCTATTGCGCTCGGATTCTTCTGGGAACTTTGCTCGTTACAACAACGACAAGTACGACTCTGCAATGGACAACGCATTAGCCGCAACCAATGAGCAAGATCGCCAAGGTTTCTATGACCAAGCGGAGCAGTTACTAGCAGAAGATATGCCTATCGCGCCAATTTATTACTACATGCAGGCTCGCCTAGTGCGACCAAGTGTCGGTGGTTTTGCGAAGAACAATGTAGAAGGGCGAATCTATTCTAAGGATCTTTACATCAAAGAGTAATTAGCATGACTAGGGCGTGTTGACCTTTCGTGGTTGAATTTTGTTCGAGATAAAAGCGTTTTAATCGCGGCGAGGGGGAAGTAGCCTAGTCATTCTAAGCAAATCTCCCTCAACAAAGAGTAAAACGCTTTTAGTCGAACCCTTCGGGCAGCGTTTGCTGGTCATTTCTACTACGTTATCGGCTTCTCATGTAGGCTAGCTACACATCGACGCCTCTGCCTTGTATAAATACCCAGTAACTCGCCGCAAAAATCAGCTCGAAAGATCAACACGCCCTAGAGCATTAGTTTAATGAGCGCTTTATTACAAGATTAAATAGCGACACATTTTCTTTAGATGGAGATGGCTGACTCTTTGCAAAGTATTATGACAGTTCGTTGGTAAACTGGACCTGCGGTTGGTGAATGAACACAGAATCAATGAGCTAAAAAGGCGGAGGAGCAGATGAAAGAAGCAGGCTTGCTACTCAATTTTATCGAATCAAATTGGCTAGATGCGATCAAATGGATGGAAGCTGTGATTTTCATTATAATTTGTTATGATTAATCGCTGAATTTAAGGCTTGGATGTGTGCATTTATGCGAATCAGGCCTGATTACCTAAAATCAAATGAGAGTAGGAAGATAGTAAATTATACCATGCTCAGTAAAGTTAAAATGGTATGAAATTCTATCATATTTAAGGAAAAATATGGCCCCTTTCCCGTTAGACATAAAAACTCTAAGTATCGTTTTTATTGTTTTCTCACTAACTTTTAGTATCGGCTTGTTACTATTTCAGTCAGCGCAAAAGAAAGTACTCGGTCTTTCCCTCTTTTCATTATCCATATTTGTGATTGGGCTTGGTACAACGATGTTGAATCTGAGAGGCGTTATTCCTGATTTCATCAGCATTATTATTGCCAACGTCACGATTTCCTATGGCTTTCATTTGGTATTGCATAGCCTGACTATCTTTCGTAACCACTCACTTGAAGTTGTCCGTTACAGTCGCATAGCTTTAGTCATGATTTTAGTGAGTTTTGTTTACTTTACTTATTACGAACCTTCCATCAAAAGTCGTATCATTGCCATTAGTCTTTACTTGGCTTTTGTAACCGCAAGTTCGGCCACCGTAATACTTAATGGAAAAAAGAAAGACCTCACTTTAGCTGTGAATATGATGGCTTTAACCTTTATTATTTATAGTCTCTTCATGTTCTTCCGAGCGACAAAGTCATACTTCTCATTGGAAGAGACCGATGGTGTTATCAGTGGCAATTACTTGAATGAATTCTCGTATATTTTTAGCATTATTTTAATTGTCTCCATGTCCTTTTCAATGCTTTGGCTCATTAATGCTAGGCTCGTACATTCACTTCAATGTCTTTCACAACAAGACCCTCTTACGACATTACAGAATCGTCGTGCTCTAGACAGAGCGGTACAAAGGCACCATACACAAGTTAATCACCAGCCGGTGAGTATCGTATTATTAGACATTGATAACTTTAAACAGGTGAACGATCAATTTGGGCATATTGTTGGTGACGACGCCATAAAAGCCTTAGCCAAAACCGTGTTGAATATAGTCGATTTACCCAATACGGTTTTTAGACTTGGAGGAGATGAAATTCTTATTTGGTTACCGGACTCGAATCTTGAACAAGCTGCAGCTCTTTCAGAACAATTACGCTCTGCCATTGGACAGATTAGACTTGAAGAGCATCCATCGCTGCAAGTTACATCAAGTTTCGGTATCAGTTCACTATCAGAAAATGAAAAGTGGAAAGATTGTGTCGATCGGGCAGATAAAGCTCTTTATCAAGCAAAGCTCAAAGGAAGAAATACGATTGTGATTGAAGAATCATGTGAAAATTACTCGATATCAACAAAAGCGGTAAGTAACTCCTAGTTTAACTTAAGAGCTGGTATTCAGTGAGAGTCTAATATTCACACAAGTCGTTCTTAACATGTTTAACCCTGAAAGATTTTGTCGCGTAGAGCGATGATGTAAATTGACAAACTAAGGTTAAAATAAAAGCGCGAACGGTAGATTGCGATTTACGTTATGAGCAGTTTTTAACACATAAATCATGACACATTAGATGGAGAGACAGCAGTTAACGATGAGTAAGGTTAAACAACAGCCGGTATATATAGTCCTCAGTTACTTAATAATTTCATTTTTATGGGTTTTATTCTCTGATCTCGCGGTTGAGTCATTATCAAGTGACTTACAAGAACATGCCTTAGCACAGACAATCAAAGGTCTGATCTTTATCATTTTAACCTCTACCTTATTATGGATAATGGTTCGGAAAAATAATCGAGATTTAGAGAGCGCTAACGACCTTGATAGTGTAACCGGGCTTCACAGCCCATCAGTTTTTTATCGATACTTAAACAAAAGACTGAACAAATCTCAAGCTAGTGGCCAGTATGTCCTTTTTTTACTTGATATTGATAACTTCAAATCTGTCGCTGATCAGATTGGGTTCGAAAGTACTCATTCATTTTTAAAAGACATCGCACGATCTATTGAACTTCCAGTAGAGCATCAACCTCTTTCATCACGGGTACACTCCGATGGTTTTGCGTGTTTAGTCAAACTTAATGATAAAGAAGCTATTGAATCCTACATTTCTCTCGTACATCGTAGATTTAACCAGTGTGCTTATCGTTATAATACCAACGCCACTTGTTGTATTGGCGCCGCGCTATTTCCGTCGGATGGTAATAATGCGAAGCAGCTCATGGCATCTGCGACCCATGCTTTAACTGAAGCAAAGAAAAGTAAAAATACGATTGAATTTCATAACCCCAAACTCACTGAAATTGAACGTCAGCGTCAAGAAATGGTGCAAGAGTTACGTAAAGCGATTGATGATAAAGCGATTGATATTGTGTTTCAGCCAAAATACGACATTGGAAGTAACTCCGTCGCTGGCGTTGAAGTGTTGTCTCGTTGGACGCATGAACGCTATGGTGTCGTTTCACCTGATATCTTTGTCGCGTTAGCCGAAGAGAATCATTTTTGTCGTGATTTGACCACGTTAGTTCTAGAAAAAACTGCGTCACAACTGAGAGCCTGTAGCTTGCTAGGGAGTGTGCTTAATAGTGTTTCGGTCAATATTTCAGCGATAGAGTTAAATAGCGTGGATGACATGGACTATCTGGATAATTATCTACGCAGGGATCCCGAGTTCGCTCGCTTACTTTGTCTTGAAATCACTGAGACCGCTATTTTGAAAGATGTGGATCAGTGTGCAATCGCTGTTCAAAAATTAAAAAAACATGGGGTCTCTTTTTCGATAGATGACTTTGGTGTTGGTTACACTTCTTTTGGTATATTTAGCAAGTTGGATGTTGATGAAATTAAAGTCGACCGCAGTTACATCAATGGATTAGAAGATGATTATCGCTCTAGAGCTATAACGTCTGGGATCATTGACATCGCTCGAGGTTTTGGCATTCAAGTGGTGGCTGAAGGGGTTGAAAATGCCCAACAACTGTCAATTTTAAAAACGTTAAATTGCGAACAAGCCCAAGGTTATTATCTTGGCTATCCGATGCCATCCAAACAGTTAAAAGAAAGCCTCACCTCTGAAATAGAACCGTGTTTAACAACATAACCGATTACTTTTTTATCTAGGCGACAGGGGGAAATATGACTTGTATCGAGAAGGATGCTGTTGGTCTAACTAAGAATAAAAAATCCCCATTCGTCTAGTCAACGAATTGGGATTTTTCTTAGTAGGGGGTAGTTACTTTATCAATAGAGAGCAATCACTAACTTATTGATTCTTCGAGTTAGCCTTCCGTTGCCGTTGGCTTTACGTTTTAAATAGTCACCATGTCTGCGGCTTTCTTCATCGCTTCCTTAGTAGAGCATTCAATCACGTTCGCGTTTGCAAAGCGGTGAGCGTCTTTCACTTGAATATCGTGAGCCAAGATAACCAGTTTCGCGTTCGCTACATCTAGGTCGGTGATGCGGTTCTGAATACCGTTTTGACCTTGTGTTTCTACCTTAATTTTCAGACCAGCTGCCGCACCTGCTTTCTCTAGTGCTTTTGCTGCCATGAAGGTGTGTGCAACACCAGAAGGGCAACATGTTACTGCTACGATGTCGTATTCGCCTTCGCCAGCTACAGGTGCTGTTTGAGCTTGAACTGGCGCTGCTTCAACCATGTCTTCTTCTGTTTCTACTGCGACTGGTTTCCAGAAGCCAACGATAACCGCTGTGGTTAGCGAGCCAAGCGCAATACCGACCACATACATTGGAATGTTGCTTGATACAGGTGCTGTGATTAGGCCACCCCATGGTGCGTGTAGTAGAACGTCTGTCATGAAGCCAAATACACAACCCACGATACCACCGGCAACGATTGAAGGAAGTACACGCATTGGGTCGTTTGCTGCGAATGGGATAGCACCTTCCGAGATACCGATAGAACCCATGATTGCAGCCGCTTTACCTGCTTCTTGTTCTTGTTTAGAGAACTTATTTTTGAATAGGAAAGTTGCCAGTGCCATACCTAGAGGTGGTGTACAAATCGCGATGCCAACACCGCCCATTAGCCATGGTTGTGTATCTACTTGAGTTTGAGCAAATAGAGTTGCCACTTTGTTGATAGGGCCGCCCATATCAAATGCCGTCATACCGCCAAGGATTGTGCCCAGAACCATCTTAGACGCGCCAGCCATTGAAGCTAGGAACTCGTTCATTGAAGACATGAACAGTTTGATTGGCTCGCCGATGCCCCACAGTACAATACCTGCAGAGATTAATGTGCCTAGAAGCGGGTAGATGAAGTAAGCACCCAGCGCGGTCATGTTGGTAGACAGCGGGATCTTCTTAAGTTGAAGTACCACACCACCGGCGATAAAGCCTGCCACGATACAGCCAAGGAAGCCGCCGCCCATATCAGCCATGATGCCAGAAGAGATCATCGCTGGCGCTAGTGCTGGTTTATCTGCAATTGAGTAACCAATAAAGCCGCCAAGAATGATTGGGAAAAGAACAAGGCCCTTAATACCGATGTTAGAGATGTCTGCCAGTAAGCCGTCTGCTGGAACCGCACCTTTACCCGACGCCATTACCGCTAAAGCCAACAGAACACCACCGGCTACGATAAAAGGCAGCATGTGTGATGTACCGAAAAGCAGGTGACCTTTCATGGTACTAAGGATTTTTTTATAGTCGCTACTACTATTCTTATTATTAGAATTACTACTGGTATTCGTAGCTTGATTTGCTAGGGTGCTCATAATTGTCTACGCCTTATGAATTAATTAAAATATTAAGGATTTGATGTTCATCTTTTGCGTTATGGATATCTTGGACAAATTCATCACTGAATTTTCCAAATAGTTCTTGTAGTACATAAATATGATGGTCAGCACCGTTATCTGGTGAGGCAATCATAAAAAATACGGTTGGGTTAATTCCATCTTCGTCGCCATACTCAATGCCTTCACGCTTAACTCCGACAGCGATTGCTGGCTCAGTTACAGCCTTGCTTTTTGAGTGTGGGTAAGCGATGCCGTCCATTGAGGTGATGCTTTGAGATTCACGAATTTCGATGTCTTCCAAGAAGGCTTCTTTATTACTGATTCGGTCGTTCTCAAATAACATGCCTGCCAATTCTTCAAACAGTTCTTTTTTATTATTCGCTTGAAGGTTGTTATTAATTAAGTTGACGTTAGTTAGCTGTGTGATCATTTATTAACTCATTCACTATTGAAGTTCTTGAATTAAAATTAATGGATTAACTCGATTCGTGAAATAGCAAATAAAAGCCCTTCACTGTACATTTGTATCCAGCAAAATTAAGTGTGATTTGCATCATTTATGCGGTGTGATATTGGTCATATTTGATGGCGTTTTGGATTAGGTTTTTGACGCGCTAATAACCTTCGTCAAAAACAAAAATGCCCCGCAAAAGCAGGGCATAGATAGTGTGTGATTAGTGGTGATGGAGCTAGCTGTAAGCGCGCGCTACGCGTCCAACGCAGTCCAGTTTGTAACTCTCAGCATAAGCTGGAATAAACACTGACTGGCCTTTCTCTATCACGCAGGTTTCACCACATTGATGAGTGAGCACCATAGACTCGTCGAGAGGCAACAGGATTTCTGCGCCTTCTGTAGTGATTTGGCGTTGATGCGAATTTTGCACGATAGAGAACTTAAAATCCTCGACTGGAATTTCGTATTCCATCACATCACCTGGCTCAATCGGGTTGAGCAGTAATCTATCTGCTGGCTTTTCATTGAATCGAGTACAGGAAACCAGCTCGTTCACGTCCATGTACTTAGGCGTTAACCCGGCACGCAGCACATTATCGGAGTTCGCCATGATCTCTAAGCCTGTGCCTTTGATATAAGCGTGGGGTGTTTCAGCGTCTAGATACATGGCTTGCCCCGGCTTTAGGGTAATCACGTTCAATAGTAGCGGAGCGAACAAGCCGACATCACCTGGGTATTGAGTTTCAAGCTCTGAAATCAATTGGAATACACGTTTATCAGAAAGCTTGGCCTTCATGATCAACATGGTAAGCGCCATTCCTTTTTGTTCACCTTCCAGAGACAATAGGCTCGCAAAAAAGCAGGCTAAGCCATTCGGTGTTTGATCGCCCGCGAGGTCGTTAACCATCGAGTGCAGCTCAGGAATGTCGAGATAATGGAAGTGTTCAAGGATCTCGCTGATTGACCTAAAACCGTTCATCGCCGTGTAGTCGGTTAGGGCATAAACCAGTTCTGGCTTGTGGTTGGGATCCTTGTAGTTACGGTTACCCGCCGTCATTGGAATGCCTTGCTGCTCTTCTAGAGCATAGCCAGATTCGGCTTGTTGTTTGTTCGGGTGAACTTGAACAGAGAGTGCTTTCTCCGCCGCTAACACTTTAAATAGGTACGGAAGTTCACCAAAACGACTTGCGACTTTTTCGCTTAGAAACAAGTTTAGGTTCTTAGAGATCAAGCTCGCTAATGTGGTCTGCTGCCCGTTGTCGTTCACCATTGAGCAACCATTTGGGTGAGCGCCCATCCAGATTTCCGCTTGCGGCTCACCAGATTGGTTATCAATACCAAACAGTTGGCTGAACGAAGAAGGGCTACCCCATGCGTAGTTTTGAATCACGTTGGTCATAGGGTAGAAAAAGCGTTGTACGAATGAATCGTTCGTTAAAGAAAAATCAGACATCGAAATCACCATGAAGGGAAACATGGCTTGAGCTCTATTCGTTCCTAAAAAACTATTAGCTACTAAAAGCAGTAGGGTCGAAGGGCTCAAGCCATTGGAGTTGAAATGGCTTAAGCCGCTGCTGTTGTCAGCTTGGCTTTGCGTAGATTTTTAAGCGCGATACAAGTAACCGCAGTCACGCCCGCACCTGATGCCATGCAAAGAAGTGCCAGCATTGGGTAGTTCATTGCGCCTAGTAGAGCAACCACAGGGCCACCGTGAGCAACGCTGTTGGTAATACCAAATGAGAACGCCATAACCGCAGCCGTCATTGAACCCAGTACGTTGGCAGGGATAACTGACATCGGGTCTTGAGCCGCGAAAGGAATTGCACCTTCAGAGATACCCACTAAGCCCATCGCGCCTGCTGCTTTACCTGCTTCAATTTCAGAAGATTCGAACAGGTCGAACTTACGGCCAAGTCTGGTTGCGATAGCCATACCCAGTGGAGCGACAGGGATTGCACACGCCATTGCACCCATGAACTGAGTTTGACCGCTGGCAATCATGCCGACCGAGAATAGGAACGCCACCTTGTTGAACGGGCCGCCCATATCGAATCCGGCCATACCGCCTAGTACGATGCCTAGTAGAACCACGTTGCCTGTGCTCATGCTGGTTAGCAGCGCAGTAAGAGCATCCATTAGCCCTGCGATAGGTGCGCCAATCACAAAGATGAACAAACCCGCGATGAATAGAGAGCCAGTGATCGGAGCGATCATGATAGGCACAAGCGGTTGAACGAACTTGTGGTAGTTGAACGACGTAATCCATTTAACGAAGTAACCCACCAATAGGCCAGCGATGATTGCGCCGATGAAGCCAGTACCCGCGTCAGCGCCATAGAAAGAGCCGTTGTTAGCAATCCAACCACCGATAAGGCCAGGGGTTAGGGCAGGGCGGTCAGCAATCGCGTAAGCAATGTAGCCAGCCAAGATTGGGATCATCAATGTGAAGGCAACCACACCGACTTCTAGAATTTGGTTCCACATGCTGCCAGCAGGAATCGCCATGCCAGATTCACTTGGCTCACCGCCAATCGCTAGCGCTAGGGCAATCAAAAGGCCGCCCGTCACTACGAATGGGATCATGTGTGATACGCCATTCATCAAGTAACGGTAAAGATCTGAGCGCGCTTGCGATGCTTTTTCGGCGACAGATTGGTTGGTTGGAGCTTGCTCTGCTTGGTAGCTAGGTGCGTTGAGTGCTTGTTTAATCAAGCCTTGCGCGTCTTTGATTGGCGCTTTTACGTTGGTGCAGATAACGCATTTGCCAGCAAAGCGAGCCATGTCGACCTGCTTGTCACAAGCGACGACAATCGCGTCTGCGCGTTCAATCTCTTCTTGAGTCGGGCTGTTCTTAACACCAATAGAACCGTTGGTTTCGACCTTAACATCGTAGCCAAGTGCAGAAGCGCCTTTCTCTAGCGCTTCTGCTGCCAGATAAGTGTGTGCCACACCAGCGGGGCAACCTGTGACACCTATGATGAAACCTTGCTTCTCAACATTGGTTTCTGTCTCAGCAGGTTCAGGTTTGGTAAGCAGTAGCTCCAATGCGGTTTGCTCGGAGTCGGCATTCATGAAGTTTTCGATGAAACCTTCTTCAATCAATTTTGAAGAAAGCTCTGCCAATACTTCGATGTGGTGGTTGTCGCCGCCATCGGGAGAGGCAATCATAAAGAACAGTTTTGAAGGCTGACCATCATCGGCGCCGTACTCGATCCCTTTTTTGTGGACACCGATAACAACTGCAGGTTTGATCACCGCGCTGCTTTTCGCGTGTGGTAGGGCGATGCCTTCTTCAAACCCTGTGTTGCCTTGTTCTTCTCGAGCCTTAATGTCGGCAAGGAACTGCGCTTTGTCTGAAATTCGACCTTGTGCGTACAGCACGTCTATCAGCTCTTTAAATACGTCTTCTTTGGAATTGGCGCTAAGCGAAAGCTTAATCAAATCTTGATTGATCAATGTTGTGATCATAATGAACCCCTACTCTTTTTTATTTTGTTAGGGGTATTCTGAAATTGATTACTTGCCTTCTGTAGTGAAGAAAAAACGCATTTACTGGATGATTGTTGCGTTATAAATGGAGTGTGATTTTGATCGGTTAGTGGCGCGTTTTTCGGCCTCTATTGACATAGGTTAAGTCTGCTTGAGGCTTTTATTTGCAATGGGTTCGGCGTGTAGAGTTATCGAGGGAACAATGTGTGATATCAGATTTGTGACTGGAGATTTATTCCCACTACTGGATTTTTGTAACCTAGATCTCAAATTGTGATTTTGCTCAATAGCGCTATGTTTCACTAAGGAGTATATCTATTCCCGTAGCCTTATTGCTGCTTATAAGAGTTCGAATAAATGATATTTCATGACCTAATCTCGTCGGTATTAAACGAGCGAGAACCGTTTCACAACATCTGGTTTGCTGGAGATTTTCATACGCCTTCAGCATGCAGTTATCAGGTGAACTTTCCACGTTTAGAGCTGGTGCTAGACGGAGAGTATATAAATGAAATGGAGAGTCATGACCGCAAGATCACCAACGTTATCGCCAAAGCAGGGGATGCGATTTTTATCCCGCCTAACTGCTGGAATAAACCCAATTGGGATACTGACTGCTCGGTGCTGAGCATGTTGTTTGGGCGTCGTCAGCTGGGTTTAAGTTTGGTGAGTAAGCGCAAAGGCGAGGAGAGCTTTTACGACATTCAAAAGCACAGTATTCAGACTCGCTCTGGTTTTGCTATTGATAACATTTTGGAGGCGCTCAGCTCGTTAGCGCGCGAAAGTAACAAGCAGCCGATGGATGAACTGCTACTACAAGCGCTGCTGCAATACAGTAAAACCATGCTAGATGCGCCCGTCGAGAAATCTCACAGCCGAGTGCAGGATGTGTATCAGGGTATTTGTATCTACATTCAAGAGAACTTCCACCGTCATATCACCCGAGACAGCATCGCCTCGCGCTTTAGTATTTCATCGAACCATTTGTCGCGAATGTTCCGCCAACAAGGCCATATGACGTTAGCCGAGTACATTACTCGTGTTCGTGTTGATCGCGCCAAGTTCATGCTTAAGAAATACAACTTCAAGCTCAATGAAGTCTCGGTTCGTTGCGGCTTTAAAGATGTGAACTACTTCTGCCGAGTATTTAAAAACCGTACAGGAAGAACCCCAACCGAATACCGCGGTTCTATTTAGGTAAGCTCAATTTTCTAGTTGAGTCGTTTTAAATCAGACGTGAAGATATGTACATGAGCAGGGCTTGTAGGTCGACACTGCTTCGAGTCTTTTGTAAACGCTCATTGACCTGATCGTGAAGCAGGTTTCTGGTTAGGTTGGTGGCCGCCACAATATGTTCTCGCTGTGGTTTGGTAGGCAGTACCAAAGCGATGGCAACATGTACTTCGCCAATGCGTGAGGCCCAGTCAATTGAGTCGTCACTGACGATGACCGCAATCGAGAGGTCTTGAGTCGATTCAAACATCACATGTGGCAAGGCAATACCTGGGGATACACACGTAGACGAGCGCTCTTCTCGTTTAATGAACGCCAGAATCAGTTCATCCGGATCTTCTGGATACACTAAATGAGCGAGCCCTTTTAGGCATTCAAACTTGGTCAGTTGAGTTTGTGCTTTGGCATGGTGCCACTTGATGTCGCAAGGTGGGCATATCTGCGGCATTCGCTGGATTAAATCGTTTGAGAACTCATGGTTCACTTGCGAACCAACCATGTCGTAGTGCTCAGCAATGACATCTTTAAGAACGAAACAGGCCAGCTCTGCATCAATCCCTACTGCGGTAATCTGACACAAATCACCACGAAGCAAACCCACTTGCAACATCGCGACAGACTTGGAGAGATCAGCCGTTCGGTTTTGAGTGATGTTGATAATACGGATGGTACTTTTGAATTTCTTTGCTAAGCGGCTAAGTGGCTGCGCGACGTGTGAGTTCGCGGCAGGATCGTCAACGAAGAAGGTGATCTGATATTCGTTCATGAAAGGTCTAGGTGCGACAATGCTTAATAAAGACTTTATCGACACTCAACAATACCTCTTCCATAGGAATGAATAAGGTTTTAGCTGGGTCGAAGCGGTTTGGCTGTTCAATGTCTATGTCAGAGACGATCAATACCTTGTCTGCGAGGGTAATGTCCTGTGCAGTCAGTAAGTTTTCAATACCCATAGCGCCTTGTGTTTCAACCTTGATTGAAACGTTGAATTTAGGGGCAGTTTTATTTAAAGCATCAGCAGCCATATAGGTGTGGGCAATGCCTGTAGGGCACGCAGTTACCGCTACAATTCTCATTATTATTCTCGGCTTAATCTCGTCCCTGTTACGTTACATAAGCTACCTTGCAAAAGCTATCTTGCGTGGGAAATCCAGTATGGAAAGCTCGCATAGAGGAGGGGCGATATGTTTATGGGTTCTGTGGATTTTATGGATTGCCGTTTTTTATTCCAAGGTGAAAGTCACACTCTGAGTTCTTGGTTACAATAATCCAGTTAATGCACCTTTCGTCCTATATATTGAGTGCCTTTACACCGTTAATCTTTTCATCTTATTAACCTTATCCCTAGGTTAACAGACACTAATTACTTCAGTCTGAATTCAGGCGAGGCAGAGCAGCATATGGATATCACTAACATTATCGAGCCCGAGATTATCTGCTTAGAACTACAAGCAGACTCCAAACAGGCGGTATTTGAAGAGCTTGTCGAGTTACTCGATCGTGCAGGCAAGCTCTCCAATAAAAGTGAATTCCTTGATGATATCTGGAAGCGTGAGGCCATTGGTAATACAGGCTTTGATGATGGTATTGCGATTCCACATACGAAAAGTACTGCCGTTGCTAAACCTGCTGTGGCGGTAGGCATTAGTCGAACGGGTATTGATTATGGTGCTGATGGCGGTGAACTCTCCGATGTGTTCTTTATGCTCGCTTCACCAGACAACAACGACGACCATCATATCGAGGTACTGGCTCAGATCTCGACCAAATTGATCGAAGATGGCTTTGTTACAAAATTAAAGGCAGTCGAGTCGGTTAAGGAAGCTCAAGAGCTGTTTCTAGAAGCCAATTCAGATTCGTTCGACAGCTATGCTTCTAGCCATCATGAAGTGTATGTCGAGCCGCTCAGCCCTTGGGCACAATCTCTCAATCGCCTTAAAGAACACTTGTTGTATGGCACTTCGCACATGATCCCATTCGTGGTCGCGGGCGGTGTGCTGTTGTCTTTGTCGGTGATGATGTCGGGCCACGGTGCAGTGCCAGAGAATGGCGTTCTGGCGGACATCGCGCAGATGGGCATCGCAGGCTTAACCCTGTTTACTGCGGTACTCGGTGGTTACATTGCGTACTCCATGGCCGACAAACCGGGTTTAGCGCCCGGTATGATTGGTTCTTGGGTTGCGGTGAATCAATACAACACCGGTTTTCTCGGTGCAATTGTGGTCGGCTTCTTTGCGGGTTTTGTGGTGAATCTACTTAAGAAGATCAAACTGCCAGACAGCATGATCTCGTTGAGTTCTATCTTCATCTATCCACTCGTCGGTACCTTCGTTACTTGTGGTGCGGTGATGTGGGTGATTGGCTCTCCGATAGCCCAAGTAATGCTTGAAATGAACCAAATGCTCACGGGCATGGCAGGCTCAGGGAAAATGGTGCTTGGCAGTATTCTTGGCGCGATGACGGCTTTTGATATGGGCGGCCCAATCAATAAAGTAGCAACGCTGTTTGCCCAAACGCAGGTGAATACACAGCCTTGGTTGATGGGTGGCGTTGGCATTGCGATTTGTACGCCACCACTCGGCATGGCTCTTGCGACTTTTATATCGCCGAAGAAGTTTAAGCGCGATGAACGCGAAGCTGGAAAAGCAGCGGGGATCATGGGAATGATCGGCATCAGTGAAGGTGCGATTCCATTTGCTGCTGCCGACCCTGCACGCGTTCTACCTGCAGTTGTAGCTGGTGGTATTGTCGGGAACGTAGTCGGCTTTATGTTCCATGTGGTAAACCATGCACCATGGGGCGGTTGGATTGTTCTGCCTGTGGTTGATGGCAAGATTGGCTACATCATTGGCACACTCGCGGGGGCGCTCACCACGGCTTTGATCGTGATACTGCTGAAAAAGAATGTGGTTGAAGGTGAAGCGAGTGCCAACCAGTTTGCTGGTGGTTCGGTGACCGAAGAAGGGCAAGCGGATGTACTCGCGATCACTTCTTGTCCTTCAGGGGTTGCCCACACTTTCCTAGCTGCTAAGTCTTTAGAAAAGGCGGCGCATCACCTTGGGGTTCGGATTAAAGTCGAAACACAAGGTGCTAACGGGATTGGTAATCGCATCACACCAAAAGACATCGAAAGGGCGAGGTTGGTGATCTTCGCGCACGATGTCGCAATCAAAGAAGTTGAGCGCTTTGCGAACGTGAAAACGTTAGATGTCAGCACCAAAGAGGCAATGCTTAATGCGCAGGCGTTGATCATGACAAAGGTGTAACTCTTAAACACTAAAGCTAATCATCTATAAAGTTAACTAGATCAAAACTAAAAAGACTCCGCTTTAGCGTTTAGCTAACAGTGGAGTCTTTTTGTATGGTTTCTAAATAAGCTCAGCTTTTAGAAAGGGTGATACTTAAATACGTCTTCAACCATTGAGTTAAGCAAATCGATGTCATCACAGGTTTTCGCGTAGGTACGCAGGCCTGCGATCTGAACTTGAACATGTCGAGCAAGCTGAGCGGGTTCGCGCTCTTTGCTGATCTCACCCAGCTCTTGTGATTCCGCAATCAGGTTGGCGAATTCACCTTCCATGATCTTTAGTGATTTCTTTGCTTCTTCTAACAACTCTGCGTGCTCATCAGTCAGCTCTGCGACCGTTTTTGCCAACATACACATGCCATTTGGCGAACTTTGTTTTGATTCAACCACCGCCCGTTTTACGAAGTTTTCGAGTGCTTTGATAGGAGAATCAGTTTCGCTACGGAAACGGTTCAGATTGACGATGCCAAGTTCGGTATAGCGAGCCAATGTCTCTTTAAATAGTCCTTCTTTACTGCCAAATGTCGCATAGATGCTTCCCGGACGCATATCAATCACATCTTGCAGGTTGCGCATAGATGTCGCGTGAAAGCCCTTTTCCCAATACAGGTTTGTTGCTTTATCTACTACGTCTTGTCTATCGAACTTCGCGGTCTTGGCCATAACATCTACTTCATTAATCTGAGCATACGTTCAATATTTTATGCTGAACGTTCGTTCTAGTAAAGGGATGTTTGGTGACTCTGGCTGCTACGCAAAGACCCAGAACATCAAGAGTGAGAGAAACGTGTTAGTCATTAGAAAATTATATTAATCATCAATAACTTCTACGGTCTTATGCTGCGCGCCATAATAGGTACTTTCATCTATGGTATACATCAGTGTTGCTTTGCACTCCGGGCAATCGAACTCTTCATTGGGTTCGATGGCGGCTTCTTCTACCCATTCCCAACCGATATGTTCTTCGCAAGCGGGGCAATCCATAAAAATCTCTCTCAGTTGTTATCGTATGTAACGGCGAGCCTCTATTTAATAAGCTCGTTATTATACATACCTAATTAACGCTGAATAGTTCGTTGGTGCTGAATAGTTAGCGAACTTTAAGCTCATAATTGGTGCATCCCTACCCCTTATGGGTAGTGTAAAATGTGTCAATTTTCAGTCGCTTACGTCAATAAAATATTGGTCTGGGTGTTTTTCGTATCGTTAGGTCATTTAGCTAACAGTTTTATCGATAAACCAATGTATTTTGTAAGGTTAAATGTTACCTTCATCGCATACCAATCTGTGTGGCACAGAAATTGATGCACATTGATCAAGTTGAATAATTATACAGCCACAATTGAGGCGCATCTGATTAGAAGTGTGTCGAGTTAGATGGCTGAGAAAGATTTGTTAGCTGCTAGGGAGATAATAATGAATTTAACCGATATGTCTTTTAAGCAAAAAATCATCGCTTTGCTTATTTTACCGATTTTAGGTTTTCTATGGCTGAGTGTTTCTGCGATTTCAAAAGGCGTCGAAACCACCAGTGAAATGACATCATTAAACCAACTTACGCGTTTGTCAGTCGTGTATAGCGAATTGGTGCATGAGTTACAGAAAGAGCGTGGAATGACGGCTGGATTTATCGGCTCACAGGGCACCAAGTTTGTCAGTGAACTACGAGCCCAAAGAGCCAGTGCTGATAATAGACGTAATCTGAAAACAGAATACTGGCAATCTGCAGGGAGCGACTTACCGCAAATCGCTCGTCTGAACGCTGAAATAAGCCAAAGCTTAAATCAAATTACTTCTATTCGTAATCGAGTCGATTCTCAATCGATTCCACTTTCTGAAGCTTTAGGTTACTACACCAAACTCAATGCCAAGTTACTTAGTGTTTCTGCCTTAATTGCAGAGCTGAGTTCTGATGCCACTATCACTCAAGAAACCATCGCTTACTACAACTTCCTGCAGGGTAAAGAGCGCGCTGGTATTGAACGAGCGGTGCTAAATAATACCTTCTCAAAAAATGAGTTTGGTCCCGGTATGCTGGTTAAATTCATCTCTTTGGTGACAGAGCAAAATACCTACTTCTCGAACTTCAAAGTGTTGAGCACCCCTGACAACGTGCGATTTTTTGAGCAACAGTTAAATGACCGCTCGGTGGCCGAAGTAGAAAAGCTTCGCGATTTAGCGGAATCTAAAATGAGTGGTTTTGATGTCGACCCTGTGTACTGGTTTGCACAATCAACAGCACGTATTGTTCAGTTAAAGAATACGGAAAACCATTTAGCAGAATCATTGATCACGCTTACGGAACAAAAAGCTGCCAGTGCTCGATCGGCAATGATTACCAGTATTGCTATTTTTGTCGTGATTACCTTGTTCTCGATCTTTGTTAGCGTTAAAGCAATTACTGATCTGACGACTCGAGTGAAAGACTTAACGAGAGTGCTATCAAAAGTACGTGATGAGAATGACCTAACGGTACGTGCGACTTACGAAGGTAAAAGTGAATTAGGTCAGATCTCGTTATCGCTTAATACAACTCTAGAGAAGTTCTCTGAAGTTATCGACAACCTGTCTCAATCTAGTCTAACACTCGCGTCTGCTGCAGAAGAGACGGCGCAAACTTGCCAATACAACTCCAACACCTTAGTTGATCAACAAGACCAAATTGGCTTAATTGCAACCGCGACAGAAGAACTTTCAGCAACGGTGAACGAAGTCGCGGCTAAAACACAACAAACAGCAAGTTCAGCTAAGTTGGCTAATAAACAGTCACAAGAAGGCTTGAGCACGGTTCAGCACTCTTACCAATCGATTGAAAACCTAGCGTCTGAGATTAACGATCTGGCTGAAAAAATTACCCACCTACACGACAGTAGCAATAATATTAACAGCGTGATTGACGTGATCAAATCGGTTGCTGACCAAACCAACTTACTCGCGCTAAACGCGGCGATTGAAGCGGCACGTGCTGGTGAGCAAGGTCGTGGTTTCGCCGTCGTAGCGGATGAAGTTCGTACATTGGCGCAGCGCACTCAAGAGTCTACCTTGGAAATTGAAGGCTTCATTGGTTCACTACAATCAGACGTGCAAACCGCGTTTAACGTGATTGATAACAGTAAGGAGATGTCGTCAAGAGCCGTTGAGGACTCACGAGGAGTAGAGAAAACTCTGCAAGATATTTCAATTGCAGTGAGCGAGATATTTAGCATGACAGAACAGATTGCAACCGCAACCGAAGAGCAAGCCGTTGTGACTCAAGATATTGCTCAGAACGTTATGGCGGTAGAGCAGAAGTCGACAGAATCTACGACAGGTGCAACGCAAATTGCTGCGACAGCCAAAGAGCAAGCAGAACTAGCAGCGTCACTGAAACAGCTCTCGAATACTTTTAAGAGTTAAGAGTTAAGAGTTAAGAGCTTGATACGAAGATATGACTCACTTACAGCGGGCATATCTTCGTTAGGCGCTAGAATTAGTGTACGTGTTTAGCGATAAGCTTCGCTAAGGTAACTATCCCTTCCTTCCACTCTTTACTCTCTTCAATATTGGCAACAGTGAATCGCAAACAGTTCCTGTATTGGTCATTCGTCCCAAATACTGTTCCGGGTAAAATGCCTAACTTATGTTTTAAACAATCTTGATAGACCGCGTAGCTATCGACCGATTCAGGTAGTGTTATCCAGTTTAGAAAAGATCCCTCTGGCTTCGATAAATGATAGCGTCCTTTAAGGTGTGGGTAGTTATCCAGTGCTTGTATCAACAAGCTTTGAAACTGCTTTTGATTGGTTTGGTAGAGCCGTTTCATTTTGGATAGGTGACTGCGATATTTGCCAGTGGTGAGAAATTGCCCTACCGCGGATTGCATCAAATTTGAGCTGCCCATGTTGTCGCAAAGCTGATATTTTTCGACCAAAGGCTGGTAACGCCCCGACAGTAGCCAGCCAATTCGCAAGCGCGAGTCTAAGGTTTTAGATAGTGAGTTCACGTAGATAACCCGATCTTGGTTATCAAGCTCTTTGAGGCTGGCGATTGGTCTATCAAACGCCAGACTACCAAACACATCGTCCTCGATGAGCGGTAAAGAGCCAGTGACCTCCAATAATAACTCACGGTTAGCTAACGGCATTCGCGAACCTGTTGGATTGGTAAAGTTCGGTGTGAGAAGCAGCGTTTTTACTTGCCATTTATCAAGTGCACTTTGTAGCGATGGGATGTCTATTCCGTGGCTAACACTGCTTGGTATTTCTAGAGCCTGCAAACCGAGTGATTCAAGTAGCAGCAAGTTGCCGAAGTAACACGGTGATTCTACCGCTACGATGTCGCCCGGCTTGGTTAATGCCCGTAAAGCCAGGCTGATCGCTTGTTGCGCGCCATGAGTAATCGCAATCTCTTTCGATCCCGCAGGTACGCCTAGATCATGGGTGATCTTTAATAATTGCCTTACTAATTGCTCGTCACCGGGTGGTAACTGATAATAACCCGGTAATTGGGTTTGTAAACGGCTGTGTCGACCGATTTCGGCATATAAGCTACGAATCGCGGGGTTGTTGATGTTGGGATGGGCAGAGCCAGCCAGCAGTTTTAAACGACCTTTCGGGGGAGAGAGTACAGATTTTGTGACTGACAATAGATCGACTTTTTGAGGTTGGCTTGGCGTATCCCAGTTAGTGGTATTAGGTGCTTTGACGCGATAACCTGATTTGGGAACAGAATAAACCCAGCCTGTCGCTTCGAGTTCTTGATAGGCTCGAATCACGGTATTTTTACTCACACCAAGTTGTTCACTGAGTTGGCGAATAGAAGGTAATCGGTCATCGGGGTGAAACAAGCCTTTCTCGATCTGAGTTTTAATGTGCTGCTCGGTCGCTAGATACTTGTTGCTGCTGAGTTCTACGTCCACACATTCACCTCTCGTTTGTTTTTAATCTGTAACCATTAAAAGTATTATATCTGTATCTTTATTACTTATCTGTACCCAACTAAGGTAACAGCATTAATGAAGAGTTGGCCAGAGGTTTGTAATGCTGATTAAAATGATTCCTTTTGTGTTTGTAATATTGTGGTCGTCGGGCTTTGTTGGCGCACGTCTTGGTGTTGAATACGCCGAGCCTGCGACGTTACTTTCACTTAGGATGGTCGCTAATGTCGCGCTGTTTTTAGTTTTGATAGCGTTTCTTAAGCGTCGTATTCCTCGTGGTCGAGCATTTTTTCACGCCTGCGTGGTGGGCATTCTGATTCATGGTTTCTACCTTGGTGGAACGTACTTTGCTATAAATTTTGGCATGCCTGCGGGGCTCAGTTCGTTACTTGTTGGCTTACAACCTATTCTCACGGCACTGATCATGGTCAGCTGTACGTCACAACGTTTTAACGCCGCTCAATGGCTTGGCTTATCGCTTGGTTTTGCTGGTATTAGCTTAGTGTTGATGGGGAATATTGAATGGCAATCGGATGATCAAAAAAGCATCGCGACGTTATTGTGCTTAGTCTCACTGGTTGGTATTACCTGCGGTACTTTATACCAGAAGCGCTTTTGTCAGGGGACTGATATGGTAGGAGGGGCGATGGTGCAATACTTAGCCGCCGCGGCCTTGTTTCTTCCTTTCGCGATGCGTTACGAAACCATGCAAGTGAACTGGACTCTGGAGTTTACTCTAACGCTTGCTTGGCTCGTCATTGTTCTATCGTGCGTAGCAATTCTGTTGCTCTTGTATATGGTTGAGCATGGTGCATCCTCAAGCGTGGCATCGGTGTTTTATTTAGTTCCGCCAACGACGGCAATTCAAGCTTGGCTTATTTTTGGCGAGTCGTTTGACACCTATGGTGCAATGGGGTTTGCCTTGTCAGCTACAGCGGTATATTTGGTAGTGAAGAAGCCAGCTTTAATGAAACCGCGAAGACGAGCTGCATTAGACTGATAGATAGCAATAAAAAGAGCCTGAATCATATTCAGGCTCTTTCTGGTGAGTCGTTTGTTAGCGACTAAGAATTAGCGCTTCATCAAGCACGCATAAGCTGTTGTAAATGGAGCTTCTTGGTATTGCTTAAGGCCAGTTTCTTTGAACTTCATCATAAGAGGGTTACGCTTAAGGCTTTCTTTGATGTCAGTTGGTGACACAACAGTGACGTCTAGTCCATCGATCAACTGAATTGCGGCTTCTAGTTTGAAGCCAAAACCACCGCCAGCAAATTTACCTTTTGTTTGGCGTTGACGAATCACAACTTTATCTACTTGGTAATCTTCCATTAACTTTGCAAAAGAGAATTGAAAGTCTTTCATATTCTGTGTGTCGTTTGCGTCGCTAATCGCAACCTTAGAAACTCGGCAATCAGGGATGTTAAATACACCATCTGACAGAGAAAGAAGACAGATGACTGCGTCGTTACCTTTGATTTCAACACCACAAATTTTCATGTTTATACCTATTTACTTTTGAGCCGTACATTATGGTTCTATTTCCATGACTTCTCCAGTATTTGAGCATACCTGTGGTAAATAAGTACAATATTTCTTTTAGTTTTATCTTTTCCAAGTTGCCCCTTGCTTAAACATTCGACAGTCGATACAGGACGCCATGAGTGCTAAGGTTTTGGAAGTGGCTTTCGTAAGTCATGTGCTGATCGTGCAATGGGTCTTCGGATACAGCATTGAGCTGACGGTGATCTCTATGAGGCGTTTAGGGGGATTGATTTTGAATGGTTGTAGTCGGTCTCTCTATGCACATAACCTATCGAGCATGGTGACACTGATTTGTAACTTCAATACACTGTCTGGGTAACCATCGTTCAGTATAGGGTAAATATAGGTATGGCCAATTGGGAAGGGGTAAGTGAGTTTGTTGCAGTGGCAGAACGTGAAAGTTTTACCAGTGCGGCGCAGAAGCTTGCTACGTCAGTGGCTCAAATAAGTCGTAGAGTCGCGAACCTTGAAGAACGTCTCGCGGTTAAATTATTAAACCGAACCACGCGCAAAGTCTCTTTGACAGAAGCTGGCCAGCTTTACTATCAACAGTGTAAGTTGTTGGTTGAAGGTTTAGAAATTGCAGAGCTTGCGGTTACACAGATGCAATCTACACCAAAAGGTCTGCTGAAGGTCACCGCTCCTGTGACCTATGGAGAGCGTCAACTTGCCCCGCTTCTTCACCAATTCTTAAAGCTCTACCCACAGGTAGAATTAGATCTGATGTTAACCAACCAAAAGCTTGATCTTATCGACTCAGGTGTTGATGTAGCGATTCGCTTAGGTCGCTTAGAGGACTCTAGCCTGGTAGCAAAGAAGCTCTCACAGCGACAACTTTATGTTTGTGCTAGCCCCAAATATATTGAACACTCTGGAGAACCGCATACGCTCTCGGAATTGACCAATCATCAATGTTTGGTGGGTGGTTTTGAACATTGGCGTTTCAAAGAAAACGGTCGCCCTCGTTCTGTTCGTGTCAATGGGCGTATTAAGTGCAACAGCGGTCTCGCATTGCTGGATGCAGCGAAGCAGAGCATTGGTTTGGTTCAATTACCTGAATATTACGTAAGCGAAGATCTAGAGTCGGGAGAGTTGGTTGAAGTGCTGTCTGATTACCGAGACGATAAAGAGGGGATTTGGGCGCTTTATCCGCAGAACCGCAATTTGTCTTCAAAGGTTCGCCTGTTAGTGGAGTTTCTTTCCGAGCAATTGGATTAATGGTATGAACCAAGCTGTCTTTGAGTAAGTACAGAATATTGGCTCTACTTGAATGGCTTCTTTGTATTAATACATCATTAAACCAAAATTGGGCTTCAGAATAGAGATTCTGAAGCCCAACATTTAGTTAATGCGAGGCATCTTTAAACATCAAAGTACTGTGTACAGGCTTAAATTAGACGGTGAATCGATCTACCAAGTGGTACAGCTCATTTGCTCGATTGTTGAGGTTTTGGCTACCGGTACGGTTTTGGTTTGCCAATGATGCCGACTGTGAGCTCTGATCTGAAATCACAACAATACGTTGAGAGATTTCTTGGCCAACAATGTTCTGTTGTTCTGTCGCCGTTGCAATAAGCGAATTCATGTCCATGATGGTATCTATCGACGCTTGAATTTTCGCCAGAGCTGCAGCTGCAGCATTTGCTTCTTCCACTGTTTGAGTACTGCGATTTTGGCTCGAATCCATCGCTTTTACAGCAGCATCTGAAGCGGCTTTTAGTTGTTGGATCATTTTGTGGATATCGCCTGTACTTTCCTGAGTTCGGCTTGCAAGTTTACGAACCTCATCGGCAACTACGGCAAACCCACGCCCTTGCTCACCGGCACGTGCGGCTTCAATCGCGGCATTCAATGCAAGTAGGTTGGTTTGCTCAGCGATGTCTTGGATAACCGCCAGTGAAGACGAGATATTCTGTACATCGCCTTCTAAACGAGATACCACTGTGTTCGCTTCTGATACTTCGCTCGCGAGGCCAGCTACCGAGTTTGCAGCAGCATTGACAATCTGTTGAGCTTCTTTGGCGTTATTTTCCGCTTGTTTTGCAGAATCCGCAGCCTGACTTGCATTACCAGAGATCTCTTGTGCGGTCGTGGTCATCTCGGTCATTGCTGTTGCGACTTGTTCTGTTTCTTCACGTTGGCCAGTAGCAATCTCATCGACCTGAGCGGCGCGAGAAGACATGCTGGTGGTCTCTGATACGACCTGCTGACCCACATCACTTACGCTGCGAATGATGGTTTGTAGACTGGCAACGAAGGCATTGAAGTTTTCGCTAAGCCTAGTGAATTCCGGTGCTTTGAACGCCTCCATTCGAGCGGTTAAATCGGCTTCACCACTCGCAAACGCGCTAATCGAACGATCAAACTGCTCTAGGGGTTGCATGATCGTTCTATTCACAGCAACAGCGAATACGGCGACAACAAGGGCAATTAAACCACAGAACATTGCGATAGCAGTTAATGAACTTTGTAGCGCGGCATTGGAGCTTTCTTTCATCTCGGCAATAACAGCGTCGATGTCATCAGTGTAGAAGCCAGTACCCAACATCAAATCCCACTGTGGAACAAATACTGAGTAGCTCAATTTGGGTAACGCGACAGATTGACCTGGTTTAGGGAAATAGTAAGTCGTGAACTCACCTAATTTAGCGTTCTTAATGAGGTCGCGGATTAAGTAATTACCTTGCTTATCTTGCAGATCGTAGTAGTTGTTACCAATCCCATCTTCACTTTGTCCAACCACGACTCGGACACCTTTCGAGTCATAACCAAAAATATAGCCAGACTCGCCATATTCTAAGGTTCTCAATGTTGGTAAAGCTTCTTCTAGCGTTGCACCTCTATCCAAGAATGGACTGATCGAAGAGTAGGCCATTTGTAGATATGCTTTGAGTTCCTTTTCTTTCATCGCCATCATATTGCTACGCGTCGATTCTACTTGCTGTGCGGTTAGCTCGGTGCTCTTCATATAAGTCACGCTCATCATACCGACCGCCATCAGCAGCAAAGGTATGAAGGAGAGAATATAGAGGCGATTTTTGATGGTTAGAGTCATGTCACGGTTCCTGTGCGATTGTCCAGTGCAGTTTTCAACAGATTATTAATGTGAATTAAAAATGTAAATGAACTTGTTGTTTAATTGCTACCCGAAATAGCATTTGTTTTGTAAATATGAAGGTGGTTCTGTTTTCTGCTCGTGAGGCCTATGTAATCAGGGTCAGTGCACGTCATTATCTGGTTGTTTATGTGCTTTTGCATTCGACATTGCTTTGTTAGAATGCGACGCTTTGTAGCACCCTGCTATGCCTATTCGTTAAGTGAGAAAATTCATGAACAAAAGCCATGTGACTATTGGTTTAACTAACCCAAAGAGCCCGACGAATGTCGGCGCTGTTATGCGCGCGGCAGGTTGTTACCAAGTCGATGAAGTTAAATACACAGGGCAACGTTACGAAAAAGCCGCGAAATTCCACACTGATACTAAGAGTGCAGCGCGTACGATCCCGCTTACTGGCGTGGAGTCATTCTTAGATAATCTTGAGCTTGAAACTCAAATTGTGTGTGTAGAACTTGCAGAAGGTGCAACATCGCTTCCGCGTTTTAAACATCCAGAAAACGCTATTTATATTTTTGGCCCGGAAGACGGGTCTATTTCTCAAGATGTAGCTGATAGAGCGGATCATGTTGTTTATGTGCCAACGGTTGGCTGCATGAATTTGGCAGCAACAGTGAATGTTCTGCTTTATGATCGTCTTGCAAAGTCAGATGAAATGGACGAGAGCAACGAGCTTATTAAAAAAAGCCGCGATAACCGTAATCATCTGCTAATCAAAGAAAAGTAAATCTCTTCTTGTCGTGTTACCTATCCTGTAAGCAATCGGAGAAGCCACTCTCTCTATACTTTACTAGAGAGGTTATCTTTCCTTAAAGAACTGCAGCAGTTAAGCACTCGTATTAACCTCTCAAGCCTCATATTGAAGGGTTACTCGCTCAGTTTGATAGCACCACACAGGCAGCTATATAAAGAGACAACTTTATAGATAACAACTTTGCCAATACAACAACCAAAACTTGAGCTTGCTTGTTGAACCATAAGGACATCAATGTGAACCTAAGACAGTTGGAAGTCTTTTACGCCATTATGCAGACCGGCACCGTATCTGGAGCTGCGCGTAATCTGCACGTGTCGCAACCCAATGTAACGCGTATTTTGGCGCACACTGAGCAGCAACTCGGTTTTGGTTTATTTGAACGAGTTAAAGGGCGTTTAGTACCAACGGTTGAAGCCAAAACTTTGTTGCCAGAAGCGGAGAAGGTCTATCAGCAGTTGGGGCAGTTTCGTTCTTTGACCAACAAAGTGAAGCTAGGCCATCAGCATCTACGCATTGGTGCGCCGCCGATTCTGGCAACCAAATTACTGACACCAGTGATCGCCCAAATGTCTCGCGATCAAGAACTCTCTTTTGAGTTACTGACAGCCAACCGCGACGAACTGTGCGCTGGGCTTTTAAAGCATGAGTTAGATGTTGCTATTGCGTTTGGGGATGAAGCGCCGCCGGCGGTATTGGCTGAAACGTTATTGACCCAATCACTGAAGGTTCTGGTTCCATCAGATCGAGTTGATCATTTACCCACGGAATTGACCTTGGATGATCTGATCAATTCTCCGCTGCCAATCATCGGGCTTGATAGTCGAGATCCGCTGGGTTTGCTGCTGCATCAAAGCTTGATAGCGCGAGATGAGCATTATCACCATCCGATATCCGTTCGTGGTTACAGTGCAGCTGCGGAACTGGTGAAGCACCAAGCGGGGCTTGCGATTGTGGATCCGTGGACGGCCGCTCAATACCAAGATGATGAAGCGGTTTGCATGTTGCCACTGAAGCCAGACATACAATTCTCAGTTTCGATTTTGTGTGCGGAACACTCGCCACAGTCGATTGCGGTTAAGCAGTTCATTTCAGCATTACAGTGCTCTTTCTAACTCCTCACTTTTTTGAGCATTACTTAACTTTTCACCTATAACCTTGCGTTATAGGCATTCGATAAATAAGCATTCGGCAGCTTCAAATTTCTTAACTAAAGTAAATCCATACAAGGACTTATTAACTAGGAATGCTCATGTCTATCGCTCAACCTTACCTTCTTTTTCTTGGGGATGTTACCGACCCACTCGCCGCAAAAACAGCGCGTGGTATTCACCAATGGCGACCAGAAATCTGTTTAGGCCAACTGCGTTTAACAGGCAATACGGTTTCTCTTGGTCTAACGGATATGACCTTACAACAGGCACAAGCACAGGGGGTGAAAACGCTAGTGATTGGCACCGCAAACCCGGGCGGCGTTATTCCTGAGTCATGGCAGCCTACGATATTAGCCGCGGCAGAAATGGGACTTGAGATTGCATCGGGCATGCACCAGCGCTTGAGTGAATTTTCACCGCTTGCTGAGACGCAACAGCGAGGATTGACTAAGCTCCATGATGTACGCCATTTTGATGGTGATCTAAAGGTTGGTAACGGTAAGCCACGTCAAGGTAAGCGTCTTCTTACGGTCGGAACAGATTGCTCTGTAGGCAAAATGTTCTCGGCTTTAGCCATTGAAGAATCGCTTAAACAAGCGGGAACATCTGCTCAGTTCAAAGCGACAGGGCAGACTGGTATCTTGATCGCTGGCAGCGGTATTTCGATTGATGCTGTCGTTGCGGATTTCATTTCGGGCGCGGTTGAAGCGATTAGCCCCGATTTTACCGACCACGAATGGGACATCATTGAAGGCCAAGGTTCGTTATTCAATCCGTCTTTTGCGGGTGTGAGTTTGGGGTTATTGCATGGCGCACAAGCTGACGCTTTGGTGTTGTGTCATGAAGTTGGGCGACCACATATTCGCAACTTACCACATGCCAAGCTGCCAACGATCGAACAAACCATTGAAGCGAACTTGCAAGCGGCACGACTGACAAACCCAGGGGTAAAACTGGTAGGTCTCTGCCTGAATACATCAGCGATTAGCATTGAAGAAGCTGAGACATTGTGCCAAAAATGGACCACACTTTATCAAGTGCCAGTGACGGATCCAGTGCGATTTGGTGTACAACACATTACTGATCATTTGCGACATTCATTATAACGCTTTCATCATTTCTACGTTTTCATTTGTTAAAGCAAACATCAATCGAGTGAAATTATGAAGATTACAGCAGAACCTATTACTATCGCGATGCAGACGCCTTTTCGCATCTCTAGAGGCAGCCGAACAGAGTGTCATGTTGTTCGTGTTTACATTGACCATGATGGCAAGCAAGCTCAAGGTGAGTGCACGCCTTATCCACGTTATGGTGAGTCATCAGAGTCTGTGTTGACGCAAATTAAACAAGCTTCGAGTTCACTTGAAACGGTTTTTGAGCGTGGTATGACCGATCCCGCAGAATTAAGAGATCATCTTCAGTCTTTATTGACAGGAGGGGCTGCGCGTAATGCTATAGATTGTGCACTTTGGGATTTTGAAGCGCAGCAGAATGAACAGATATTCCCGAATAACTTATTTGAGTTACCTGCGCAAATTGTTACCGCAATGACGGTCTCGATTGGCACACCAGAAGCGATGGCAACACAAGCTCGTGATTATGTTGCGAATGGTGCGAAATTACTGAAAGTGAAGCTTGACGGCGAGCAAGTGGTAGAGCGTGTTCGCGCAGTGCGAGAAGCCGCGGCAGATGTCCAAATTGTACTGGATGCCAATGAAGCGTGGACAGGATTGAATCTCGAAGAGTTGTTTAATCAACTGACAGAGTTTGATATTGCGATGATCGAACAGCCGTTACCACAACAGCACGATGCGTCACTGGCACACATCAAGCACCCGATCCCACTGTGTGCTGATGAAAGCTGTCATACCACTTCTCAGATCTCATCGCTGTTGGGTAAGTATGAAATGGTCAACATCAAGCTTGATAAAACCGGTGGTTTAACAGAGGCCTTGGCGCTTGCAGAAGAAGCTCAAAGGCTCGGCTTTACTCTGATGTCTGGTTGTATGCTTGGTACATCGTTGGCGATGCGTGCAGCGCTGCCTATTGCAGTTCAATCTGAGATTGTCGACCTTGATGGCCCAGTCTTACTTGGCCAAGACGTTTCTCCTGCTCTGACTTATCGAGATGGGATGATCATTCTCTAAGCTCATTGAGCTTCGGGTTAGTCGATGGGTATGACATCAATGAAATCGCATGAGTGAAAGCTTGTGCGATTTTTTGTATCGATAAATCTTAACTGACTAATAATATTCGACTTTTATTACTTGGCTGAGAGTGATGCATTCACTTATTTAGCTTGGTATTGATAAAGTAATCACGTTTCTGTCGGTGCGGTCACTTTCTATTATCGCAAAACAGACAGCTCAAGCTTCATAAAACAATTGTTATGATATCTTATCTGAAATGTTAATGATTACTCTTCATTTAATAGCTTCACTAAAGCTATTCGATGCGAGGTTGAGTAAGGCGTCGCCCTAACTATCTGAATCATTGACCAATGGCTATTGATTCTTAATGAAAAGAGGGTGGAGCGAGTGAACAGTCATATCTCCAAGGTGATAGAAAATAAAGACAGGTTTGAGCGCCCGTTTTCGGTCAAAATTCCACGTCGTAAGTGGTTTGGTTGGAAAGGCATCGAACTGCGCTTGGTGTTGGCATTGGCTATGTTATCGATGACCACCATTTTCCTTTCAGTTGTCTCCAGCTTTACTTTTGACGATCTAAACCAACGCCTTGTTGAGCTAAAAGAGCGAGAAATCCCTGCCTTAGATAATGCTGCTCGCCTTAACGACATGGTACGAGTGATTATCACGAAGTCATCTCAACTTGGTGACGCTGAATCGAATTTAGAGCGCAAACAGGCGATGCTAAAAATCGAAGACGCTATTTCCGTGATGAATAGCGTTATGGTTCAGTTCCCTGACTATCATGCCTATTTTAAAGATCTTATTGCCCAAGTTAATAACAGCCTTAGCTTGTTGTATCAAAGTGAGATTGAGTCAGAACAGCTCAATCAAGAACTTCGTAATTTGCTCGAAGGTTTTTATCCTCTACTGCAGCAGGCCAGTGATTCAATTGATAACTTACCTCAATCAGCCAAAGATCAAATTCAGTACACACAGCTAAAATCTCTGCTTTATTACCAATTAGGCTTAGTCGAGAAGCTGTATAACGACTCAAGCTTTAATGAGTTGGATTACACCAGTTACCGCTTGGAACAGGTTGGTGAAGAATGGTGGAAACTTTGGGTTAGTGGTGATTTACGAAGCGATTTTCCTGAATTAGATCATCAACTCACGGTGATTTATAACCTCGCCTCAAGCGATAGCAGCTTATATGGATTAAAAAACAAAGCGCTTGATCATCTCTATCAAGAACAATACTTTCTGCAAAACAGCCGTGAACATTTGAATCAGTTAACCGTGCAGATCGAAAGCAACACCAGCAAGGTGAACAGCAATATTGACCAATCGATTCAGCAAGCGCAGCTGTCTTTACAATCGAACCAACAACTCTCTCTTTTTCTTTCTCTGTTTAGCGTGTTGGCGGCCGCTGCTATTTCATGGTTCTACGTGCGTAAAAGCATTCTAGAAAGGCTTTTGCAGCTTAAAGACAATATGTTCGCGATTTCTACGGGACATTTAGATACCGAAGTCTCGATTCGCGGCAAAGACGAAGTGACACAAATGGCTAAGTATTTAAAAGTATTCCAGACCACGGCCAAAATCGTCAAGCAAACCAATCGCAAATTAGAGGCAGAAGTTGAAGAACGCACCTTAGCCGAAGCCAAATTGAGAGTGACCCAAGACGAATTGGTCCAAGCCGGAAAACTGGCTGCGTTGGGGCAATTAAGTGTCGGGATCACACACGAGATCAACCAACCATTAACGGCCGTAAATAGTCACGTTCGCAGTGCGCAGCTTTGGATCGACAAGCAAAGGCCAGAACGAGCGCAAGAGAATCTGAAGAAAATAGAAGTGCTGTTAGAGAAAGTGGCAGCGATTACTCGTCACTTGAAAGCCTTTTCGCGTAAGAGCGACGGCAAGATTGAGAACGTAGAACTGCAGAAAGTGATTGGTGATGCGATTGATCTGTTTGAAACCAGGCAGACCAAAGTGTCGATTCAGTTCTCACCGAAAAATAGCCTGATGGTTCGAGCTAACAGTATTCGCTTAGAGCAGGTATTGGTTAATTTGATCAGTAACGCTTTGGATGCCGTTGAACACAAAGAGCAACCTCAACTCAGAATTTCTACGCACGAGCTCTCACATACTATTCAGATCTCAGTTAATGACAACGGCTCAGGTATTTCTGAAGAGGATATACCGCATCTGTTCGACCCCTTTTATACCCGTAAAACAACAGGCAAAGGGCTTGGGCTCGGCTTATCTATCGCATACAACATAATAAAAGACTTTGGTGGCTCAATTCACGTGGAATCGGTTGAACACCAAGGCACCACTTTTATCGTCACTTTACTAAAAGGCACAGACTCATGACTTCAGATAAACATATAGTTCTTATCGACGATGAAATCGATGTTGTCGACGCTGTGAGTGAAATGTTGGAGCTAGAAGGGTTTAGCGTGACTACTTTTACTGATCCTAACCTTGGTCTTAAATCGCTCAAAGCAAACAGTCAGTCGGTTGTATTGTGTGATGTACGAATGCCACAAGTGGATGGACTGACTCTGTTAAGTTCAATTCAACACCGAGCGGCCAATGTTCCTGTATTGTTAATGAGTGGCCACGGTGATATTCCGATGGCAATAGAAGCGATGAAGCTGGGTGCTTTCGATTTTTTAGAAAAACCACTCAATGCCAGCGAGCTGGTGGAAAAGCTCGATCTCGCATTGACACAATGTCAGCACAATTGCCCTTTAACCTCGGACGGCGATGAGCAAGAGGAGTTACCGATTGAATCTGTGGTTATCGGCCAATCAAAAGCGATGGATACGATACGTAAGCAAGTGCTCGCTTTGGCGCATACTGGCGTTGATACCATTATCAACGGAGAAACGGGAACGGGCAAAGAGGTGATAGCTCGCGCGTTGCATCAATTTAGCCGTCGTAAGGCGAAGCCCTTTGTCGCGATCAACTGTGGCGGCATGACTGAAAGCATTATCGAAAGTGAGTTGTTTGGTCATGAAGCGGGCTCGTTTACTAGCGCGAATAAGAAGCGTATTGGCAAAATAGAACAAGCCAATGGCGGTACGCTGTTTCTTGATGAAATAGAGAGCATGCCAATTACGGTACAAATCAAACTGCTACGAGTGATTCAAGAGCGAATGATCGAGCGTGTTGGCGGCAATGAACTCATACCCGTCGATATTGTGGTGGTCGCAGCCAGTAAAGCCGATCTTGTGAGCTTGAGTGAATTAGGGGAGTTCAGAGCCGATCTCTTTTATCGTCTTAATATCGCGAGCTTAAACCTTCCGGCACTGCGCCAACGAAAAGAAGACATTCAGGTGCTGTTTCGCCACTTTGTGATTCAAGCGAGCCACAAATACAAGACGCGCCCATCGACGATTTACCCCGAGCAGATACAGCAGCTATGCCGACATGAATGGCCGGGTAATGTGCGTGAATTACGCAATGTCGCTGATCGGTTTGTGTTGGGTATCGTCGGTGATGGCTTCGATCTTCAATCGCCAATTTGTGAAACGTCCGGAGAAGACTTTGCCTTTGAAAAGCAGATGGAGCAGTACGAGAGAAATGTACTGACCGAAGCGTTGATAGAAAGCGCAGGTAATATTAACGAGGTATCGAGTAAGCTGAATTTACCGCGTAAAACCCTTTATCGAAAAATGAAGAAACACCAGTTGGATAAAGATAGCTTTAAGGCTTAATTCGTTCAGGTGTTTGTTCAATGGAAAAGCAAACCAAAGCCAAAAGAAAAAGTACAAGACAACAATGACCCATTTGGTTTTTAGTCGAATGGCTAACTGTTTCAAGTGGTTGTAATAAAAGGACTTTAGTATTTGGTGCAAAGCGTGCAATCCCTACATTGTGGCGTCAGTCCACATGAGGTTATTCGGTTTTGAGTCAAAAAACATGACAGTTATCCAACACTGAATGATCGAATAAAGGACATTAGAAAAATAATTGCTTGTTGCAAGGAGATACAAACATGAAGCAAATACTGAAAGGTTCGATTGCTCTGATACTAGGCGTTGATTTTGACTGTTGATAGTTAATCGCTCTGCCAAATAATAAGAGAAAAAGCAGTGAACCAAAGAGCCTTCGGGCTCTTTTTTTACCACTGAAATTGGGCGGGACAGAAATGACCCAAATGATGAGTTTTTCGTTGGACATAAATGACTCAAAGGATATTAGTTATTTTGGGTTTTGTTGTAAGTTGTTGAAATTTAATTAATAAAAACATGGCATAAAGGCTGCAATAGTGAAGGTGACTTTCAACAATAAGTAAAAGTAAGGTTTGAATATGAAAATCAGTGTTAAAGGACTGTTAATCGCTAGCTCATTACTACTTCCTTCAATGGCTATGGCAAGCGACTGCTCTAGTCGTGGTGTGTTAGACGATCGATACTGTGATGAAAACCAAGATTTGGTCGCCGATTCGCCAAAGAATCCAGATGAGTGGAACGACCCAAGTACGCTTGTGTTTACTTACACACCGGTAGAAGACCCTGCGTTATACAAAGATGCGTTCGCGGATTTTCAAGCTCACCTAAGCAAAATTACGGGTAAGCGAGTAATCTATTACACAGTGCACTCGAACTCTGCACAAGTAGAAGCGATGCGCTCTGGTCGACTACACGTTGCGGGTTTCTCTACGGGCCCAACAGGCTACGCCGTTAACCTAGCAGGTTACGTTCCAATTGCGGTCAAAGGCGATGAGTCTGGTTTCCAAGGCTACAACCTGATCACCATTGTGCGTAAAGACAGCGGCATTAATACAATGACTGATCTGAAAGGCAAAAAGGTTGCACATACTTCTGCATCTTCCAACTCTGGCAACCTAGCTCCACGTGCGTTATTCCCTGCGAAAGGTCTAGTGCCAGATGAAGATTACAAAGTGCTTTACTCGGGTAAACATGACCAATCTATTTTAGGTGTTTTCAACGGAGACTATGATGCGGCACCTGTGGCATCTGATGTTTATGATCGTATGGTCGCAGCAGGTCGTGTCGACGACTCTGAATTGAAGATAATCTACCGAAGCCCACGCTTCCCAACGTCTGCTTTCGGCTACGCATATAACCTAAAACCAGAGCTTGTTGAGAAGATCAACGAGGCTTTCTTTAGCTACCGCTTTACACCAGAAATGAGCGCATCGTTTAAAGGTGCTGACCGTTTCTCTCCAATCAGTTACAAAGAAGAGTGGGATGTAATTCGTGATATCGCTCATGCGACAGGTACGGCTTACACCAAAACTGGCTTGAAGAAACTGGCTGAAAAAGATGCGGCTAAACGTGCAAAGAAAAAAGCAGCTGAGCTAGCAAAACAAGCGAACAACGGCTAGCGCTCTGTTCTTTAAGAATATTAGGTTTCTCGAGACTTCGCTCTCTCTGAAGGCGTAGCTTTCTCGCAAGACCTAGCTCTCAGAATACTTACCTCACCTAACAATCTATGCCCTCGCGGGTAGGGCATAGATCATTTAAAATTCGCAAAAGGAAATGCAGTATGGCCGTAGCAAGCTATGAAGGAATAAAGATAAACAACCTTTTCCACGAATACGTGGCAGGCAAGCCAATCCTTAAAGGCATTAATATTGATATCGATGAGCCTGGTATCATCGCGATCATTGGTCCATCCGGTACCGGTAAAAGTACGCTTCTGCGCTGTATCAACCGTCTCAACGATCCAAGCCAAGGTGAGATCATTTTTGATGGCGCTGACCTGACTCAATTAAAAGGCCAAGCGCTACGTAAACAGCGTCGACACATCGGCATGGTGTTCCAAGAATATAACCTTGTGGAACGCTTAACGGTTATTGAGAACGTGTTGAGTGGCCGTTTAGGTTACATGACAGCCTGGAATGCGTGGCGTCGTAACTACTCCTCACAAGATTTAGCAAAAGCTTTCGAGTTACTTGAATTTGTAGGCCTACAAGACTTTGCAAACCAACGTGCCGACAGTTTGTCGGGTGGGCAAAGGCAGCGTGTTGGTATCGCTCGAGCGGTGATGCAAGACCCATATATCTTATTGGCTGACGAACCGACGTCATCACTTGATCCAAAGACTGCGGTTGAGATCATGGAGCTCATGGAAACCTTCGCCAAGCAGAAGAACATCCCTGTGTTGGTTAATATCCACGATGTGAACTTAGCCAAGCGTTACGCCAAGCGCATCATCGGAATGTGTAACGGCAAGGTGCATTATGACGGCAACCCTGAAGGCATCTCAGAAGAAGACCTAAAAATCATTTACGGGGGTGAGTCATGGCTGGATTAAACCCAAGTTCTTCAACAAGTGCATCGTCAACAAGCGAATCTTCGTCAGCGAGTTCAATTTCGAAGCACGAAAATCCGTTCAGAACCTCATGGACTAACCGAGCAATCATCGCTGCGATAGTTGCTTATCTGTTTTATAGCTTTTCGACGTTAGGGCTGACCTTTGACCGTTTGATCATTGGTTTTGGTGAAAGTGAGCGGTTACTCGCTAGAATGTTTCCGCCTGATTTTTCGCGTACCAGCTTACTATTGAGCGGTTTAGCAGAGAGCTTGCAGATTGCTATTATCTCTAGCTTCTTTGGTATCGTCATTTCTCTGTTTCTAGGCTTGTTAGCCGCGAGAAACATGATGCCTTCAATCGTGTCGACGCCAATACGCTGCTTCATTGCACTATGTCGTTCTTTTCATCCGGTGATCATCGCAATTCTATTCGTGAAAGCGGTGGGCTTTGGTGCCTTGGCCGGGATCCTGACCTTGGTATTCGCATCGATTGGTTTTATTGCCAAGCTGTTTGCAGAAGCGATTGAAGAGATCTCTTTTAAACCAGTTGAAGCGATTAAGGCAACAGGCGCGAGTTTCATTAGTGTCATTTTATATGCGGTGATGCCACAGGTATTCACGCGTTTTATTGGTTTTGCTAGCTACCAGCTGGACTCGAATTTACGTAATTCCACTATGGTGGGTATTGTGGGGGCGGGGGGCCTTGGCGGTACGCTGTTCTCGGCATTCCAGCGTTTTGATTACGATTTTGTCGCCGCTATTTTACTCACCATTATCGCACTGATTCTTGTCGGTGAATTCCTTTCCAATATTGTTAGGAGAATCTTCTAATGACTACTGCATCTATCGATAGAGAGTGGCAACGCTTTACACCCAACGAACGCGTGGCTCGGTTTTCCGTTTACCTTAGCTTAGTGTGTGCCATTGTTTGGTCTTGGCAAACGGTGGAAGTGATTCCTGAGTTCTTATACGACGCGCCAGCGCAGTTTGCTGATATGTTTGAGCGGATGGTGCCAATGGACTATGCCTTCTATCCTGAATCAATCCACGCAGCGATGATTGAAACACTTCACATCGCAACATTAGGTACCTTATTTACCTTGATATTTGCGATTCCGTTAGCGTTATTGAATGCGCCAAATATCACACCTAATAAAGCGTTGAACTGGGTTGCGCAATTCTTTCTCGTGTCTTCACGCTCAGTGAATTCATTGGTTTGGGCATTGTTGTTTATCGCACTGTTTGGCCCCGGTGTTCTCGCAGGTATTATGGCGATCGCCATTCGCAGTATCGGCTTTGTAGGGAAGCTGTTAGCGGAAGCGATTGCTGAAGTGAACATGGGGCCTATTGAAGCTCTGCGCGCAACAGGTGCTTCGTGGATGAGTATCTTGCTTAAAGGTTATTGGCCACAAGTGATGCCAGCATTTTACTCAATTGTATTATTCCGGTGGGATATCAATGTGCGTGAATCTGCAGTATTGGGTTTAGTAGGCGCTGGTGGTATTGGTGTGGTGCTCAACGATGCGCAGAATTTGTTTGAATGGCAAAAAGTGTCGATGGTATTAGTGAGTATCTTTGCGGTGGTTATTATTGCTGAAGCTGTAGTGATCCATATCCGTAATAAACTCATATAGACAGTTTATTGTGTGAAAGTTAAGAGCTTATCTAGCATTTTGAAGCTCAAACGACCCTAGGTACTTCGGTCTACCTAGTGGTCGTTTTTTTATGTCTAAAGAGTGGTCTGAGATCTGATTAGAAGGGCGTGATTCATTTTTAAGTGTCTAGCTTTTAACTTTTAATTGCCAATAGCGCATCCACAAATTCTGCAAACCCATAGCCACCCGGCTGCGACATTACCGTACTTGGATGATGATCTAACTTATCCCAATAATGCTTAATGTTTGCCACGCCAACGGTGAGTGGTAGTGATTCGAACATCTGTTGATCGTTCATTGAATCGCCGACATAACAGGCTTGGTTATGGATCTGTTCGATCGATAGGCCTTTATTTGCGAGAAAACGATGCACCGCGTTTTTCTTTGAGTGCTCTCCATACCAAGCATTAATATGAATCGAGCTGGCCGTCGCGTGTGCGCCTAAAGCATGTATTCTCTCAAGTAGCTCTTGCACTATTTCAGGATCAACAGGCTTACGGTTTTGGCCGATATCAATAGCGACCTCACACAAGCGGTAAGGTTGGTCCAAAGTTAGAGATAAGTCTGGGTAATTCAACAAGATCGTTTCGACTTGTTGTTTTAGCTTGGCTTGGTTCTGACGCACTTGTTCTAGCGGTATTTCCGATGAAATCTGTAATGCACCATCTTGCTTCTCTAGCAAGAAAGCGCCATTTTCTCCAAGCACGGCATCGACAGGCCAAAGTTGCGCAATATGATCGCACCAACCAGCACAGGCTCCTGTTACTGCGACCACTTTGATTCCATCGTCTCTCAGCTTCTGTAGCGCAATCAGGGTTTCTGGAGGGAGTGAACCTTGCCAAGTGAGCGTGTCATCGACGTCGGTTAATACCCAGTTGATGTGTTGCCAGTCATTACCTAGTTGGTGTTCCATCCTTAAACTCACTTATTCGATTTTTAGTGCTATATAGAGTGATCAGTTTGTCGTTAAACGCCTTTCGATCTGTATCGTTAATGAACGCTGCGGTGTGTTTAGAAAATACAATACTTGGCAAAGTCACCCGCTTCATTAGCCGTCCAGTCGCCTTTAGGTTTCTCTTTCATATCAGTACACCAAGCTTCACTTCCGACTTCTGTACAAGCCATAATTTGAGTGGATAGAAATAGAAGTAGCGCGATTTTTCTCATAATAAATATCCTTTATTGTCTCTATTACTGCTTATAACTGTACCAAATACTATCCGTTATTGTTATAGCAACCAGTGACTTAAGATTGTTAAAAGTGATGGTGATTTTAGGGTGGGGAAAGAACGAGATGACTAGACCTTTTTATCGCTAAAATCAAAGTTACGGAAAGGTCATTTGAGGCCATAGATCGAAAAAGCCAGCAACATGTGCTGGCTTTGAAAACCTTAGTGCGCTTCTATTAGTTAATGCGCTTCTGTTGGTTCATGCACTTCTATTAGTTAGGTCGCTTCTAATTATAGAGTTATACCAATTTCATCTCTTGGATGATATCTGAAGCAATTTCTGGCTTCGTACTTGTTGGCTTCTCATGCAGGTCTGCTTTCAATTGTCCCTTACGGTTACTCAGGCCCGTTTCAAGTTTCTTGAGTGCTGAAGCGATTGCTGGGTACATAACGTCGCCAGTAGCTTTTGCCGATACACGTACGCCTTCGTAGTTGGTGAACACTTCAACCTGATGCTTGCTGTGCTCTTTTGTAATGATGATGTCGCAGCTAATCAGTGATGGGAAATGGTTAGATATCTTCTCGAATTTTCCTTCGATGTCTTTGCGTGACTCGTCGTTAATTGATACATGATGTGTTTGAACATTTATTTTCATAAATCATACCTTTCCAATGACTGTGTCACTTAAACGTAGCAAACATCGGATAGTTTAACCAACAGCGAAAGCATACATGTGTGATTGACTTCAGTGTTATCAAATAATCTATCCTTGCTCCCTTGAAAGTCCGATTAACTGAACGCATATTATGTTTCGTGTTTTAAAGACATGTTCAAAAATACTTCACTCTTGATGCATTGCTCTAACGTACCTTCCTTGCTTAGTTTTTATCACCCAAATAAAGCATCAATCCAAATATATATTCTAGTGATAAATCTACAAATCACCGCTGACTATTATGTGATGGACGGCACTCATCTTTTCATTCCACAAGGGCTAGTGAGCCGTCAAGTTAGACATAAAATAAGGCAACTCAGAGCTGCCTTTAGATTGAGAAACCTAGTTTCATCATAGGTGTTATTAACTGAATTTGTAAGACGATGGCACTACGATTACACCTAGTTTTGAAATATGAAATCGCTCGGCATCGTCCCTGCTATTAATGCCTATTTGAGTATCATCAGGCACCTTAACGTTCTTATCGATGATGCAGTTTTGAATGTGGCAGTTTTTTCCTATTTCAACATCTTCAAACAGAATACTATCAATCACAATTGCGGCATTACTGACTTTGACCTTAGGAAAGAAGATAGAGTTTTGCGCAGATCCGCCTTCAATTACAACCCCGTTCGCTATCATCGAGTTGATAAATATCCCTTGGTTCCCTTCTACAGAAGCGATGGTTCGCGCTGGTGGTAGCTGCGGTTCGTAGGTACGGATTGCCCAATCAGGTTGATATAAATCGATAGGGGAAATTGGTTTTAGCAAGTCCATATTGGCTTGGTAATAGGAGTCTAGGGTTCCAACATCTCTCCAATAGGCGTCTTGAGTGACTCGGCCTTCTGTATCTCCAAACTTATAGGCGTAAACACTGTTATTTCCAACTAACTTAGGAATGATGTCTTTACCAAAATCGTGGCTTGAACTCGGGTCTTCAGCATCAGCCAGTAGTGCTTGTGTTAGCACCTCTTTATCAAAGACGTAAATACCCATTGAAGCCATGCTTCGAGTCGGCCTACCGGGTACACATGCTGGGTAACGTGGCTTTTCGGTAAAGTTATTGATCTCGAGAGATTCGTCTATCTCCATCACACCAAACTCTTTGGCTTCATCAATCGAAACTTCCATGCACGCCACGGTTAAGTCGGCCTCGTTCGTTTTGTGTTGCTTGAGCATTGGGGCGTAATCCATGCGATAGATATGATCGCCAGATAACACCACCACATGCTTGGCTTCACTGCGAGACAGCAAATACAAGTTTTGATAAATAGCATCGGCCGTGCCGCTATACCAGCTATCACCTGTTCGCATTTGTGGGGGAACATTGGTGATGTATTCGCCGAGCTCAGGGTTTAGTACCGACCAACCATCACGTAAGTGTTTTTGCAAAGAGTGAGACTTGTACTGAGTGAGCACCAGAATTTGGCGGAGCCCAGAATGCAGGCAGTTCGCGAGCGTGAAATCGATGATTCGATATTTGCCACCAAACGGTACCGCAGGTTTTGCGCGGTTATCGGTGAGGGGAGAAAGTCGAGAACCAACACCGCCGGCCAGAACGATTGTTAGAGTGTCTTGCATGGTGAGAACCTCAATGTATTTATGATTATGAACATACACTTGCAAGCACTAAGCCAAATGTAACTCATTGAATATTAATCAAGGTTTGAGTTAACGGTGTGGTGCTGCACCAAATTGATGCGTGTGAGATGTTGGCTTGCTCTGTTTTGGCGCAAATAGATCGAAGTAAAGCTAAGGTGTAGTGTTTAAAGGAGTGACGCACGGAAAATATGCATTACAAAACTGTCAATAAAATGAGGAAATAAAGTGATCGAGTCGATATAAATTTACACAAATAACCATAACCTTTCACAAATTGATTTCCATCAATAAAGTAGGGTTACTCTATGCTACCTTGCACGCAAAATAAGAAATGATTACTCATTCACCAATAAAGAATTAAGCCCTAAAAAGGAAATAATAATGAAAAAAACAGTATGTGGTATTGCGGTTATTGCGGCTCTTTTGTCAACCAATGTTCTTGCTCATAAAGAAGGTGATTTCATCATCCGTGCTGGTGCAGCAACAGTATCTCCAAATGACAGCAGTGGCGCTGTTCTTGACAATTCAGACCTAGAGTTTTCAGTTGATTCAGATACTCAGCTTGGTTTAACTTTCGGCTACATGTTTACTGATAACCTTAGTTTTGAAGTATTAGCAGCGAGTCCATTCTCACACAATATCTCCGTCAATGGTTTAGGTAAAGTTGCCGACACTAAACAGCTACCGCCAATGTTTATGGTTCAATACTACTTCGGTGAAGCGAACAGTGATTTTCGCCCTTACGTAGGTGCAGGTATCAACTACACTGTATTTTTTGATGAAAGTTTGAATAGTACGGGTAAAAGTGCAGGCTTGAGTGACCTATCTCTTGATGATTCTTGGGGCTTAGCGGCTAACATCGGCATTGATTACATGATCAATGAAGATTGGTTTCTAAACGCATCGGTTTGGTATGCAGATATTGGTACAACCGCTAAGTACAAGCAAACAGTCGGTGGAATTACCACACAATACTCCACAGATGTTGATATCGACCCATGGGCATTCATGATTGGCGGTGGTTACAACTTTTAATTAACCTTTGTTAGATGATTCAGAGCGCTCAAGCACCAGCCAGCTTGGGCGTTTTTTTTGCATCCTTGTTAATGAAATTCTTACTTCAACTCACTGTTGTTATGGATAAAAGACACCGATTGTCGTCACCTATTGTTAATAAAAGAGAAAGATAAGTGTCATAACAGCCCTCTATGATCTCGATTCAAATCATGGAGGATATATGAATCGTAAATTTAATAAGCTGACATTATTACTGCCTATCGCGGTAAGTTCTGCTCTAGTAGGGTGTTCTCAATCAACGTCAACATCACCAACGACTGCTACGCCATCTCCAGCGTCAGTTGATGCTTTTAGCCTTCAATGCCAATCCATCCAACAACCAATCGCGAGCGGTGCTGCGGTAACTGGACTTACTTTGGTTGGCCGTTCTATTACTGACGCTCCGTTTGATACTTCTGCAGCCGAAATCGTCAGCTACGATTCATGTACCGATAAGCTTTATGTGGTTAACGCTCAAGCGCAGAAAGTCGATGTTTTATCAATGAACTCGGCTAGCGAACCAACATCTGAGGGCTATATTGATCTTCAATCAGCAGCTGCGGCTTCTGGCATTAATATCGGTGCTGCAAATAGTGTATCGACTCATCAAGGCTTAGTTGCGGTCGCAATTGAAAACGCCGACAAGCAACAAAACGGCATCATTGCACTTTATCGTTCAGACACGTTAGAGCTGCTCACTACTTATACGGCTGGTGCATTACCGGACATGGTGAGCTTTTCTAAGGACGGTCGTTACATTGCATCTGCAAACGAAGGTGAGCCGAATGCGGATTACAGCATTGATCCTGAAGGCTCAGTGACACTGGTTGATTTAACCAACGGTCCTTTGCAAGCGAAAGTGACTCAAATTGATTTCAAGGCATTCAACCTAGGTCAGCCACGCCACGCAGAATTGACCGAAAAGGTTCGAATCTCAACTCCGAATGCAACCGTTGCCCAAGATCTAGAGCCGGAATACCTAACGTTTGCTGATAACGGAAAACTCTATGTAGCCCTGCAAGAGAACAATGCATTAGCAGCGATTGACGTGGTGAGTGCACAAGTGGATGCGATTCTGGGATTAGGTGGAAAGCCTTGGGATACTGCTCAGTTGGATGCGTCAAATAAAGACAAAAACATAGGTAACCTACAAAGCTACGCAATGTTAGAAGGTCTCTACATGCCAGATAGCATCACTAGCTACAGTGTTGAGGGCAACACCTACATCGTGACTGCAAACGAAGGTGATGGTCGTGAATATGGCATCAAGACCACGCAAAAAATGTGTGATGAGAAAGGTTTTGAGTGGGACGGTGACGATTATCAAGGCACCGAAAACTACACCACAGAAAAAGACTTTTGTATCGCTTATGTCGATGAAGTGCGTGGCAAGAAGCTAGACGTTGACGCGAACCACCCATTGGCTGGAGCACTCAAAGACAATAAGCAACTTGCTCGTCTTAAAGTGATTAAGCCACAAGGAACACTTGCTGCTGACCAAAAAGTTCAAGCATTCGGTAGCCGTTCTTTCTCTATCTGGGATGAGTCTGGCGAATTAGTGTTTGATAGCGGCGATGATTTCGCTCGGATCGTTCTTGATCAAGATCCTGCAAACTTCAACAGCACCAATGATAACAACCAAAGTGGTGACGATCGCAGTGATGATAAAGGGGTTGAGCCTGAAGCTATCGAAGTGGCTGAGATTAACGGTAAGCACTATGCCTTTATTGGTCTTGAACGCCAAGGTGGCATCATGGTTTACGACGTAACACAGCCTAAAACTGCAAGTTTCATCAGCTACTTGAACAACCGAGACTTTACACAACCAGTGTGCACTAAAGTTGATGAAGACGGTGATTGCGACAACGATACTTACAACTCGAAAGCGGGTGACCTAGGCCCAGAGTCAATCAAGTATTTTACTCGCTCTGGTAACCACTTTATTGCGATTGGCAACGAAGTAAGTGGTAGCACATCAGTTTATCGCGTTGAGTTTTAATTACGGTTACTGCTTGTAGCTAGACTCAATAAAAACAAAAGCGCCACTATTGAATAAGTAGTGGCGCTTTCTATTTATGCATCACAAATATATGCGTGATAATTAACTTCTATGGCTGTTGCTTAGTTGGTGCTAGAGCAATCTCACGGATACATACGTTCTGTGGTTGTTGGTAAGCGAATGATACAGCGCGAGCGATATCGTCAGCTGCCAATACGCCACCCATGTCTTCTTTCCAAGAATCGTAACCGTCTTTGATCTCTTGAGATGTAGTGTGGTACAGAAGTTCTGTTTCTACAGCACCCGGTGCGATAGTCGTAACACGAACATTTGACGCCGCCACTTCTTCACGAACGTTTTCAGAAATAGCGTGTACCGCGAACTTAGTACCACAGTAAGCTGCGTGGCTTGGGAATGTTTTCTTACCCGCGATAGAGCTGATGTTGATGATAGTACCTGTGTTACGTTCCATCATCGGAGCAAGTACAGACTGCATGCCGTTCAGAAGACCAATCACGTTCACATCGAACATTGTCTTCCACTCTTGAGCGTCTTGCGTATCGATTTGACCAAGAAGCATTGCACCAGCGTTGTTGATAAGCGCGTCTACAGGGCCAAATTTCTCTTCACCTTGTGCGATTGCTGCATCAAAAGACGCTTTGTCTGTTACGTCTACTTTTACTGATAGAGAGTTTGGTAGGTTCAGAGCTTCAAGGCGGTCAACACGACGAGCTAAAAGTAGAAGAGGGTGACCTTCATCGCTTAGACGACGAGCGATTGCTTCACCAATACCAGAGCTTGCACCTGTAATTACGATTAGTTTTTTCATTTTATTTCCTCTGTACTTTTATTGCGTCGGTTGGCTACGACGTATTGTTTAAGTGCATTCGAATCAAGTGCTTGTTGCCTTGCTTCGTTGCGATGGAGGTATATTAAGGAAAAGAGCATTGTTGATATATAGCGCTTTACTTGAAACACTGTTGCTGTGGTGCAACAATAAAAGCGTCTATCTCATAACTTCATTAGTAAGCTGGCGACTATGCTCAATCAAATTAACCTGTCTGATATTCGCTCCTTCGTGCTGATCGCTCGTTTAGGTAATTTCACCAAAGCGGCTGAGGAGTTGGATGTGTCTCGTTCCCACGTATCACGCCAAGTGAGTAGCCTAGAAAAGCAGATGGGTGTGACACTGTTTATCCGCACCACTCGAACCTTGAGGCTGACTCACGCGGGGCAAGATCTGTACGCGAGATGTGAGCAAGCCCTCGATAACATAGACCAAGCGCTGATTGCTGCGGTTGATGATGTCGAAGAAGTACGTGGCGACATAAAAGTAAACTGTGTCGGCGGTTATCTTGGTGAGGTGATCATCGCGGATCTGGTCAATGAGTTCATGCAGCTCTACCCAGACATCAGCATTAGCCTTGATTTCAGCAGTAACCGAGTGGATTTGATTGAAGATGCTTTCGATATCGCTTTTCGCATGGGAAGCTTAGAAGACGCGGGCTTTATCGCCAGAAAGCTTTTGGACATCGAGATGGGAACACTCGCGAGCCCTGAGTATTTCGCTCGTAAAGGGAAGCCAAATCACCCTAAAGATCTCATCCACCATGACTGCTTAACAGGCTCTGTTCGCAAGTGGAGCTTTCAAGCGCTAGACGACACCAAGAAAACAGTCGATGTGCATGTGACGGGCAGGCTGCAATGTAAAAATGGGCGAGTGTTGGTGCAGGGCGCGAAGTCGGGCAACGGAATTATTCGTGTTCCAACCATCTATTGCTTACAAGAACTGAACGACGGGCAATTGCTGCAAGTGTTTGAAGAATGGGTGGTGCCTAAGGTCGACTTTTCAGCGATCTACCATCGAGACCGCTATCAACCAAGCCGAATTCGAACCTTCATTGATTTCGTAAAAGGTCGCTTTGAACAAACACCAGTGAGCTAAGCGTGTTTGCTGCAACTAATTAAGACTAGACTTTAATATTTATGAGAGAGCTTTATAGGCAACTAGCTGAGAATAGCCCCTCTCGCTCAGTATTCGCGTAGAATAGAAGCTAGAAAGATAATAAGAATAATTAAAACGATAACAAGAGTAAGGTCGCCATTATGTTCAACATGGATTTTTCAAAGAGACTGGTTATTGAAACCGAATCATTAGATTGGATTGCAAGCCATGCCAAAGGGGTTTGGCGCAAGCCGCTTGAAAGAGAAGAGAAAGAATCAGGTCACACAACCAGTGTGGTGAAGTACGATCCTGAATCTTCGTTTTCTGAGCACCCACACCCACAAGGCGAAGAGATCTTCGTATTAGATGGCGTGTTCTCTGATGAAACTGGAGATTTCCCTGCCGGCACTTATATCCGTAATCCCCCGGGCAGTGCGCATTCTCCATCAAGCAAAAATGGCTGCACGATCTTGGTGAAGCTCAACCAGTTTGATGCGAGAGACTTAACTCAAGTTCGTATCAATACTTTAGAAACGGAATGGCTTCCGGGTATTGGTGGTTTACAAGTGATGCCACTGCATGGTTTTGAACACGAAAATGTTGCCTTGGTGAAATGGCCCGTTGGCGAACGTTTTCAGCCGCATCGTCACTTTGGTGGTGAAGAGATCTTTGTGTTGTCTGGCTCCTTTAAAGATGAACATGGCGAGTATCCAAAACACACATGGATGCGCAGCCCGCATATGAGCGAGCATTTCCCTTATGTGGAAGAAGAAACCGTCATCCTAGTGAAAACAGGTCACCTGCCATTGGATTAAAGGAATGCTCAATATAAAGATGAGAAAGCCGCACTGTTTTGAACAAGCGGCTTTTTTTAGTTTTTATATATGAGTTGACTAGTAAGCGACACCAATACGCTGACGTGGGAACTTGCCAGCTTCGAGCTCATCAATCATCGCGATAGCGTAATCGCTCACTGAAATTTTGCTGTTGCCATCTTCGTCGGTGAGTAGTTGGTCGCCACCAGTACGGTAGGTTGATAGTTTCTCGCCCGGGAATATTTCTGCTGCAGGGCTAACAAAAGTCCAGTTAACTTCGCTGTTCGATTGCTTGAACACTTCAAGAGCTTCACCCTGTGCTAGCGCTTCATTTTTGTAATCCGCAGGGAAGTCCGGAACGGTCACTAGCGGTACGTTTGGCGCCACTTCTAATGAGCCGGCACCGCCAACCCAAAGTAAGCGCTCGATACCGATGCTCGGTAATGTTGCCAGCAATTTAGTCGCAGTGTTTTTTACGATGTCGTGATTACCCAGAGCACGTCCGCCAATCGAAGTAATGACTGCATCAACGCCGGCTAGTGCGTTTGCTAGATTTGCAGTTTCGTCTTGTAAATCAAATGAACGAACTTCAATGTCATTGTTTTCTACGCGGCTTGCATCTCTTACAACTGCAACTACGTCGTGACCACGAGATTGAGCCTCTTGAGCGATGTGACTACCAATCCAACCTGATGCGCCTAATACTGCAATTTTCATAATGTCTCTCCAATTATCTAATTTATTGAGTCGTTTTCTCGACAGCCATTGCAGTCTAATAGCTCACTAGATTGCGATAAATATCGCAAAATGATGTAGATTGTATCTATATATTGATCTAATAAGATTCGATTAGCAGCTAAACAGTTCAAGGAGAGCGTGATGGATAGGTTGACGGCAATGCGTAGCTTTGTCGAAGTTGCGAATTGTGCCAGCTTCACTCAAGCAGCTGAGCATTTGGATATGAGTCGGTTGCAGGTTTCGCGTCATGTTCAAGAGATAGAAGGGTGGTTGAAGCAGAGGCTATTACATAGGACGACTCGAAAGGTGAGCTTAACGGCGGCAGGGGAAATCGCCTTACAGCGCTGTGAGAAAATCCTCCATGAAACCGCTGAGCTAGAAGTTACTTCACTCAATCAAACCGATGATCTTTCAGGAACCATTCGAATTGCTGCACCCATTGGTTTGACTCAATACATGCTGCTGGATGTGGTTGAACAGTTCACTGAGCGCCACCCTAATATCACGGTCGAATTGTTTGCTTCAGACCGTTTTACTCAGCTGGTGGATGAAAGGATAGATATTGCACTTCGCTATACGGACCAACCTGACGATAGTTTGATTGCACGAAAGCTAATGGTAATTGATTCAGTGGTGTGCGCCTCGCAAGCCTACTTGGACCAACATGGTGAACCTGAAACGGTCGAAGCGCTTCGACAACACAATTGCTTTCGTCATCTGAATGTCTCGAAGTGGGATTTCGTTAAGGATAATCAGCACTATTCGGTTGAGGTGTCTGGCACCATCAAGGCCAACGATGTTGGAGTGCTAACTCGCGCGGCACAGCACGGGAAAGGGGTAGTTCGTTTACCTTGTGACTTAGCCAACCCACTGATTGCGAATGGCAAACTGATACGCATATTGGGTGATTTTGTTTCGCCAAGCAGCGTGCTTTGGGCGGTGTATCTGTCTCGCAGTTATCAGCTTCCAGTTGTTCGCCAGTTCATTGATTTTGCAGCACAAGCTTGGGCTAACGATATCAAATCTGGGGATGTTTGAAACTTCATAGGCAATGATACATAGCGATAGAAATTTTGAAGCCCATAAATACAAAAATCCGATATCAATGGTGATATCGGATTTGAACTCAATAATTCAGAGTTCCAGCACGCTCTCCTCTCACGAAGTCTTTACATGTAATGATGTACGGATAATCGAGTATTTATCACCTTTTCGTTGATGTCTGGTAAAGGCTGATACAAGCTTCTCGTAATGTCGGATAATACTTGGTCGTAGACTTGCGACACGACGCTAGAGATATCACTGGTTAATTCGTACATGCTATCTGCCGGTTGGGTCGCTTCGTTGCTCGATGCGATCTCTGTAAGTGCATGCATCGCTCGTGTGCAAACCGGTGAACCGCTGCTAATAGGGCAAATCATTGATAATTGGTTGAGTTTACGGTGTGTCTGAGAAGCATAGAATTTGAATCTCGCATACTCTTCAGGCTTTTCCATATCAGGTATGCACATTCGTAACTTGGTCAAGATCTCCATGCAATCCAAGATCTGTTGCCAATTCATGTGGTACTCACGGCTCATGTCTTCGCGTTCAGACTGAATCAGCCAAATGATCATCACTTCATCCATCAAGAACATGCTGTGACGTATCGTTTTGCCATGAATCGATTGGTTACGTACCAAGGTTCGGTTTTGCCAGTCACTGTGCATGGCGATGAGTTTGAGGTGATAAATGCGGTACATAGGACGGCTATCAAATGACACATGAGATTGAAGCAGTTCAGATACCTCAAGTATGTTGTCGTAAATCTCGTTCACTTTGCGAATCGAGTCGCTAGACAGTTTATGCGCCAGAGCGTAATGCGTTGCCGCGCGGTGTTTGCGTGATAACAACAATAACTCTCTAAGCAGAACTAAGGTTTCAAACCTGTGTGATAGCGCTGTTTGTCTCTTCCTTGAGAAATGAAACAGGGCTGCAAGTACTAATAGGGATAAACCCACTGAAATAACTACAAACATATTCAACTCCTAATATTTGTATACCTACTTAGTGGTAGTGCAGACACCGTGCCAAAATAAATAAGTGTTATATTTCATTGGGTTATGCTTTTAGTCTGATTATGGATGATCAATCATGGTGCATGGCTTCACCATTCGAGTGAATGTTTCTCATATTTTGCAGGATTTTTTGAGAGGTTACGCTTTTCTAGTGATTAGGCTGGGAAGGTTTTGATAACTAGAGGCACTTTGGCGATCTATTTCTGGCTCGTTTCAAGCAGCAGAAATTAAAAAGGCCTCACCCCTTATATGCTTTTAATTATAAAAAGCAGTAAGAGTGAGGCCTTTCAATGTTCATTTCGCAGTGTATTAGCTTAAATGCTAAGTGTTTAGCCCTCAATGCTAAGTGTTTAGCATTGAGGGCTAAACGTTATGCAAGCTTAAGATCGAACTCAGTGCGGTACATCACCATATCTTCAATGGTCAGTACTGGCATGTTGTGCAGTTTACCGAAAGCAACGATCTCTGGCGCTTTTGCCATTGTGCCGTCTGGGTTGGTTACTTCACACAGTACGCCTGCTGATTGAAGACCAGCCATTTGCATTAGGTCCACAGTACCTTCTGTATGGCCGCGGCGAGCAAGTACACCACCTTTGCGAGCGCGCAGTGGGAATACGTGGCCAGGGCGAGCTAGGTCAGTAGGCTTAGCTGTTGGGTTAGCAGCTGTTTTGATCGTTGTTACGCGGTCAGCGGCTGAAACTCCGGTTGTTACCCCCACTTTTGCTTCGATAGTCACCGTAAACGCAGTTTGGTTTGCACTGTTGTTATCTACAACCATAGGTGGAAGTTCAAGTTGGTTTGCTTGCTCGTCAGTTAGACACAGGCACACGATGCCGCTGCATTCGCGGATCATAAGTGCCATTTGAGCATTGGTTAAGTGTTCTACTGAGTAGATGATGTCGCCTTCGTTCTCGCGATCTTCATCGTCAAGTAAAAGTACGCCACGACCTTCGCGTAGGGCTTGCAGTGCGTTTTCAACTCGAGTGATTGGTTCGCCAAATTCGGCAAGTAGTGAAGACTGATTCATGGTTAAACTCCTAAAATATCACCAGAATCAGGGCTGTATGAGGGATCTCAACCGACGAGCATAACAAAGCCAACTCATTACAAGTAGACTTATACCAATCCAAATACGATTGGCATTAGCTCATTATGGTTTATCCAAAACGAAATGCACTCGTCTGAGTTGGAGGCATCAACTCAACAAATAGATGCGCCTTTCCAACTTAAACGAGTGTGCTTTCATTCTCTCTCATCCGGACTATAACCGTCGGCTCTGGCATCTCACCAGATCTGCTGACCTCGACGAATCGAGCGCTCGCGGGCTTATCTTTAGATTTTGCTAAGGACATACCGCCGGTGGGGAATTTCGCCCCGCCCTGAGAATAAAAATTAATAATTTGTTTTGCTTTGACAGCAGACCAGATGTTAATCCTTTCAATAATGGATTTAAAGGACTGGCAGCAAAGTTTTTTAGATTCAGCCCTATGAACTTGATAAGTGCTTACTTAATCGACGGAATATGACATAACTCGGTTTAACGTAGCGTTGTGATGTTTCTAATTACTCTAATCCAACTGTGAATATCAATGGCTGTCTGGCGATTATCATTGACATAAAATTGATATTGGCGATGCTAAGCTGCGATAGCATCCGACCACCTTATCCAAAAGATTTTATTCATGACTTCTCTGTTCTCTAACAAATCCAAAGGCTTATTACTGCTCGTTCTAAGTTTGTATTCCCTAGTACCCTTTTTGATCTTTGGATCTGATTTCGATCTTGGAAGTGCGGTTTTGCCTTTCTATGGTGCCTTCATGACGTTCGTGACGTATTCAGCAGGTAATCAAGGATTCTTGGTAACGCTCGCTGTTTTGTCTTTAGTTTTGCTCACGATGAAATTTTCCAAAGCTAAGCTAGTCAGCCTTTATCTGCAGTTAGGCATTTTATTGGTGCTTAGCTTTGCAGCGAAGACTTTCTTAAAGCATTCAACAGAGAGCCCGCGTCCTTATTCTGAGTATTTGGTTACACAGGAAGTGGTTGAAATGCCAGAGCTGTTTTATGAGTTACCATCGGCAGAAAAAAACGCGGCAATAGAGTCTGTGCAAGATAGGGTCAGCGAGTGGCGAGCACGTCATTGGCTTGGCGAAACAGACTATTCTTTCCCTTCAGGACACATGATTTTCGTTGGTGTGTGTTTAGCGTTCTTTGGTGGTTTGTTCTTGGAAGCGAAGCGCTTTTACCTAGTGGGTGGTTTGCTGGTTTGGGCTGGTGGCGTTGCTTATAGTCGTGTTTGGCTTGGTATGCATCGTCCTGAAGACTTGGTTGCATCTATCGCTTTTGCGGGTTTAATCTACCTATTGGTGCCACTGGTACCAACGCAAAAAATAGAACCTTTACTGCCTAAGTTTTTAAGAGCGACTTAAGCTTTTAAGATCCGCTCAAATTTCTAGGATCTTTCTGAATTTTAAAGCGCTAACATAGTGTTAGATAACCGATTACAAGCTGGCAGTCTCTTTATTGATTGAGACCGAGTTCTGCTTGTTTCTTTTTGGTTAGGCCTAAAGAGACAATTCGGTGTGATTCAGTGAGGTAGTATCTCAGCTCCTCATCTCTTTCTGGTGTGCTTTCAAACAACTGAATCCATTTCATACCACGCGAAGCAAAGTAGGGCGCAGGTTTATAACCGGGCTCTTCTTTCAAAAAGTCGAAGTTTTGGTCGGACGTTTTGAAGATAAATGCAGGCTCATCGTTCGGGCCCCAACCTCCAATCGCAAACACCTTACCTCCCACTTTCCAAACGTGAGAGTTATTCCACTGCATCACATAGCTGGTGGCAGCTTTTGATTCACAAAATGCATTGAACTCGTCGTATGTCATAGAGCGTCCTTTTAATCGTTCGGTATTGGAGCTGTGTGTTTGTTTCTTTGTCGATGTTTCTGCTTCGAGCTAGCCAGCTAAGCCTTGCCAAATGGCAGTAAAGCCGCTGATAGAACATAGCAATAAAGAACCGATACGTATCTTCTCTTTAGGAATGCTTTGCGTGGTCATTAACGCCACTTTATAACCCAACCAAGCTGCAGGAAGCAACGGGATTGTGATGATCAAATGGTGCATCGTGAAGAAGCCAATTGGGATCTGTACCAGCAATGAAATGATAGAACTAAACACGAAAAATGCAGAAAGGTTACCACGAAGTTGATTGGCATCTTGGTGTTGAAGTAGCAACGCCATTGGTGGACCACCAATGCCTGAGCTAGTGCCAAAGAATCCTGAGAAGAATCCCGCGATGCCCATCTTGGCAGGGGTCGGCTCTAATCTAAACGGCAGTAAGCTGACAATCACCGCAAATACCACCAATAAGCCTAACCACAGAGACAGAACGCTCGTTGAAACCATCACCAACAAAGCCCCGCCAGCTATAGAGCCCGGAATACGGCCAAGCAGTGCGATTTTTAATCCGCCAATAGAAATGTTTGCTCGGTGCTTAAACGCATTGAATATAGAAATGAACAGGCCGACGAGACAGATAGGCGCGGGTACATAGTCAGGCGAAACCAAAAACAACAACGGGGCAGCCACAATAGCTAAGCCAAAGCCGATTGCTGTTTGTACAAACGAGCCGACAAAAATGAGTGCCATCGCAATAAGGGCGGTCTGATCTAGGTATTCCATAAGCCTGCGGATTAGTTTTAAAGAAGTGAGCGGATACTATAAAGTAAAATAGCAGGAATAGTCTTATTATTCAGTGAAGTTTATGTGTGAATTTATGCTTTGTTAGCGTTGATATAAACATGACTAATAAGTAGAGAAACTTGAAGGTCGTTTGTTAAACGATTGAACCTTGTAACTTAGAATGAATACATAGATTTTTCAATGTAACTTATTGCTTTATTTGAGTGTTTAACAATGATGTAAAAACTAATATACAAAGTAATCATTAAGTAACATTGGTCTCTAACTCGACTTATCTGTTAAATATCGTAAATTTGGACGCAAATCGTTTCAACATGACTGAAACGCGATGTTAAAAGATTCAGGGAGAGTCATCATATGGATAAAGATCACAACCTTCGCGAAAACTTACTGGCACTGATCTTAGGTAGTGCACTGGTTTCACTCGGCGTTATATTTTTCAACCAAGTCGGTTTGCTCACTGGAGGCACGGCTGGTCTAGCTATCTTCATTACCAAAGTAACAGACCTAAGTTTTGGTCAAGTGTTCTTCGCGCTTAACTTACCTTTTTATATTTTGTCGGTTGCTCGTATGGGCTGGCGTTTCACCATCAGTACCTTTATTGCCGTTTCGATTGTTTCGTTCGCGGTGGATTACTTGTACCACGTGATTCAGATTTCTGAGATTCATGTATTGTATGCAGCATTATTAGGAGGTGGTTTAATTGGCACCGGCATGTTGGTGATCTTTCGTCATAAGATGAGCTTAGGTGGTTTCAACATTCTGGCGTTGTTCTTACAAGAACGTTTTGGGATTCGTGCGGGCAAAGTTCAGATGGCACTAGATTGCACGATTGTCGTACTCTCATTGTTTATCGTTGATGTGTCACTGGTACTACTATCTGTACTGGGGGCGATAGTCACTAACTTGATCCTGGCGATGAACCATAAACCAGGGCGCTATCAACCGGTAGTGAAAGCGGAAGCAGCGTAGCAGTTAGCCAAAGCAAAGTGATTTACAGATTATGAAATGTTGTCTTAGGTCAACGTACTTGAAAGTCGTATTGGACTTTATTACAGCACCGCCAGAAGAGTATTGGGTTGAAGGGATGACAGTTGAAGCTCGTTTTTAGTGCGGATGTTAGCTGAACAAAGGAGTAAATGGAGCGATGATCGCTCCATTTTTATTTCAACGGCTATTGGGTTGAATCAGAAGTCTCTCACATCAAGCTCATTGTTGATCAACACAACACACTGAGAAGCAAACAGCATGTTTGGACCTAAGCTGATTTTCTCAGTCCCTAAACGCTTCAAGCTGTTGTAGCTTTTCTTCGGCATAGGGATATGGTCAGTCAGAAGAAAACATGGGTTTTCAGCAATATTCGCATCACGGATAAAATCGCCTTTTTTATCCATCATGTACAGCTGGTGGTCTTCAGCTAGCTCTTTAACCAGCTTTTCAAAACTCATAGTACGAACAGTGATGCCCGGCTCAACCTGACGCGCCTGTTCTTTTGTCATACCTTGAGAAGCGTCAACCGCTCTTACTACCGCTGATAACAATGCAGACTCATGGAAGCCGCCAATGTTGGTGATCTCGTTTGAATCAAATGTAATCGTACGTGAAAAGTCTTTAGTACTTTCTAATACAAGGTGCACGGTGACATTCTCACGGTGAGATTGAGCAACGAAGATCGTGTTCATCAGGGTATGAGCCAGAATCTCAGTATGAGCATCTTGCCCAACACCTTCTAAGATAAGTTTGCTCTCTGTAGGGGCTGCGCGAGCGCGTAATACAAATGAACGCATGGAATGTACCTTGTCAGTATGTGATAAAGCTAAACGGACTTTATCAACATGAATTTATGAATAACCAAAATTGTGGCGGTATGTAACTCTTTTCTATTAATGAAGTCAAATAGAGTTGCTTATAGCGCCAACCAGAAGAACTCTGCGTATTAAATAGAGAATGACCACATTACAAGATGGTAAGGGTTGAAGCGACCCAATGTTTACGTAGATAGTATGCGCAAATTATTAGGTGACTTACTTAAGGAAGTAGTCGATGACGTTACAGAAAATCAATAAAGAAGAATATAGAAAGAAGATGAACCTGCTGTTGGTTTCGTTAGTTGGGTCACTCGCCTTGTTTGCTATCGTATTCGGTAGCATTCTGATTGAACTTTTTGGTTCAGCTGGGTCTATTAGTGGGGAAGCGACAGGCAATTTCCATTTGAATGTACTCGGGGTGATTTTATCAGTCGCATTGAATGCCTTTATCGCGAGTCGTGTGAAAGGGCATGATTACTTTAAAGAGGCGCTTTATGTGTGGAACCTTAAACAAACTCACAATCAAATCTATCGTAAGCTCAAGCGTATTCAACCGAAAGCTGAGCAAGGTGATCGAGAAGCATTAACTATCCTTTACTTCTATTACACTACGCAAAAACAGGTATACGACCTAGACAACAACACATTGACGATAAAAACAGTTCAGCAATCACTAGATAACATCCTAGAACTGAGTGAGAAATGGAGCATTGAGCTAGATATAGAGGCTTTTTCGAAAGATTTAATCGCAAAATTTTAAGTGATATGCCCACTATTGTATGAGCTTTGAGCTACGAAAGAGCCTTTTGACGTAAAAGTAGCCACTTAAGCAAGTTTTTTGAATTTTTATCAAAAAAGGGGTTGCCATGTTTTCGATGATCTCTATAATGCCGCCTCACTGACACGGCAGACGCCACAAGGCTTCAGCAGTAATCGGTAAGACGGAAAGTTAGAAATGAATTAATTTTAAAAAGTGTTTGACACTTAAGATTAAATCGCTAAAATTCACGTCCGCTTTCAAGAGTCCCTTTGTAAAAAGGAAGTTTCGATAAGCAAAGCTCTTTAACAATTTAAACCTATCAATCTGTGTGGGCACTCGTTGATGAATATCAAAACGTTTTATCTTCCCTTTTTATTAAGAGAAGTAAAACAGATTTCTCGGAATCAACTTTGGTTTCAATGAGCTGAGTGACCAATTCAATTTGGTACAGCCTTGAGCTGTTTGATTTCACTTTTTAAAGTGAAAACCAAAAAGAGCACAGTCAATTCATTATCTTTCTGTTGGAAAGATAATAGCTTTAGAATTACTTTTTGTAGTTTTGAAGTCAGTATTCATTGAGCCGACAAAATCTTAAATTGAAGAGTTTGATCATGGCTCAGATTGAACGCTGGCGGCAGGCCTAACACATGCAAGTCGAGCGGAAACGACACTAACAATCCTTCGGGTGCGTTAATGGGCGTCGAGCGGCGGACGGGTGAGTAATGCCTAGGAAATTGCCTTGATGTGGGGGATAACCATTGGAAACGATGGCTAATACCGCATGATGCCTACGGGCCAAAGAGGGGGACCTTCGGGCCTCTCGCGTCAAGATATGCCTAGGTGGGATTAGCTAGTTGGTGAGGTAATGGCTCACCAAGGCGACGATCCCTAGCTGGTCTGAGAGGATGATCAGCCACACTGGAACTGAGACACGGTCCAGACTCCTACGGGAGGCAGCAGTGGGGAATATTGCACAATGGGCGCAAGCCTGATGCAGCCATGCCGCGTGTATGAAGAAGGCCTTCGGGTTGTAAAGTACTTTCAGTTGTGAGGAAGGGGGTAACGTTAATAGCGTTATCTCTTGACGTTAGCAACAGAAGAAGCACCGGCTAACTCCGTGCCAGCAGCCGCGGTAATACGGAGGGTGCGAGCGTTAATCGGAATTACTGGGCGTAAAGCGCATGCAGGTGGTTCATTAAGTCAGATGTGAAAGCCCGGGGCTCAACCTCGGAACTGCATTTGAAACTGGTGAACTAGAGTACTGTAGAGGGGGGTAGAATTTCAGGTGTAGCGGTGAAATGCGTAGAGATCTGAAGGAATACCAGTGGCGAAGGCGGCCCCCTGGACAGATACTGACACTCAGATGCGAAAGCGTGGGGAGCAAACAGGATTAGATACCCTGGTAGTCCACGCCGTAAACGATGTCTACTTGGAGGTTGTGGCCTTGAGCCGTGGCTTTCGGAGCTAACGCGTTAAGTAGACCGCCTGGGGAGTACGGTCGCAAGATTAAAACTCAAATGAATTGACGGGGGCCCGCACAAGCGGTGGAGCATGTGGTTTAATTCGATGCAACGCGAAGAACCTTACCTACTCTTGACATCCAGAGAATCCAGCGGAGACGCAGGAGTGCCTTCGGGAGCTCTGAGACAGGTGCTGCATGGCTGTCGTCAGCTCGTGTTGTGAAATGTTGGGTTAAGTCCCGCAACGAGCGCAACCCTTATCCTTGTTTGCCAGCGAGTAATGTCGGGAACTCCAGGGAGACTGCCGGTGATAAACCGGAGGAAGGTGGGGACGACGTCAAGTCATCATGGCCCTTACGAGTAGGGCTACACACGTGCTACAATGGCGCATACAGAGGGCAGCAAGCTAGCGATAGTGAGCGAATCCCAAAAAGTGCGTCGTAGTCCGGATTGGAGTCTGCAACTCGACTCCATGAAGTCGGAATCGCTAGTAATCGTGAATCAGAATGTCACGGTGAATACGTTCCCGGGCCTTGTACACACCGCCCGTCACACCATGGGAGTGGGCTGCAAAAGAAGTAGGTAGTCTAACCTTCGGGAGGACGCTTACCACTTTGTGGTTCATGACTGGGGTGAAGTCGTAACAAGGTAGCCCTAGGGGAACCTGGGGCTGGATCACCTCCTTATACGAAGATAGTCACGATGAGTGTCCACACAGATTGATTAGGTTTAGAAAAGCAAAGAGACGAAGAACTCCCAAGTTCTTCAAGGTTTGTTTCTACCTTTTGAAGTAGAGATAAATTAGCAGTGTCCCGTTCGTCTAGAGGCCTAGGACACCGCCCTTTCACGGCGGTAACAGGGGTTCGACTCCCCTACGGGATACCATTGGGTCGTTAGCTCAGTTGGTAGAGCAGTTGACTTTTAATCAATTGGTCGCAGGTTCGAATCCTGCACGACCCACCATTTCCTCCCAAGGAAATAAAATATTGGGGCTATAGCTCAGCTGGGAGAGCGCCTGCCTTGCACGCAGGAGGTCTGCGGTTCGATCCCGCATAGCTCCACCATTCTTTCTCCGCGAAGGAATTAAAACTTTCGTGGGCGATTAGCTCAGTTGGGAGAGCACCTGCCTTACAAGCAGGGGGTCACTGGTTCGAGCCCGGTATCGCCCACCATCTTTAAACGTTCTTTGATGACAATAGTCTGATGAGAGTTTTTAAAAATGGTTTCGAAAGCTTTATGTTTAGAAACTCTTGCTCTTTAACAATTTGGAAAGCTGACTGATTACTTAATTGGTTTTCACTTTAAAAAGTGAAATCAAACAGCTCAAGGCTGTGATTAAGTTAATCAAATTTAAAAGTTCTCAATGTTTATCTGCTCTTAGTGAATAAGAACAGCATAAACACAACAAACACATTCAAGTGTCTTGTATTCGAATGATCAGCAATGATTGTTCATTTTTTGATTCTACTTTTTATTAAAAAGTGGAAACAAAAAGTAAATTGAGTCCGGCAAACAGTCATCAAGAATTAACCCTTCTTGATGACAACCAAAAACCTTGGTGATTTGACATCAACACGAAACTTCTTCGGGTTGTATGGTTAAGTGACTAAGCGTACACGGTGGATGCCTTGGCAGTCAGAGGCGATGAAAGACGTAATAACTTGCGATAAGCCCAGATTAGGTAGTAATAACCTTTTGAGTCTGGGATTTCTGAATGGGGAAACCCACGTGCATAAGCACGTATCTTGTTGTGAATACATAGCAACAGGAGGCAAACCGGGGGAACTGAAACATCTAAGTACCCCGAGGAAGAGAAATCAACCGAGATTCCGAAAGTAGCGGCGAGCGAAATTGGATTAGCCCTTAAGCTTTTAATGATGCAGGTGAAGCCTCTGGAAAGTGGCGCAGTAAAGGGTGATAGCCCCGTAACCGACACATCATCATCAGTGAAATCGAGTAAGGCGGGACACGTGATATCCTGTCTGAATATGGGGGGACCATCCTCCAAGGCTAAATACTACTGACTGACCGATAGTGAACCAGTACCGTGAGGGAAAGGCGAAAAGAACCCCTGTGAGGGGAGTGAAATAGAACCTGAAACCGTGTACGTACAAGCAGTAGGAGCACCTTCGTGGTGTGACTGCGTACCTTTTGTATAATGGGTCAGCGACTTAATTTTAGTAGCAAGGTTAACCGTTTAGGGGAGCCGTAGGGAAACCGAGTCTTAACTGGGCGTACAGTTGCTAGGATTAGACCCGAAACCAGGTGATCTAGCCATGGGCAGGTTGAAGGTTGAGTAACATCAACTGGAGGACCGAACCGACTAATGTTGAAAAATTAGCGGATGACTTGTGGCTAGGGGTGAAAGGCCAATCAAACCTGGAGATAGCTGGTTCTCCCCGAAAGCTATTTAGGTAGCGCCTCGGACGAATACTACTGGGGGTAGAGCACTGTTAAGGCTAGGGGGTCATCCCGACTTACCAACCCTTTGCAAACTCCGAATACCAGTAAGTACTATCCGGGAGACACACGGCGGGTGCTAACGTCCGTCGTGGAGAGGGAAACAACCCAGACCGCCAGCTAAGGTCCCAAAGTATAGCTAAGTGGGAAACGATGTGGGAAGGCTCAGACAGCCAGGATGTTGGCTTAGAAGCAGCCATCATTTAAAGAAAGCGTAATAGCTCACTGGTCGAGTCGGCCTGCGCGGAAGATGTAACGGGGCTAAGCTATACACCGAAGCTGCGGCTACGTACCTTAGGGTGCGTGGGGTAGGGGAGCGTTCTGTAAGCCGTTGAAGGTGGTCTGTAAGGGCTGCTGGAGGTATCAGAAGTGCGAATGCTGACATGAGTAACGATAAAGGGAGTGAAAAACTCCCTCGCCGGAAGACCAAGGGTTCCTGTCCAACGTTAATCGGGGCAGGGTAAGTCGACTCCTAAGGCGAGGCCGAAAGGCGTAGTCGATGGGAAACGGGTTAATATTCCCGTACTTCTTACAATTGCGATGGGGGGACGGAGAAGGCTAGGTGGGCCTGGCGACGGTTGTCCAGGTTCAAGTATGTAGGCGGGTGGTTTAGGTAAATCCGGACCGCTACTAACGCTGAGATACGATGTCGAGCACCTACGGGTGTGAAGTCATTGATGCCATGCTTCCAGGAAAAGCCTCTAAGCTTCAGATTGTAAGGAATCGTACCCCAAACCGACACAGGTGGTCGGGTAGAGAATACCAAGGCGCTTGAGAGAACTCGGGTGAAGGAACTAGGCAAAATGGTACCGTAACTTCGGGAGAAGGTACGCTCTTATCAGTGAAGTCCCTTGCGGATGGAGCAGACGAGAGTCGCAGATACCAGGTGGCTGCAACTGTTTATTAAAAACACAGCACTGTGCAAAATCGTAAGATGACGTATACGGTGTGACGCCTGCCCGGTGCCGGAAGGTTAATTGATGGGGTTAGACTTCGGTCGAAGCTCTTGATCGAAGCCCCGGTAAACGGCGGCCGTAACTATAACGGTCCTAAGGTAGCGAAATTCCTTGTCGGGTAAGTTCCGACCTGCACGAATGGCGTAATGATGGCCACGCTGTCTCCACCCGAGACTCAGTGAAATTGAAATCGCTGTGAAGATGCAGTGTACCCGCGGCTAGACGGAAAGACCCCGTGAACCTTTACTACAGCTTGGCACTGAACATTGAACCTACATGTGTAGGATAGGTGGGAGACTATGAAATTGCGTCGCTAGATGTGATGGAGTCGTCCTTGAAATACCACCCTTGTAGTTTTGATGTTCTAACGTTGGCCCCTGAATCGGGGTTACGGACAGTGCCTGGTGGGTAGTTTGACTGGGGCGGTCTCCTCCCAAAGAGTAACGGAGGAGCACGAAGGTGGGCTAAACACGGTTGGACATCGTGTGGTTAGTGCAATGGCATAAGCCCGCTTGACTGCGAGAATGACAATTCGAGCAGGTGCGAAAGCAGGTCATAGTGATCCGGTGGTTCTGAATGGAAGGGCCATCGCTCAACGGATAAAAGGTACTCCGGGGATAACAGGCTGATACCGCCCAAGAGTTCATATCGACGGCGGTGTTTGGCACCTCGATGTCGGCTCATCACATCCTGGGGCTGAAGTCGGTCCCAAGGGTATGGCTGTTCGCCATTTAAAGTGGTACGCGAGCTGGGTTTAGAACGTCGTGAGACAGTTCGGTCCCTATCTGCCGTGGGCGTTGGAAAATTGAAAGGGGCTGCTCCTAGTACGAGAGGACCGGAGTGGACGAACCTCTGGTGTTCGGGTTGTCATGCCAATGGCATTGCCCGGTAGCTACGTTCGGAATCGATAAGCGCTGAAAGCATCTAAGCGCGAAGCGAGCCTTGAGATGAGTTTTCCCTGGCACTATAAGTGTCCTAAAGGGTTGTCGTAGACTACGACGTTGATAGGCAGGGTGTGTAAGTGCTGCGAGGCATTGAGCTAACCTGTACTAATTGCCCGTGAGGCTTAACCATACAACACCCAAGGGGTTTTGTGGACTCAAAGCAATACCAAACGCTTGAATGAGTTTGAAGAGATAGACTTTTAAATCAGTTTTCCGAATTATTAATTGTCGCTGAGGCGTCAATTAACCAAATTTGCTTGGCGACCATAGCATTGTGGACCCACCTGATTCCATGCCGAACTCAGAAGTGAAACACAATAGCGCCGATGGTAGTGTGGGGCTTCCCCATGTGAGAGTAGGACATCGCCAGGCTTTAATTTCGTTGTTTGCTATGCAAATAACAACCTCAACAGTGCACTAATCTGTTGATGACAATTTGTTGGAGGGATGGCTGAGTGGTCGAAAGCACCGGTCTTGAAAACCGGCAACCGTTAATAGCGGTTCTAGGGTTCAAATCCCTATCCCTCCACCACCATTAGAAAGCCCGCTGAGAAATCAGCGGGCTTTTTTTCGTCTTGAATTTGGTAAAAGAATGCTCAAATACCATTAGATACGTCGTTATCTTATACCAATCTGGAAAATTAACTGATCAGATCAATCCACTCTCTTGTGCACATTCTTTTCACCCTATCTGCACTTTCTAGAAAGCAATTCCATGCACCACATATTTTCTCAACAATGTCGTCATAGTTCATAAAACTCTGGTTTGCTAGATAGTGTTGTCGTAGCCAACTCCATACTTGTTCGATTGGGTTTAGTTCGGGTGAATAGGGAGGCAGTTTAACGAGACTCACATTCGAAAATTGCTCAGCAATATCATCGGTATGCCAACCTGCACCATCCATGATCACAACCGCATGACGACCTTTTTCTGTTGCCTCTGATATTTGAGCAAGGTGGTCAATCATGATGTCCTTGTTTACCCAAGGGACAACCATGGCTTCTCCAATGCCTTTTGATGGACAGACTGAGCCAAACAAATACGCATACTCAAATTGCTGCTGTTTGACAGCACGAGGTCTGGTGCCTCTTTTTGCCCAGAGGCGAGTTGTCGTATTTTGCTGCCCGAATCGAGCCTCATCTTGAAACCAGACATCCACCGATTCCAACCCCATATGCCCCGGGATCTTAAGGATCGTTTCTATTTTGAATTTTTTTAAAATCGTCTTGAACTTGCTGAGATTGAGAAGGGTGTTTAGAGCGTGAAGTTATCCAAGAAAATCCCATGTGATTAAGCAAGTAATAGATAGAGTCAGGGTGATAATGTTTATCAAACTTCCTGACGATGTAGGCATGGATATCGCTGCCCGTTAATCGTCCTCCTGAAGAATCAGAAGCTCGGCTTTTGATAAATAGACTTAACTGTTCACGTTGCTTTGGAGAAAGGAATGCGGGTCTCCCAGTTCTTGGTTTCTCGTGTAATCCTTCAAGTCCTTCTTCAAGGAAAGTTTGTACCCACTTATTCACACTTGTTCTGCTTACTTTAAGGAACTTAGCAATCTGGGTTCGAGAATGACCGTCTTTAAAGTGAGCTAATGCGAGTAATCGCATCTTCATTTGAATAGATTTTTGTTGGCTAGCAAGTTTTTTGAAATCAATGTTATCGAGACTGTCCATAGCGTCTTTTTCACGAATAAGTCATAGACTAAATTAGATCATATTTTTACTTAGATTGGTATTATTCTGCTTCTGTAGAGTTTAGGTATAAAAAAGCAGAGCGCTCAGGCTCTGCTTTGATGTTTTAGTTGTATGTTCTTGTGACTAGTAATACCTATTTGGCTACGTTACCTGCCACGTTTAGCGCATCCCAAGTACGTGCGAATGGAGGTGCGTAACAAAAGTCCATGTAACCTAGTTGTTGTGTGGTCATCTTTGCAGTGATGGCAACAGCTAGTGCGTTAATACGACCTACAGCACCTTTCTTACCGACGATTTCTCCACCAAGTAGAACCTTAGTCTCTGGGTGATAAACCAACTTCACCTTGATGTCTTCTTGGCCTGGGTAGTAATCCGTTTGGTTCTTATCGGAAATCGTTGATACTTTCACATCTAAGTTGTGTTCTTTCGCCAGTAGTTCATTCACGCCAGTGCAGGCTAGTTCGTAGTCGAGCACTTTCAAACAAGATGAACCTAAGAAGCCTGACATGTAGGTATCTTTACCTGCTAGCTTGTCCGCCATCATGCGCGCTTGCTTGTTGGCTGTGGTTGCTAGAGGGACATAAATTGGTTTGCCTAATGCCATATGATGGACAACGGCACAGTCACCGGCGGCATGAATATAAGCGTCTTCAGTAGCGCCATATTCATTTACTAATAACGCACCGTTTGCAGCTTTTGGCAGTTCGAATGCTTCAGTATTTGGTTTGAAACCGAGTGACAGGATCACGACATCGGCTTCTACGTTACCGTTATCAGTTTCTACGATGTAACCACCTTGCTCAGAATCGCGAATTGCAGACACGCTACAACCTGTTTTAAGGTCAGCACCGGATTCGCGAATTGCTCCTTCGACCACTTCAATGATCTCTGGGCTGAACTGACGGCTCATGATGTGCTGTTCACGCTCGATGATCGTCACGTGTTTGTCTAAGCCGTGTGCAGCGTCGAATACTTCCAGGCCGATAAAGCCAGCCCCAATAACACACACACGCTTCTTGTTACTATCCTTTAGCGCCTCTTTAACCGCCAAGCCGTCTTCCATGCTTGTTAGTGTGTGTACGTGTTCTGGATTGAATTCACCGAACGATGGAACGATTGGTCGCGCACCTGTTGCAATGACCAACATATCGTAATCGATGACGCTTTCTTCATTTTGGTGACGTACCGTAATTTGCTTTTCAGTGCGGTCGAACGAGACCATTTCTGTTTCTACACGTACATCCAAGCCAGACTTAATGGCTTGTTCTGGCGTGCGAGAAATCATTCGCCCGGTGTCATCAAACATGCCACCTGCAAAGTAAGGTAAGCCACAGGCTCCAAAAGAGATGTAACTACGCTTATCTAGAACGATGACTTCATCTGATGGTTGATTACGTTTGTACTTTGCTGCGAAACTCATACCAGCGGCACTACCGCCTATAACAACAACTTTCATATTTACTACCTAAATAACCTGAACTCAGGAAAAACAGAAGAGCACTCACGTGGAGTGCTCTTAATTAAGTTTGAGAATTATACTGCTGCTTCTTTTGATACAGTCGCTGTAACGTCAGCGTCGTATTGCTCTGTGTTTAGCGAGCCGTTTTTCTTAGCCGTTAGAACACCAGACAACATAGAGCCTGAGATGTTTAGCGCTGTACGAGCCATGTCAATTAGCGCTTCGATAGACACCAGAATCGCTACTACTGTGATGTCTAGACCCATGATGGTCAGTACCGCTACCGCTGCGAATGTTGCACCGCCACCAACACCTGCGATACCGAATGAAGCAATCGCGATAACTGCAATTAACTGTAGGATGAAGCTTAAGTCTACAGGCATGCCCATTACTTGTGCCGCCATGATTGCTAGCATTGCTGGGTAGATACCTGCACAGCCGTTTTGACCGATACTGGTACCGAATGTCGCTGACATGTTTGCTGTTTCTTCGTCTACACCTAGACGTTGAGTTTGTGTTTCAACGTTTAGTGGGATAGCTGCCATGCTTGAGCGAGAACCGAAGCCGAACACCAACACTGGCCAGATTTTCTTCATGAACTTAGCTGGAGAAAGACCGAACATTGACACCATTACGAAGTGGATGCCAAACATAACGCCAATTGCTACGTAGCTTGCTAGAAGGAAGCGGCCCATTTCAGCCAGTGCGAATAGGTCATTCGTCATCATGAACGTGGTCATCAGAGCGAATACACCGTAAGGCGTTAGCTTCAGAATTTCACGAACCATTGAAAGAACTACTTCTTTTGCAGAGTTGATGAAATCAACGAAGTTTTGCACTTTCTCTGGCTTACGATTCTTAACTTGAAGGATACAGTAGCCTAGGAACATACCGAACAGTACAGTCGATAGTGTAGAGGTACGTTGAGAGCCCGTTAGCATGTCGAAGATGTTGGTTGGAATGATAGACAGAGCCATACCAGACAGACCACTGCTCGCCATTGCATCTTGTGTTGCTACCAGTGAATCACCGCGAGCTTCAATCGCACTGTTTGTGCCAATTGTGCTTACTAGTGCGTTCGCATCGATACCAAATAGGTAAATACTTGCGATACCAACGGCCGCTGAGATTGCACAAGTGAAAAGTAGAATACCGATGATTTTGGGTGCGATACGAGATAGCGCGCCGCCGCCTTCAACGTTCATGATCGAAGAGATCATTGCCACGAATACGAGTGGGATAACGATCATTTGTAGAAGTTTGATGTAGCCTTTACCGAACACGGAAATCAGTTCAGCAAAGCCAGATGTCGCAACGTTACCGACACCGAATACAAGTTGAATCGCGCCACCGAACAGTAAGCCAGCAGCAAGCGCACTCAGTACGCGGAAGTTAAAACTTTTCTTTTGCTTTTTGAAGTTCGACAGCAGTGCGTAGAACCCAAAGAACAGTATGCTTAATCCAATAAATGAAACGCTCATGAGAATCTCCTATGATACCCATTAATAACTAAGTCGGTTATTTTTTGTATGCGATGGCTTCAACTTCAACCAATGCGTCTTTTGGTAATCTTGCTGCTTCAACACAAGAACGAGCAGGTGCGTTCTCTGTACCAAACACTTCTGTGTACACTTCGTTAAACGCGACGAAGTTCTCCATGTCTGATAGGAAGCAGGTTGTCTTAAGCACTGTGTCCAGTCCCGCATTACTCGCTTCTAATACCGCTTTTAAGTTTTCTAGAGACTGACGAGCCTGCTCTTTGATGCCGCCCTCAACAAACTGCATGGTTTCTGGAACGAGAGGTAATTGGCCTGATGTATAAACCATGTCGCCGTAAGACGTACCTTGTGAGTAAGGGCCGATAGCTGCAGGTGCTTGTTCAGTGGCAATGATCTGTTTCACGATGTAACTCCTAAATTATTGGTTTTATTCTGATTTAAATTCACGGATAAACTTGTAAACCGCCTGGCGGCTGATCCCAAGTTGCTCTGATACTTGTGTAGTCGTCTCTTTTAGCTCAAATACTCCGTTATCAAACAAGCAACGGATGATGGCTTTATTGCGACCTTTGGAAGAAATCGTCTCATCTTGGTCAACTTCTTTAATGGCTGAACTCAATGCTTGCTGAATGACGTCATTCGCATTGTTACTGAATGTCTCGCTGACAATGGTTTGAGGTACATTGCACTGCGGCATCAGCGTCTTGACGATTTCTGGGAATGGGAAAGATAAGTTCATGTTGATACACAGCATGCCAATCGGCTTTTGTTGTGGGCCTGCCAGCACGCAGGTGGTCGATTTCAGTAGGGAACCGTCTGCTGCGTTGGTGAAATAACTTTTCGGTGAAACTTCACCAGTTTTCTCGAATGTGCTCCACATACGTAAACCTAAATCGGTGATAGGCGAGCCGATTTCACGACCTGTGTGATGACCATTGACGATCTTCACGACAGAGTTTTCTAAGCTTTCAAAGGAGTGAATGACCACCTCACAGTAAGGGCCAATCAAGTCAGCAATTGTGTCCGCTAAGCGGAAGTAATTGCTTAAACATTCTCTGTCTTCATCGGTGAATCGAACTTGTTTTACATTCATGATTTCGGTTTATATTTTTGAACTCAATGACTGAAATCTACTCCTTTGGTGGTATTTGAACAAGATGCAGTAAACTTCTGTAAACCATAAAAGACGTTCAAAACATCAACAAATAACGAGAATTTAACTTAAATTAAGAGCATAATTTGAACACGATCACCAAACCATCTTCGATATGGTTTAATTTCTTAAACTCCATCAAAGTTTACATATTTAAAACCAAAGGTTGCGTTTTTGAATACTTTAATGATCTAGGACAAGTTCTAAGGGGGGGATGAAAATTGGCTCGACGGATGTTTCCTATTTGCGGAAATCTAGCTAGTAATTGTTAGACTGAAATGATTGTCGGTCGGCATTCTTTTTGGGTGGGGATATCAGAACTTAGATAACAAAAAGCAGCCTGAGTGGCTGCTTTTTGCTCCTTCCTATTTACTAGCTGACTAGCTTAGCTTCGACTTGTCCAAGTGTGCGTTGGTACATAAACCATGCACAGGTTCCTGCAAGTACATTACCTACCATGGCGCCCCAGAATAGGCCTTCAATTCCAGCAACTTGGGAGCCAATCCATAAACAAGGCAAGAAGAAAGCAAACAGACGCAGTGCTGAAATCGTTAATGCGGTGTAAGACTTGCCTAAAGCGTTAGAAATCGAAACCATCAACATACAGATACCCAGTGGCCCTAAGCTGATAGGAACGATCAGTAGGTGATAGTTCAAAATCGTTGAGACCTCGTTGTCACTGGTCATTAGGCTCGATAGCCCGCCAGAGAACAACCAAGTCACCAGCGCAACCAACAACTGGAAACCTAACACGAAGGTGACGGCAATCTTCACGAGTTTACGTATGTTCTCTAGGCTCTTTTCTCCCAACATACGGCCAACCATTGGCGGCATCGACATCGTCAGTGCTAACACTGCCACAATTGAGAAAAACTCAAAACGGGATCCTAACGCCCAAGCTGCAACCGCTGCGGTGCCATAACCCGCAAGTAGTTTAGTCGCCAGCATAGAAGAGACTGGCGGTAGCAGTTGGCTGATCATCGCAGGGCCCATGATATTGCCGATGGAGCGAACACTCTTACCAATATCAAGATCGTGCCAGTCGAACGTCATCCAATGCTTCTTGGTCACTTTTGGAGCCACGATAAAGATGCCTGCGCCGAACGCCAAAATGGTTGCAATGGCTGCACCGTTGATACCCATGTCGAGCGTAAAGATGAAAATCGGGTCCAATACCAAGTTGATGATACTGGTCGCGATCATCATTGAGCCTGGCAGCATAGTGTTGCCATTAGCACGACAGACACTGTAAAAGAAGTAGAGTAGTGCACCCGTCCAAGAACTGACTAGCCAATAGATCCAGTAAGAATCAATGATCGGCAACACCGTTGGCGGCGCATCGAGAAGCTGTAAAATGGGTCCACGAAGCAGATAGATGATGACCGAGAAAAGCGCGACACTCACGCTCCCCATTACAATGACTAATCCACCAAGTTGTTTGGCATAGCGTGTTTCGTTGGCACCAATGGCTCTCGCAATGACTGCCGTTGTCGCGATGCCTAACCCGACCTGAATACCAATGATGATCATCTGTATTGGAAGCGTGAAACCTTGAACTGCGAGCGGCAGAACCCCCAATTGACCAATGAAAGCACTGTCTACAAGTTGGAAGCTCATTAGTGAGAGCACTCCAAACAGCATTGGCCATGTCATTGTATAGAGTTGTCGGCTAAGAGAAGGCGAAGGGGTTGTAATTGTTGAATTCATAACACTCTTATTAGTCTTGAAGCAAGGCTTGTCACAGTGACAACCACCTCAATGTAGATTTGCCTCAAGGATAGCGTAAGGTCAGTTCGATACCAATAAATGTTACCAGATCTATACATATTCAGCTTCGTCAGAGAATAGTGGTCGGTGTGACTAGCGTTAAGGGAAGCAAAAAGCCAGTCTCGATGAACTGGCTTTGTTGACTCTGCTTATTAGGCTAAGTGTTACTTATCCGTAACGTTACCTAACTTCAACCACGTGTCGATAACCGTATCTGGGTTGAGTGAAACAGAGCTGATGCCTTGTTCCATTAACCATTCTGCTAGGTCGTCATGGTCAGATGGACCTTGGCCACAAATGCCCACGTATTTACCGGCTTTGGTTGCTGCGTCGATAGCCATTTTAAGCATCGCTTTCACAGCTGGGTTACGCTCGTCGAACAGGTGTGCAACGTCACCTGAATCTCGGTCTAGGCCAAGCGTCAGCTGTGTCATGTCGTTTGAACCGATAGAGAAGCCATCGAAGTACTTCAAGAACTCTTCTGCCAAGATCGCATTGGATGGCAGCTCGCACATCATGATGACTTTCAGACCTTGGTCACCACGGCGAAGATCGAATTTAGCCAGAATGTCGATAACCGAGGCCGCTTCGCTTGGAGTGCGAACGAATGGAATCATGATTTCAACGTTCTTAAGACCCATCTCGTCGCGAACACGTTTGATCGCTTGAGTCTCTAGCTCGAAACAATCTTCGAATACTGGTGAGATGTAACGAGATGCACCACGGAAGCCCAGCATTGGGTTCTCTTCATGTGGTTCGAACTCTTTGCCGCCTACTAGGTTACTGTACTCGTTCGACTTAAAGTCAGACATACGTACGATCACGCGCTTAGGCCAGAATGCAGACGCGATAGTCGCGATGCCTTCTGTCAGCTTGCTTACGTAGAAATCGATTGGATCTTTGTAGCCGCGAATACGTTCACTGATTTCCGCTTTTAGCTCATCCGTTTGCGCATCGAAGTTTAATAGCGCTTTCGGGTGAATACCGATCATCTTGTTGATGATGAACTCTAAACGAGCAAGGCCCACCCCTTCGTTTGGAATTTGTGCGAAGTCGAATGCGCGATCTGGGTTACCCACGTTCATCATCACTTTGGTTGGCAGCATTGGTAGCTCATCAACCTCAGAACGTTTGATCTCGAAGTCGAGCTCACCTTGGTAAACGTAGCCAGTTTCACCTTCAGAACATGACACTGTCACGGTGTCGCCGTCGTTTAGGTTACTTGTCGCTGTACCACAACCAACGATTGCTGGAATACCGAGTTCACGAGCGATGATCGCGGCGTGACAAGTACGGCCACCACGGTTAGTAACAATCGCAGAGGCTTTCTTCATCACAGGTTCCCAATCAGGGTCTGTCATGTCTGTTACCAATACGTCGCCTTCTTGAACCAGTGACATTTGGTCAAGAGAATCAACCAAACGAACTGGGCCTGAACCGATACGTTGACCGATAGCACGGCCTTCAACCAAGACATCCGCCTTGTTATTTAGCTCGTAACGCTCGATAACGTTTTGGTCGCTTTGAGAACATACTGTCTCTGGGCGAGCTTGAACAATGTATAGCTTGCCGTCGATACCATCTTTCGCCCACTCAATGTCCATCGGACGTTGATAGTGCTTCTCGATGATCATCGCTTGTTTTGCTAGTTCTTTGATCTCTTCATCGTTCAGTGAGAACTCGTTACGCTCTTGCGTATCCGTGTCGATGATATCAACTTGCTTGCCGATCTCTTGGTTGGTCGAGTAGATCATCTTGATCAACTTAGAACCGAATGTCTTTTTAACAACTGGGTAGTGACCCGCTTCTAGCATTGGTTTGTGAACGTAGAACTCATCTGGGTTCACCGCGCCTTGTACGACCATTTCACCTAGACCCCAAGAAGAGGTGATGAATACCACTTGGTCGAAGCCTGATTCAGTATCAAGGGTGAACATGACACCTGAAGAGGCCTTGTCTGAGCGAACCATACGTTGGATACCCGCAGACAATGAAATGCCACGATGATCAAAACCTTGGTGTACACGATATGAGATAGCGCGGTCATTAAATAGTGAAGCGTAAACGTGCTTGGTTGCTTCTAGTACCGCATCGATACCTTTCACATTAAGGAAAGTTTCTTGCTGGCCTGCGAAAGAAGCATCTGGAAGGTCTTCTGCGGTTGCAGATGAACGAACCGCTACAGACAATTCTTCGTTGCCTTCAATTAGTTCACGGTAGTTATCACGGATGTCTTGCTCTAGTGATTCTGGGAAGGGGGCCTCTAGAACCCATTGTCGAATCGTTGCACCTGTCTTACGCAAGGCGTCAACGTCTTCAACATCAAGTTCATCAAGTAGTTGGTGAATACGTTCATCAAGACCTTTGTAATCAAGAAAGTCGTTAAACGCATACGAAGTGGTAGCAAAACCATTAGGTACAGAAACACCAGCATTGGACAGGTTAGAAACCATCTCGCCCAGTGAGGCGTTCTTACCGCCGACTTTGTCGACATCTTCCATGGATAGGCCATTGAACCATAGGGTATTATTTTGCATTTATTTCTCCAGAAACATAGCAAGCATTGTAGGGATTTAAAAGCAAACGATTACGCAAAGGCTAAAAAAAATGTTAAGTATTTTTCAAAGCTGTGGGGGACGTAATAGTCAGCAGGGTTTCGTTATATATATTATGGTGTCTATCCTACTCAAAATAATTTTAAACATTAAATAAAAAATGCAAATTGATATCCAAAGTCGTGATGTATTCTATGTTTCTGATGGAACGGCCATAACATGTGAGACTTTAGGGCATGTTGTTCTAGGTCAATTCCCGTTCGAAGCTAACGAAAAAACCTTCCCGTTTGTTGAAAGTGAAGACAAACTTTCTGATTTATTAAAAGAGATTGAAATTTCGTATCGTGAGACTGGTAACCAGCCTCTGGTCTTTTTTTCGATTGTGATTCCGCAGATTAAGCAGCAGCTTTTGGAGGCACCAGCGCACTGCTATGACGTGCTAGAGAGTATTGTGCAGAAAGTGCAAGACGATACCCAGATGGCCCCGGTGCCTAAGTTGCAGCGTTCACGTAGTGTTAATAAAGATTCAGTGAAGTACTTCGACCGTATTGCTGCGATTGAATACACGCTGGCTCATGATGATGGCATTACGCTTAAAGGGCTCGAAGAGGCGGATATCATCCTATTGGGTGTGTCTCGAAGCGGTAAGACACCGACAAGCTTGTATATGGCAATGCAGTTTGGTTTGCGTGTCGCAAACTACCCATTCATCCACGACGATTTAGCGCGCTTGAAGCTGTTGCCTGAATTTGAGATCTACCGACACAAGCTGTTTGGCTTAACCATCGATGCAGAAAGGCTGACGGAGATTCGTGAGAACCGTTTAGCGGGCAGCGAATACGCGAGTGACTCGCAATGCCTGTATGAATTGCAAACGGTAGAGTCGATGTTTCGCCGAGAAGCGATACCTTACATCAATACGTCTTCGCTATCGGTTGAAGAGATTTCGACACGAATTTTGGAGCGTACTGGTTTGAGAAGACGCTTGTTGTAGCAAAAGAGAGTTGAGGAACAAAAGAAAGTTGAGGAGTAGCATAAAATCGAAGCTCACGATGATAGGTCGAGGCGCTTCGATTTTCCGTTTAGGTTAGCTGTTGATGACTTATCTAACGAACAAATTATCGAAGAAGCTTAATGCTGAGCGTTTTGCTCTGTTTTTCGAGCCAATGCTCAAGTGCTGGTGGCCATGTGATACTTGACTCAACACAGAAGCCACGTAGCATCGAGAAATAGAGTGCTTGATCAATGATAGGCAGTGATGACTCGCCATTTTCTAAGTCCAGTAAAAGCTCAGCATCTTTTAGCAATGGGTTGATTTGTTGGACGTATTGCGGTGTGTTTTCTAAGAGTTCTTCAAAGTTAAAACCTTCTGTCTCTTTACTTGCACGCCAAGCTTCTTTGCTTCCCACAGAGCGATATTCAGCCAAATCGAGATTCCACCAACGTGGGCGTCCGATCTGTTGAGTGAGAGGGAACGAACGGTTTTGGAAAAGTGTAGCCTGCTCTGACGGTTCACGTTGTTCGTTGCTTGATTTCAAATCCATGAAGTAAGCGATGATGTCTAAGCTTTCAGCCATGATAGAGCCATCGTCTTTCTGTAAGACTGGCACCATCTTTTTACCAATAAGGTCGATAAGGGTTTGGGCGTCATCATAATCGACAGAAATAAGTTCGATGTTCAAGCTTAGAGATTGGGCAATGTAGGCAACTCTTGCGCAGAAAGGGCAGTGGTCGTAGATGTAAAGCTTCATAGCTTCCCTCAGTTCATGGTTATTATCAGCATAAGATGTTGCTAATATACCAGAAGCTGTTGTTAAAAATAAGCTTTCTCTAATAACCAATATCAACTGAAAATAGGCAAATTGTAAGTTAAGTGATTTATTTTAAAGGGTTTTTGTTGGTGGTATTAGCCACTGGTAAGGGCATTTATTGTGATGGGGAAGCCAATGGAGAGCGCTGGGGGAGAATCGCTGATATAAAAAAGGCTCTGGCTGATCGTCCTAACAAAGAGGAGTAGCCAAAGCCTTAATTCTGTTATCTTTAGCAGAGTGGCTGCTAAATGAGCGGAGTAATCAAACTATGCTTTTTTAAGGTCTTGCATTGGGTAAGTTAGCGGCATTGCGCCTTCTACCGTTGTAACGTGAACGTAGAAACCGCCAGCACTTAGGCCCGTTACTACCATTTCACCAAGATCAACCCCTTTTGTTGCCATAACGCGATCATCAACTGAAAACATTTTACACACCTTCAACAAACTAAATAAATACGATGGATATCGAACGCGAATTTAAACAGATCGAACCTAAATCAACTAATCCGGTTCTTTGTCGTAAAGATTAAATTTGGTTATGCATAAATTAGTATGTCTTCAAAATCAGTATTTTAACGTGCTGGGTAGCTCTATTTGTCAGAAGGGTAAACGACACCAACTTGCTGACGCATCTCTGTAATTAACTGAGCAACGGTTAAAGCGCGTTGTTCTGCTTGAGATTCAGTAGTTTGATCGCCACCAATGCAGTCTGCAAAGGCTTGTGCTTCGTAACTCATTGAGTTTTCGCTCTGTACTTGAGTGAGGTTCTCAATACTGCCATCACGGTAGTGGATCTTAACATCGGTACATTCGGCGATATGATCAATGATGATAGCTCCAAGCTCTCCTTGGATCTCACTTGGCGCATAGGAGTCGCTCACTTTGGAGTGCGCAAGGGTTACGTCAAATTCTGGGTATTGGAAGATTGCACAACCATGAGCATCAACGCCTGAATCCAGTAGCTTTGCAGAAGCCTGCGCATTTTCAGGTTTGCCAAATAGTGCGACTGTCGCAGCTACACAATAAAAACCGATGTCGACCAACGAGCCGTTAGAGAAAGCGGGGTTGAAAGTATTTGGCTTCTCTCCATTTAGATATTTTTGATAGCGCGAGGAATATTGGCAGTAATTGATGTGTGCTTTATGCACTTTGCCGATTTTTTCTAACCCCAATTGAACTTGTTTAAAGTTCGGAAGAAATTGAGATTTGTACGCCTCAAATAACACCACATCATTTTGTTTGGCTATTTTAAACATTCGAGTCGCTTCATCAATATTCGATGCAACAGGCTTTTCACAGATAACATGCTTGCCATGCTCCATCATCAATATTGATTGCTCGCAATGTAATGAGTTAGGTGAAGCGATGTACACGGCTTCGATAGTGCTATCATTCGCCAGCGCTTCGAGTGAATCGTAGTTTGTTTTAACGTTAAACTCTTGCGCAAACTGCGCGGCGCTGTCTAGGTTACGTGAATATACCGCACCAAGTTTCATTGATTGTGTGTCATGGGCAGCTTGAACAAACTTTTGTGTAATCCAATTGGTGCCAATTACAGCGAACTTTATCATATAGGTATCCATAGTTAGCGTATTAATTCTGTAACGATAGTAGCACTCAACGACTATAAATGTTCCCCTGATTTGCGGAACAATTCCCCTGAAATTACAGCCTAGTATCTGTCAATGATAGTGATAGGGCCCCTGAGGCAGCCTGTATAACAGTGCACAACTAAGCCTTTTTTGCTAAGGTTTCATTGAAAGAAAACAAGGTAATGATATGCAAATCCGTACTGCCAAAGTCGCTGATATACGCTCAATCTTAGAACTCTCTGATCAGATAAACCGTCAACATCATCTTGGTGCTCCTATGGTATTTGCGCCACCTTCACAGGGTTTCGCCGACAGTGAGGAGTACTGGTTAGGCATGATGATCGACCCTTTAGGGACTTTCTTGGTTGCGGTTCATGAGCAACAAGTGGTTGGCTTTTTAGCAGGTAAAGTGACGCAGAACAAAGGGGTAAGTTTTATTCAGCCGCATAAAGTGGCGAGAGTGAGCACAATTGTGGTTAATGAACAGATCCAGAATCAAGGTGTTGGTCGATCTTTGATGAGGTCATTTAATCACTGGGCTCAATCTAGGGGCGCGATTGAGCTTAGACTGGAAGTGATGGAGTTCAACCAGCAAGCTCAAAGGTTCTATGAGTCGCTAGGGATGGAAACTCAATCACGAACCATGTCTATGCGTTTTGAGGAGATTTAAGGGTGCGCTTGCTTTGGTTTTTAGCTGTTTACTTAATGTTATCGACTCACGCTCTATATGCTGCATCGGAACCAATGTTGGAAGAGTCTGTTTACGGCAAAAAACTGGTCGTAGAAAAGATAGCTTCAGATGCGATAGCGATTGAAACTATGGTGTTTGAGTCTGCTCCATCTAAACGTGCGACTACTTCATCAGTAACCACAAATCCAAAGCATGTCACTATTCTTACCGGTGGTACTCTTAAAAATAATTCTGCTGAAGGGGATTCTAGCCAACAAATTGCCCAACTCTCTCAACGATCATCTCGGCGGGTTTACCTTAAGCCAGATACCATTTCTGAATTAGAACCGAAGTTACCGGCAGTAACTCTGGTTAAGGTCGATAAATCGAAGCGTCGAATGTATTTATTAAAAGGGGAAGAAGTCATACAGGAATTTCGGATTGCATTAGGCAAGCAGCCCAAAGGGCATAAACGCTTTGAAGGTGATCACCGCACGCCAGAAGGTCAGTATCAACTTGATTATATTATGGAAGATTCTGACTTCTATCGTTCAGTACACATCAATTACCCTCGCTCTTCCGATAGGCAGTGGGCAGAGAAACATAATGTAACCCCTGGAGGTAATATCAAAGTCCATGGTATTAAAAATGGTGAACTGCGTTCACCTCGCTTTATTCAAAGCTTTGATTGGACTGATGGTTGTATTGCACTAACTAACCAAGACATGGATGAGTTTATCCAACTCGTAAAAATGGGCACCCCTATCCATATTGAATGGTAGTTGATCGCTGCCCATACTCGTTTTTGTTTGTTATCGAATTTTGAGATTTCTAACGGTTAATTTTTAACTCTCCGTTCTATTTTTCAGTGCTCGGACTATCAATTTATAGAGCTGAATTTGTTAGGAAAATCAGTAAATATCGCGTCCACGTTTGAGAGAAATTTGAAGCGAGACGGATCGTTTACGGTGTAGCACCAGGTTTGAATGTTTGCTTCGTTGAGTGTATCGAGATTGCTCTGATTAACGTGCTTATAATTCATGTGACAGCTGAACGCTTTGACCTCATTAATCAGCATCAAATCAGCTTGAGTCAGTTGCTCTGTGATCACTCCAACTCGGTATCTCGGTAAGTGACGAGCTATCTCCGTTATAACCTGGTGGCTGAAGCTAGATAGCAAGATCTTATCGGTGTCTAGGTTTGAGCGAATTAACTCATCGTGCAATAGATCAACCACATGAGGCGCCTGATGTCGGCTATCGACTTTAATTTCTAGGTTGACGCTAAGACTATGTTGCTCAACAAGCGCGAGCAACTCTTCCAATGTAAGTATTTTTTCTCCAGCGAACTGTTCAGACTTCCAACTGCCAAAATCGAGCTGACGCAGTTCTGCAAGGGTGTGTTCATCAACACGCCCTTTGCCATCGCTACAGCGCTCCAGAGTGTGATCATGGCAAACCACAAGTTGATCATCCTGGGTTGGTTGAATATCTACTTCAATCCATTTCAAACCGAGCTTAGCTGCTTGCTCAATGCTTGCTTTGGTATTTTCTGGGTGAGTACCTGCTACCCCACGATGACCTACGATGATAGACGACATAATTAATCCCTCTTAAAGACACACCGCAAAAATGCATTAAATATCAGTGTACTCGATTACGCTAGAGCCGTCGTTAAGCTTATCGCATCTTCGTGTGGCTCCTGTGATGTGACGTTATTCGGGTGAATGCGTTTGCCATGACTGTCAAAAATATGCAGGTTGGATTTATCAATACTCAACCCGAGCGGTACCGCTTGGCATAGGGTCGTCTCGGGTGTTACTGCGATAAATGGTTGTTCGTTGACAAGGCCATGAACTAATTGGTTTGGTCCTAAAGGCTCAACGACGTTGATACGTAATTCAAGCGGCAGCGTGTTCATGACCAAGTCTGCGCAAACATCAGAGTGTTCTGGGCGAATACCAAGCGTGATAGCTGTATTTTTTACGTGGGCGTACTCGGGTAAATACATCTGTTGATCGCCAATTTCAAGATAACCGTCGTCGATTGTGGCTGATAAAAAGTTCATCGCAGGGCTGCCAATGAAGCTTGCAACAAAGGTACTAGCAGGCTGGTGGTAGACTTCTTTTGGCGTACCAACTTGTTCAATCTGGCCTTTGTTGAGAACCACTATTCTATCTGCCAAAGTCATGGCTTCAACTTGATCATGAGTCACGTAAACACTGGTGACACCGAGTTCGCGCTGTAGCTTTTTAATTTCTAACCTCATGTGTGCACGCAGCGATGCATCTAGGTTGGACAGAGGCTCATCAAATAAGAACAGTTGTGGGTCGCGGACGATCGCTCGTCCCATTGCAACACGTTGGCGTTGACCACCGGATAGCTTGGCGGGTTTACGGTCTAGGTATTCTTCGATTTTCAGCGTTTTGGCGACCCTCTCAATTTTTTCTTCGATAATATGCTGGCTGACGCCGCGATTTTTCAAACCATAAGCCAGATTCTTATACACAGTCATGTGTGGGTAGAGCGCATAGTTCTGAAAGACCATTGCGATATCACGTTGAGCTGGCTTTTCGTTATCAACACGGCGACCACCCAAGTGAATTTCACCACCAGAGATGCTTTCCAGGCCAGCAATAGAACGTAGGATAGAAGATTTTCCACAACCAGAAGGGCCAACCAATACAAGGAACTCACCCTTATCGATATCAAGCGAGACATCTTTGACAGCGCGGTGACCATTTTCGTAGGTCTTTACCAAACTCTTAAGACCTAACATGACTGGTTGATTGTGCTTATGTCCTTTGCCCGCTTGATTATGAATTGACATCGAAGTGTCCTCCGTTTTTTGGTGACTTGTTTGGTGAGATGTCTTGTACTCATCGAGTGATTGAATGCGATTGTCTTTGATCAGAATCTTTTTGTTATTATTTTTCACTTTCTACTAGCCCTTTTACAAACCAACGTTGAAATACAATCACCACTAAAACAGGTGGCAACATGGCTAAAATAACCATGGCGAAAACATAGTCGTAGCGCGGTAAACTGGTTTCATTGATGTTGTTGAGTACTTGTTTAATACCCATCACGATCGTGTTGTAACCTTCATCTGTTGTCATCATGATCGGCCACAAGTACTGGTTCCAACCCACCACAAACATGATGATGAAGATCGCGGCGATCATGGTCTTAGACAGCGGCAGTAAGATATCGACAAAGAATCGAAATGGGCCTGCGTTATCTAACTGAGCGGCTTCGAGCAGTTCGTCGGGAATCGTTTTGAAGAACTGCCTGAAAAAGAATGTTGCAGTGGCAGAGGCAATCAAAGGCAGAATCAAGCCGGTATAGCTATTGAGCAGCCCAAGCCCAGCGACAACCTCATAAGACGGGATAATACGAACCTCTAGTGGCAGTAGCAGGGTTACGAAGATCAACCAAAACCAAGCTGTCGCGTAGGGAAGCCGGAAGTAGACCAAAGCAAATGCCGCCATCATTGAAATGATGATCTTACCAATCGCAAAACCTAGCCCCATGATCATCGAGTTGGCGATCATCTTGCTGGCGGTGACTTCACCACTAAAGCCCATGCTCTTGTTCCAAGCTTCGCTATATATAGCCGCAAAGTTATCGCCCGGTAACCACTGCAAACCATCGCTGACAATGGTGTTTGGGTTATGGGTCGAACTGGCGAATATCAGCCAGATTGGGACCAACATAAACAGCATGCCAGCAATTAAAATTAGGTGGTCAGTGATCTTATTACTTTTCATTATTTACTCCTGTCGTGTTTAAACCTAGCTGTGATGGGCTAGTAATGAACACGCTTTTCTACAACGCGAAACTGGATAAAAGTGAGCGTCAGTACCAACAGCAACAACACAACCGATTGTGCCGAGCTGCCGCCCAAATCAGCGCCAACAAAGCCATCGCGATACACCTTGTACACTAGTGAGGTTGTGGCGCCGCCTGGGCCGCCATTGGTCATGGTGTCTATCACGCCAAAGGTTTCAAAGAACGAGTAGGTGAGGTTGATGACCAACAGGAAAAATCCAGTAGGTGCGAGTAATGGAAAGGTAATGGTCCAGAAGCGTTTCGAGTCGCTGACACAGTCTAGCATTGCAGCTTCTTTTACCGCGTAAGAGATAGACTGAAGGCCTGCTAGAAAATAGATGAAATTTACTGAGACTTGTTTCCATACTGAAACCAAAACCAGAGCAAACGTGGCATCCACAGGATCGGTCTGGAAGCTGAAGTCCCAACCCACCACGGCAAATATTTCAGTGAACACGCCAATGTGTGGGTTAAACAAGAAAGCACCAATTACGCCTGCGATTGCAGGAGCAACCGCATAAACCCAAGTGAGCGTGACTTTGTAAGCGCCTTGTCCGTGAATGATGTTGTCGGCTTTTACGGCGAGCAGCAGCGCTAAGGCAAGCGATAAGAAAGAGACCACAATCGCGAACATTAAGGTGAAACCAATTGAGCTCAGATACTCACTCGATTCGAATAGCATTTGGTAGTTTTCGAACCACACAAAGATGGAGGAAGTGCCCCAAGGATCTTCTAACATAAATGAAAGGTAAACCGCCTTTGCCGCTGGGTAGATAAAGAAAACCGCAATGATGAGTATCTGAGGCGCTAAAAATAAGTAAGGCAACGGAGAGTGAAAGAATTGTTGACGTTGTTCCACAGGGTAGTCCAAAAAAGTTAGTGACAGTGACCACTCGCGCGATATCAAGACATGCATCCAGTTGAGTTGTAGTTTTTGGAGCAAGAAATGGCGCTAGTGAAGAATCTCCTCACACCTTGCCATTACGTTTTTAATAACGCAGTGACAAGTGGTGAGGAGCAATGAACAGCTTTGGTTCGCTAAGCTTTTGGCTCAGTTATCTGCTTTGGTTAAAAAGCATAATTAGTTCATCGTACGAGCGAAGCGTTTCAGTAACTTGCTGCTTTCATCTTCGACTTTATCTAAGCTGTTTTTGACGCTAGAGCGGTCAGCGAAGATGTTGTCGAACTCACGGTGCATTACTTCACGAATCTGTGGGTAATAACCTAAGCGGTAACCCTTAGTCCATTCGCCAGATTTTAGGCTTAGCTGCTTAACACCCACTTCGGCGTCAGGTTGCTCGTTGTAGTAACCAGACTCTTTCGCTAAGTCATAAGCGGCTGTTGTGACAGGTACATAGCCAGTTGTTTTGTGCCAGTAAACTTGAGTTTCAGGTTTGGTCAGGTAATCAAAAAACGCCGCGACACCTTTGTCTTGTTGCGGTTTGTGACCATTGAGAGCAAACAGAGCAGCACCACCAATGAAGGTTAAGCCAGCATCCGGGTTGACCGATTTCCAGTATGGGAGGTAAGTGGTGCCTAACTCGAAAGATACGCGGCTACGTAAACCACCGAACGAGCCTGAAGAGCCCATCCACATTGCCACTTCTTGACGTTCGAAAGGGGTTTGGTTCGCATCCCAATCGCTACCGTAATATTTGTAGTAGCCTAGATCTGACCACTCTTTCATCTTGCTAACGTGCATCATCATGTCTTTGGTGTTGAACATGATTTTAGTTGATAAGCCGTCATAGCCGTTGTTCTGGTCTGATACTGGTAGGTTATGGCGTGACTTAAAGTTTTCGAACATGATCCATGGTGTTAGAGATTGAGAGAATGCAATATGACCTTCTGCTTTCAGTTTCTTAGCCACTACTTCTAATTCTTCATATGTTTTGGGTGCATCGACACCGACTTCGGAAAGAAGATCTTTGTTGTAGTACAGAACCGGGGTAGAACTATTGAAAGGCATCCCGACCATTTTGCCTTCGTTATCAGCGTAGAAGTTACGAACCCCCGCTAGGTAATCGTTCGAATCAAAGCTGTAGCCAGACTCAACCAGAATATCTTGTACTGGTTTCGCGACGCCTTTAGCGTTCATGATGGTTGCTGCACCCGCATCGAAAACTTGTAGAATATTTGGTGCTTCACCTGCTCGATATGCTGCAATGCCCGCTGTTAAGGTCTCAGTGTATGACCCCTTGTAGATTGGCGTGATCTCGTAATCGTCTTGTGATGCGTTAAAGTCTGTCGCAATTTTATTGACGGTTTCTCCAAGTTGGCCGCCCATTGCATGCCACCAAGTGATTTGAGTCGTTGCGAAAGCTGGCATTGCTGCTGTTGCCGAAAGAACGCCTGCTAAAATTAGCTTATTCATCTTAGTTTCCTTTTGGATGAAATTCGTATGAGATTTTGATCAAGAGTGTTAACGAGACGGTAGGGGTATCGTTTGAAGTTATCTTGAACAGGGCATATTTCACTTACGTGGCTAAATCGTTTCAGTGGTATGAAAGATTCATTTCGATTTTATTTAAGGGGGAGGTTAATGATGGTTTGGATAGTGACTTTGTTCGTTCCTCTATAAAGGTTTGCTCATTACTGAAAGCCTCTTGATGAACAGGCTTTCAGTAAGATAGAGAGGCAAAATTTTAGTGCGCGATGTCGAGCTGGTTGTCTTTAACGCCGTTAATACGAAACCAACCTGCGATACTGAATCGCTCGGTATTTGTTGTTAAAACCTCGTGTGGAAACTGTTCAGATAAGAACACTAACAAACGGCCGGATTTTGGTGGAATGGTTGCGATGTGATTGTTGTCTAGGTCGTAAATGATTAACTCACCTGCGTCTTCTTCCGTCCACTCATCATTCATGTAAAAAACCGTGGTTAGGCGGCGGTTTTCATTGCCTTTGAAGCAGTCTAGGTGCTTCTGATAGAAGTCACCTTTTTCGTATTTGGCAAAGTGCGCTTCGTACTCGAATAGGCCTAAATAGAATGCTTGGTTTGCAGCTAAACGAATTTGCTCCATTTTGTCTAAGAACAGAGAGGCTGGCTCTCCTGTATCGCGATTTACCCACTGAATTTTGTCACTACGAATAGTCGATTCTTGCGTTACGTCATCGTTACGGCCAATCTTAGCCTTTTTCCAGGCTTCTGGAATGCAATCCTTCAATGCCATCACTTCTTCGTGAGTTAAGAAGTCATCCCAAACAAAGTAACCTTGGGTAGAAAGAGCATCGATTAGTTGGTTCATGTATAGCACTCAGACAATAAATTAGAGGCGCATATATAGTCCTAATAACTCAGGTCAACAAATCACGTATTTTGTCGTCACGATTTATATTTGTATTTTACCAGCGGGGATTGAAAGGAAAAAATTGGAGAAGTGAGTAGTGAGCCTATTGATCGGCTCACTACTGCTTGATTATCGCCCCGTTGATCCTGTGGCGAGGGCTTTGATTTTTACGACTTCGAATGGTCGGGTCCCTGTATCTGTACCGTTATTTAAAGCCGCGGTTCGATCAAGTTGATTGACCGTTATATAAATATAACCATCAGGACCAAATGACATGCCATCAGGCCAAGTTTGGTTGTCTGATAGCGTGGCAATAATTCGGTATCCTTGTGGGGTGGACACTCCGATTGCATTGTTTTCTATATCAGTAACATAAACGTTCTGAGCGCTGTCTACCGTAATGCCATCTGAATAAGATTTATCAGCGTATTTTTCTATATTGCTTGCGACTGTCTGTCCGTTGTTGTCAAAGTGACTCGCTTTTACTCGATAAACGGTGCGACCATTGACGGCCCCGAAATAAACCCATTCGTAAGATGGATCAATGGTGATTGGGTTTAAAGCAAAACCGGTTTTACTGTCGGCTTTCATCGACGGGTGATTTTCAGCCACACGTACCGCTTCCCCTGTCTTGAGATCTACGGTTACAAAGGCTGGAATTGCTTCACTTTTCAGGTCATTTTGAGTCATATCGGCGATTATTATACGCTGTCTTTTTTGGTCTAGCGCAAAGTCTTGGAGGAAGCTTGTCGGTTTCAAAACGGAAGCCGGTATTTTTATCGTTTTGACCAGCGTCTCTTTATGAGTATCCCAACCAGTTATGGTATGGGTTGCTAGATCTAGGATCCACGCGACTCCGTTATCATCCGTACGAATAGCAATGACGGCTTTAAATAGAGAATCATCACCTTGTGCATATTTCATCGTCGGATATGGCGTTTGATTTCCAGCCACACTTAACTCGATGACTTTGGTTGTTGGGTTGTCAAGCGGATGAACACTTAATAATAAACGTCCATCCGGTGTGACGGAAGGGTTGCCCGGACGTTCAGTCATTGTAGCAACAACGGTAGCTTGTTCTGGTTCTGGAGTCAGTTCAGTTTCTGCATACGCATAAGTGGATAAAATAGCGCTCGCAAGAACGGTATTGATTACTGTTTTCTTCATTGTTTTCCCCTTAGTAATTGATGTAAATGTTACTGGAAGGTTGTCAATTTTCAACAGTGCTATGTTTGTTATACTTTCAAATTTTATTTGATAATAGATTGAAACGTATTGTTATAGATAGCTAATAACGGCGATGTTACTAAAATATAAATGCTCTTAAGTGTTAAAAATCAACTGCATGTAACGGACGTTATTACACATACTTATTGATGAGGTATTCGGCTAAGGTTTTTATTATCGGTAGGCAATGATTCAAAAAATTACATTTCAGTCATATTTACTATATTCTGATGAGTATAATTGTTTCAAAATTGTTAAATTTCACCCATCAGCAGGGACAGCGAATAGGAATACAATTTGCAGATTCATACAATCAAAGGTTATATCCAAGACATGTATCTCGTAGAGTACCCAGACAGGCTGCTGTTACTTGATGGCGCGTGCCGAGCGGATATTCCCCATCTTAAAGCTTTCATTGAAGATGAGCTTGGTCGTGAATTTAACGACCTGCATACAGTGGTCGTGACACACATGCATCCAGATCACGCGGGTGCAGCACATAAGCTTAGAAAGCTGACTAACTGTAATTTGGTGGCAGCGAACCGAGATAAGGACTGGTATCAAGGAGTCGATGGTATATTGATGCACCTAACCGATCTTGCCCTTGCAAGGTGGATGGCAAATAGGCTTGGTAAGCCTAGAGCAAATCTGTGGTATTCAAGGAAGCTCAAGCCTGACTACAAACTTTCGGACGGTGATACGATTCCAGGCTTTGATGATTGGCTTGTATTGGAAACGCCAGGACATACCGACAGAGACCTGTCCGTTTATTGTCCTTCGCATAGCGTCGCTTATGTGGCTGATTTAATGGTGGAGGTTAAAAAGAAACTGATTCCGCCGTTTCCCATCTTTCATCCTAACAAGTACCGAGAGTCGGTATCTCGTATTTATGACATGCAGGTTGATACTTTGCTGGTGGCGCATGGAGGACTGGTGGATTTTAGTCAGACAGCCTTTGAACACTTGCTAACGAGTGCCCCAAGAAGACCGGTGACTCATTGGCGTGTAACGAAAATTAAAATGAAGAATTTACTGTTATCTATTTGGCGATTTGGTTTTCAGTATAATGGTAAGTCTTAGAAATAAGTGGAAAACCGCAACACCGAAAGTACTGACTGTAGAAAGGTAGGACATAAATAGGTAAACAAAAATGCCCGTTACGAGACGGGCCTTATTTTGTTATAACCTGTGGTTCGGTTACGATGATTTGGATTAGCGAGTCAGTAGGAATTCACCTGCTGGGTCAACAATCACTTTGTCGCTCATTCCTTGACGACCAAGAAGCATCATGTAGGTCATGTCTTGACGGTTGCTTAGCGTGATATCGATAAGCCACTGTTGATCACCTATTTTAAGCATAGTTTCAATGACACAGCGAGTTTCTACTTCACCGTTTGATGACTTGATTCGCTTACTTGCTTTTAATTTGGTTTTGCAGCGAACTATTTCTTCAAGGTGATAGATGTCTGGGTGTAAATCAAATTCAACGTAGCTTTCACCGTCAGTTTCACTGCAGAGCAGGTTATCCACATGTAGCGAAGAGGTTTTAGCCCCTGTATCTACACGCGTATGTAATCCAGTTATCCCTAACTCCGGTAAGCAAATTGCTTCAGTGTTCCCTATGATCATTTTCTGATTCATGTTTTTTCCAATCATTGGTTTACGGCTCATTTAGTTATTATCGCGGTTAAAGCGATTTTTTAATAGTTAACCTTTTCAATTAGCCTTTGCCGCGAGTGCGGTTTGCATTGGGCTTAGCATTTTTTTCGACAAAGTCAAAAATCATGTCAGCAACATCTTTTCCAGTCGCTTTCTCAATACCTTCTAAACCTGGGGAGGAGTTAACTTCCATTACTACAGGGCCATTTTTAGATTGTAGAATATCGACACCACATAGGTTTAATCCCATGATTTTAGCTGCATTAATTGCTGTTGCACGCTCTTCTTTGGTGAGTTTTACCAGTTGAGCTGTGCCACCACGGTGCAGGTTAGAGCGGAATTCCCCTTTACCAGCTTGACGTTTCATTGCTGCAATTACTTTGTTACCAACAACAAAACAACGGATGTCTGCGCCATTTGCTTCTTCAATGAACTCTTGAACCAAGATGTTCGCTTTTAGGCCCATGAACGCTTCAATAACGCTTTCTGCTGCTTTGTTTGTTTCTGCTAGTACAACGCCGATACCTTGAGTGCCTTCAAGAAGCTTGATAACCAGTGGCGCGCCACCTACGTTTTTGATCAAGTCTTGAATCTTGTCTGGGCGGCTAGCGAAACCTGTTTTTGGTAAGCCAATACCTTTACGAGACAACAGTTGTAGTGAGCGCAGTTTGTCGCGAGAACGACTGATTGCTACTGACTCATTGATACAAAAAGTGCCCATCATTTCGAATTGGCGCACAACAGCAGTGCCGTAAAAGGTAATGGAAGCGCCAATACGTGGAATAACAGCATCGTATTGAGGTAGCTCTTCACCCATGTAGCGAATCTTCGGATTGTTACTCGCAATATCTATATCACAGTGCAGCGTGTCGATAACATCAACATGGTGACCACGAGCTTCTCCTGCCGCTTTTAAGCGAGAAGTAGAGTATAGGTTTTCATTGCGAGAAAGAATGGCGATACGCATGGCGTTTCCTTAGTTAATACCTGATTGGTAACTGCAAATAAATGAGTTGTTCTCTGAGCTTTCAGTTTTTCTGAGGCTCCTTGCTTACTTTGGAGCGAACCTTAAGGCTTTTCGTTTAACTAAGAAAATGAATTAAATTTGTCGAGTCGACAACGTAAGTTTATCGAACGAATGAGTTACTGGTACGGCGGGATTGAAAAGGTATTTGGAAGGAAAAAGCGAGTTGAGACCTAACTCATGTTGGGGGTGGAGCATATTAAGTGGTACTCAACTCGCGTAAACTCGGTGCTAAATGTGTACTAATAACGCCAGTTACATAGCTCTATAAGTGTTCTCAGTGCTTCTCTCTCGAGCTTGCTAGACGTATTTTTTAGCTTATTAAGATAGTATTTTCTCATGGTGATTACTTCTCTTGTATTAGGCTTTGGCGGGAACACGGAGTTCCTTGCTGACTTATTAATTATGGTTATTTAATAGGAACTAATAAACAGACAGGTTTTTTAATAGCTGTTCCTATTTTAGTCTTTTATCACTACTTTTGGGCTAATGTGTTTTATAATGGGCTTAATCAGGAAGGGTTGTTTATAAAAAGGTTCATTATTTGTCTGATCTAAACATGATGCGTTACTACACAAGGCTGAATTCGTTTGAGCCTAACCTCTCACATTCGGTGACCTTAACGGAGGTCGCAGACAAGCTGTTTACCAGTTTGCGTCACGCTCGAACCTTGCTCGGCAAGATGCATCAAGCCGAATGGGTGGTGTGGGAGCCAAAAGTCGGCAGGAATCAACGATCTAACCTGACCTTGTGTTTTAGCAATCAAGAGCTGACTCAACATGTTGCCAGTAAACTGATAGAGCAAGGCAAATACGAAAAAGCACTTTCTATTTTGGAAAATGACCGTGCAATATTTGGGTCTCTACTCCAAAAAACATCTGGTGCAACGATGCGCGAAGGGCTACTGCATGTTCAATTGACTTACAAACGTAAGTTTGAGGATTTGTTCCCACATCATATTCATCGCAGTAGTGAACGATTTTTGATCAGGCAAGTATTTAGCTGCCTCGTCACTTGTAATGGCAAAGGCGAGTTAAAGCCTGAGTTGGCTCATCATTGGGTGTACGATTCTGAAAAATTAACTTGGACCTTTTATTTACGCCCTGGCCTTAGCTTTCACGATGGACACCCAGTCGATGCGAAGCAACTTGTGTCTTTGTTTTCTGCCCTACAAACCTTACCTTTTTATCAGACAGAGTTAGCTCATGTGGCTTCTGTATACAGCGATCAACCATTGAGAATCAGCTTTCAGTTAACTAAAGCAGACACTGGGTTTGCAGGTTTGCTTGCTGGCGTTAAGTATTCGATTCAACCAGCAGCTCAAGTCGCCCGTAAACCGACGCCATTAGGATCTATGTCTCATGCCGTGATTGGAACTGGCCCTTTCAAAGTGGTGGAAAGTAATAACGAGCGTCTAAAACTAGCTGCATTCGAACATTACTATGGCTGCCGATCGTTAACCGATGAGGTCACCATTTGGCAATTTGAAGAATCGATGACGGGGAGCGCTCGCTTTGATGATAGCCAAATGCAGGTTTCGCCTTATCAAGACTCGTCCTGTTTTCATCAATTGGGGAAAAGCGATACGGAACTGGTGTCTGCAGAGAGTGACGGCCTTCGTAGCCGAGTCGAGGACGGGTGTTTATTTATCCTATTTAATCAGAATTCAGCAGTTAAGCCACTCAATAATGAGCAGCGTAAGTACCTCTCAGGGATCGCCAACCCACAAGCTATTTTGTCTCAATTAGAACAGAATCAAGGGTTGTTTAGTGTATCTTTGGCTCAAAATATACTGCCAAGTTGGCAAAGGTTATATCGAACGCCATCAAAGGAAGCTCAACTTCCTCAAAAGATGACTATCGCGGTTTACGACTACTATGCGTTATACCGATGTGCTATTTGCGTATCAGATATACTAAAAAGATACGGCGTTGATGTTGAGGTGAATACCTACAGTTTTAGAGAATTGGCTCAGCTGTCCCAGAGTGGCGAGCTAAAGGAGGATTTGGTGTTGTGTAATTTGAACTTAGATGACAACACACCTTCTTCATTGTTCTCGTGGTTGATGAATGATCCCGTGTTGCATTCCGCACTAGGTGGGACGAACAGCAACTGGCTGAAACAGCGTTTGGATCACCACAAAGCCTCCGTTGAACTGCCTGACTACTTAGCAGAGTTGGAACCTATCGCGTCCACGTTGATTTCTGATTATTGGTTGGTGCCAATGTTTCATCACTTGCAAACTGTGCGTTTCCAAGGGATTTTGAAAAATGTCGCTATCACTAACTGGGGATGGCCAGAATTCAAAAACGTATGGTCAGCCGATTAGTGACAGGTACTGATGGCAACATTTGAATTGAGAACTGAACTCGATAAGCGGTGGCTTTAGAACGTGAGTATTTAAAAATTAGCGTTTGAATACTTACTATTGTTTCGTTGTCTAGCGCTCTAGGCTATCTTACAACATTCGATACTGGCGAATACTAATGATGCTTAAGCGTCAGCGTTAAAGTTCACTGCATGATCTGTTTTTTGAGGCTGTTTACGGGTCAGTCACCGCTTGTTTTTAGTTCCCGCTAATCCGCGATGAACCTTTTTATTATGTGATGTTCAATAATGTGCTTATTACTTTACATTGAATTAGACATTTAGACGTCTAGACGTTGACAAGCTCTAAGTGTGACATTAGTCTGCTCCTCTTCTTGTTTTATTGCGTTGATGTTCCATGTCCAATTCAAAAAATTCTAATGCTGTCATTGCCCCTTCTGCAGTTGCGCTTATCCCTCTGATTGTGTTCCTAGCGCTGTTTATTGGCGTAGGTACGTACTTGTCACTGCAAGGCGTCGATTTTGCTTTCTATCAGCTTCCAGCTCCGATTGCGGCTTTGCCTGCTGTGATGCTGGCGTTGTTGCTAAGCAAAGATAAATTGAACCGTGCTATCGAACAATTCTTAGGTGGAGTAGGCCACAAAGACATTATCGCAATGTGCATGATCTACCTATTGGCGGGGGCTTTTGCGGCTGTGGCTAAAGCTTCTGGTGGCGTCGATGCGACGGTAAACCTTGGTCTATCGGCTATTCCTACGAGCATGATTCTGCCAGGTATCTTCCTGATTTCAGCTTTCATCGCGACAGCAATGGGTACGTCGATGGGGACCATTGCTGCCGTTGCACCGGTGGCGTTAGGCATTGCAGATTCAGCAGGCATGAGCATTCCACTGACTGCCGGCGTTGTTTTGAGTGGCGCGATGTTTGGTGACAACCTGTCTATCATCTCTGATACCACAATTGCTGCGACACGTTCACAAGGTTGTGAGATGAGAGATAAGTTTAAAGAGAATATCCGTATTGCACTGCCTGCTGCTCTTATCGCGATTGTTATCTTTGCTTTCAATAGCACGGCAACCCAGGTTCCTGAAACAGGTCCAATCGAGTGGCTGAAAGTGTTGCCTTACATCACTATCTTAATTCTTGCGGTATCGGGCATGAATGTTTTTGTCGTGCTAACGATTGGTATCTTACTGGCGGGTGGCGTGAGCCTAGGTTCTGTTGAGAACTACGGTATGACGGATTACGCTCAAGATATCTATGCAGGCTTCGGCAATATGCAGGAGATCTTCTTACTGTCGATGCTGATTGGTGGTTTGAGTGAGCTAATGCGTCGCCAAGGTGGGTTGGCGTTCCTGACTAACTTAGTCAGTGGTGTGATTCGTGCGTTTGGTTCTTCACACTCTAAGCAAGCGAATGGCCGTGCGAGTGAGTTAGGCATTGCTGGTTTGGTATCTATGGTGAACCTATGTACTGCAAACAACACGGTAGCGATCATTGTTTCTGGTAGTGTGGCTCGCCAACTGGCGGAAGAGAACAATGTGTCTCCGCGTCGCTCTGCAAGCTTGTTGGATATCTTCTCCTGTGTGATTCAAGGTGTGTTGCCTTATGGTGCACAAGTGCTATTGCTCGGTTCGGTGTTTAACTTATCGCCTTTAGATATTATCACGCACTCATACTACTGTTTTGCACTTGCAATCGTGGCTGTGGTTACTGTGTTTATTAAACACTCGGCTCGCCAAGTTGCTCAAGCATAGTCATTATTGATTTCGTTAAAAGGCTCCCTCGGGAGTCTTTTTGTCGATATATTATGTTTGTTGTCTGTCTGCATTCAAATCTTAATGAGAACTAATTGCAATAATGCTTTACTTTATTTATGGTAGCGGGCTGATGTAGTTACGGATAGCCGGATAAAATGAACGACCCTATTTTCTTTGAACACCTTTTTGAACACGCCAAACAGGTGACTCCCTATTTAGATGGTCAAATCACTCCTCTACCTGAAGCTGAAGCTAACCTCGCTCATAAGCTTATTCATAAAGAGATACCTAGCTCAGATACTCTGCGCGAGCTTTATGAAAACCTTAAGAATGAACACCCAGAAGCAGGGGCTGCATACTGGTTGACTCGAACCTGGACACTGCTTTGCTGGCAGCCTATTTACGTTGCATTTATCTCTATTTACTCTTGCCGCGGTTTACCTGAATTATCCTCAATGGCTCAGCAGGTACACCCTAATTTTATTGGCGGCTATCAATTCCCTTCAACCGCTTATGTCACGGGTTCAGAGGATGAGTTGGTTACACGTGCAGGCCAAGAGCTAGTGTCACTATTTGATTATTTTCGGGAGGAAATGAGTAAGTGGACGCGGATTCGCCCTGGATTCACCAATCATCTGTTTGCCGATGGGATTCTTGGGTGTTTGGTGAAACTGAGTCAATACGCTCCTGAATTACCTGAAGCGTACTTACTTGAACAGGCTCGTTTGTGGCTAAATGCCTGTGCTTTGCCAGAAAAACTTATCCATTCGATTCATTATCATGAACATGAGAAAAAGCTTGTTTTGGTTCGAACCAGCTGCTGCTTAGTTTATAAATGCCAAGGGCGTAAATTGTGTCGCGATTGTCCAAGGCATCCGGACAATAAACGCTAAGGTGATTCTACCGCCTCAGTGTTACGGTACCTCGATACAGAGTAAGCGATAATGAGTATCGTGGCCGAAAACAATATGCACAAATAGATCGGATAAGTGGGTGAAAGGGTTGCCATGAAGGCAAGTAATGATGCCACTCCATAGCCTATCGTGTGTGCCATTGAGAGGTAACCTGCAACCGCACCGGGAGCATCATTTTGTTGTTCTGTTGCGGCAGAGGTATAAGCTGGAACCAATAAAGCGGCCCCGCTCGCGACTACTGCCATTGCAATGCAAAGTACCCAAATATTCGTCACGAGAAATAGAGCAAACCCCATCACCATAGCAAACGCACCAAGTTGATACATGATACGTGGTGTGAGTTTTTTCTTTTTGATTACCAATAGTTGAGTACCGAACGTGCACGCAGCACTGATGGTCAGCAATGCTCCTATGCCGTCACTGATCTGGCTGGTGGACCAATCAGTTATTGAAGAAAGTAAAGGCGAGAAGCTATATTGAAGTAAAGCAATGGCAGCACACAAGAATAATCCACTCATTAGGTATGGATATAGCGTTGGATTGGGTAACCAGGGCTGTGGGCTTTTGTTGTTGGTTTCCTGTTGAGGTTGGTTTGGAATCGGAAGATTTATAGCTCCCATCAGAGCGATACAAGGAAGCGTAACCATGATCATCAATGGCGCAAAAGGGGATAACTTTAATGCCAATATTGAGATAAGTGGTCCGACTAAGCGGCCTGCGCTTAACCCTATGCTGACCGATGTGATGGCTTGAAGTCGGTTTTCCTTACCGCATAAGATAATAGCCCAATGTTGGCTTGCTGGCACCATTCCTGAAACAGTGCAGCCGTAGATAATGCGAGCCAATAGTAGCCCAGTGAAATAGAACGGTATGTAAGAATCCTCACCTTTACTCAAAATCGCAAATAAAGCCAAAAATGAGAAGCTAATCGCCATGCCAATCAGAGCCTGAATAACTACTTTTTTAGGCCCGTGTTTATCACTGTACCTCCCCCAGAAAGGAGCGGATGGCAAAAATAGAAAGCTACCAGTGGCTATCAAAATAGACCATGTTGACAGCCCAAATGCGGATTGTTCTACCAAGAATGGTAGCGAGACCAACAATCCATTTTGCCCAATGCCCATGAGAGCTGCGGCCAAACTTATAGTGGCTAATTGAACGCGTTTGCTATTTGTTCCTGACATATCTTGAGGTACTTGTGGCGATGGTGAGGACGACAATGAATAGCATTGTTAATGATAAAACTGTTCATTGTGATAATAATTATCATTGTTATTTTGTTGTGATAAGATTAACGGCCTGTAGCTAATAACACAACTGCGTATTTAATTATGTACCGACTTGTCGATGCGTCGTTTGAAATCGACGGCAACCCTATTCTTTCCGCCACGAGCTTAACTTTTGAACCCGGTCAAATCACTACGCTGCTAGGGCACAATGGCTGTGGTAAGTCGACGCTGATGAAATTGTTGAGCCGCCAAAATGTTCCTACTCAAGGACAAGTTCTCTTGAGAGGTACACCAGTCTCTCGGTTCAATCATCTTGAATTTGCTCATCAAGTGGCTTACTTGCCTCAACATCCACCAATTACTGACGGCGTCACTGTTCGAGAATTAGTTTGTTTTGGCCGTTACCCGTGGAAAGGCGCCTTTGGTCGCTACAGCAAAAAAGACTATGCGATTGTGGATGATGCTATTGATAGAGTTGGATTAAATGCCTTCCGAGATCGATTTGTGGCGACCTTATCTGGTGGTGAAAGACAACGCGCTTGGATAGCGATGCTATTGGCTCAACAAAGCCAATGTATTTTGCTCGACGAGCCGACGTCTGCACTAGATATTGCCCACCAACATGAGTTGCTATCTCTTATCCGCGATCTCAACCGTACTATTGGCCTGACGGTTATCATGGTTTTACACGACGTCAATATGGCGGCTAAATTCAGTGACCACCTGATTGCGCTTTCTTCCGGTAAGATTATAGCCTCAGGGGTTCCTCAAGAATTTATGACCCGCAAGACGTTAATGCAGATCTATGGAATTGATCTCGCCTTATTCCAGCACCCAGAAACGGGTCAACAAATCAGTTATATCCCTTAATTAAAATAAATAGGATTCGGTTGTGAAACAGTTTGTGATGATGTTTTCTATGTTTCTAGCGTTTGCTACTAATGCTATGGACCTTAAACATGAAATGGGTGTTGCCTCTTTTGATTCCATCCCTGAAAAAGTGGTCGCTTTAGATTGGGCATTAACAGAGACCGTCTTGAGTTTGGGGGTTGAGCTTGAAGGCGTGGCGGATATTGATGGTTATAAGCAGTGGGTCGTGGAGCCAGTTCTGAACTCAAATGCCACCAACGTAGGTTCTCGGCGTGAGCCTAATTTAGAGCTGCTTACTACGTTAAAGCCTGATGTCATCTTGATCAGTAAACACATGGCGGCAGCTTACGAGCGGCTCAATCAAATTGCTCCTGTCGTGGTTTTCAGCGTTTATAGCGAAGATAAACAACCTCTTGAGTCGGCAGAATCCGTGACGGTGTCTTTAGGTAAGTTGTTCGGCAAAGAGCGACAAGCAAAGAAAGTGATTCAACAGACTAAACGTGTATTGGCAGAGAACGGAGCGAAAGTACGAGCCGCGAACAAGGGAAGTAAGCCTTTTATTTTTGCTCGATTTATTAACGACAAAACCCTGCGGGTTCATGGACAGGGTTCGCTTGCACAATCAACGCTTGATGCGATGGGGTTGCGTAATGACTGGCAAGCGCAAACGAATCTTTGGGGGTTCTCTACGGTAGGAACTGAGAAGTTAGCAGAGCACCAGCATACCAATGTCATGTTGCTTGGACCTCTTAAGGAACAAGAATTAATACAGCTATCTCGCTCACCCCTTTGGCAAGTCATGGAGTTCACGCGCACCGATTCTGTTCATGAACTCCCTGCGATTTGGACGTTCGGCGGGCTTATTGCTGCGCAACGTTTTAGTTTCCATATTAGCGATAGCATGAATAAACAATGACAAATACCGCCATTAAGCTTCCTAATCGGTCTGTGGAGCGCGTTAATTGGAAAGTGACGATGTTGCTCCTTTCGGTAATCATAGTGATCGGTATGTTACTGCAAGTGACTGCACCATACTCTAAAGGTGTTGAACTGATTTGGGATACGTTATTTCACTTTGATGCGTCGAATTATCAGCACTTGATTACCCGGCTAACTTACCTTCCTAGACTAGTGGTCGCATTAGCATGTGGTTTTGGTCTTGCTGTTGCGGGTTCTGTGATGCAGTTTGTGCTGCGAAACCCTATCGCATCACCTACTACATTAGGGGTTGCGGCGGGAGCAGAATTAGGCATGGTTCTCGGAATACTGTTTCTGCCTGTTGGCTTAGCCATACCAGCATTCATTCCTGCCTTTATTGGTGGCTGTTTAGCGACGGCGCTGGTTTTTTCTCTTAGTGCTGCCAGAGGTTTCTCACCTTTACACTTAGTGTTGGCAGGCATGGTGGTGAGTTTGTTCTTGGGATCAGTGAATACCATGTTACTGATGCTCAATGAACAAAGACTCACCAGTATTTTTGTGTGGGGATCCGGTGTACTTAATCAAAATGATTGGTCGAGTGTTCAGACACTGATTCCTTTGATTTCCTTTCCAACCTTCTTGTTATTACTTCTTCATCGACCACTGTCTGCGCTGCAGTTTGGCGATAATGTTGCGACCTCGCTTGGTATTAACATTAAACACGTCAAGCTGTTGTGTTTGTCTTTGGCTATTTTTATCACCGCTGCGGTAGTCAGTGAAGTAGGACTCATTGGGTTTGTTGGCATCGTTGCTCCCGCCATAGCGAGGATGCTTGGTGCGAGATCGTTAAGGCATCAGATTGTGGTGAGTGGGTGGATCGGTAGCCTAATGCTATTGATTGTTGATTTAGTTATTCAGCCTTTTTCAGGCGTTGGGGGAGAGCTGCTTCCTACCGGTGCCATGACTGCATTGATTGGGGCGCCATTTTTGCTTTGGTTACTACAAAGGGCCAAGTTACCTTCGGAATTAAAAGCACGTAGTGAGCAGACGGAACGCTATAAGCACGTAAATACGAAAAAGATCATTGTGATCATGTTTGGCGTGTTGTTAATCGCTGCTTTACTCGCTGTTGTTGTCGGGCGAGATCAGTTTGGTTGGACATTGAGTTTCAATCAATCCTTATTGCGACTGCGTGCGCCACGGGTATTGGTTGCGTTAATTGCAGGGATAGGACTGGCTGTTGCGGGCACTATTATTCAACGAATCTCAAACAATCCAATGGCAAGTCCCGAAGTATTGGGGATCAGCTCTGGTGCGGCTCTTGCGCTAGTACTCGGGACTTTAACGGGGATAGCGATTGAACGAGAACAACAAATGGCTCTTGGGACTCTAGGTGCTGTATCGGTGACAGTATTAGTGTGGTTGGTGGGACGAAAACACAACTTTGCTCCCGCACAAACTTTACTCACTGGCATTGCATTGAGCGCAGGGCTTGATGCCTTGCTACGTATTGCAATGAGTTCCGGGAATGAAAATGCAACGGCACTCCTTACGTGGCTATCGGGTTCAACTTATCTGGTGGTTACTCAAGATATCGTCTTGCTATTGACTGGCGTTGGTTTAGTCGGAGCTTTTGCATTAGCACTCAATCGTTGGATAGAGATCATCAGTTTAGGGGAGGTAACGGCTAATAGCATCGGTGTGAGCGCCACCACGGTACGTTTAGTCTTACTTCTTTTGGTCGCGGCGTTAACGACGTTGTGTACCATCGTAATAGGGCCATTGAGTTTTATTGGCCTGCTTGCACCGCATATGGCCCGCTCTCTGCACCAATATCGGGCCGTGCCACAAATGTTGACCGCTGCATTATTGGGGGGAATTGTTATGGTCATTGCCGATTGGTTAGGTCGAACTTTGTGGTTCCCTTGGCAATTCCCTGCTGGTCTATTGGCTTCATTAATAGGTGGGGGGTACTTCCTGTATTTAATGAGGCGTTAATAAGATAACCCTTCAGTTTTAGCAGGAATTAATGCGATATTTGCAGTCGATCTGTACGTGATTATAGAGGCCAGAGTACCGAAAATTCGAGTGCTCTGGCCTTTTTATTTGTCGGTATATTATTGATAAAATTAATATTTGTAGATTTGTTATTTATTTTTGTCAATTATTAAAAAATTGGTTGATTATGCAAATGATAATAATTAGCATTCTCTGTATTGGTTTGGTAATAATAGTTCGAGAAATAATATGAATCGTAAAAACGATCGGCTCAATCTCGAGAATTCAAACAAACAGGTCCGAGGTAATGACCCGTCCATTGCTTGTTTTCTCAACTCTCTCGCCCGCGAAAGTCAGTTCATTCAAATTCAACGTTCTGAAGGCCGGTACATTTTCCAGTTGTCCTTATCAGAAAATAGAGTGATTCAAATCCCTCTAAGTTATCACTCTGAACTTGGCAGTCATGAGTATGACCTACCTGCATTGCTCCTTACAGAAGACGCGTATCACGCTTTATCTATTGAAGACCTGATCGACCGAGCCCTTCCACATTGTCCGAATTGAGCACTATTAAATAGTGCATTTGATACGTAATGGCTTTGCTGTTTTGGACAATTGGTATTGCCTTGTCTGCTTAAGCCATTGAGTTAAGAATTTAAGCCATGTATGAACCACCTGATGGGGGATGATGACATTGGTTTATTTAGCAAAGTAATAATGAAGGACATCACATAAGCCTTGATGGTTTTTGGATCCTTCTCTCAATAAAAATAGAGAATGAAATGAACGTTAAAAAAGGAAGTTTTCCACTATCGACTGTTGCTTTAGCGGTTGCCGCTGCAAGCACAATATTCCCAGCCCAAGCTCAACAAACAACAACTGAAGAAAAAATGGTCGTTGTTTCAAGTCGAACTCCTAAAGCGATCAGTGATATCCCCGGCACTGTTTGGTATATCGATTCGGCGCAAATTGAGCAGGAGTTTCGTGGTGGTAAGTCACTTGGCGAGATTCTCTCGGCAACTATCCCGTCGTTAGACGTTAGCAGTGGTGCTCGTACTAACTATGGTCAGAACTTACGTGGACGTAAGATGCTCGTGATGATTGATGGTGTATCTTTACAATCTTCACGTCCAATCAGTCGTCACTTAGATTCGATCGACCCGTTTAACATTGATCGTATTGAAGTGTTGTCGGGTGCCACTTCGATCTATGGTGCGGGTGCGTCTGGTGGTGTAATCAACATCATCACCAAAAAAGCGGATGGTGAAGCGCTAGAGTTTGAATCGTATGTGGGAGGTTCATCAGGCTTTAATTCAGGTGAAGACTTTGATTACAAAGTGGGTCAATCAATTTCTGGTGGTAACGATAAGGTTACTGCTCGTGCATCTGTGGTTTATACCGAAACCCAGGGTTTCTTTGATGCTGACGGCGACATCGTAACGCCTGATATTTCTCAGGGTTCGTTACAGTTTAACCAAACGGTTGATTTTTTGACGACAGTTGGTGTGAATATCTCTGAGACGAAGAAGCTGAACTTGTTAGCTCAATACTACGACAGCCAACAAGATTCACCTTACGGACTTTACATCGTTAACAATAAATTTGTGGACGTGAGAAAAGGTTTTTATTCTGACCGTGAACATGGCACTGAGCGTATGATGTTAAGTGCGTCTTACGTTGATGACCAGTTCTTAGGGCATCAACTTATTGCTGAAGCGTCTTACCGTAAAGAAGATCAGACCTACACGCCTTATTATCAATCTTCAGGTCAACAAATAACGGATGTTTTCTCTTTAAAAACAGCCTTAGCGAAGAGTTTTAACAAGTTTAACATCGTTTATGGTATTGATGCTTATCAAGATACCTTAGAGAGCAACCAAGCACTTTATGATCCAACGATTGCCAATAATTCTGGTAATCTAGTTAACCAAACTTACGCTGAAATAGGTCGTTACCCTAGCGTTGAGGTTGGTTCTGTAGCGGGCTTTGTGCAAGCCGGGTATTCGATCACTGATGCTTGGAGTGTCGAAGGTGGTTTCCGTTATCAATATATGGTCAATAAGATTGACGATTTTGTTGGATATAAGCAACAGGGTCAGATAGCTAAAGGCAATGGAACATCAGCCGACTCAGTACCGGGTGGTGAAACGAACTACAGTGTTGGGTTGTTTAACTTGGGTACGATCTATCATCTCAATGATGAGTCTCAAATCTGGACTAACTTCTCTCAAGGTTTTGACCTTGCGGATCCTGCGAAATACTACGGCCAAGGTGACTACACGTTGGTTGGTGATAACTGGCAATTAAACGACAGTATTAATGTTAACAACTCAAAAATGTCGGGCATTAAAACCAATAGTGTTGAACTTGGTTATCGCTTAGATAACGGTGATTTGAATCTTCAAACTGCAGCGTATTACTCTCACTCGGATAAAGCGGTTAAGTACAACAAGCAGACACTGCTTATTGAAGAGTTGGATGATAAAAAGCGTGTTTACGGTTTAGAAGCGATGGCGTCTTACTGGGTACATGACAACGTTCAACTGGGAGCTTCAGGTCACTACGTTGTTTCAGAAGTGAAAGGCGACGATGGTTGGAAAGATATGACCGCTGGAGAAGCGAGCACGTCAAAAGCAACAGCATGGGCTGGTTGGTATGATTCAGAGCTCGCGCTTAAACTTCAAAGCCAAACTATGTTTGATTACGAAGATGACTCTCAAAACAAACTGGATGGTTACACTGTGTTTGATCTTGTGGGCTCTTACCAATTACCTGTCGGTAGCTTAGGTTTTGGTATCCAAAACTTACTTAACGAAGACTACACAACGATCTGGGGTCAGCGCGCACAAATTGTATACTCGTCTCACTACGATGCTGCAGCTTACGATTACAAAGGCCGTGGTCGTACTTATACTTTGAATTACCAAGTTAAGTACTGATCTCTTTTAGGTAACTGATGTAGAGCTAAATATAGCTTAGCAAAGGCAAAGCCATTCATAGCGATATGAGTGGCTTTTTGTATGACTCTCAATATAGCCGTGCTGGATTACCTCCAACGAGAACGGTGTTACTTACCTCTCGAACGCTTTTCTACCAAGCCATTGCGTTCTAAGCCGCGCCTTACGCTGCTGCATAGTTTACCAAAACGACGCAGTTCTTCGAAGTTTGGCCCTTGTCCGATTGAAATACTGTGTTCCCAGTACATCAACTCACTGTCGACCATCTCCAATAATTTCTTAGAGCAACCGGAGCAATTTCCTTTTGGCCCACAAATGAACGTCTCTGACTCGTAAAGAGGGAGTTCGTTTTTCACTTCTTCGATGAGATTCAACATCGCCGAGTTTAAGTCTGGCTTCTTGTTGGTGAGTGGTTTCAAGCTTAGTGCTTGAGGTGCGATCACTGAAGGGGCTTGTGTATTGGATTGTAGATTCAAAGCAGCTGATGACATATCAAAGGCCTCAAGGAAAGAAGAAGAGGGGCATCCTACTCATCACAACAAAGTGAATCTTGATGTAGTGCAATAAGCGTGGAGATATATCCTAAAGAGGTAGAAGAAATAAGGGCGTGAGAATGGTGGAGAGCGTGAGAAGGAGAGCCACAAACGGCGTGGCTCCCCTAATTAAAGTTTGATATTAACAAGAACCCTTAGAACTCAGCGTCGAACTGGAACTCCATCCACTCTTTGGTGACTGGGTGATGTAGCGCAAGCCTTTCAGCGTGTAAGTGCAATCGGTCAGCTTTGTTGCCATACAAGCCGTCACCAACGATAGGCATGTTAAGCCCTTCTTCGTGTGAACAGTGAACGCGTAATTGGTGTGTACGGCCAGTTTTCGGGTGCAGATAAACCTTGGTTGTGTCTTGGTTTCGCTCAATCACTTCCCATTTGGTTTCAGCTGGCTTGCCGTGCTCGAAGCAGACAATCTGACGAGGACGATCGTACAAATCGCCGCGCAATGGCAAGCGAACATAACCTTCATCTTCTGCCAGAACGCCTTCAATCATTGCTACATATCGCTTCTCGACTTCACGAGTAATGAACTGCTTCTGCAAGCTTTTGTTCGCACGTCGAGTGAGGGCAAATATCAGAATACCAGAGGTCGCCATGTCCAAACGGTGAATCACAAATGGGCCTTCAACATCGGGATGCATTTCTTGAACGCGAGTATAAGCCGAATCTTTGATGGTTTTGCCCGGTACAGATAGGAAACCGGCTGGTTTGTGTACCACAACGATGTGGTCGTCTTGGAACAAGATATCGAGGTCTTTGCCTTCTGCTGGGTTTTCTAGCAATGGGTTTGGGTCGACTTCTAGACCTTTCATCATGTGGCCTAAAATCGGTACACATTTGCTTTGGCAAGAAGCATAGTATTTTTTGTGTTTGCGGATTTCTGATTTTGGTGAGCGACCCCACCAGAATTCAGCCAGTGCCAGTGGCGTATAGCCATTCAGATATGCATATTGCAGAAGTTTTGGCGCAGCGCATTCACCAGAGCCTGCAGGTGGAATCTTGTTCGGCGTGTTTTCAAAGATTTGGTTTAGATCTTCGACATTGCCTTCCGCATTTTGGAAAGCGTATTGTGAAAACAACTTGTGTTGAAGCTGATGAGAAAGGTGTGCTCTTTGCTCTTTGAGCTCTGCTAATTGAGTCGTAAACACGTCAACTTTGCCTTGAAGCTCATTCAGAGTTTGTTCCCAGTTGAGCTTAAGATACTTCTGCTGATTCTTGTCGGCAACACTGGCTTTGTTTAGCTCGTTATTTAGCTCTTCGAAAGCTTGCTCATCAAGGTTTTCTTTGCCTTGTTCACGTTGCTCTTTACGTGTTTTTCGGCCTTCAATAATCAGCAAGCGTTGCGCTTCGATCTCTTGTTCTGCCTGTGCTTTCTGTTGTGCTAACTGCTCACACAATTCGAGATATTCAGTATTGACTTGCAGCGCTTTAAATTTCGCATTCACAGCCATCATGTCGGCCGTGTCTTGATGGAAAAAGCTGTCGCTGCTCAACATGTCGAATACGGGCGGTACAAAATGGGGCAGTAGGTTTTGGTCGGCGACTTTACCAGAAAATGCAGAGAAATAACCAAGCTCACCTTCTGGGCTTTTCACCAACAATACACCAAACATTTTACCGCGACCCACGTCAGAATCTAGCCCGAAATCATGTTGCCAATCGGTTTGTGTTTCTAAATATTGTTGAAGTTGGTGAGAGGCGATTTCACACAGTGGGTGTGGTTCGTAATAGAATGGGAACGTGAAACGCTCAGGCAACGAATATGACTCGATCGGCTGTTGAAAGCGAGTGAAGCAATGCTCAGGGTTGTGGCTTTTTTCTGAGGCGTGCGTTGGATTTGGTGAGTGCATATTGTCGTCTTAATACTTATATCGTCGTGTAATGGGTAGTGAGTCTACCGTGTATTACTAGAAAGCCTTCAACACGGTACAAGGCGGCGATTCTACTCTTTATCGAAAAGCGCCACAAATAAGAAATGGTTCAATTATTGGATACCACTGTTGTGATGCGTCACTCCAAGTTTTCGAGTGACGGTTTGAGCTTCATAAGTGGATGAGTGACTTCTCGTTTTTTATTATAGAAGACAACTTAATAAACGAAGGGTGGTAGCCTTACCGATGTCTTGTGTAACTAAGGTAACGTTATGATCCCACTAAATACTTCCATCGTGGCAGGTGTCGCTTTTTCTGAAATCAACGGCCAAACGAAAATGCTATTAATGAAGCGTGTGAAGGGCGGTTTTTGGTGCCATGTTGCTGGTTCAATCGAAGTGGGTGAGACTGGCTGTCAGGCCATTGTTCGTGAGTTTGAAGAAGAAACCAAAATCGCAGTGGAAGTTCTGTATAATGCGCAGTTCTTAGAACAGTTCTACGAGGCGGACGTCAATGTGATTCAACTAATCCCAGTGTTTGCCGTGTTATGCCCGCCCAATCAGGCGGTTGAACTGAACCATGAGCATACCGAGTACCGCTGGTGTAGTTTAGAGGAAGCTAAAGTGCTAGCGCCGTTTCCTAATCAGCATGCAGTTTATGATCATATCTGGTCGTATTTTGTTGATAAGTCCGTAAATCCGCTTTACCGAGTGAAAGTGAAGTAGCGCGGTGTCCCTTGATTAGATGTGCAGAACTTAACGTTTAGACTTACAAAAAAGGGGTAAGAAGACGCTTACTGGTACTTGGCGCCAAGTTTACTTATTGTGTTTCTCTTTGCTTTTCCGGTATTCACTTGGTGTCATTCCAGTCATTGTTGAAAACTCCCGATTAAAATTAGATTTAGTCTGAAAACCAGAATTCATGAATACTTGAGTAATAGTGTCTTGCGACGTAATCAAAGCATGTTTGGCATGGTCTATACGATACTTATTGATGAGTTTAGAAATATTCTTTTTATGAACTTGATTGACTGCGATAGAAATTTGTTTTGCTGGTATACCTAACTTTCGTGTCAATTTCGAAAGAGTGAGTTCAGGGTCTAGGTAAAGAGAGTCTTGGCAAATCTTGCTATCTAACATAGAAGTGATTTCTTCAGCCCGTTCACTGGTCATTAATGCAGAACTTAGTGGCTCATCATTAGCGCCATTCATTTCTTTGGACTTTTCCCCATTCGTTATAGGAGTATTAATACCTGTCACGACGACAGCTATCGATAGCACGGGCAAAAGAACTAAATGTGCAGCAGTAAGTATGTAGAGTGACAGTTCGCCTTGGTTAAAAGTTAAATCCAACGACATGAATGTATCTACAAATGCAGAAAATATCAGTACCCACCCAGCAATACTCTCTGCTTTTTTTACTCCTTCCCAATTTCCTAGCGAGACATTAATCAGTGCGGCTTCTGTTGACGAAAAGCGGAGTAGTGCAATTCCATAAATGATGTAAGTTAAAGTAAGTATTTCATCCAATGGAAGTGCTAACCAGGGTTGAGTTATAGAGCTCACAACAACGAGTAATGGTGCAACAAAGTGTTTAATAGGTAAGAAGCCGAGGTCTCGATTTGCATGCGCAAACGCATACCACGCTGCAACAGGAATTGTAGAAGCCAAAATAGGTTGTGCGATGCTGAAAATTTCAAGTCCAAATGTCCAGCGTAATCCAACCATCGCGGTAGTGGCAGAGCACAGCCCTAAAAACATGCTTGCGACCTTAGTTTGTTGAGAGAGTCGGGCATAAAGTATTATCGCCAATAACCCTAGCAACATAGAAACAATGAATGGTACGGGAATCGCAAGCATAGTTGGACCTAGATTAATAAATGGGTATTTGAACGGGATTGCACCAAGGATAACTCGATGAAATATAATTAAAAATGTAAAATAGACAAAAACTTGTTTAAGGACGACCTAAAACCTGTTTTGAGACGTATACTCCCCTTATTTCGAGGCAAAATGTCATCATCAATTCGTTATTGAGGTGACATTTATGAAGTTTTATTTTCTAGCTTGGAAACGAAGTTTAGATTTTGTTGGCCGCTCGTCGCGTGAAGAATACTGGATGTTTATACTCGTGCATATATTGGTGAGTGTCGGGTGTATTGTGGCTGATATGGCTATGGATATGACGACTTGGTTTGACACCATTTATGGCATTTTAAGTTTCATTCCTATGCTTTCCGCAATAGTGCGTAGACTGCACGATATTAACAGATCTGGTTATTGGGGACTGGTCTTTTTTATACCAGCAGTAGGACCTTTTTGGTTAATATATTTGTTGGTGAAATCGACCAATGTTCAGAACGATCAGGAGGCTTTAGCATGAAAAAAGCAATCACTTTGCATGTGTTTTTGTCTGTTTTTATCTCAACATTTAGTGGCGCCATCACTCTATCGCCGGCGGATACGTTTGGTACTCTAACAATCGACACTATGACCCAAGGACAGCTCTTGTGGCTTAACGGCCGAGTCGGGGAAGCGAACTATATATTTACTCGTCAAGACGAAAAAATATGTACTGTTCAGGTGCCTGTTGCTGTGGGGAGTATTGCTGAACCTGATTTGGGGATCAGTAAAACGAAAGGTCTAACTATTGTCGTTGTAAGTCAACGGCTCAATGATGCACTTATTCAAGGGAAACGGGTAAATAGTAAAGATTGGCGCTTCACAACAAAAGAATATAATGGAAACGTTGACGGACTGATAGTTAATGGAATTAACCTTGAAGAAGGCTTCATCTTAAACTCCAAAAGAAAGTGGGTTTCTTGGTTTTTAGGAGATAAACCAAGCGTCGTTTGTCACTAATTTATAGTTCCTTTCAAACAATGCTACTCATACCAATCGTAGTACGTAATTGGCCACCATAGCTTGTTACAGCGCTCGACAACTTTGTTAGAAACTGTGGTTGGTTGGTATTACATGCATAGAAGCTCATTCTGCAAATGAATGGGCTTCATCTTAAGGCGGCCTGCCTAACCACATCATCTTTTTTACATGTAGGGGTTGGTATGCCCGAGTACGAAGCGTCTTTGGGGGACAAATCCATCCATTAAAATATACTTGCACCTTGGATAGTTCAGGAAAACGAAAGTTAACTAAAATTGCCAGTTTATATTTAGGTTGTAGACATAGTCGTTATTGTATTCTCTTTCTTTTAAGGGTTTAGCATAGTCAACAGCAACATATAAGTTTGCTTCAAAGCCAATTTCAACACCAAGTGCTGCTGATGAGATCCGGTTTGTTCTGGCGGTAGAAAGCTCTCGCTCGGTATAAGCGAAGTCATAAGTGATATAGGGGTTAAAAAAATAATTCCCATGTTTGTTTCGTTGTAACAGCTTTACTTCGGTGCCATATCCTCTATCACCTTCTATGGTGTTTTCCGGGTAACCACGGCCATAGTTGAGACCACCGTAATTTAAACGCTGCGATGGCACTATCCTCTCATCGGCAAACATGCAGTTTGCCCGCAAAGATACAACGTAATCCTTAATAAATTCATATGAAGTAGATAAATTAAGGTCGTAAAAAGTAAAATCGCTGTTGTAGATATTTTCAGTTTCTAAATCACTCCTATATCTAAATGCACTACTGATACTTTGGTTATCTTTACTTCTGTCGCTATTGATACTGCACGACTTGCTTTCCAGCGTCAGCAATTACAGTCAGTCGCCGATCTTTCTGCTTCAGAAATTGGTCTGAACAATCCCTATTTCATCCAACCTGAAGCAGTTGAAAACTGGGAGGTTATATTGACTGATAAGTATCAGCAACAAGTCGATGATATTGTTATTCAAAATGGTTATGCCTTGATTCAGGATAACCGTTGGATTTTTAATCCGAGCCCCAGCGCGGCTACAGATGGTTCCCCGGCCACTAAAGTTGTGGCCACAAAAACCGTCCCACAAAGTATGATTGCTGGTGGCCTTTTCAACGACAATCAAATTACCTTGATGGCAGAATCTGCCATACAAAAAGCAGGAATCATCAGTTTTGGGATTGGCAGTAAAACTCTCGAAACAACAGAAAGTAGCATTTTAAATGGTTTGCCAACACCTCATTAAAACTTGGTTCAGTGGACATTCCGCACATTTTAAAACCTGCGTTCGTTAGGGAGCTTATTTAATCAGTGTGATGATGCAGTTGACTAGCGGATACGTCATTAGGTGTCGGAACATCGGTGACTTGATAATGACGTGTCACGCTCTTAGAGATTTCACACCATTCCGAGCTTTTAACTCGACGTTGGTGTGTGTCGAATGCCTCTCGGTTAGTGAACTCTTCATACACTTCAAAGCGATTAGGTTGAAGCGTACTTTGACTGATCCGAAACACTATACAGCCAGGTTCCGCAAGTGTGAGTTCTTTATGCGCAGCCAAGGCTTGGGTGACTGCTTCTAGGGCGTTGTCTGGCACTAGAATATGACCTTGTAGAATTACTTTACTCATTATTACGTCCATTTAACTTTATCTATTACGAGCATTATCTATTAGATAGAGGCTTTATCCATTGCCAATATAAACACATTTTGATGTTGTGACGTACAGACCATTGTGGGGTATAAAACGATCATCTTCAATATACCGATTGTTACGTGGTAACTTTGGTGGGTGAAATAAAGTAAATATTTGGAACTAAATCCGTGCTGGTCCGGTCTATTAATACGTATCATTGAACTGTATTGATACTGAAATGAATATGTCATTTGAGAGAGTTAACCTTAAATTCGAATAACAACTCATGGTATTAAACTGAACCATAGTTGATATCTAGGTCATACTTTGATGCAAATGGTACTAAGAATTCCATATATTTCGTGACCTGTATCATTGATCTAGCCATCAAACACCGTTAGATTCGAATAGTTGGCAATAAAAATAGCTCAAGAAGAGCAGTTAAATGAAAAGGAAATATCCCATATGAAAAAAATGAGAAGAGCACAACTTCATCGCGTTCGTATCCAATATTGGAAAGACACGTCAAAAGAAGCTGCAAAGAAATAAGCTTTAAATTGTAAAGCTATCAAGTCAAAAAGCTGAAAAGCTTAAGTATAATGAAAAATGCAACAAACCGGTTTCATTAGTTCTCCCAAAGACCTTTATCTGGTAGGTGACTAAAGAAATCATTCTCCAAAGAGCTGACAGGCATTAAGTACAATGCATCCAGTGTCAGCTCATTAATACCCCTCTTAGCTCATCTTTGCTTCACTTTAGTTCTTCTTAGTTAAAACGGCCCTCTACCTCTTTTTTATGATCTAACTTGTAAGGTTAATAAATTGGAAGTATTGCTAATACCCATCGTCGTAGGTACTTGGTCACCTTCGCTTGTTGAAAGGCTTGATAACTTCGTTAGAAATTGTGGTTGTAGGATAATAACTTACCGAAAATGTCTGCCTGGCCCTAAAGCCTTTGCCTGCGATAATTATGATCACTTATTTGCTGTGATTGGGAAAACAAAAAAGCTCCTGATTTCTCAGAAGCTTTGATTTTGATTTGGATATCGGACGTGGTGATTTACTCAGGAGTGATATCATTAACGTCAGGATAGCTCTCTCTAACGTTGGAACAGACCCTTCAAACTTACATCATCCGTTCTGTTTAGCTTTAGGCTCAGTAGATAACCGCTAACACCAATCAATACGTAAATACCTAAAGATAAAACTGGAGCTTCTGCAATCGCGCTGAACGGATTACTCGCCATCAGCACGTTGATTGGTAGCGAAGCGATGAGAGATAGGAAGTCATTGATGCCATAAAACCCAAACACGGCAACAGAGAGAAACTTAATCGCATAGCTTGAGATAAAAATCACAAGCAATGGTGAATTAACCAACTGTGAAATAGCCAGAGTAACCGTTGCCAATGGTAGTAGAACCAGTGCAACTAACATCATTCTTCCAAAGAACACGAGCCAGTTGCTTAGCACATAAAACAGAGACTGCTGCTCGACGAGCAGCGCTAATTGTTGTTGGCTTGAAATGTTCAGTATCCAAAGTAGGAAATCGGCGAATAGCACTAATAGCGCACAGAGAGCTGGAATAACCACTAAACCGAAGCCTAGCTTCACTCCGTGAGTCATTGCATTGGATACTGGCATACTTCTCCAAAACATTGAGCTGCCTTCTTGACGCTCTTTACGCAGTGTTTTAGGGATGTATAGCGTCGAAAGCAGCAGTGAAACTAGGCCTGCGCCAAAGTAGATCACTGAGTTTAGATCTTGTGCGAACTCTCTGTGGATGTCACTAACGTCGCCATTGACTTCCATTTGAAAGAAAAAATCGTGTTGCGCCTGACCGCTAAAGAACAGGCTAACGAACAGCAACAAACCACATAATGCGACAAACAGAGGTAATCGAGTGTTAATCTTGTGCTCGATAAGCTCTTTTTCTAGCATGTAAAAACTTGGATGCATTATGCCTTCTCCGTTTGTGTTGCAAGGAATAGGTCAGCGAGACCCACGTTGTAGATGTTTCCCAATGACTCAACCAGTTCTTTGTATTGACCTTCCAATAACCACTTAGTGGTCCCTAGGCCCGGTTGTGAGGTCAATGGATTGAGCTTCTGGATCTCGTTTGAATGGCTGTTTTCCACGTCGATAATGAAATAGTCGTTTTCGATGTCTTCCAGGCTCTTTTGCAACACGCAGTGACCTTGTTTCAGAATCAACACATCCGTTAATAGGTGTTCAATCTCTGAAACCTCATGGCTAGCGATGATCATCGCGCGTTCACCGTCATGGAACCACTCTAAAAGGTGACGGTAAAAAGTATCACGGTAGAGCAGGTCTAGACCCAGTGTTGGCTCATCTAAGATCAAAACTTGAGTATCAGTTGCGATGATGATGGCAAGGTGAAGTTGTACCTTCATTCCTTTAGAAAGCTGCTTTATTTTAGATGAAAGTTTAATGCTAGTGCTGCTTAAGGTTTGTTCTGCTTTATGTTTTTTAAAACTTGGGTGCACACCTTCTGTGTATCGAAGCAACTGCTTAACCGTCATCCACTCAGGCAACACGTTCACATCTGAAATGTACGATAAGTGCTGCATTAGCTCTGCGTGCTGGTGGATGGGGTGGTAACCATTCACTTCAATCTCACCTTGATAATTGTGACCACCAAGCAGTGATTTGATCAGTGTCGATTTACCCGCACCATTGTGACCGAGTAGTCCAAGCACTTGTCCCGGCTTTAATTCGAAGCTGATGTCCTCAACACCTACTTGGTTTGAATAGGTTTTGGTTACGTTTTTTACCGAAAGCAGTCTCTTTGTAGAAGACGTGTTCGTAGGGTATTCGTTTTCTGAGGGAAGTGATCTACTCATGACTTATCCTTTATGTGTTGTGCTAGCTGTTTCACGAGTTCTTCGACACTCATATCAATGATGCCTAGCGTCTCAGCGATGGCTGGGATCTGTGTGTTGATAAATGACTGATGTGCAGACTCTTTCAATTTTTGAACTGCCCCCTCGGCTACATACATGCCTTGGCCTCGTTTTTTCTCTACTAACCCTTCATCCACCAGTAACTGGTAGCTTTTCATGACAGTGAGGTGGTTGATCTTTAGATCGGCGGCAACCGTACGCACAGAGGGCAATGCTTGTTGCTCTAACCAAACGCCTTGAAGAATTTGGTCACTGATCTTTGTCGCAAGCTGCCTAAAGATTGGTTGGTCGTCTTTCCATTTGGTCATAATTAACACTGCATGGTGGTATACATATGTATAACACTAAACTATTTGTTCAAATTGGCAATGATTTTATGAAAATGGACAGAGTATTTTCATGGTTGGATAAAACGTTTTGCGGAAGGGGGGGACTTGAAGCCTACATCCTTGTGGGCTCTAAATCGGTCTTATGAGCGATGACTATTTTTAATAGAAAAGGGGCGGCATCAATACTCAAATAGGGTCAGAGGTTATCTCCTTTGAATTATTGGGTCTGCTATACAGGTAACCTTGATGTAAGTTGTAGCCGAGTTGACATAAGATGTATTGTTGTCTGCGGGTTTCTACACCTTCGTAAATCATAGTGATGTTTGATAAGCGACCTATTTCCGAGATGTTTAGCAATACACCTTGATGATGTTCACCTGATTCGATGTCTTTAACAAAACAACGATCCAGTTTTAGGTAACGAGGAGAGATAATACTAATGATTTCGATATTGTTATTGCCAGTGCCAAAGTCATCCAACGCAATGGTTATACCAAGTTCTTTAACTTCTTTGATGTTGTCGATGACCTCACAGCCATAACCAATGTTCGAGTACTCAGTAATCTCTACGACAAATTCATTTGCTTCCAATGTTAATAAATGTTCTCTGAGTTTTTCAAAATTAGAGCCTACCAAAGCACTCGGACATACATTGACACCATAGATCTCATGGTTGTTGTTTAACTTAGCGTTTTTGACCGTTTCAATGATTAAAATAGTATGAAAAGTCAATAAATTGGTACGTCTCATCGTGTTGATGAAGCTCAGGACGCCAACGTTATGAACTCTCGACAACAACTCGTAGTATAAAACGGTGTTGTCTTTTGTGTTGATTATTGGCTCTTCCTCAAAGGAGATATGTCTCCAACGATACATGTAAGTAATAAAGCCCAAAATGTAAGAGCGATAAAGTAGTGTGGCGAGCAGCAGAGCAAGTGCAGCCCACAATTCAACAACATTGTCACTGTAGAACGTGATGGATGCGCCAGTTGAAAGTGAGGTTTGATAAATAGGCTGATTGCTTTCGCCAAGGTTCAAGATATCGTTATCATTTTTTTGGATAGAGACTGAATCGACTAGCAGCGGTAACAATGAATTTTTGTACCGAGCTTCAATAGGACGTTTAGAAATCCGCACTGTAAGGTCAATATTATGTTCGTGATCGGCGAAATGTGAGTACGAGAAATCTGCACTGTTGTAAAAATCATCAATTTGATCGAGCTTTACCATTTCCGAGCGTGTTTTAGAGATATAACAGGAACGATAAGGTGTTGTCAGGAGCACCGAATCAATGTTGAGTGAGTGCCTTAACGCGTGCACCGACACTTGGCTACCACAGCCGTAGTTCATGACTTCTTCCGCTATCAGCTTTGTGTTCTCGCTATATTCGCTTGCAATCTTCGTCGTATAAAGGATCTGGAAAAAGTAGATAGCAAATAGAAAAAATGAAGAAATAGTGACGACGGTTATCAACGCTTTGATCAAATCCTTCTGATAGGTGTTGATCATCAGCTTTAATAGTTCGATATGGTTGGGTTTGAATGGGGTGATGCTGTGCTTTGGTGCTATGCAGTTTTCTGAGCTTTTATCTAAATCTATAAAGTAGCCTACCTTGTATAAATTTGAGATAAGTTCGCTATTACTATTAATTTTTGATTTCTTACACAGGTTCCGATATTTCTTTCTAATCGAAGCAATAATATTTTTTAAGGCGTATAAGCTGAACTCTTCATCAAAGTGTAATTTAAAGGATTCTTCAACATCTCGTGCAGACTGAGGGTTTGATATTGATGAATTTTCGATAAGGTACTTAAAGACAAAACTCTCTTTACTATTGAGCCTTTCCTCTGATATCTTATTACTGTTTATTTTTATATAGATTTTCTCTTCGTTATAAATTAGTTGCAAGCTCTCATCGTTTTTATTTATGTTGAAAGAACAGTGCATAACTCAACTCCTAAGTGATATTTACTATTTATATGATTGATATTTAATAACTAGGACTTTTATTCACCCCAAGACTTTTTAAATAACACAACTAAAATGTCACTATTTTTCTTAAGATGTTGATACTAATCGCAGAATTTTTACCTTAACGAAAGTCTGTGAAGGTGCCCACTCAAAGCTTAAATTTATAAATGAAAGTCTATGATTTACAAGAGGTAAAGAGGATTTATCCGTCTATTTTGGTATTTATCCATTTCTAAGGCTGTATCTTATGGCTTCCATATCGAAATTCAGAGTGTTCTAATTAATTTTTTGTCTTTGTTTTTCTATTGATATTTAATAATTGTAAGGTTTTTATAAATAAAATAGGATGGTTGAGTTTATATATAATTAATAAAACTCATCTGTTTATTTAAAATACAATGTCGAATAGGTGATAAATATTAATTTATTTTTATTATGTGGTCGTTATTGGATTTAGGGCATGGCTTTTTGGTAATTAAATATATTGGATGATTGTTGACGTTGTATACTAGTTGTCGCCTAAAGTGATTTTTAGTTACTTTAGATTTTGTTCCCTAATTATTAATTAAATAGGAAAGTTAATAATTGAGTTGATGGCTAAACGAGCGGTATCGTTTTAGGTATATTAATATTGTCAGCTTATCTAATAAATTAATGCTGTGGATATTAATTATTGGTAAATTTAAAAACGCTAGTATGTGTATCCCGTTATTCGTTGACGTTTGGGTTATTAGGGGTCAATTAAACTTAAGTGTTATGACCGCCTGGAACGATGAAGGCCATAAATAGCGTGGTCAACGATGCGACCATTCAAGTTTTCGTCACGAGTGATGATGCCTTCTAATGTGAAATGTAAGCGCTCACAAACCTTACGGCTGCTTTGGTTACCTGTTGCCGCTGATATCTCGACCTTTTCCATATCTAACTTATTAAAAGCAATATCAATCAACTTCTCGACCACACGGGTAACAATCCCTTTTCCTTGGTACGGTTCAGACAGCCAATAGCCTATCGTGACTTTCTGCTTGTTGTGATCAATGGTGTTGAAGCTACAGTTACCGACGATATTATCTTTATACACAATCGCACAGGTCATGCTTTGGCCTTCTGCGTAATCGTGCAGCGAACGTTGGATGAAGATCCTAAAATCTTGCTCGGTTTTACAATGTGGCGGCCACGCAAGCCATTGGCTCAGGTACTCATTCTGGTTTTGTGAGATGTCCGCGTAATGAGAAGCGAAGCTCTCTTCAACCAATGCAATGGATAGTTCGTTATCGATAACTGTTTTAAACATGTCTTTCCTTTTCTTATGATTGCTGATTTCTGTCAACCTTGATCGGTAGGATATAGTGCTGCATGATTTTTAATATGCAATACATTGTGGCACGAATTTTTCGTTATACGTTAAATCTATCACGAAACTCATTAAACCTTACAATAGTTGTGTATATAATCATTAACTATGCATTAGTATTGGCAGATTAAATATATAAAAACTATAAAAATTCTAGGCTTAATTAATGAATCAACATTGCCAGGACGTAACCGTAGACTTAAGGAAGGCTCTATTTGGTATTGCTAAGGCGCTTGATAACGTCGGTTTTGAAAGCAAAAATCATGGACAAAGAGTTGGTTACATAGCGTATCGATGCGCTCTGAGTGTCGGGTGGGAAGAGGAGCAGGCGCAACTTGCATTCTCGTTGGGGTTAATTCACGACTGCGGCGTATCGCAAATTGATGAACACCTCAGTTTGACCTCTGGTTTCGTGCCAGACTCAAGTTACCACCATTGCCAAAAGGGTTATCAAATTCTAAAAGAGTGCCCAGTTCTTTCTATATTCGCTAAGCCGGTGCTTTATCATCATACTCCTTGGGTTGAGCTTAAGGCGATGCCGATCAGTGAGTTAGAAAAGGAATTGGCCGCTATCGTGATGCTGGCCGATAGGGTGGACTACCTTTACGGCATCACCTCTTCTGATCGTTATGGGAACCTAACCCCAGATGGTAAGGCAATCATCATTGAGCGTTTGACCGAGCAAGCTAATGAGATGTTCGAGACCAACCTTGTACAACACATGTGTGAGTTGGTCGATCTGGATGATTTCTGGTTTTCGATGGAGATCCCTTACATTGAAAACATGAGAGATAACTTTGAGCCTGTGCCATTTTTCTCCCAAAAAATGTCATTGAATGAGACGGTTGCCTTTGCTGAGTTTATTGCCAATGTCGTTGATACAAAGAGTTCATTTACCTTTAGGCACTCTTTGAAAGTCGGACAGCTTTCTGAGTATTTAGCAAAACAACTGGGTTACTCACACACAACTCAGCGAAAACTTTATCTGGCAGGTTTGGTTCACGATATAGGTAAGCTGCAAACACCAAATGAGATTCTTCATAAATATGATTTGCTGACAGACGAAGAGTATTGCTGTATTAAGCGACATGCAACGGACACTCGATTTGCGTTACAGGAATTATTTAGCTCGCCCCAGATCTGTCAGTGGGCATCAAACCATCATGAAAGATTGGATGGTTCTGGTTATCCTATGGGGAAAACAGCTGAACAATTGGATCAACCCAGTCGGATTATTGCGGTAGTGGATGTGTTCCAAGCGCTAACTCAGTCTCGTCCTTACCGACAGGGCATGACATTAGAAGAGTCTTTAAACATGTTGGCTGACCTTGTTGAAAATCATAAGTTGGATCGAGAAGTGTTTGAGTGCCTAAAAAAACACTCGGAATACTGCTTTGAATTATCAACAGATAAAAGAATGTACGCGTTTTAGCGTTAGCGAGTACTTTTGGGGTGTGATGCCTTAAACCAATTTAGATGAAAATGACTCATAAGAAACAGAAAGCGATAGCCGAGGCTATCGCTTTTTTAATGGGGGTCTATCAGATCAATATCAGGATCGTTAGAGCAAGGTTAGTATCGTTTTAAGATCTCGATGATCGCTTGCGCTGTTTCCGCGGCGATAATGGCATCTATGTCATCATCATTTTGGAACAACTCTGATAGTGCCATAATAGTCTGGATATGGCTGTCTGAATCCATTGCCGCCAGAGTAATGGAAAGGTAAACGTCTCCGTTGTCTTCTGACTCTAAATCAACACCGTGTTTAAACACCGTCACTTGCAGTGATGCTTCGTTCACGCCATCTTCAGGACGAGCATGAGGCATTGCAATCTTTGGCGCTAGAACATAATACGCGCCAATATCTTTGTGCTTTTGCTTGATAGCTTCAACATAGCTAGCTTCGATTTTGTTGCTTGCTAGCAATGTTGAACATATTGAATTTGTTTAATAAATTTATTTTGCAACTGACCATTGTTTTAAATTTATAAGTAATTTTATCAATAATAACCCTACCAATATGTGAGTTGGTTTATGTAATGAGATTTATATAAATTATTGATTTAGCGAATGTTTGATGATTGATTAGATTTTTGTTAGAACACCACCTTCAAAACAATAAGATAGGTAAATATCATGAAAAAACTCGTCAGTTTGCTGCTCGTTGCAGTATCGCTTGGGCTTTCCGGCTGTGCAACCGTATTAACTGCGGAACAAAGTGCGCCGCAATTGAGTGTGGTTCCACAAGATAAAGCGCTGACTATTGCTGTCATTGATAAACGTCCATACGTTTTAGAACAAGATAAAGAACCAAAGTTTGAGGGAATCATTCGCAGTTCATTGGGGATACCTTATTCATACAATACGGCGACTCAGCAACCAATGTCTCAGTTTTTGACGGATAGGCTCGTTGCAGGCTTAAAGAAGCAGCAAGTGACGGTGGACTCAGTCGAAACGACACCAAACGAAGACATAACTAAAGTCGTTGAGCAGATGAAAGCGTTCGACAATAAATCTATGATGTTCGTTTTGAATGAATGGAAGTATGATTTCCACGCGTTCACAGACAACTCTTGGTACAACGTCAATGTAATTATTTATGATGAAGCCGGTAAGAAGTTACTGAGTAAAAACTTTCAAGGTGAGAATGATGTTCCGGATGGCGGCGCGATTATCAATGAGATGCAGCTTATCTACAAACAGCGTTTTGAAGAAATCTTCCAAGATGTTGAAGTAAAAAGTGCTTTACTAAACTAGTTACTGGTGCTCCTATTCTAGAAAAGCCACGTGCTGTGGCTTTTTAGCTAAATCATAGATCTAGTTAACTTATTTTTAACTGTCACGGTAGATCTCTCCGATAAGCACTCCGTTTTGCACGATTCTTAACCGCGCGAACGTTTGCGTTAAAAAATGTGATGAAAGTCTCACTTAACTGTTTATACTTCTCTTCCGGTTTTAAGCCGGTGCTTAGCCAATACAAGCCGTCACATGGATATGTGAATGACCCCACGGACCGGACCAGCTGCGTTCCACTGCTTGTATAAGGTGATTCTTACATGAACAACTCGTTGTTACATTCGCTAACTCTGTTAGCTCCTTCATCGCGTAGCGTGTTGCTTGCGGTTCTTTGTCCTGTTCCTTTGATGTCATTTGCTTGGCTCATGTTCACTCTATAAGGATTACTAGGACATATTATGAATATTCTATTTGGTTTTGTCGGTGTTATTGCACTGATTGCTTGCGCGTACCTGCTGTCTGAAAGTCGTTCTTCGATTAACTGGAAAACGGTCTCTCGTGCTCTATTACTTCAGATTGGTTTTGCTGCTCTAGTATTGTATTTTCCATGGGGACAGTTGGCGTTAACAAGCCTAAGTAATGGCGTTTCTAGTCTGCTTGGTTTTGCAGACGCTGGTATTGCTTTCCTTTTCGGTGACCTTGCCACTGAAGGCTTCATTTTCGCGGTTCGCGTACTTCCAATCATTATCTTCTTCAGTGCTTTGATCTCTGCGCTTTATTACTTAGGCATCATGCAGAAAGTGATTCAAATCTTGGGCGGAGCGGTGCAAAAACTGCTGGGAACAAGTAAAGCTGAATCTCTTGTTGCAACCGGTAATATCTTCCTTTCTCAGGGTGAGTCTCCTCTTCTTATTCGTCCATTTTTAAAATCTATGACTCGTTCTGAGCTGTTTGCTGTAATGGCTGGTGGTATGGCGTCTGTTGCGGGTAGTGTACTTGGTGGCTATGCAGGATTAGGTGTTGAACTTAAATACCTTATTGCAGCAAGTTTCATGGCGGCTCCAGGTAGCCTATTGATGGCGAAGATCATTGTCCCTGAGCGCAGCACACCAAGCGATTACGAACACATTGAGCTAGATAAAGCTGACCAAAGCAATGTGATTGATGCATTGGCAAGCGGCGCGATGAACGGTATGAAAGTCGCAGTGGCTGTCGGTACTATGTTGATTGCATTCGTGAGTGTGATTGCGATGGTGAACACGGGCCTAGAAAGTCTAGGTGAGACGTTCGGTTTTGCGGGTATTACGCTGCAAGCTATCTTCGGTTACCTGTTCTCGCCGCTAGCGTGGCTGATTGGTATCCCGAGTGATGAAGTGTTGATGGCGGGTTCTTACATCGGTCAGAAGATCGTAATGAACGAGTTTGTTGCTTTCATCGACTTCATTGAGAACAAAGCGCTGTTATCTGAACACAGCCAAGTGATTGTGACATTTGCTCTGTGTGGCTTCGCTAACATTGGCTCTATCGCGATTCAACTGGGTTCTATCGGTGTGATGGCACCTGAGCGTCGTGCTGAAGTAGCAAACTTAGGCCTGAAAGCAGTAGTTGCTGGTACGTTAGCAAACCTAATGAGTGCATGTTTAGCGGGTATTTTTATCCTGCTTTAAGCTCGGCTCAGTAAAAGCGATTAGATTCGTAAAAGCGGAGACCTTGCTTACGGAGTTTATGTAAGAAGGGTGTCCGCTTTTTTGTGCCTGCTTGTTAAGTTGATTCAGATTCAAACCACTACTTTCATTGCTCTGTCGTATGCTAGCCTCACTCGGAAGAGTAATAGAGCAAGCCCATTTTATTCGATATACTTGAATATCATTAGGTTGCGATTAATTACATTCAGTTTCGGTCAAGAACATCCGGTTTCGATTTAGAACATTCGGTTTCGATTTAGAACATTCGGTTTGACCAGAACAAAAGCAACCAAGTCCAATAAATCAAAGGTCTCCCCATGAACATGCGCGTTCTTATCGGTCTTATCACTGCCTTTATCGGCTTGTTTGCGGTAGTTTATCTTATTGCTGGTGGTACTCAGTTTCCTATCTCTCAGTGGCCACAAGAGGCTTATCTCGGTTTGGTGTTTAGCGTCGTGTGGGGCACTGGCGTAGCGGCATCGGTGGCGTACTTCTTCTCGGCATTGGTGTTTGTGACGATTGCTGTGGTTTGTTATGCGATTGGTTATAAGATTGGTGGGCTTTTCTTTTCAAGTTCTAAATCTTAATATCATTAAGGTATGCGGATGTTCACTGAAGTGGGACAGATTTGAATGCACTGGCGCGACCGTTTTAAGGTGTATTGGTATCACCGAAAGCAAACTAATCGTTGGCAGGGTGACAAGGCAAAGTCTTTAGGTTGGACTAACGAAGAGAGCCAATTATGTCGCTTCGAAGTCATCGCACGCTCGGCTGACTTTGAGAAGAAGAGTGTTTTGGATTTGGGCTGTGGCTATGGAGAGTTGTTCGAGCTGCTCGACAGTATCTATCGAATTCAATCTTATACGGGTGTTGACCAACACGCGGACTTCTTAAAAAAGGCTAAGCAAAATTACACCGAAGCTCGCTGCAAGTTTATTGCGGGTGACATGAGTAAGATGAATCTAGAAGCGTACGATGTGGTTATCGCAAGTGGTTCACTGAATTACATCTCTCGCGATTCCGACTATCTGACGAACATGATCACTCGTATGTTTGAGTTAGCGAATCAGACTGTGATTTTTAATCTGCTCAATTCAAGCCAATATCCTTCGCGCAATACCTTGATGAGTTATCACCCTCAAGGTGTTTATCGCTTCTGTAAAACGTTGTGTGATGATGTTTCCTTAATAGAAGGTTACACAGAAGGGGATTTCACGATAGTGATGAACAAAGTCAGCTCAGGAGGTTGAGGAACGGCTATCCTTGGTTTTGATTCTATGTTGATGTAGCAGACACAAATAAGCCGCAGGCCTCGAAAGGTATGCGGCTTTTAAATTCTGTAGGTAAACCTTGGAGTCTCTATTTACTCAAAGGCTGGTTTTCAATGAGCCCGTAAGGAATCGTTGTAAACACTTTTGGGTTGCCCTTGAAGGTTGGTGCTTCATTTACTTGTTGCCAATCAAGCAGCATGATTGCTAATACGTTGCGATGCTCACCGTACTCAAGGTCAAAGTCACCCGTGATAGACGGGATCATCCCATGCTTCTTGTCGATAGAGGCTTGGATAGCGAGTCGAGTTTTCTCTACAACCGGGTCATCTTCTAAGCCCGCTAGCAAGAAGGTTAATCCAACTTCCGCGATCACGTCTTCTTTTGCACGCAGAAGAATCGTATCGATGTTCTCTCTAAAGTAATCGTAGATCCATTGGTGATCTTGCTCGCTTACTTGGTGTTGGTAGTATTCCGAATCACCGAAGATTACATGTGTCATACCATAGATCTTATTACCGTATTGCTGGCTTGATAGCTTCTTGTCTTTGTCGTCTGGATAGGTTTTTTTGAACGTGTCGACGAACTCATCAACGACATCTTGCTCACCCAGTTGGCGCAGCCAATAAACCTGATTAGCTAATTGTGCCGCCCAGGCTTTTATCATGTCTTCATTGGTCACGTAGCGTAAAAAGTCATAGCGACGAATGATTTCGCGTAGCTTGGCATCGTTCTTGTGTTCTAAACCGTACTCATTTGCACGTGCCATAGAGCCGAGAAGGTCCACACCAAGATATAGGTATTCGGGCATGTGTTGGGTTACGTTGTAGCGCCGGGTACTGCGCTCATCGTTGTCATCAATATAAGAGGCAACACGCTGCTTTGAGTAAAGTACAATCTGTTCCATGGTGTGAACGTCATTAGACAAGCGGTTTAGTTTACTCGCAACACGCGCCATGTCACTCCAAACAGCGGCAGCATATTTATCGTCTAATGTTTGTCGATACATCCGTAACCCATAGTGACCTTCCTTGAAGGCGGGCAGAGTATAAAGTTGGCTTTCGTAGGTGGTACGAATGAGGTCAGCGAACTGCTTGAAAAGTGGTTCATGAGAAAGAAGAGCATCGGCTTGTGATTGAACACTCGGTACGTTTGCTTTTTGAGAATTGTCCTCTGCATAAATGGCAAAAGCAACTGATAGTAATGTGCATAGTAGTATAATTTTTAGCTTCATACGTAAGGTACCAAGTGATTAATGGTGTATATAAAATAACAGTGATGAATTCTTTCATGTGAAATTTTGGTCAGTACAATGTAAGCTTTATTAAGTGGATAATCAGTGTTGTTGACGGGAGTGTCAGTGATGAATGACTCAATAATTAATGGGGACTCTCTATTAAGTGTGGATTTTTAATGACTTGGCGGCATAATGATGGATTAGTCAGAAATGAGCCGATTTAAGGCAGTAAATAGAACAAAAGTGTTAGAGGTTCGTGAATGCCCAATCGTTCTAGCAAGCAATGGCCTGCCAAATTATTATCTTTGTTATTTTTTGTAGTGATAGTGAGTGCTATCGAAGCGTTTCACGCCAAGCAGTTAACCTTTTTGAAAAATGAATCTTATTCTGAGGCAAAGAGACAGCTGGCTATTATTCGATCGAGCATAGAAGCTAGGATCGTCTCGGATATGTATATTCTCAACAGTTTCTCGACTATTGTGACCATCAACCCCGATGGCGGCCAAAAAGATTGGGAGCGGATTGCGCAAAATATTATTCGAGATGCTTCCCACATTCGATTGATTGCCTTAGCTAAAGATGATGTGCTTAATTTCGTTTATCCCATGGAAGGTAATGCGCAGGTCCTTGGTATTGATTATCGTGACCACCCAATTCAATGGGAGTCGATTGAGATCGCTCGTAATATTGGTCATACATTTATCGCAGGCCCGTTTGAGCTGTTTCAAGGTGGGCAAGCACTCATTACACGAACACCTATCTTTCGAGATCCTCCCTTTTATCAAAATTACTGGGGTGTTTCCAGTGCCATTATTGACTTAGATGAATTATTTGAAGACGTCGGTATTGGTGAGATCGAAAATAAATATGAGCTCGCAATTCGTGGCGATAACAGTTCAGGGAAGAATGGCGATGTCTTCTATGGCGAACAAGACGTATTTGATAACGCGTTTGCTACAGAGCAAGTGAACTTCCCTTATGGTGGTTGGTATCTTGCTCTCTCTGGAAATGAAAATGTATTGATGGACGTCCCTTGGTACCGAACTCAAGCCGTAAGGTTGGTGAGCTACACTATAACGCTTGTGTTAGTGATAGCCTTTTTTACCATCTATCGCTTGTATCGTATTGCAGATAGCCGCTCAATGCATGACGAGTTGACGATGCTGCCGAATCGTAGATACTTCATGTACAGCTTGAAACAGGTCTTTAAGGGCACTCAAAAACAAGGGACAAGGACCTTTGCCGTTGTCAATATTGATCTAGATGGATTTAAAGCGATCAACGACACTTATGGTCACCTAGCCGGTGATCAAGTATTAGTCGAATGTGCTAAGCGTATTAAAAGTGAATTGCGTGTCTCAGACATTGTCGCAAGGATCGGCGGGGATGAGTTCTTAGTTTTGCTACCGCGTATTATCGATGATGAACATGTTTCGTCGATTGTTACAAAGCTTCGAAGGGCGATTTGCACGCCTCCAGTCGTCTATGAGACGCACTCTATTTATCTTCGGATCAGCGTAGGTTGGGTTACTCACAATAGTAACTACAATGATGTCGATGCTCTTTTGAAAGCGGCTGATGAAAAAATGTATGAGCAGAAGCGACAAGCTATCTAGGTTGAATCTGAGCTGTGATTAGAATTTAGTTGCTGAATGTGGGGAAAAGCCTCAGAATACCGCGTTTTGCTTCTATCAATCTAATTGATAAGCAAAAGCTGTAGCAACGATTTCTTTCTATTACGTTGCTCATATTAAATGTTATTCAACTGAGAAAATAATCTATGAGTTTTACCTCCCTTGGCCTTTCTGAACCGATCCTTAAAGCAATTGAAGCACAAGGTTACGATAAGCCATCACCAATCCAAGAGAAAGCGATACCTGCTGTCCTAAAGGGCAAAGATGTAATGGCCGCTGCTCAAACAGGTACAGGTAAAACTGCTGGCTTCACGCTACCTATTCTTGAAATTCTATCAAAAGGTCAACGCGTTCGTCAGAACCAAGTTCGTGCGCTAGTGCTAACGCCAACTCGTGAACTTGCTGCACAAGTGAATGGTAGCGTAGTTAAGTATGGTATTAATTTACCTCTTACTTCTACCGTTGTATTTGGTGGCGTAAAAATTAACCCTCAGATGCAAAAACTGCGTAAAGGCAGTGATGTGCTGGTGGCAACACCGGGGCGTCTACTTGATTTATATAACCAAAATGCGGTGCGCTTTGATCAGTTAGAGATCTTTGTGTTAGATGAAGCTGACCGTATGCTAGACATGGGTTTCATTCGCGATATCCGCAAGATCTTAGCTTTTTTGCCTAAGAAACGTCAAAACCTACTGTTCTCAGCAACGTTCTCTGATGATATTCGTGGCTTGGCTAAAGGCTTAGTAAACAACCCAGTTGAAATATCGGTAAGCCCTGCGAACTCAACCGCGAAAACCGTTGAGCAAAGTATTTACCCAGTAGATAAAAAGAAGAAAGGCCCAATGCTAGCGAAGTTAATCAAAGATAATGATTGGCGCCAAGTGTTGGTATTTAGCAAAACTAAGCACGGCGCCAATAAACTGGCTCGCTTTTTAGAAGAACAGGACATTACTGCAGCTCCTATCCATGGTAACAAGAGCCAGGGGGCTCGTACTAAAGCCTTAGAAAACTTTAAATCAGGCAAGGTACGGGTACTAGTAGCGACTGATATCGCGGCGCGTGGTATTGATATCCCGCAACTGCCTCAAGTCGTTAACTTCGATCTTCCACATGTATCTGAAGACTATGTACACCGTATCGGTCGTACTGGACGTGCTGGTGAAGTAGGTAAAGCTATTTCACTCGTTTGTGCAGATGAAGTGGGTGAACTGTTCGGTATTGAGCGTCTTATTCAGCAAGTGCTAGAGCGTCGTGAACTTGAAGGCTTCTCGCCTGTAAACAAGTTACCTGAATCACGATTGGATGCGCGTCCTATCAAGCCTAAGAAACCGAAGAAGCCTCGTGAACACTCTGATGGTCAACGTTCTGGTGAGAATGCTCGTGGACATAAGCCAGCGAGTAAAAACAAGCGCCACGTGCCGGGTTCTGGATCTGCGCCAAAGCGTAAGCCAAACACAGCTAAGAAAGCGCTAGATAGTAACTCAGCGACTGCAGCTGATGATAAATCAGTAAGAAACAATGGCAATAACTTTAAGCGTGGTAATGCTGGCAGAAGCTCTGAGAAAAATACTAACTCAAGTACTCAAAACGGTGCTGTTAAACCTAAGAAATCAGGTGATGGTGCGGGCTATGGTTCTGGACGTTCATCAAATAAACCAACTTCTAAATCGTCAGTGAATAAACCGTCTGGTAGCAAGCCATCTATAAATCGCTCTAAGCCATCGGCTCAAAAATAGATTCCGGCTCAAAAATAAATTCGAGTTGAGCTGAATACAGGAAGGGTGTTTTAAGAACGCCACTTTTTGATATAGCAAACTTGTAACCGAACCTAATGAAGCGCGAATATTGATTTTCAATATTCGCGTTTTTTGTAGACGCTATATGGCTATATTCAGGGATGACCAGAGCAAAACATATTGAATCTGAAATAGAAGGTGTTGATGGAATGTTAATTGTTGTCTATTAATAACTAAATCACTAGCGTTTTGTTGTTGTTTGCAATTTGCAATTTTAGTTTGCAAAATAAATAGAAACTTACGGTCAATACGTGTTCAGATGCGTAGAAAATGCATGATTTAAAGTTGGCACACATACTGCATTAATAAACGTGACCCTTCTTAAGCCGAGGGTCACCTAGCCAACTGACGTTGTTAGTGAACCTTTATTGTTCACACAAAATATATGACCAATCACCCTTTTGTGATTGGTTTTTTTTGCTTGAATTTTAGGCTCGGCTTGAGGCCTTAGTTTTATTCATCGTCGCTACTAAGCTAAGCAGAGCAGAGCAGAGCAAGACAAATTACCTATAATTCTCATACTGTTATCACTCACCACATTTTGAATAACAACTTGGTTGACGAGGGCACTCTCCACCTCGAGAACAAATAAGCCGAGCCTCTGTTTCGATCCCGCGTTCAATCCAATTTATATTTAGAATCTTGGCTATTGTCGTGAGATCTTTTTTGATGTTACGTGGGATAGTCACAGAACCGCCATTGTTGACGCATGAAGCTTTAAGTTGCTCTGCTATTTCTCTTGAGTTACCGCCTTGAGCATCAATCGCAGGGTTGAGGTCAATGCCTGCACACAACACGCGATTATTACCCGCAGGATCCGTCATATTGATGGATTCACAGCAGTAAATTCTTGGCTCATCGCCCACGTTTAAAATGGAAATTTGAGCCGAACTGCCCGCTCGAGGCTCTGATAATCGACGGAACACGGCCCAATGCTGACATGGATCAGCGACCGTTCTCATATTGCCCCAAGGCAGTGGAATCCCGTTTCCGCGATATACAGCCTTGAGTTTCCCCGGTCCATAAGCATCAAAGTAATGCCAGTGAGGGTAGGGCGATACTACCGTCATTCGGCGCATCGCTACAGAGGGGGAAACCCCTGCTCTTTTATGAACGTCGATTTCGTAACCCGTACGGTCTAGCAACTGTCTAAACGGGACTTTTGGGCATAACAGTGCACCAGCAAAAAAACTGGACTCAAAATCACGCCATGCTTGCAAGATGTCTTGGGAATTAAGCTGAGAAGAGCCCGATATTTGGTTATCGTCCCAAGTGTTGTTGTTACCGACCGACAACACACTCTTAAGACCTTCCTTGCTATGCAGAATGCAATGGCCGATATATACCGAGAGATCGTATTTCAGACGAGTCGGGTACTCTTTAAGAATTTCGTTTAAGAAGATAGTGCCTGGAGGTTCAAAAAAAGAGGTGACCAGCTGTTTGGCATTTATGCCGAGTTCATCGACTACGTCTTGCGGTGTGCGCGTAACCCAGCGGATGTTGATTCCAAGGCTTCTTGCGATGTCTATAAGGTCTTCTACGCTCAGGTTAAGGCGCTTTAAGCCAACTTCCTCTGCCGCACGTTCAAGGTCAGGGAAGTGGTTCTGGTTGCTTTCTTGGTGTGCTCGAATCAAGAGGTGCGCAAACTGACGGCCAGAGATCCCCGTTTGTGACAGCATTTCAGGAATCGCAATCTGCAGGATGTCGTTGGAGAAAAGAAAGCTAGGCTCGAGTGCCATGCCACTTATCCCACCACGATTCCCTTTGTCAGGAGCAATGGCTTGTTGTTCTGATTCGTCGTCGAGAAACCACGTCGGATTCTTTTGAAAGACCTGCGCGATCACTTCTAGCATATCGATGCTTGGCACCCGCTTTCCACGTTCAATCATTGACAGATAAGAAACGGAAGGCGCGTATTCTGGGTTGATTCTAATACAACGCGCAGACAGGTCTTCCATCGTTAAATGGTTACGTTTTCTTAGGTTACGTATTTTTGTACCTAGGAAATGTGACTGACGAACTAAACTTTTTGACAAGGCCATATTTGTAAAATTCACATTGTAAAATTTTTGTTGTGAAATTGTATGTAAAAAAGCGCTAATCTACAAACTAAGCAATTCACAAAATGACAAATAAATTAAACGTTAGTTTTGAATAATTGCTCTAGGACACATTTTTGCGTTAGAAATCGGTGGTTATCACCGGACTGGTCAAGAGGGAAAGACTATGAATATGCTTACATTCGATAAAACAGAAATCCAAAAACAATCAAAGCCATTTATCGCTGAAGCTGTCTTTGCCGTGGAGACAATCAGTGCAAACCAGCAAACTGAGAAGCAAGTGAGAGCAAAGCAGCTGCTTGATCGACTGTTCCCACTAGAGAAGGGCTCACATCAAGACGTAACCAGCTATGTAGTCGACTACCGTCATATTATGGCTTACTTTAAAGACGGTCAGCACAGCGGCCTAAAGCACCCTAAACAGTTTGTAGCGTATATGGGTGAGAAGAATGACCCGGACTCTATCTTGTTCCGAGATGGCAGTGGAAGTCACCTAGAGGTGATGTTTGGATGTCATAAAGGAACAGGTTGTATTGAATTGGTGGAAATCGATGATATTCAGTTGGAATCATGTACCACGTTCGGTCAATCGTCAATGGAAGCAACGACCACAATGTGCGAAGAGACGATTGCAGCAATGCGCCATTGGATCAGTTTGATTCAAGGTGACGCAAAAGGTAAGCCAAAGGCATGCAGCGAAGATAAAGAGTTCAGAGCAAAGAGTGGTGAAGACTACTGCCTGAATTACTGCTTTCAAATCTAATGGCACACTCTAAACATAGAGAACAATACATATAGCCGAAGAAAAAACCTCAAAGAATTAACGTGTTAGATAGCCTTTGAGGCTTTTTCGAACGCATTTCGCTTAATCCTTCACTTGCTCTAGTTTGCGTAGAGCAAGTGAAACCTTACACAGGCATTACTCGGTTACGGCCAAGTGATTTCGCTTCGTAAAGTAGCTTATCAGTACGTTCGATCAGTGACTGAGAGGAATCACCAAGTTCAAGTTCAGCAACACCAAACGATGCGGTGATATTACCGACTTGCTCACCACTGCGACGATCTTTAATCGACATCTTTTCTAGAGAGCGACGGATAGTATCAGCAAGTTGACGAGTAATACGTAAAGATTTGTTTGGCACAATGAGTGCGAACTCTTCACCACCAAAACGATAGGCAGAAATGCCCTCTCGACAGCTTAACTTCAGTTTACGAGCAATCCCTTTTAGAACCAAATCACCAAATAAGTGGCCATAGGTATCGTTGAAATTTTTAAAGTGGTCGATGTCGAGAAGAATCAAACACAGAGATTGGTTGGCTTCACACAAGGTTTCCATATCACGGTCGAAAGAGCGGCGGTTATACAGAGTCGTTGTGCTATCAAAGAGTGCGTCTTTTTGTACTTCTACCAGTTGGGTTTTTAGCTTGGTAATCTCTGACGTTGCAGAATTCAGCTGAGAGTTTAGAAACTGGGTCGAGTGGCGAATATGACGAGACTCAGAAACAAGCTGGCGAACCAAAGACATGACTTCATCAATAGATAAGCTTTCATTATCAACGCGAGCCAAATCTTCGAAGCTTTTATCAATCATGTCAGAGAACGCAGAGGTATCAGTTAAAGTGTCGTTCATCGAGTTCGAAACTTCAGAAACTAACAGTTCTAAGTTAGCTCGTAGGTCACTGATATTAGTTTCGGATTTGCTCGCAACATAGCTGTTGTAAAGCTGCTCACCAACAGCTGGAGGACAAATACCGTAGTGTTCTAAAATACCATCCATATCTTGATTCAACTGCGGGATCGCGTTGTCAACATAGGTGTACCAAAGTGCGTAATTTGCAGGTGTTGTAGACACCCTATTCTTCATCATAAGAGGCACCGCTTTTTTTAGATTAGCGGTGGATTTCTGAAATTCATCTTTTTTCATTATTTTTACTGCAGATACCAAACCAACTAAAGCCACTTGTGGACAAGGTTAGCGGATTTCGAAGATTTTTGCTGCAAAAATTATATGATTAATAGATGAGGGTTGGATAAATCACTACTTTTTATTATGAATATCGGTTGAGTATTGATAAAGGTCATCTAATGGATTGTTCTTTAACCATATTTTTGGTTACTTATTTTGTAACAAAGATTGGTTTTGGTATGAAGTTTTTCAGTAAAAATGAATGGTGTTAAAACTGGAGTAACAGAATAGATTTACATACTAGTAAGGGTAAATTGAAAGCAGATCTGTGATTGGTTTACTCTGACTTAAGTGTAAGATCTAGAGTAGGGTAGGAATCTAGAGAAAGTGGGGTAGGAAAATGTTTTTGTGTAGATAGTAAAAAGCGCCGATAAAAATCAGCGCTTTAGAATTCTTTTAAGCTAAAAGCTTATTATTGAGCAACAACGTTTGCTGCTTGTAGGCCTTTTTGACCGTTTTCAACTTCGAAAGAAACCTTTTGGCCTTCTTTCAGAGTTTTGAAGCCTTCAGAAACGATTGCACGGAAGTGTACGAATACGTCAGCGCCGCCGTTGTCTTGAGAAATGAAGCCGAAACCTTTCTCTTCGTTAAACCATTTTACAGTGCCAGTATTTGTGTTAGACATAATTTGTCCCTTATTCATAAATTTTCTAAATTGTTAATTGCATTACTGCAATGCGCTGATAATTGAATTATTTAATGTTGCTAAGAAATAAGGAAAAACTACTTACAAAAACGGGTGACGATTTTACTTGTTAATTTTACTTTCATCTAACTTAAATAACTCCGTATAACAGGGCGAGTGCATATTAACACAGTCTTTCGAGATGTACACTCATTGATTGAAAAATCCGTGTTTTTTTGTCATATCACGCGGAGTCGAAAGTATACACTAATTTAGTGATGGTTTTGTCAATTCGCTTAACATAACAGAAGGAAGGATCTCAGCTTCCTTTCATCATTTATTATAGACGATGTTAGCGCTTAAAGTTTATATCTTCCGTTTGAGATAAGTTAATTTTTGTTTTAGCTAGTTGAGTCTCTGCGATCGCTTTGCTTTGGCGCACTGAGTATTGGACTGTCATTTGGCGATGCACAGCATCAAACCATTATCAGCAGGAAGAGTCAGTAGGCTACCTGGCTTACCTTCTTCGATACCGAAGTTGTCATGAATGTTGATTATTATGCGATTGAATGGGTGTCTGTATCGAGAGAGAGGTGCGGCTAGACAAACGACAGGCAAAAAAAATAGCCAATCGCAATAACCGCGATTGGCTTATATATTTTGTGAACAAGAATAGGTTCACTAACAACGTCAGTTGGCTAGGTGACCCTCGGCTTAAGAAGGGTCAATATATACATAGCAGGTAGCGTGCCAACTTTTAAAGACCCGAATATAGGCTGTTTAATAGCAATTCGGTGCGTATTTAGGCGTTTTATTCGCGTTTTAAAATCTTACTGTTGTATTTTGCAATTGCGATTTGCGAATTTATAGTGGTTTGATGATTAGGAAGAGTGGAAAAGGGAAGTTATATAAGGTTCTGAGTGATCTGGCTTGTGTTGACTTTTCCTGAAGCTAAAATAATAGAGTCAGGCTTGGGAAGTCGTGAAGCTAAGAAGTTCAATAGCGACAAACAACAAAGCCCAAGTGATTTGATATCACACACGAGTTGTGTTTGATCAATGGTGTGAATCGAATGTTCAAAAAGCATCGTGGCTTAACACCTAAGCAATATGTCGAGCGCTTAAAAATCGGCCTATAAAGCAACTAATTTTCAATCATGTTATATGTCTGCACAACCCATTTTATGAAATTAACAGTGTGACATGTTGTTAGGTTTGATATCGTGAGGGAACATCCTGATACCAACGTTCACTATAAGCCTGTTGGTAATCTGGCTTTTCAATGAGCCCTTCCTGTTCTGGAACGGTTTCTAGTGGCCCAACAACGGTTCGGTAAGGCAATACACCTGCCCAAACGGGAATGTCCATGTCTGCTTTGTCATCATTAACACCATGCTTACCAATTTTTACCGATGCTTCGGTTAACGGAATCGCCAATAACTCAGTGGCGGTGAGTTCTCTTTCGTTACTCAGCCTAACCTCATCGGTTCTACCCGGTGCAATCTGCTCAATGAAGATGTTCAACAAACGATCCTTTTCTTGGTTGTCATCGATGACTGAAAACGACCCCAATACCACTGCTGAACGATAATGTGCACTATGATGAAATGCCGAACGAGCCAACACCCAACCATCGAATAAAGTGAACGTTAAGCAGGTTGGTTCTCCTTTCTTTAACCCTTTCAGCAAACGACTGTTTTTGGCGCCATGAATATAGACCATGTCACCCACGCGCCAAGCGAGCATAGGGATAACCATAGGGCCGTGTTCGCCTTGCAATGCAATGTGTGCAATTAAGCTTTCATCAATGATCTGATGCAGTTTCTCTTGTTCAAATACGGCTTTGTGAGCCCCTTTCTTAATCGTGGTTCTTTTCGTGTTAGATAACATAATCGTTCCTTAATCATTGCCTTTTGATTAATGTAGCGATTAACTGGTCTATTAAATAGAGCCACTTTTAAACACTACTTGGATCCAGTTATGCAGCCTATTGATGTCGGTGACTTACAGTTAGATGACCAACACGACACACGTCAGACCGCTTTGTTTCATGCAATCCGAGAGAAGATTGTCCAAGACCTGTGGAGCAAAGGCAGTAGGCTGCCTTCAACACGAAAGTTGGCCGTAGAACTGTCAGTAAGTCGAAATACGGTGATCTACGCGTATGACCAATTGGTTACTGAAGGCTACATCGAGAGTAAACAAGGCTCTGGTTTTTATGTGTCGGTCGAGCAGCCAGAGCATTTTCTCAGTTTGTCTCAATCGAGCAATGTTCAGAGTTCACAGGACTTGAGTACAGAGGTTGATACACCAAGTGGCGCGAGAGTGACACCCAGTGACATCAACCGCGGTTTTGCGCCGGGTGTTCCTGATCTGGATGCATTCCCGTTTGCTAAATGGCAGAGATTACTGCAACGCCATGCTACGCGACAGAACATCGCAGGCAACCAAGACGTTCAGGGTAGTTTGGCTTTGAGGGAAGCGCTCAGCGGTTACCTTGCAAGCAGCCGTTCGGTTCGTTGTCATGCTGATCGAATTATGATCACCGCCGGTGCTCAGCAAGCTATTTCGATAGGTTTAATGGCGACGTTAGCGATGGGCGACCAAATCCTGGTTGAAGAGCCGGGCTATCGACAGGTGCATAAAATTATTGATCTGTTAAAGCTCGAACTTGATGGAGTGAGTGTTCGTGAAAAGGTCGGACTGGATATTGAAAAAGTGCTTTCCAGTAACGCCAAGGCATTGTATATCACTCCGAGTAATCAATATCCAATGGGTACAACACTCAATACCGAACAGCGCCTCAAACTGATTGATTGGGCAAACAAGAACCAGTCTTGGATCATTGAAGATGACTACGACAGTGAGTTTCAGTTTGCACATCGTCCTTACACCAGTATGCAAGGCTTGGCAGGTAAACTCGGGTTTGATGATCGAATCATCTATGTTGGTTCACTGAGTAAAGTCATGTTCAACGGTCTCCGTTTAGGTTACTTGGTTGTACCTGAAAACTTGGTGGCGAGATGCCTAGAGATTAAAGAGGCACTCACGGGAGATACCGCCGCACATACACAAGAAGCACTGGCTGACTTTGTCCAAGAGGGGGACTTACTGCGACATATTAGAAAAATGCGTCGTTCATACAAGCTTAAGCACGAAGCGATGATTGAAGCGATTCAAAGTGAGTTTCACGGTGATCTTGAGGTGATCAGTCAAGCCGCTGGATTGCATGTCACGGTGAAATGGTCGAACGGAATATCAGAGCAGGAATGGAGTCGAAGGGCTGAACTTGAGAACATCATCGTTCGACCTCTCGATTTTTATGAATATGGCTCAAGTGATTTTCGCGATTGGCATGGTGCGGTATTAGGGTTTGGTAACATCCGTTTGGCTGACATAAAGCCGAAGATCAAACAGATCGCTCGGCTTTTTTATCAATAGTCTCTGATTTTGAACATTAGTGCTGTGAATTTGATGGGTGGTAGCCCCGCTTTACCAAGAGTTGTTGCGGGCTTTATCTTACCACTTTTCTATAGAAACCGTTGGTTTGCCTGACCACTTGCGCCACGGGAGTGACAGTGTCACAAAAATAATGACCGCATAGAGCATTGACCAACCTAAACAGATAAAAACCAGGGTGCAAATAACGAGAGCAATCATGGCTGTGTATCTCGATGTTCCGGTTAATAAGCGACAAGCTGCTAACATCGCGAGCATATAAACCAGAACAAAAATACTATTGGCGAGTTTAAGAAAGAATTCGAGGTCCAAGCTAGACAGCTCACCAATTACACACGAAACAAGCGCGATGAAGCCAATCGCTAAAGTTGGGTAGAGTGGTACACCACGGTTGTTGAGCTGGGCCATTTTACTGGTTGGGCTATGTTGGCGAGCTTGGGCCCAGATCATGCGAGACAAGCTTTGGGTATAAAGGTTTAGGCTCGCAAAGCAAGCAAAGAAACCAAGCACGCTGATGACCGTTTTGAAGCCATTACCAAACAGTTGTTCAGTTACCCAAGGGATAGAAGCGGCATCAAATTCAGAAGAACCATACGCCCCAAGCTTGAGAATAACCACTGAACAAGCCCAATACACCAAGCCTGCGACGAAACACCCTGCAATGATGGCGATTGGAAAGTCGCGCTGTGGATTCTTAAACTCCTCTCCCATGTGAGCAAAGGCTTCTATCCCCACAAAACACCAAAACATCACCGCTAATGCAGCCCCAATAGACCACATAGAATCGTATGAGATAACTGGAATCGCAACATCTGTTACGGTGATATCAGCTTTCCAAACAAAAGCGCTAACTAACGCAAAGATCGACAAGGCAATCACAGTTTGCAGACGACCAGAAGACTTACTGCCCATTAAATTGACGGCAATAAGTAGGGCTACCGTAAAGGACTGAGCACCAAGCGGTGTGTCGAGAGGCGAAGGTAACAGTTGTTGAGCAAAGCCGCCCGCTAATGCAATTGCAGCTGGAATGCCAACAGGAATAACACTCACAAACAACCATGCCACGCTTGTTTCTAATCGCTCGCTGAACGCTTGGCGTACAAAGTAGGCGGTACCTCCTGCATTAGGGTAGCGTTTTCCTAGTGCTGCGAAGGTTAGGGCGACCGGGCAAATGGCGATAAACAGCACTAACCATGCTAGTAGTGATAACTGACCCGCGATACCTGCAGCAATAGCGGGGATCATGAATAGCCCTGTGCCTAATAATGTCGTCGAGAGTTGCCCGATTCCTGAAGTGAGCGTGATTTCTTGTTTGAGTTGCGCCATTCGCTTTCCTTGCTGATACTACATTTCTTTTGCTAAGAGAGGGTTATGCAAAAAAAAGTGCGTTCAGTGCTTATTCCTAATTGTGATTGAAAGCATACAGTGTCGCTACTAATAATGCAGCTAGCAAAACGTCTTAAGATACTGCCACTTTAACGGTATTTATCCAGTTAAGCGTTAAAGTGTCTGCTGTTCTATCGAGAGAAATTGTGTCAAATTAGTAGGGATAAATAGAACGACAATGGAAGTCATCACAGGCATGGAACGTTTGAATCAAATTCGCGATCAGTTGCAAGGCTACTCAGACCTTCGTCACTTGATGACTCATACGGTTTTAACTGAGTTTTTTAATAAGCAAAATTTGTCTTTTAATCTATCGAAAGTCAACGTTAAGTCGTGCGTTAAGGTTGTCCATGTTAGGTAATATCAATCTAAATTTGTTACGCTCGCTGCATGTGCTTCTTGAAGAGTGCCATGTAAGCCGAGCCGCCCAGCGCCTGCACATTACGCAGTCAGCAGTGAGTCGCCAACTTGCGCAGCTGAGAGATTTGTGTGGTGACCCTTTGCTGGTTCGTGATGGTAATAAGCTAGTTCCTACCAACCGAGCTCTGTTGCTTAAAGGCAAGCTCGATGATCTTCTGAGTGAGTTTGATCACCTATTAGATGATAAACCCTTCGAGCCGCAAGACTGGCAGGGTGAATTGGTGTTGTCTTCAAGCGATTATGTTGCTCAGTATATTCTTCCTGTCATTGTCTCTGAAGTATCGGCTGAAGCACCGAATATCAATTTAGCTTACCGTTTGTGGCAACCAACCTACCTAGAAACACTGAGCGAATCAGGTATTCACTTGGCATCAAGTATGTTTCCTCAAAAACCGGATCATGTATCAAGTATCAAGCTTGGTGAAGATAAGTCGGTGTGCTTGATGAGAGCTTCCCATCCGTTGGCTAAGCAATTGGCCATAAGCTCAGCAGATATCGTGAAGTATTCGCACATTAAGGTTACCGGCGGCGGAGACAAAGACAGCTACGCGGACATAGCATTGAAGAAGCAAGGACTGAAGCGAAAAATAGCACTTCAGGTTCCGTTCTTTTCATCGGCTGGAACGGTATTGATGCAAGATGACTATCTGATGATTGTTCCGGAACATATAGCCTACAACCTAGGTAGACACCTCGACACGATTTACTTTTCTTTGCCATTTGATACGGAAATGCACACTTATTGGTTAATGTGGCACCCTAAGTATGACAACGATTCTGCTCATAAATGGGCGCGAGAAAAGGCATTCCAAGCCATGCAGAAGTCGAGCTACAATATCAGTATGATTTAAGATCATAAGTATGATGATAATCTTTGATTTCAAATAATACCTTCTGCGAATTATGGTAAGTATCAAGTATAGAGCGTTCAGTTGGAGCGCCTTGTTTTACTAGGAATGGAATGATGACAGTAACAATTTGGTTTTCTTTATTAGCTATTTGCTTGTTGGGTGCAATGTCTCCGGGCCCAAGCTTAGCGATGATCGCTAAGCACAGTTTGGCTGGTGGCCGTATCAATGGACTTATCGCAGCTTGGTCACACGCAGCTGGCATAGGTATTTACGCGTTCGCAACCATTGTCGGCTTGGCGGTGTTACTTGAACAATCGCCAATACTGTTTAAAGGGATCAGTTTGGCGGGGGCAGCGTACCTGCTTTATTTAGGTGTGAATGCGTTACGTTCAAAAGGTGGCGTTGCTGCGAAATTGGAAGCCGGCGAACAGATGAGCTACATGCAGTCTGCGCGCGAAGCTTTCTTGATCTCAATCTTGAGCCCTAAGATCGCTCTGTTCTTTATCGCTCTATTTAGCCAATTTGTTGCGTTAGGTAATGAACTTAGCAATCAAGTGATTATTGTCTCAACGCCACTGATTGTTGATGGCCTTTGGTACACTTTCATTACTTTGGTGCTATCTAGCCCGCTTATCGTAGAGCGCATTCGAGCAAAAGCACAGTTGATCGATCGATTGTCAGGAGTCGTTTTAGTTTTGCTGGCAGCTCGTGTGGTGTGGACTATATAGCGCTAAGATATATGTTGGAAAGAAACGATACCCATTAAAAAGGCTCACTAGACGTTATCTAGTGAGCCTTTCATATTCCTTATTGAGAGGCTTTTTAGCCTTCAGAATCCAGCACTGTATCAAGCTTAGCCATTGAATCCGCAAAGTAAGGATTGTAGGTTAGGCGAGCATGGTTTTTACCATCCTCAGTATATCCCCACGCTGAGTACCAGACTTCACTATTGTCGATACACTGCTGTTCAAAGCCTTCAGCTTGCCCGTTAGAGCAAATCTTCTCACTACCATTGATTCCGTAGTACGGGTTATTGGGTGAGAACAGTAACCCCATGTGGGAACCATTTGAAATACGTTGCTCTGGGATCTTCATGCTGTATTGAATGGCGCGAGGATCTTCAAGTGTGGCTTCCCCTAGCCAAATTAGCACATTGTTTGGATTTGGCATCGACTGAATAAACGCTTGCTGGACAAAGTTGGTGTCAATCACACTGTCGCCTTCACTCATCATGATAAACACAGGTTTGTCGAAGTGCTTCTTTTGTAGAGCTTCGCGAACCACTTCTGAGGTCTCGTAGTAAACGGCGGCACCGTTCATGGGCAATGAGTTATAACGCAGTATGTTGTCTTCAGGATCTTGATCCGCCCAAGTAACAAAATAACTTGCTAGACTAGCGTATTGCACGGCTGATGAGCTCGGCTGAAACGCAGGAGAGAACAGCAGTAACCCTGAGACTTTGGGATCATTCATCGCCTGTGAAGTCACTAGATTCGCGCCTGTTGAATAACCACCAAGCCAGACGGAATCATATTCTTGTTCAAGTAACTTAGTATGGTGAGCTACGACACCTTGCCAATCTTCTAAGCTTGGCTGCATTAAGTCGCCTACGCGGCTACCGTGGCCCGGAAGTAATAGCGTTCTCACTAGGTAGCCTTGTTCTGATAAATGCGTAGCAATGTCATTAAATGAGTAAGGGGAGTCACCTAGTCCATGAACTAATAACACCGCCTTTCCATTTGGAGAAGCCGGTTTATATTCTGTCGGGGAATTGAGTTGAATCTCAAGTTGCTTGTTTTCTGTCATGAACACACGGTTTTTCAGTAACCAATCTTGAGTGTCATTTACGTAGGCGTCAAAGCTGTCTTGCTGATATTCGGGTAAGTTTGGTGAGGTTTCGTAAGCTGGAGCGATGGTCTCGTTGGAACAACCAACGAGACTTAAAGTTGTTAGGGCGAGTAGCGTTAGAATGGTCTTGCTATGCATTTTTTAGTGTTGTCTCTGTCGTGTATTGTCTTGAAGCAAAAGCTTGGACTATTTTCTATTTGAAAGGTCTTCGTATTCACCTTCAATCACACCTGCATCACTGGTTGATGACTGACGAGTGTTCATATGAGCTGCGAAACCTTGTTTTTTCATTTGATTTTGAATGCGCTTGCCAGTAATTAAAGCTGCAATAGCCAAAGGAATAGCAAGAATCAAGCTTGTGAATAGCGCCAAAAGGCCAGTAAACAGTGCAACAATCGTAACTAATATATTTTTCATATTCATTCCTCTTTTCTCTATGTTGTTACTATATCGCTTCTATTCTGAACGAAACATGAACACCGTTAATTAATCTCAGAGAGTCACTATGACACGGGTGTGTGTAGATTGAGGGTTTATATGTAGTCATAATCACGCATTAAAAATATGGAATTTATTTTAGTTGCTTAAAATCAACAACTTAAAACTTGGCATGCTTGATGCTCTATAGGGTTTGGAATAAGTCACTGTAAGCAAAGTACTTACAGCTAATGAAAATTACTGGAGCCCTATATGTTCTGTATTCAATGTGAACAAACCATTCAAACCCCAACTGTAAAAGGTTGTTCTTTCGCACAAGGTATGTGTGGCAAAACTTCGGAAGTATCCGACCTTCAAGATGTGTTGGTGCATTCTCTCCAAGGTGTTTCTTTTTGGGCAAATTTAGGTCGCACTTGCGATGTTATTGATACTGAAATTGATGAGTGGGCGCCAAAAGCGTTTTTCGCAACATTAACCAACGTTAACTTCGATCCTGCTCGTATCATCGAATTTGCACAGCAATCTCACGAGTTTAAACAGCGTTTAGAGCAACAAGTTCGTGCAGCCGCGACCTTGATTGGTTTCGAAATTCCAACGCTTTCTCCTGCCGCGCAATTCGATCTTCCAACAGACTCTTCAGAGTTACTGGCCCTTGCGCCACAAGCAGCAGTTAACCGTGGTCACGACTCTCAACACGAAGATGTGATTGGTCTTCGTCTTCTTTGCCTATACGGTCTAAAGGGAGCAGCAGCTTACATGGAGCACGCTCGTGTTCTTGGCCAAACTGACAACGCTATTTTCGCTGAATACCATGAGATCATGGCGTTTCTAGGTACTGACCCTTCAGACCTAAAACAGTTGCTCGATACATCAATGCAGATTGGCTTGATGAACTACAGAGTCATGGAAATGCTGGATAAAGGTGAGACAGATACATTTGGTCACCCACAACCTACAACTGTGAACGTGAAGACTAAGAAAGGCCACTGTATTCTTGTTTCTGGCCACGACTTGCATGATCTAGAAAAGATCCTTCAACAAACTGAAGGCAAGGGCATCAATGTTTACACTAACGGTGAGATGCTACCTGCACACGGCTACCCTGAACTGAACAAGTACCCACACCTTGCTGGTAACTACGGCAGCGCTTGGCAGAACCAGCAAAAAGAGTTTGCGAACTTCCCTGGCGCGATTGTGATGACATCTAACTGCCTACTTAACCCAGATGTTGGTGCGTACGCTGATCGTCTGTTTACACGCAGCATTGTTGGCTGGCCGGGTGTTGCACACCTTGAAGGCGACGATTTCAGCGCAGTAATTGATTGTGCACTAGCCCAAGAAGGCTTCAAACACGACGAGATTGAGCAAATGATCACTGTCGGCTTTGGTCGCAATGCCCTGATGGAAGCAGCACCTGCGGTTGTTGAGCAAGTGAAAGAAGGCAATATCAAACACTTCTTCCTTGTGGGTGGTTGTGACGGTGATAAATCTGAGCGTAGCTACTACACAGATTTCACCGCTCAAGCACCAGAAGATTCAGTTATCCTAACGCTGGCATGTGGTAAATTCCGTTTCAATAAGAACCAATTCGGTGACATTAACGGTATTCCACGTCTGCTCGATGTTGGCCAATGCAACGATGCTTATTCAGCGATCCAGCTTGCACTTGCGCTGTCTCAAGAGTTTGATTGTGGCATTAACGAACTTCCGTTAACGCTGGTTTTATCTTGGTTTGAGCAAAAAGCGATCGTTATCTTGCTGACTCTGTTCGCACTGGGTGTGAAAGGCATTTACACAGGCCCAACAGCGCCTGCGTTCCTAACTGAAAACCTACTAAAGATTATTCAAGACGAGTTCGACATGCGTTCTATCTCAACGCCAGAGCAAGATCTTAAAACAATCTTAGCGGCTTAATGTAAGCCCACTCCTAAGCCCTGTTGTTGCTGTTCTCTTTGAACGTGCAGCGGCGGGGCTTTTTAGATTTAAATCTTCAGTCATTTAATCAATAAGTCATCAGCAAGGTGTGTGAACTATGTATGCATGGTCGGATAGCGATTCAATCAATTTAGTGTGTTTAAAGAAATGGCATGAGACGCCAGATACGGTCAGCGTCGAGCTTGGCAGTATTCCACAAGACCTACACTTCAATTTTAAGCCAGGCCAGTTCATCACGTTGGGCTTGGATATGCCGACAAAAACCGACTATCGCGCTTACTCGGTGGCTTCTTGTCCTGAAGATAATCGTTTAAAGCTGACAGTTAAGCGTGTTGAAGGCGGCTTGGTGTCTAACTTTATTGTCGATGAACTTGATGAAGGCGATGAGGTTTCCGTCTTAAAACCTGCTGGTGGCTTTAACTGTATTGATTGCATGCCTACTGCGGCGAAGAAGGTAACGCTAGTCAGCGCAGGTTGTGGTATTACACCGGTCATGGCAATGGTGAAATATTGGTTGTCTCAAGATAGTGAGATGGAGGTAGATTTCGTCCATATGGCGCGCAACAAGCTTGAGACTATCTATTTTGAAGAGCTTCACCAACTCGATAAAGCCTATGCTAATTTCAACCTAAAACTACTGCTGAAAGATAATCAAGGAACCACCGCGTCTCAAGGCCGATTGGATAAGAATTGGTTGGTGAAACTGAGCCCAGATATCTTAGACAGAACCGTTTATCTTTGCGGACCAGTTGGGTTCATGCAAGACATAGAAAGTTATCTAAAAGAACTAGACTTCAACATGGATAACTTCTATCAAGAAAGTTTCACGCCAGTTTCTAAAGACACTCAGCAAGCTTTAGAGGCGGACGTGAACAATGTTGAAGCGAATGATGGTGGTTCTGTAAAAGTCTTCGTACCTACATTTGGCAAAGAAGTGGAAGCTGAGTTTGGAACGCCATTAGCCGATGCATTAGAGCAAGCTGGTGTGCCAATCATCATTGCGTGTCGCAGTGGTATTTGTGGCTCGTGTAAATGCAAAGTAACCAAAGGTTCTGTGGAATCGAGCAGTCAAGAGACATTGACGTCAGAGCAGATAGAGCAGGGGTATGTACTGGCGTGTTCCAGCAAGATTCAATCCGATATTGAGGTTGAGTTGTAGCTATCTCATGCTGGCAATAATGAAACACGATTGGAATGAAGTTTTGTCCATGTGGCAGATATAACGTGTGACAGATATAAAAAGGCCACTTAGATCGTTAGAGAGACCAGATCTAAGTGGCAACCCTCTTGTTTATACGGGGGAGTAAAACAAAAGGGGTTGCGAAGCCCATAATAAGCCTCGCAGATATAGTTATTATGTTGTGGAGCTGGTTGCGCAGAATTAGTTACAAGCTCGAAGTTGTTTAAACTTCAGGGTAAGTCTTGTAGCGAACTCCCATCATTTGTTCCATACAGTGAACAACTTGGCAGCTGTAGCCAAATTCGTTGTCGTACCAAATGTACAGAACTGCGCGGTTGTCTTGCGCGATAGTTGCAACACCGTCAACGACGCCCGGGTGGCGAGAACCAACTAAGTCTGTTGATACAATTTCAGTCGAGTCGGTGTAATCAATTTGAGCTGACAAAGTAGAAGACAGTGCCATTTCACGAAGGTACGCGTTTAGCTCGTCTTTGTTGGTACCTTTCTCAAGGTTTAGGTTTGCTACTGCCATTGACACGTTTGGTGTCGGTACGCGAATCGCATTACCCGTTAGCTTACCTTCCATCTCTGGCATCGCTTTTGATACTGCTTTTGCCGCACCTGTCGATGTCAATACCATGTTCAATGAAGCAGCACGACCACGACGATCACCTGAGTGGAAATTGTCGATTAGGTTTTGATCATTGGTAAATGAGTGAACCGTTTCGATGTGACCCGATAGGACCCCAAATTTGTCATGAACGGCTTTCAATACCGGTGTAATCGCGTTGGTAGTACAGCTTGCTGCAGAGATAATCGTATCTTCTGGTTGAATAACATTTTCATTCACACCAAATACGACGTTCTTGATGTCGCCTTTACCTGGCGCAGTCAGTAGAACCTTCTTAGCACCGTTACATGCTACATGTTGGCTTAGGCCTTCAGCGTCACGCCATACACCTGTGTTATCAACCACAAGTGCATTCTCGATACCGTAAGCGGTGTAATCCACTTCTTCAGGCTTGTTTGCATAGATAACTTGGATGAAGTTACCGTTAACGATGATCGCTTTGCGTTCTTGGTCAACTACGATACTGCCGTTGAACTGGCCATGAACAGAGTCACGACGTAACAGGCTTGCGCGTTTTTCTAGGTCACCATCTTTACCGCCACGTACAACGATCGCACGTAAACGTAGTGGGTAGCCTGGGCCGCTTTTCTCGATCAATAGACGAGTCAGTAGGCGACCGATACGGCCGAAACCATAAAGAACAACGTCGCGAGGTTCTGTCATCGCATCGCCTTCAAGCGATTCCAAAAGGGCAGTTTGTAGGAAATCATTCAAACCCTGTGTGTCTTCGCGATCTTGCCAGAATGAATGTGCAAGGCGACCAACATCAATACGACATGGAGACAGGTCCATAGAGAGAAGGTGTTGAATGATTGGTTGAGTTTGTTCTGCTGTAAGAGGAGAACCAGTGTAACGTTTTGCGATGCGGTGAGCTTTGATGATGTCGATAGTTGTCGCGTTAACTAGGGTCTTACCAAAAAGAATAACTTCTACGCCTTTCTGACGGTATAACTGACCTAAAGTTGGAGCGATGGATTCAGCAATGGTTTGACTAGTTTGCCAATCTAGGAGGTGCTTTTCGGGACTCATCTTTACTCGGGACCTTTCACGTTAAGTTTCTGCATTCATGGCGGTTGTAGGGAAGCCAATCAGCATAGGGGATTGAGGCATCAGGCTGTGGTCTTTTAATGCCACTTAAATATGCTTGATATACCTTGTCTGTATTTGTAATTTTTATGTGGCAGGATTGTAAGTCACGACGGGTTATTCTGCTAGGAAAAATAAATGCAGATAGATTGGCTGTAAATTTATATAAATGCAGTAATAAACATGGCTTTTTCGAGAGGAAGCACTATTGACTTTAACAATCTGTAGCACTTATTTTTCGACAAAAAATACTCAAATCAAAATTATTTATGTAATACAGGTTACCTTGAACATTAAACATGTGATCGCTAACTCAAGTTACACGCAAATAGTAAACGATAAATAAGGTCATTAACGAGTTTTCTTGTTCTACGTTTGAATAAGCTGAGGTTGAATATGAAAAGTACATGATACGAACGATTAGATGTCACAAATTTAACCTAACCATCGGCTTTGTTGGTGTATAGAGTCATAACTTACAGCCTAGTTGAGCTGAGAAGCTAGTTTGCTCACTTGTTATTCGGGTGATAATAACTTGATAAGCCTCCTTTACTTAAATCTCATTTTTGTAGATCTTTCGTGCCTAGACCTCATTTATTCCAACCGTTTTGCTTTAGACCTCTTTATTTAACGTTAAACCTTCTACTTTAAAGCCCTATTATGGGGGGGCTAGGTGACTATAATTTGCCATTGTGGAGTCAGAGTATCGTTTGTTTGTATCTAATTTGATCAATAACTCCTAGTAATGTCCTACTCTTAACTTGGGTTCGTAAATTACTTTCGGGAAGGGAGTAGTTATATAAATGATAAACATGTCAATTAGATGGCGTCTTATTTTTCTTTCTACGGTTTCTGTATTCATCATGTTTGGGTTTGCAGTCAATGAGCTGTTAAAGAGCGACAAGACGGTGGCTCATCTTGAAGCAACACGTATGAGAGTAGAGGCGCTCCAATCTTTTAACGCTGTTTCAGGTGATGCTTATCAATGGATAGTTTTATCTAATGATATTCCTGAAAAAGGCCAATTGCTCGAAAAGCTCAACACTGAACTGGATAAGCTAGCTGAGTACGAAAAGCAACTTCAACGGTTTGATCCCAACTGGAGTGCCGAACCTCAGTTGATTGAACTTAAGAGTGCGTTAGGTAACCTTGTAGGAGTAGGATCAAAGCAAAGTGACGAAGAAAGGTTACTACTGACAGAGCGTGTCTTTAGCTTGCTGCAAGGCGTGTTAATGGATCTCTCTAAATATCGTATCGCTTTAATGGATGCAAAGATCAGTGATACTGATGCGATGTTTGTCAATCTTACTAACTACATGTTTTGGATTCAGAAAGAAGCATGGTTAAGTTATCGCTTATATCGATCCCCAAATCAGAAAAGCCAATATTTTCTGAGTTATGTCGGTACTTTGGAAAGGCAGCAGCAGTTATTAGACACACTTTTTCGATCAGGGAGTCATGCAACGGAAACTGAGAAATTGTTGAACGCTTTCTACAAAGAGAACGTTCAGGACAATTTCACCGCTCGGATCCTGGAAGGAACCTTCTCCTCACCGGAAATATATGATCATATCAAAAGTTTAGAGTTAAAGGAGCAAACCATTTCAAAAGCGGTTGGTGCTTTTACTGAACAACTTCAATCTGAACTAACAAAAAATATTACTCTGCAGCAAAGGCAAACGCTGATCATGGCATCCTTGATTCTCGTCGTTTCAGGTGTTTTGTTATGGTTGGGTATAGCGACATCTATACGTTTAAATAAAAACCTATCGCTTATCCTAAAAGGGGGATCTGAGTGTGCTGATAGCTATGGTAAGCCCAAGGTTATTCAAATTGAAGGGAACGATGAATTAGCTCAGTTCACTGAAACCTTAAATCGAGTGATGGAACGCAATTATCAACACAACAAGGAATTGATAGAAGCAAAAGAAGATGCAATTTCAGCAAATAAAGCGAAAAGCGCATTCTTAGCGAACATGTCCCATGAAATACGTACACCGCTCAACGGGATTATCGGTATGACTGAGATTTTATCTCAAAGTCAGTTGAATGCGAATCAGCAAGAAGTGTTAGGAGATATTGAGTCGTCTTCACATTCACTATTGGTGCTACTTAATGAGATTCTCGATCTTTCTAAAATAGAGTCGGGTAACTTAATGTTGTCGCCACATAATGCAGATCTACGAGAATCGGTTTATGACTCCGTGAGTGTGGTTTTGTCGAAAGCGATAAGTAAAGATATTGAACTCGACATCAATATTGACTCTCACATTCCATCAAAACTGTTTTTTGATGAATACCGTGTTAAGCAAGTACTGACCAATTTGTTGTCTAACGCCATCAAGTTTACTTCAAAGGGAACGATCACCACGGACATCGTTTATACACAGGTGTCTTTGGATAGAGGAAAGGTTGAATGCAGTGTGACTGATACAGGGGTCGGGATTGAGTCGGAGAAGCTGGAGTCCATTTTTGAACCGTTTACCCAAGAAGATGGCAGTATTACTCGACAATTCGGTGGTACAGGTCTGGGCCTTGCTATTTGTCGACAGCTTGTTGATTTGATGGACGGGTACATTACTGCGCGTTCGGTTAAAGGAGAAGGGGCGACGTTCACTTTTTGTCTGTATGTCGACATTGTCGATACTCACGTTCAGACCTTCGATAATTTAAGCTGCGCGACTATTATCTCGAACTCTTTCAATTACCTAGATCAACTTGTTAAAGAGTGTGAACGATTAAATATTCGACCAAATGTAGTTTCATCCATGTCGGCCCTTGATGACAGCCTCAAAGAAAGCGACTTTATCCTTTATTGTCATACGTTGTATCACTCTATGGAGAATGATCTTGCAGAGTTGAAAGCGTTATACCCTCTTACTCGCGTCATTGTATGTCAGCATCATCTATTTAAAACGAACCTAATAACAGAGTCGGTCCACTCAACTCATACATTACCATTCTTGGGTCAACGATTCTTAAACAGTTTGCAATCTCTAGATATCGGTGGAGAACAAGTACGGCAAGTTGAACCAAATGATAAAGAAGTTCGTTCTTTGAATAGACGCATTTTGATTGTGGAAGACAACCTGATGAATCAGAAAATAGCGAGCTTCTTCCTTGAGCAAGCGGGCTATGAATACTTGATTGCCAGCAATGGGCAAGAAGCGTTGGATGTGATAACTCAAGGTGCCCAGTTTGATGCAATCTTAATGGACTGTATGATGCCCGTCATGGATGGGATAACAGCGACCAAGGCGATTAGAGAGTGGGAACTCGACCAAGAAGCGATACCTTTACCAATTATTGCCTTAACTGCTAGCGTATTAGAAGAGGACATTAAAGACTGCTTTGAAGCCGGTATGAATGCTTACCTGGCGAAGCCTTATAAATCTCATCAACTGTACGACCTTTTCAGTAGCTTAGATATCGTCTAGCGATGTCGTATTTTGTGTTTTACGTACAAAAAACCCACTTATACGGAGTATTAAGTGGGTTACTAACATTATTGCAAATTCATTAACTAGGTTAAATTACTTTTTACCTTGAGTTTGCTTATCTTCTTCTGTTAGTTCACGGATGCGGCGGCTGATGTCACGACGAGCTTTAGAAATTTCTGCGCTCTTAATGATGTGGTCATCAACGCGGTCTTCGTAGTCAGCTTTCATGTTTTTGATAATGCCTAGGATTTCGTCATGAGTCATCTCTGGCTTGATGTAATCAAGTAGGTTATCAAGAAGGTCGACACGCTTGCGGTTGTCACGAACTTTCTTTTCGTTGTCTAAAAGTTCACGCTTAAGTTTGTTCTTACGTCGTGCTTGGTTAACAATTTCAAATACGCTGCTCATAGATTCCTTTTCCTAATCGTCAAATACATTGTCTGGTTCTGATTAAAGCATATCAATTGATGTTGTAACAGTCTTTAGATCAAAGCAAAAGTAAGGTTGTATAATTATTCGGCACTCTCGCTGATGTGTGATTGTTTTTATCTCACCGTTCAAGTTAGTATCCCTGTAGATACTGCATTGATACGACATGTGAAATGAATCAACAACAATTGGAAAACGAAGATTTGGATGACAATGTCACTGAATTTTCAGCAGAGCAAAATAAGCTTCGTGATGCGTACGTACAAGAGCGAACTTACTTGGAAGTTGTGGAAATAGAGTTAAACCGCTCTAAAATCATATTGATTGATGAGCAAGGTAGAAAGAAAAGAGTACCTATTCTGTCTGAGCACTAGTCTTCAGTGACTGAATGGTTAGGTGTAGAGATGGAATTATCAAAAATAATAAAAAGGAAAAACGATGAACACAGTACTTTCCCCAATTGAAGCAAGAATCATTGGGTGTTTGATCGAGAAAGAAGTCACGACTCCTGATCACTATCCACTCACGTTGAATAGCTTAACTGCGGCTTGTAATCAAAAGAGTAATCGTGATCCGGTTCTTTCGGTGTCAGAGTCAGACGTTTTGGATGCGGTTGATGGTTTGATCTCGCGTCGTATGGTGAGTGATGAAAGCAGCTTCAATAGTCGTGTAAACAAATATCAACATCGCTTCTGCAATACCGAATTTGGTGATTTACAATTTACAGAGCAAGAACGCGCGATCATTTGTTGTATGCTGCTTCGTGGCGCGCAGACACCGGGTGAGCTTCGTACTCGAACTGGTCGTCTAGCGAATTTCGGTGACGTGAAAGAGGTGGAAGCGACTCTAGAGAAGCTAGCAGCACGAGAAGCGGGTGCGTTAGTCGTTAAGCTACCTCGTGAAGCTGGTAAGCGTGAATCACGCTATCAACATTTGTTAAGCGGTGAGGTGGATGTTGATGCGTTTGCGACGGCACCTGTGGGTACGGCTACTCCATCGGCGACTAACGAAAAACTTGAAGAACTCGAGTTAGAGGTTGCAAGCCTGCGCGCAGAAGTCGCAGAGTTAAAAGAGTTAATTGAATCACTGATATAGATGTCAGTTTTTAATAAAGATACGGATTGGGTCGTCTACCTGATCCGTAACAGACACAATGCGCTCTATTGTGGTGTTACTAATAATTTGGCACGTCGCTTTGAACTGCATCAACAAGGTAAAGGGGCAAAAGCGCTGAAAGGCAAAGGGCCACTGTCACTAGTGTGGAGTTTTAATGTCGACTCAAAAAGCCAGGCATTAAAAACCGAATACGCGATCAAACAACTCCCCAAATACCGCAAAGAAAAGTTGGTATCACTCGAGCTAACCATTGAGTGGCAAGAGGAGACAATTCAATATATCAAAGTTTCATAATTAATAGCTAAAATTTCCACTCGTAATCAGCTTTCATGATCGATATCTGTTGATGAAACCAACTTAACATACTGAATATAAAGGTTAACTATTATAGGTTCGGTGAACCTTTTCTTGGCAAAAATGCGTCAATATCCATGTTATTCCAGGATTAATGAATTACTCATTTGGAATATCGTTCTAATTAGGTTTGGGCGCTATCATTTCTTATCGCTGTACTACATAATATATTCTATCCATACAAAGATATGGTGTCATGCTAGGTTAAAAATGAGCCAAAGTAGCTCATATAAAACGAGAAATATATGAAACGTTTACTTATGTTGTTTGGAATTACCGTATTTTCTACGTCCTCCCTTTCCCACGCTCTCAATGGATATTGGGAATATCAAGATTACCTTTCTAAGTTTCCAAAGCAAAAAATATTGACCGATAAAATGGTCGAAGCTGTTCAAAACCATCCCGTGCCATTGAGGCTAGTTCAAGATAGGCCTATTACTATTTCAGTCGTGTACCCTGGTCGACAGATTTCCGACTACTGGGTGCGCAATATTCAAGCGTTTGAAAAGCGCCTCGATAAATTGAGAATCAACTATCAGATCAATCAGGTTTTTACACGTGTTAATGCTGATATCAATCAACAGAGTATTTCTCTACAAGAGGCGGTTGAAAATAAAACTGATTATTTAATTTTTACGCTAGATACGACGCGACACCGTAAATTTATTGAACATGTGCTGAGTTATACGGATACCAAACTGATCTTGCAAAATATTACCACTCCTGTGCGAGCGTGGTCTGATAGACAGCCGTTTATGTATGTAGGTTTTGATCATGCGACAGGGAGTTTGAAATTGGCGGACTATTTTAAAGAAGTGAGTCAACCAGACAGTCAGTACTCTGTTCTTTATCGTTCAGAAGGTTATATAAGTGACGCTCGTGGAGATACCTTTATTCGTGAAGTGAACTCCGATACAAATTTTGCACTTAAGTCTTCGTTTTACACCAAGTCTGATAAAGAGAGCAGTTACCAAGCGGCTAAAATCAGCATAGAGAACGATAAAAATCTAGACTTTATCTATGCATGTTCAACCGATGTTGCTTTGGGAGCCGCTGAAGCGATTCGTGAGTCTGGTAGGGATATCTTAGTCAATGGCTGGGGAGGCGGATCGGCAGAGCTCGAAGCAATCGAAAGTGGGGACCTAGATGTGACAGTTATGCGTATGAATGATGATACTGGGATCGCGATGGCAGAGGCAATCAAATGGGATCTCAGTGGCTTGAAAGTTCCTACCGTTTACTCCGGTGAGTTTGAAGTGGTGACCAGCGAAGATTCCCCAGAACGTATTTCTGAGCTTAAGAAGCGCGCATTTAGGTACTCAGGTCAATAATGAAGAAAAGCTACGCTTGTACACCAAGGAACACCTTAGCCAAATTAATTACCCGTATTATTATTTTAGTCATAGGGGTGATGGCACTTGGTGTGCTGATTCACAACTATGAAAGTAGCAGTAGTATCGTAAAACAAGAGACGAACCGAACTGTTCAGCAGACCTCAAGCCTGATCCAAAACATGTTTGATTATCGTTTATCGGTGCTGCAAATCCATCAAGACAATAATTCACACAGTGAAAACCTAAGAGAGTATTTTGATACTCATAATGATAAAGCGTTGAGTTACTTTTTTTTTGGTATTGATCAACGTGAGCCGAACCATGCCCCTGATTTACGTTTTGTCTCTACTCATGATGGTTTGGCTTGGGAGGATGGTAATGGTCAATTTTATGGTTTGGATGCAACCAGCTTAGAACATATTTCTGATAAAGTTGCGTTCAGTAGTAATTGGCACTTTTTAAAGCTTATGACGGATATAGGTAATCGTCACTTGTTGGCTCGTCGAACACCTATTGTCGACGATAAGACAGGAGAAGTTCTTGGCCAGTTGTATATCGCGATCGTACTCGATAATAACTTCTCTCTTGCGGAATCCATTCAGAAAGGCAGTAATTGCGAGAATATCGTTATTGAAGCGCATGGCACGCCTGTCGCTTCTACATTCAAGGGTGATGAAAGCTATACGATAGCAAGTATCCTTAATTATAAAATGTACGATCAACTACCTCGCCATTTCGTTACCATCGCGACGATTAAGATAAATGCCGTGGAAACTCCCCTCACTATTCGTGCGGTACAAAAGAACACAAATTTTATTGCGTTGGAAGAAAACTATGAGCGAGCCACCATTGTTGTGGTGGTGTTGATCATACTTATGTCTTTTTTTGCCCGCGCTTGGATTCAAAAAAGAGTAGCTGCAGAATTAGACAAGTTGATGGACTTCACTCGTTCAGCAAGCGGTGGCGAAGAATACAGTAAGTTTGATGGTTCTAATATTTTTGAGTTCCACCATATTGGCTGCACACTAGAAGACACCTTCGACCGCTTATCTGAACAGAACCAAAAATTTCAAGATCTCTTCAATTTTGCCCATTCCCCTATTTTGGTTTGGTCTGAAAAAGGTGACCTGATTCAGATGAACCCGGCAGCTCGTATGGCGTTATTTGATGACGATGACAACTATGGCGCGATGGCTGATGAGTTTGAGCAACGAATGTTGCCTAATATTCAAATGGTGGTTCAAGGGTCAAAGCTGACGGGCATTAATGTTCCAATTGGGGCTAAAGTGTTTCGCTGGAACATGTCTGCAATTCGCGTTGAGCACGGTATTACGGGGGTTGTCGTACAAGGGCAAGACATCACCAAGCTCATTGAGGCGGAGAGACAGGCTGATCGAGCTAGAGAAGAAGCTGAGCAGCTTGCAAACCTTCGTGCAGACTTTTTAGCTAAGATGAGCCATGAGATTCGTACGCCGTTAAACGGTATTTTAGGTGTATCTCAGCTGCTCAAACGATCTATCCAGAATGAAGACAACCGAGACTGGGTAGATGTACTTTGTAACAGTGCCGAACATTTACTGGCAGTACTTAACGATATCTTGGATTTCTCTAAAATAGAACAAGGTCAGTTCAATATACAAAAGAAAAATTTCCGCTTGGGTGAGTTGGTCAATACTGTAGAGAGTATCTATCGTCCGCTTTGTGAAAATAAATCGGTCGCTTTTAGTATTGTGAATCACTTGGTAGATGACATTGAGATCTACACTGACCAAGTTCGACTGAATCAGGTTATGTTTAATCTATTGAGCAATGCCCTTAAGTTTACTCATCAAGGTGGTATTTCTGTCAGTTTTGAGATCGATAGTATTTTTAACTCCGATAAAGCCAGCTTAATCGTTCGAGTGAAAGATAGCGGCATTGGTATTGATGACAGTAAAATTGAGGCTGTTTTTGAACCGTTTGTTCAAGCTGAAGAAACGACGACTCGTGAATATGGTGGTACAGGCTTGGGGTTAACAATTGTAAAAAACCTTGTCGATATGCTTGAAGGAGATATTCACGTTCGTAGTATCAAAGGCCAAGGTTCAGAATTTATAATAGAGATCCCTATTGAGTTGCATTCAGAGCCCTCGTTGGATTCAAAACAACGACCAAAGATGGAGCCTCAGACACTATTTGATCGGTCTTTGGAAGTTTTACTCGTGGAAGACAATCATACCAATGCGTTTATCGCTCAAGCTTTTTGCAAAAAGTATGGAATGGTTGTTACTTGGGCAAAAGATGGTTTAGAAGCTTTGGAGATGGCAAAGGCGAATAAGTTTGACCTCATTTTAATGGACAACCAACTTCCGAACTTAGGTGGGGTTGAAACGACTCAACAATTGAGAAGTGAGGTTGGTATACGGACTCCTATTTACGCGTGCACCGCTGATGCTCAAAAGTCTACCCGAGACCGTTTTTTTGGCGCGGGGGCAAATTACGTGATTGTAAAGCCGATCAAGGAAGATACGCTACACCAAGCTTTTGTCCATTTTAAACACTCTTACTGGAACGAGATTAAGCATTAGTTTTATTAAGGTAATTGCAGGTGTTGAGTGAAAAGATGAATCACTTTTCAGAGTAAACAGTAGGGCTTACTCTTACCGTAAAACAATATAAACTATTGCCTGTTATGTACTTAATGGAGAATAAGTAAATGGAACTGGAAACTTTCTTAGACATACTGCAACAAGCACCTGAAAGCGTTCAATTTGAAGATACAATGCAAGTGATAGAGAGGTATTATGACTTCTCTGTAACTGAATTCAGTAATGGCGATGTGGTCAATGCGGCAGGGCAGAATAATGGTTCATGTAAGATTTTTGCCTTTGGTCTAGCGTTAGGACTTTCAGCAGAGCAAACATTGGCTTGTTTTGGCCAGTTTTATCGAAATGACGTGCTAGGTTTTCCTGAGAATACCGACCATCAAAATATTCGAAACTTCATGATTCATGGTTGGAGTGGAGTAGAGTTCTCTCAGCCAGCACTGGTTGCAAAAGCTAAGCAATCACTCATTTAGTTAATGGTGTCTTGAAGCGAGGTAATAGCATCTCGCTTCTCTTCGCGTTCTAGTGGAAGTTCATCGGTGCAAAATCTACTGAATAGGTAAGGCAGATAGACACTTACGGCACATGCAAACTCCAGCCTTTGGGATATTGCCGGTATCACGTTTTTCTAGCTCGAAGCACCAACAGGTTTCTTTACCTGCACTGATATCACATTGTGCTGGTTCATTGCATGCTGGGCATTGGTGAGTAGAGTTAATACCACTCAGATTATTCATCACCAACTCTCTTTCGCCTTCAGATAACCCTTTCCAGCCTATAATCTCATCCATTGTTCGATGGCACCCACTGCATATACCGCCATTATTTTTACAAGCCGCTCGGCAAGGTGTTTTCATTTATCTGACCTGTGATTCATTTGTGCTGAAATGTAGCATATTTGTTTTCCTTTGCAGAGCCTTATAAACCAAGAAGTGACCTAGTAAAGTCAATAAATGACCTCGTAATTTTGCGGATTTTCATGTAGCATCTCGTCCCTTTTGTCGAGTGGGGGATATTATGTTTATCGGATTTGATTATGGGACTGCGAACTGTTCTGTTGCGGCAATGGTAAATGGGGAGCCAAGTCTATTACCGCTAGAAGGTAAAAACCACTATATTCCCTCAACCGTGTTTGCTCCAACTCGTGAAAGTGTTTCCGAGCATCTCTTTCGCCATTTAAATATTAAGCCTAGCGATGCCGTTGGTGAGCAGGTGTTACGACGCGCGATTGCATTTAACCGAGAAGAAAGTATCGATTTGGTGCCGGAAGACATGGCATTTGGTCAGGCTGCATTAGATCTATATTTGGAAGACCCTCGTGATGTTTACTACGTTAAATCTCCTAAGTCTTTCCTTGGAGCGAGTGGATTGCATGATGTTCAGGTGAGTTTTTTCGAAGATTTAGTGTGCGCCATGATGGCGAATATTAAAAATCAAGCCGAACTTACGACTCAAGAACAGATTAAACAAGCCGTTATCGGCAGGCCGATTAACTTTCATGGTCGAGGTGGCGAAGAGGCAAACAGACAAGCAGAAGACATCCTTACTCGCGCAGCTAAACGTGCTGGCTTCCTTGATATCGCCTTTCAATTTGAGCCAGTAGCCGCAGGCCTAGATTACGAAAGCACCTTGACTGAAAATCAAACGGTACTAGTGGTTGATATTGGTGGTGGTACCACCGACTGTTCGTTGTTAGAAATGGGCCCGAGTTGGTCTAATCAAGCGGATCGTACTCAAAGTTTATTAGCTCACAGTGGACAAAGGGTAGGGGGGAATGACCTTGATATTTACCTTGCGTTTAAACAGTTAATGTCACCTTTTGGGATGGGTAGTAAAGGTACAACGGGCATTGATATGCCTTTGACTCAATTCTGGAACCCTATTGCGATTAATAATGTCGAAGCTCAAAAGAACTTCTATTCTCGCGAAAACCTGGCGGCCTTGAAGTTACTTCGTAAAGAAGCTTCAGAGCCTCAAAAGCTAGACCGTTTGATGAAGGTTTATCACGATACTTTAGGTTACAGCATTGTACGCAGAGCTGAAGAAGCCAAGATTGCACTAGCAGAATCTTCTCAATATCGAGCAGCGATTAATGTAGCGTCTGAACTGGTTGAAGTGGATATCTCTGTTGCACAGATGATTGCTACCATTGAAACACCAAAATCAAAAATGATTGAGTTGGTGACAGAGGCGATACAACAAGGTCAGAAGAAGCCCGATGTAATTTACATGACAGGTGGTTCAGCGCGTTCACCGATACTTCGCGAAGCAGTACAACAAGCAGTGCCTAATGTGCCTATTGTAAGTGGAAACTACTTCGGTTCTGTAACTGCAGGTTTGGCTCGTTGGGCTGAGGTTTGTTTTAAATAGTAGATTAAGCCGTTTAGCTATGAAAGGGCTTGAAGTAACAATGTAGCTGACAGATAGGGTAATTGGTCTTCGACTGGTTGCCCTTTTTTATGTCTAACGCTTTTGTCAATAAACAGTGGCATATCGATGTATTGCTTGCTTCGGGTTCTGTGATTTTGCCTTTGATTAAAAGATTCCAAATGTTACAGAATATTTCCGGGAAAGAACCTCTCTATTCATGGTAAATCTGTTTTTCTTTTTTTTGATTTTAAATGCTTTTTTAGTGATTTAAAAACCAAAAAGTTAATTGCATTAAAATAAATAAAACACAATAGTTTCGTTGTGATGTTTTATTAATTTGTTGTTTTTATTTGGTTTTTTGTTTTCTATAGCATTGTTGTTTTTATTTTATATATTTTAATGCAACTTTTTTGTCATTCATCGATTAGTGTTTGCCTACTTGTTAAATGTAGTTAACAACTTCTCTTATCAATGTGAGGTTGTTAGTGAATAATTCACCCAGTTACAAATGGATATGACAATGAATAAGAAACTTTTGGCGCTAGCGATTTCTGGTGCAGTATTTGGTACACAGGCAGTTGCAGTAGAACTTTACAATGAAGATGGCACAACATTCTCAGTTGGCGGCCACGTTTCAGTTGCAGTTGGTGATGTAAACAGCGATGACCGTATCAGCGAAGACGATATTGGCGTAGAGGCTGTTTCTCCACGTATTAACTTCAATGCTACTCATGAGCTTGGCAATGGCTTCACAGCAGATGCCAAAGGTGAGTGGGCGCTAAATATGTTAGACGGTGGTGATGAATCATTCGCAACACGTTTAGGTTACGTGGGTCTAACGCATGAAGACTTCGGTCGTGGTGTTGTGGGTACTCAATGGGCACCATACTATAACGTTGCTGGTGTTGCAGATATGCCAATCGCATTCGCGAATGATTTCATCTACGACGATCACGGTAACCTAGGTACTGGTCGTGGTGAAGAGATGGTTAGCTACGGTAACGCTATCGATTTTGGTAACGCTGGTTCTCTAAACGTAGGGGTTGCATGGCAAGGTCGTAAAGTCGCTGATTCGAATAAATATGGCAACCGTGCTCAAATCGCATTGAACTACGCTATCTCTGATTTCACAGCAAACTACGCATACAACACTGGTGATGTTACGTTTGGTAACATCGGCGGCGGTTCTAAAACTGCTGATTCAAATGTAGTAAGTGCCACTTACGGTTCTTATGGTTCAGAAGGTCTATTCTTAGCCGGTGTTTACGCTATGAACAACTACATGAACTCAAGCGCTGGTGTTGCTCTTGAAGAAACGGTAGCTGTTGAATTACTGGCATCTTACGCGCTATCTAACAGCCTTAACCTAAGTGTCAACTACGAAGCCGTAGAAGACGACAAGATGAGCGAAACTGTGTTTGCTACTACTGCTCTACAAGCTGAATACAACTTTACGTCTCAGTTTGTAGGCTTTGCTGGCTACCAATTCGACCTACAAGGTTCTGGCGTTTACAAAGAAAAAGCTGACGACCAGTGGCTTCTTGGTGCTCGTTACTACCTATAAGTCGCAGACTTATTTAGCATAGTGTTTACTCCTTAGGTTTACCTTTTAGGATACTGTCCTAGACACCATGCTAAGCCCTCTCAGCCTTTTGGTTAGAGAGGGCTTTTTTTCGTTTTGGACTTTCGTTTAGGGTGGTGCGATCTCCGTATAAAAGCTTTCAAATCATTGAATTGAGTTAAAGATCAGAATTTAGAGACTGGTAACCATCTTGTCGAAGATTCTCTTCTTCTGATACGGTAAACTCTGTATCCCAAGAATAGTTCAGGGATAAACTATGAGCAGCGTTATAAATCAGGAGCAATTGATGAACTCGAAACGAACAGCAATACCCACTAAAGTCTTGTGTGTAGGGCGTAACTATGTCGATCACATTGAAGAGCTCAATAATACTATCCCTGACGCAATGGTGGTTTTTAACAAGCCGAGTACCAGCGTGACTTCTTCTTTATGTTCTTTTCATCAAGAAGCGTTGCATTACGAAGCTGAAATCTGCTTTATTGTTGAAAATGGTCAGTATTCTGCAGTAGGACTTGGATTAGACCTGACTAAACGTGAGCTACAAAGTAACTTAAAAGCGAAAGGCTTACCGTGGGAACGAGCCAAAGCCTTCGATGGCTCTGCTGTGTTGAGTCGTTTTGTGCCAACTGAACATTTAGATTTGTCTGACTTAAATCTAGAGCTGTTTATTAATTGTGTCCGCGTGCAAAAAGGGCATGTGGAGCAGATGCTTTACTCCCCACAGACCATTCTTGAAGAGTTATCTTCTTATACAACCTTGCTAGATGGTGATGTTGTGATGACAGGAACACCGAAAGGCGTCGGAGAAGTGCACCGAGATGATATATTCCTTGGCCGTCTAAAGTGTGGTGAAACTACTCTGATTGAGATCGAATGGGTGGCAAGTTGATGCTAAAGTTTTACGGCAGAGTCTTCTAGCAGATAGCGAGTTAAACATAAGCGGTGACGTTGTTAATGGGACTAAACCGTTAGATTTAATTAGTTGTAAAATTTGTATAATGACCAAAATCTGGTTTTTAATTCGAGATAACTGACGGGTCTCAACGGATTAGATCTGGAAGGGCGTTGGCAATTGATATAAAATTCGACTCCATTTTTTATCAATATTAGAACTCATGATCGACTTAGCCATCTTACCTGTTTACTTGACTGCCGTTGTCGCCCTCCTGCTTTTGCCCGGCCCTGATATGTTGCTTATCGCAAGCTCGAGTATGAGTTATGGACGTAAAGTTGGTTTGTTCGCGAGCCTAGGTAATGCGACGTCTGGAATTATTCTTACCGTATTAGCTGCTATGGGTGTCTCTGCGTTGATCGCAATGAGCCCAGTAGCTTTGAAAGTACTGCACTTGTTAGGTGGTACTTACTTATTAAAAATGGGGTGGGATTGCCTGCGAACAGAGCAGGGCAATGCACCTGAGTTAAGCAATAACTCTGCCGCCAAGTCGTATTACCAAAGAGCACTTATCAGCAATTTGCTCAACCCCAAAGCGTTAGTTTTCTTTGTTATGTTTTTACCTCAATTTGTCTCTACGAATATTGAAGCCACCTCGGGCGAACAGATGCTCATACTGGGTTTGTTGTTGAATATTTTAGGCTTAACCTTCAATTTTTTATTGGTCGCGTTAGTGGGGACAATAGGTAAATCTCTCTTGGAAAACGCACAGTTTCGTAACTATCAACAAAAAGTGATGGGCGGAGTTTTCATTGTGTTGGCCGTGTGGATGCTGTCTTCTTTCTTTACTTCGTAAACACCCAATTCAAACATATTATCGCGGTTGACCGCTGAGAAAGATGGACGCTTAGAGCGTCCATCTTTTGTTTTTATCCGTCATATATTGAACATACCAATAGTTAAGAATTCAGTTCTTGCTGGTGTCGTTCAATCAGTTTATCCATATATTCCTCACCGCGTAGGCGAGTGTCATCGTACGTTTCTGTTCCTTCAAACTTTGCCACCGTTTCATAGTAAACCTTAACTTTAGGCTCGGTTCCTGAAGGTCGTACGATAATGCGCGAGCCATCTTCAAGGTGATAGATGAGTACATCACTTGAAGGCAGGTTAATGGCTTCCGTATTGCCCCCAATGACGAAGCGTAAAGAAGACTGCAGGTCTTCAATCACAGAGATAGCAACACCGTTGATGGCTTTAGGTTGTGCCGCTCGGAGTTTAGATCCAATGGACGGTGAATCTGGATCGAGCGCGATACTTCGTTGTGCGTTGGTATAGACGCCATGTTCAAACGAAATTTGCGCAAGAAGATCCCAAACGGTTCGACCTTGAGACTTTAGCTCCTCAACTAATTGAGCAAAAATGACGATAGCGGACAGCCCATCTTTATCACGTACTTGAGTACCAATTGTGTAACCTAGAGCCTCTTCATAAGCGAATAAGAACTCATTCTGTTTATCTTCTAACTGCATGCCAATATTGGCCAACCATTTGAAGCCTGTTAGTGTTTGGAAGTAGCTAGCACCATGAGATTGCGCTACTTTTTCAAGTAAGGTTGAAGATACGATACTGTTACCAACCAACTGGTTTTTTGTGTGTGGCTTCGATAACAAATAATGTGCGAATAACACACCCACTTGGTCGCCCGTTAGCATCTTGTATGAGGCACCTTCAGTTCGGACAGCAACGGCGAACCGATCTGCATCTGGATCGTTGGCGCAAGCAATGTCGGCATCGACACTTTTCGCTAAGTTGATCACAAGATCCATTGCCCCTTTTTCTTCTGGGTTTGGGAAGTTAACGGTTGGGAAGTTGCCATCGGGCTCTCTTTGCTCCGTTACGCTGAACACTTTGTGAAACCCTGCATCGTGTAGAAGGTCCTCTGCCATTTGTGCTCCCACACCATGCATTGCAGTATAGGCAATGGTTGTATTCGCCGATTCTATCCCTTTATTCACATACGGACTTTGACTAATGGCGGCACGATACGTTTGGTAGTAGCCTTCGGTTAGCCATACTAAGTTACCTTGTTGTTCAGCATTACTTAGGCTGATCAAAGGAATTGGCTTAGTCGATGCTATGTCGATTTCAGCGGCAATGCCTGCATCGTGGGGGGGAATGATTTGAGCACCATTTTCCCAGTATACTTTGAAACCATTATATTCCGGAGGGTTGTGGCTGGCAGTCACGACAACAGCAGCGGCAGCATTGAAATGTTTGATACCAAAAGCAACGATAGGCGTCGCCGCAACATTGGCGGTTAGGTAAACCTTAATACCTAAAGCTGTGAGTACAGAAGCGGTATCAATTGCGAATTGCTTTGAATCTAAACGGCCGTCATAGCCAATTATCACTCCACGAATAGCGGTATTCGCAACATGTTCAATTAAGTAATGTCCAAGCCCTGTTGCTGTTTCTTGTATGACCAAGCGATTCATTCTATTCGGGCCACATCCTACTTTGCCCCGCAATCCCGCCGTTCCGAATTCTAGGCGTTGAGTAAAGCGGTCATCTAATTCGTCGTGCATTCCCTCATCGATGAGATGTTGCAGCTCTTCACGAGTTCTTGGATCTGGGTCTCTCGTTAACCAGTTCATCGCATCTTGCATAATTACTAAACCTTATAATGTCGGTATGACTTCCTATGGGTTTAAATTAAGTGATACTGATTATCATTTCCATGAAGGCAATCGTAAAACTCAATATAAAATAAATTCCAACGGCAGCAGAAAGGCGTATAGATTAAGCCTCTTTAGATAATTGACTGTTTAGCAAGTAAACTTATCTTGAACAATTGGATATCACTAACTAGCCTTTCATATAAATATAACAAAATTTAACAAATTCGCCGTTTTTGAATCTTTCGTTAAAACCTTCGATGTTTATGAGCTGTGTAAGTTCATAGACTGATAAGAATCTAGCAGTCGATTTTTGGAGGTCGCTACGTGAGTTGTCGATTGAGATTCAGCCTTTTCATGTGTATCCGGAATAGCAACGACTGTGATCCGATTCACAGCGATATTTAGGTCGCAAGTATCCAATTTAGGAAGGATAAGGAGAAATCTTTTGAAAAGATTACTGGTTAGGCTAGCGTGGCTTTTGAATGGTTTTGTTGTTGTTTTAGTAGCACCTTTGGTGAATGCAAGCAGTGAATACAACATGACACAAGGCGTCACCGAGATCAGTGGTAAGGTATATGAACTTCATATGCTGATCTTCTACATTTGCTGTGCGATCGCCTTTGTTGTTTTTGGTGTAATGTTTTATTCCATTTTGAGGCACCGAAAGTCGAAGGGAGCGGTGGCTGCCCATTTTCACGAAAGCACTAAAGTTGAAATCCTTTGGACCATCATTCCAATCATTATTCTTATCGCTATGGCCATCCCAGCTACTAAGACCTTGATAGCGATGGAAGACACCTCCCAATCAGATCTCACCGTAAAAATTACTGGTTCACAATGGAAATGGCATTACAGCTATTTTGGCGAAGATGTTGAGTTTTTTAGCCTTTTGGCAACTAGTGATAAAGAGATTGATGGCATCGAAGTAAAAGGGGCGCATTACTTGTTGGAAGTTGATAATCCGCTAGTACTCCCTATCGATCGTAAAGTTCGATTTTTAATGACTTCCGACGATGTTATCCACTCATGGTGGGTACCAGCCTTTGCCGTTAAAAAAGACACGATTCCTGGGTTTATTAACGAGGCGTGGACAAAAATAGATGAACCTGGTGTTTATCGAGGCCAGTGTGCTGAATTATGTGGTCGAGCACATGGGTTTATGCCAATAGTCGTGCATGCTATGGAAGAAGAAGATTTTGATGCATGGCTAGCAACGCAGAAAGAGTTGGCGATAGCCACACAGCAAGCAGCACAAGATGCATTAGATGCGTCACTCTCTCTAGAAGAGCTTAATTCCCTCGGTGAAGAAGTCTATAAAAATCGATGTGCGGTTTGTCATCAAGTCAATGGGGGAGGGATTCCGGGGGCTTTTCCTGCAATTAAAGGCAGTCCTGTTGCTCTTGGCGATGTAGACGTGCATATCGATACTATCGTTTACGGTCGTGGCGGCACGGCAATGCAAGCATTCGATAACCAGTTAACCGAGAAAGAGATCGCAGCAGTCGTTACATATCAAAGAAACGCATGGGGTAATGATACGGGCGATGTTGTGCAGGCTTCAGATATTAACGCTTACAAAAGCAAACAATCAGGTGGCACTGAAAGCTCAACGGATGAAGTGCAAGACAATGCTAAGGAGCAGTTATGAGTTCACCAATCCATAAGCCGGTGAAAGCGGCTCCAGCGGAAGATCAAGCTCTGAGCCATTCTGCGGAAGGTACACTGGGCAATAATGATTTGCCTGTTGATGATCACGACTCACATGCGGCACCCAAAGGTTGGGCTCGTTGGCTTTACTCGACCAATCACAAAGATATAGGGACACTTTATTTGTGGTTCAGCTTCACCATGTTTTTAATTGGTGGTGCTATGGCGATGGTGATTAGGGCCGAGTTGTTCCAACCAGGGTTACAACTCGTTGAACCGGATTTCTTTAACCAAATGACGACCGTCCACGGTTTAATTATGGTGTTTGGTGCTGTGATGCCTGCTTTCACAGGTTTAGCTAACTGGATGATCCCGATGATGATCGGTGCGCCGGATATGGCGTTGCCGCGGATGAACAACCTTAGCTTCTGGATTTTGCCTTTTGCTTTCTTAATATTAATTGGCTCTTTGTTTACAGAGGGAGGCGGCCCGAATTTTGGTTGGACATTTTATGCACCGCTCTCGACGACTTATGGCCCTGATAGTACGGCGTTGTTTGTATTCTCTGTCCATATCATGGGGATCAGCTCGATCATGGGGGCGATCAACGTCATCGTGACTATTGTCAACATGAGAGCTCCGGGTATGACGTGGTTCAAGCTACCTATGTTCGTATGGACTTGGTTAATCACGGCTTTCCTTTTGATAGCCGTGATGCCCGTGCTCGCCGGTGCTGTAACTATGGTACTCACCGACAAGTACTTTGGGACGAGCTTCTTTGACGCCGCTGGTGGTGGGGATCCGGTGATGTTCCAGCACATTTTCTGGTTCTTTGGTCACCCCGAAGTGTACATTATGATCTTACCGTCTTTTGGTATTGTCTCTGCGATCATTCCTACATTCAGTGGTAAACGCTTATTTGGCTATCACTCCATGGTGTACGCGACCTGTAGTATTGCTCTGTTGTCATTCTTGGTTTGGGCGCACCACATGTTCACCACGGGTATGCCAGTATTTGCAGAACTGTTCTTCATGTACTGCACCATGTTGATTGCGGTGCCTACTGGTGTGAAAGTCTTTAACTGGGTGGCGACTATGTGGCGAGGAGCTTTAACCTTTGAAACACCAATGCTGTTTGCTATCGCCTTTATTGTTCTATTTACGATTGGTGGGCTATCTGGACTGATGCTCGCCATCGTGCCTGCTGATTTCCAATATCACGACACCTATTTTGTAGTGGCTCACTTCCACTACGTTCTGGTGACGGGGGCCGTATTCTCGATAATGGCGGCGGCGTACTACTGGTTGCCTAAATGGACCGGGCATATGTACGACCACAAGCTCAGTCTGTGGCATTTTTGGACCTCAGTTATATCGGTCAATGTCCTTTTCTTTCCTATGCACTTCTTAGGTTTAGCAGGCATGCCGCGTCGTATTCCAGATTACGCTATTCAATTTGCTGACGTTAACCAAGTGGTGTCGATTGGTGGTTTTGCCTTTGGGTTGTCTCAGCTGATCTTCTTATGGTTGGCTATTAAGTGCGTAAGAGGCGGAGAGCCTGCACCGAGCAAACCGTGGGAAAGAGCGGAAGGGTTAGAATGGACAGTAGCAAGTCCTGCCCCTCATCATACTTTTACTCATCCACCTAAAATAGATTGAGGAGATGAGATATGGACAACAGACAAAGCAACCAAAACCGCGACGCTGAGCAGCCAAGACGTTCAACCAAGAAGCTGACGGGTTATTTGTTGCTGAGCGTGATAGGCATGTTTGGCTTCGGCTTCGCTTTGGTGCCGCTCTACGATGTTATGTGTGAAGCCTTGGGAATTAATGGCAAAACCAATACCGTTTCTGCTGTGCAACCTCAAGGAATGCAACCTGACTACTCTCGTACAATTCGAGTTGAATTTATGTCTCATATTAAGCCAGATATGCCATGGCAATTTTCCCCCGAAGCACGTGTATTAGAGGTTCACCCAGGTCAGGTCATTCAAACGAATTATTTTGCTAAAAACCTATCAGGTGCTTCGTTGGTTGGACAAGCCGTGCCGTCGGTGTCTCCGGGAATGGGGGCAACCTACTTCAATAAGATGGAGTGCTTTTGCTTTAATCAGCAACCATTAGACGGGTATAAGAGCGCTGAAATGGGTTTGATATTTTATATTGAGCCTGACATCCCAGAATCAATACATACGCTTACGCTCTCTTATACGTTGTTTAACATCACGAATCAGGTGAGTGGAGAGGCAAGTAAGCCTGAAGTGAGCACATCAACATCGAGCACACTCGCAAGTAACTAGGGATTTACAGAACCAGTATCAACATAAGGAGTTGAGCGATGAGTTCTAAAAAGGAAGTGTATTTCGTTCCACATCAAAGCCACTGGCCATTAGTCGGCGCCGTTGCACTGTTTTTGGTCGCGGTTGGTGCTGGCTTGACGGTGCAAAACATGGGTACCGGATCCGCTGGTGGCGTGTTTGGAAAAGTAGTGCTGTTAGTTGGGTTTGTTGTTCTGCTTTATATGCTCGCAGGTTGGTTTAGCAATGTGATCACGGAATCATTAAGTGGTCTCTATTCCGAACAAATATCTCGTTCTTTTCGACAAGGGATGAGTTGGTTTATCTTTTCCGAAATCATGTTTTTCGGTGCTTTCTTTGGTGCGCTTTTTTACGCTCGTATGATATCCGTTCCGTGGATTGGCGGTGCAGGCAACAATGCAATGACACATGAAGTGTTGTGGCCGATGTTTCAGTCGATATGGCCGCTAACCACCACACCAGATGGTGTGACTACACAAGCAATGCCTTGGCAAGGTATCCCGCTTAAGAACACGATAATCCTTTTGCTATCATCTGTAACGCTGCACATGGCACATATCAGTCTTGAACAGAGCAAGCGGATGGCTTTGATCGTGTGGTTGGAGATAACCATTGTGCTGGCTGGCTTGTTCCTATTCTTCCAAGTTGAAGAGTACCTTCATGCGTATCAAGAGATGGGGCTGACACTTCAGTCCGGTATCTACGGTAACACCTTCTTTTTACTGACTGGGTTTCATGGCTTACATGTTTGTTTAGGAACGATTTTTTTGATTGTGTTACTGGCGAGAGTTGCGAAAGATCATTTCTCTACAAAAGATCACTTTGCGTTTCAAGCGGGCAGTTGGTATTGGCACTTTGTTGATGTGGTTTGGTTAGGGCTATTCGTGTTTGTCTATGTACTTTAACTAGATATTCAACGGCTTTAATGATGTACCCAGTCTATATTGAGTTAATAAGGTCGCGGGTTAGGAGTAATGACACCAGAGCCTAAAGCGATTAATAGCAAAAGCACTACGATGGCTGACAGCATTACACGGCGGCCCAAGAAATGACTGAGTCTTTTTCCATTGTGTTTGCCTGAGGCGATTTGGATGAGACCTTTCATTAAGTTGAAGGCGATGAAAAATAGCAAAGCGACCAACACAATTTTCAATAACAACGCAAAGGTAGATGACGCCATAGTGATAACTCCAAACCGTTCGAATGATGATGAACATAAGTTCCGCAGTAAAGGTTTTTGGATAGCGGCTGTTTTAACTGTGGTTTCAGTCGGCGTTTTAATCAAGTTGGGTGTGTGGCAGTTAGACAGAGGTAACGAGAAACTACGTTATGAGCAGCAGCTATTGGAAAGATCGCAACAATCTTCGAGGGCATTGGATATCGTGCTTTCTGATTGGAGAGGTACAGGTTTACGAGCGCAAGAACCATCGAGTCCACAAACCTTAAATGGCTTAAAGGTCGATATTGAGTTAGCGACACCGAGTGGATTAATCCTCTTGCTGGATAACCAGATAAACCAAGGAATGGTGGGGTATGTGATTTACATGTTGGGCGAAACTCAAACTCAGAACGGAAGAAAGCAGCTCTTGATCGATCTTGGATTCGTTGCGGCAAGTAACGACAGAAGAAAACTGCCTCAATTAGGAAACATCACACTACCAACGAATATGTCAGGACGTTTGTATGTACGTTCGGTGAACCCACTAAGTCAGGAACTGGGGTTAGAAAACACCACACCGAAACGAATTCAGAATATCAATATACAAGCGTTATCACAGTACACTGGTCAAGAGGTGTTGCCCTTTATATTTCAGCCGCAGAGCTTAGGTTCATGGCCATATGAAATGTTATGGCGACCGTCGGCAATGAAATCAGAGAAACACTTTGGTTACTCATTTCAATGGTTCGTCATGGCAGCGGTACTGCTATTTTTGATGTTATTGATTGGATATAGGTACATGAAGCAGAAGTAGGCACTTGAAACTGCCATAGACATTGAAAGTCGAGATTGCGACAGCATAAAGGCAGCACCTAACACAGGGAATAAAGATGGATAAGTCTCAAGCACAAACTAACAAAGAGCGTACTGATGCTAATTTAGCTGCGTTCAAGCAGCGTCGATCTCGTGGTCGTCTTGTACTCGTTGGACTGATTTTGATCTTCGCCTTGCCCGCAATTGTCGCTAAAACCGTGTTAGAGCAAAATTGGTACACATCCGGTGTGACGAATTCGGGCGAATTAGTTGAACCAAGAATGACGTTAAAGGACCTGGGCTTAACGACTCCGGTGGAAGCTGAGGGCTGGTTAGTGGGGTACATAGCGCCAACAGAGTGTAAAGGCTTGTGTGAACAACAGCTTCACTATTTGAATCAAAGTTACTTAGCGTTAGGGAAAAATAAAGAGCGAGTGACGGCGGTTGTTTTTGTTTCAGAGGGCAACTCATTGTTAGGGGCGCTGAATAAACCGGATTTGTCATTTATGGCTGGTGGTGATGAGTTGAGTACCGAGTTCGCACCGGCTTCTATCATCATTATCGATCCTTTTGGTCAGCTCGTCATGGAATATAAAAGCGTTTCTGAACCGTCGCAGTTAGTCGGTCAATCTAAAGGCATGATTCATGATCTTAGAAAACTACTTAAATTGTCCCGAGTAGGATAGTGCGGACGGGGGAGTGATGGCTGCTGGGTGTCAGAAGTTAGCTGCTAGGATCTGCGACTAAGTATAGGGAGATACAAAAATGCATAATAAAGCCCCGAAATTACTCATGCTTGCTATGAGAGTGACTATTTTACTGACCCTTACCGTGATCGTACTCGGCGCTTATACTCGTTTATCTGATGCTGGTCTTGGTTGCCCGGATTGGCCGGGCTGTTATGGAAAAATCACCGTGCCTTCCAATACACTAGCAGTGAATGAAGCAAATATTCAGTTTCCAGAACGAGCGCTTGAAGCAGAAAAAGCTTGGATAGAGATGATACATCGTTACTTTGCTGGTTCCTTAGGGCTTCTTATCTTTGTCGTTGTCGCTTGGTGTATTAAAAAGAATATCACCTCTGTTGAACTTCCCTTGCTTATTTCTGCCACTGTGATTTTTCAGGCTTTATTAGGCATGTGGACAGTGACGCTCAAGTTGATGCCCGTTGTGGTTATGGCGCACTTGATGGGGGGCTTTACATTGCTATCTCTCCTTTGTTTGCTCTATTGCCGTCTGTCTCAATTCCAAAGTCGATTTGGTGACGCTACGTATACATCATCACTTAAAGCTTGGGCGCTGTGTGGATTATTAATTGTGGTGGGGCAGATATTGCTTGGTGGCTGGACATCGTCAAATTATGCCGCTTTGGTGTGTACGCAACTGCCGATATGTGAAGGGAACTGGGTAAGTTATCTCGATTTCAAAAACGCTTTCGACTTTGCTCAACACGGTCATGATAATTATGAGTTTGGTGTGTTGGATTACCCCGCCAGGCTTACCATACATGTCATGCACAGGATTGGGGCTATCGTCGCGACTTTAACTGTACTAATGGTGGCGTACCAACTGTGGAAGTTCGGCAAAGGACCTCAGCAAAAACTGAGCGTGGTTGTGGTGATAGTGTTGTTTACCCAAATCACTCTAGGGATCAGCAACGTATGGTTTCATCTACCTATTTTTGTCGCGGTTATGCACAATCTAGTCGCGGCGATGTTGCTGATCAGTATGGTTGTGACGAATTTTGTGGTTTGGCAACCAAAACCGAGCGAATACTTGGTGAAGAACAACGTATTACAAGGAGGTAATCATGGTCAGTAGAACGTCAACACGACATGAATTGGTGGCTCAAGAGAGAGCTTCAAATCAAGAGATTGCTGCCAACAATGAAATTGCTTCAAACAGTGAGTTGGCCTCGAAAAACAACGCCACTTGGAAAGTCTATTTAACACTGACTAAACCAAAGGTGGTAGCGTTGATGTTACTCACAGCATTGGTCGGTATGTGTTTGGCTGTACCCAATGGATTACCTTTGCAACAAACTTTGTTTGGAATGATTGGAATAGGGTTGATGGCGGGCTCAGCAGCCGCGTTTAATCACTTGATTGATAAAAAGATCGATGGGCAAATGTCTCGAACAAACCGACGTCCTTTACCATCTGGTGAGCTCAGTAGTATGCGTGTGTTCAGCTTCGCTACTGGTATTGGTTTGCTTGGCTTTGTTACATTAGTGGTATGGGTCAATCAACTCACTGCTTGGCTAACCTTTGCAAGTTTATTGGGCTATGCGGTGATTTATACCATGTACTTGAAGCGAGCTACGCCTCAGAACATCGTTATAGCTGGGATCGCAGGCGCGATGCCACCTTTGCTGGGGTGGACAGCAGTCACCAATGAATTGCATTCAAACGCTTGGTTGTTGGTGATGATCATCTTTATTTGGACACCTCCGCACTTTTGGGCACTGGCGATTCATCGTCGTGACGAATATGCCAAAGTGAACATTCCTATGTTGCCAGTGACTCATGGGATCGAATACACCAAAACGTCAATTTTGCTTTATACATTTTTGCTTAGCGTTGTGTGTGTATTGCCAGTATTGGTCGGTATGAGTAGTTGGATATACTTAAGTGCTTCATTGGTACTGAATATTGGGTTTGTGTACCACGCATGGGTACTCAAGTATTGTGACAAGCCTAATATGGCAATGAAGACTTTTAAGTTTTCTATCTATCATCTTATGACCTTGTTTGTTGCTCTTCTCGCTGATCACTATCTGCTTTGATTATTATGTACTTCGCTTACTTGCACTAAACAACGCCAGTCTACGTATTCTTTGAGTAAGAAAACGGATGCTCAGACATCCGTTTTTATCTATATACCTAGTTGTTAAAAATAGATATTTAGCTGTTAAAAATGGAATATTTGAAGTAAGCGCTCTAGAAATCAATTCATGTCAGAGTTTGCCTATGTGGGTAACGCCTAGTTGGTACTGGGGCGCTGTTTGCAGTGAATGTTTTATAGCCATCATACTTTGTCCCTATAACCAAATTGTACGCTTATACAAACTAAACCTTTGGTTTCCATTAACCTAGCCCTGACATGCTATGTGTGAAAAGACGGACAATTGATTGATATGAATTATAAAGGAGTCACTATGGAATTCACCGAACAAGACAGAGATGCGTTGTATCAAACGTGGATGTCTCAAAAGTCCCGAATGCGTATTACCCAGATGGAGTTTTCAAAGAAGTTGGGAATGAATCAACTTGATTTCTCTAGAGTGCTAAAAGGGGAGACCCCATTAACCATGTCATTCATCAGTCACTTCTGTCGATTGCTGCATTTAGAGCCTAGAAATGTGTTTCCTTCGCTCAAAGAAGGCATAGACTCAGGGCCTAAAGTTGTCTATTTAAAAAGTAGAATGAGTGTTGATGGAGAAATTCAAAATGCCTATATAGAAGGAAATCAGGTGATCGTAGAGTATGCACACACTGTTCAACATGACTAATATTAAAACTAGCTTCAAATTTTAACTCCTTTACCTACAACCTTTTATTATATTGCTTGTCATTCTCGTTTGAGTTTTCACTCATATCTAAGTGCACTATAAAACCTTTAAACTTTATCTCCTTTAATCTAGCAAGCATTTACTACGACTGGCATTAAATCGGCAGACGATTTTCACAACCCACTAAGGTTAGCCGTTCAAGTATTGATCTTTTGATGCGTAGAATGACGCACAGTGTCACCAACTATTGGGTTGGACGTTTAGGTGATACTCTATAGAGCATAATGAAGCATAGAAAGAGCCGGTAATGCTAGAGAAAGAGAATCTGATTAAGCTCGCCAGAGTACAAATGCCATTTGGTAAATACGCTGGTCGTATATTAATTGACCTGCCTGACGAATATTTGCTGTGGTTTGCTAAAAAGGGCTTTCCATCTGGCGAGCTGGGTGACTTGTTAAAATTGTGTCTTGCCTTGAAAATCGAAGGACTTGATAGTGTCGTCAAGCCATTGAAAAAATGTGAATAAATCTAAGCTCACGCTAATAACGTGAGCTTTTTTATTATCCAGTTTCAAAATATTCTATGACTAGGGCGGAGTTTGAAAAACAGCGGGTCCTACCTTGTTATAAGTTTCGTAATTCATGGGGTGTAAATTAATTTATACGGGGTGTTGTTAATGTAAAACACAAAAAAAATTGCCTTTTTTTTTAATTAGTGATTGAAACTAGAGTTTTTACTAGTTAAGTTACAGGGAACAAGAAGATTAGTGCTGATGGAAAGTTACGTGAGACGACGTACATTCAGCTCAAGGATAGAAAATAGGAAGAAGTAAGCAATGTTTCAGACTGATGATGTAAGAATTAACAAAGTAAAAGAATTATTACCCCCTGTTGCTGTTTTAGAGAAGTTTCCAGCGACAGAAACTGCTTCTTCTACAACCTTTGCAAGCCGTAAAGCCATTCACGATATTTTAGAAGAAAGTGATGATCGCCTGTTGGTGATTGTTGGCCCATGCTCGATTCATGATCCAGAAGCGGCTCTTGAATACGGTAAGCGTCTAAAAGTACTGCGTGACGAACTTGGCGATAAGCTTGAAATCGTGATGCGTGTTTACTTTGAAAAGCCACGTACAACGGTGGGTTGGAAAGGGCTAATCAACGACCCATACATGGATGACACTTTTAAGCTAAATGACGGTCTTCGTCTCGGACGTAAGCTACTGCTGGACCTAACGGATCTTGGTATGCCAACAGCAAGTGAATTTCTTGACATGATCACACCTCAATATGTGGCAGACCTGATAAGTTGGGGGGCAATTGGTGCACGTACTACTGAATCTCAAGTTCACCGTGAACTTGCTTCAGGTCTATCTTGTCCAGTTGGTTTCAAAAATGGTACAGACGGCAATATTAAAATTGCAACAGACGCGATTCGTTCGGCAAGTGCTTCACACCACTTCCTATCAGTAACAAAGTACGGTCATTCTGCAATTATTGAAACGGCAGGCAATCCTGACTGCCATATTATTTTACGGGGCGGTAAAGAGCCAAACTACAGTGCAGAGCATGTAAGTAAAATAAAAGAAGAGCTAGCTGCATCAGGCCTCCCACAGAAGGTCATGATCGATTTCAGTCATGCGAACAGCTCTAAGCAGTTTCAACGTCAAATTAATGTGTCTGATGATGTAAGCACACAAATTGCGAATGGTGACAAAGCGATTTTCGGTGTGATGATTGAATCTCATCTTGTTGAAGGTCGCCAAGACTTAGTGGACGGCAAAGCTCCGACATATGGTCAGTCTATCACTGATGCGTGTATCGGTTGGGAAGATACTGAAACAGTGCTTCGCCAGTTAGCGGATGCAGTGGAAGCTCGTCGTAATCAGTAGGTTCGTTGCCAAAAGGTAGGCCAAAAATTAAAAAGCCCTCGTTCACATTCACGAGGGCTTTTTACTGGGGCTTACTTTTTATTGGACGCTGTTTTAGTTTGAGCTATCTGCTTTTTAAACGAGAAAAGACAACAATTCATCGACTTTCTCAGCGAGCAATTTCGGATCCTTTCTGGATTCTACGTTCAAGCGCATTAATGGTTCTGTGTTCGACATCCTTAAATTGAAACGCCAGTTACTCATTTCAACACTGATGCCATCGATATCACTGATCGTTAACGCGCTATTCTTGTAGTGATTGAGCAGGTTTTCGATGACTTGTTTTGGGTCTGAGACTGTACGATTTATTTCACCCGACGATGGGAAGTTACTAATACTTGCTTGGGTGAGTTGATAGAGAGATCGTCCAGATTTTGATATTAGCTCAATGATAAGTAGCCACGGAATCATGCCTGAGTCGCAATATCCAAAGTCACGAAAGTAATGATGAGCACTCATTTCACCGCCATAAACCGCATTTTTATTACGCATCGCTTCTTTGATAAGAGCGTGTCCAGCTTTCACAGCGATAGCGTTCCCATCAAGTTTATTGGCCACTTCAATCGTATTCCATGTTAAACGCATGTCGTGTAACACGGTTGCGTTAGGCTCTTTGAGTAAGAATGCTTCGATTAGCAGGCCAACAATATAATAGCCTTCTATGTAGCGACCTGTTTCATCAAAGAAGAAACAACGATCGAAATCTCCATCCCAAGCGATGCCAATGTCTGCGGCATGCTTTAAAACCGCTTCTCTTGTCGCGTTTTGATTCTCAATTATTAACGGATTAGGGATACCATTAGGAAACTTAGCGTCTGGTTTATGATTAATCTTGATCAGCTTTATTGGGACACCAAGATTTATAAAACGGCTTTCTAGCGCATCAATAACATGTCCTGCAACACCGTTACCTGCGTTAACCACAATCTTCATTGGTGTGAGTTCAAAAGGGTTTATATAAGAGAGCAAGTGATCTACATAGGGATCCAATACACTTATCGATTTAGAGCTGGTGTAGCACTGAGGTACTTGGTTAGCCTGTAACCTGTAATTAGGTGTATTACCATCAGTGTTATTGCTATTACATGTTTTACCTAAAGCTTCAACTCTCCGTTTGATCGCATTTAACCCACTATGTTTGCTGATTGGGCTCGCATCAGCTCCTACCAATTTCATGCCGTTGTAATTGATTGGGTTGTGGCTTGCGGTTATTTGTACTCCGCCAATAGAATTAAGATGACGGGTAGCAAAATAGACTTCTTCAGTCCCTGTCACTCCTAAGTTAACGACAGTAATACCAGACTCGATTAAGCCTCTTGTCATGGCGTCTTGCAATGATAGAGATGTATCTCGATTATCACGACCAACCACCACCTGAGCTACAGAGTTCGAGAATTGTTTTTTACCGTCGTGGTTCCGTTGCTGATAGGTAACCTCTAACGAATGTTCGACTCTTTGGTTCAAGAGGTGTTGTCCAAATGCCTTACCGAGCAGGTAAGCAAACGGTTCATTGATTTGACTGCCGATAATGCCGCGAACGTCGTTGTTCTTAAAGCAACTGAGATCTAATGTTAGTTTCACTATATTGCCGCCGCTTTATTCCGGTTGGTTGTTAGGCTTAGAAGATTAATGTTCTCTTTTGGGTTTAAACATCTCGCCCATAACTGTCTTGATATCTAGTGATATCGTTTTCACTGAGGTAGCTGCCGGTTTGTACTTCGATCATCTCGAGAGGTGTGTCTCCGGGATTTTCTAGACTATGAATGTGGCCTAGCGGAATATAAGTGGATTGATCTTCCTCGACTAGATAGCTTTGATTGTTATTGGTGACTTTGGCTGTGCCAGCTACGACCACCCAGTGTTCGGCTCTGTGATGGTGCATTTGCAAAGACAATTTCTGCCCTGCATTTACCGTAATTCGCTTCACTTTGTCACGCTTTCCAAGATCTACGACGTCGTATTTACCCCAAGGCCTAAAGACTTCTCGGTGATGTATATGTTCGGTTCGACCTGCTTGATTAAGCTGTTCAACAATCGATTTCACGCCCTGAACTCTGTCTTTATTCGCAACCAATATCGCGTCTTTGGTTTCGACAATAATCAGGTTTTCGACCCCCACAGTCGCAACCAGCTTATTTTCAGCATGAATGTAGTTGTGTTGCGAGTCGACAGTCAACACATCGCCTTCAATCACGTTGTTGTGCTCATCCTTGTCACTCACATCCCAGATCGCAGACCATGAACCAATATCATTCCAGCCAACATCCATAGGAATTACTGCAGCGTGTGAAGTTTTTTCCATCACGGCATAATCAATAGAATCGCTTGGGCTGCTTTTAAACGCTTCAGTGTCAATGCGGATAAAGTCGAGGTCAGTATTTTGTTTTTCAAGTGCGAGTTTACAGGCGGTTAAGATCTCTGGGCTATGTTCGGCTAGTTCTTCAAGATAGCGGGACGCAGTAAACATGAACATGCCGCTGTTCCATAGGTATTGTCCCGAATCAATGTACTGCTCTGCAGTTGCCAGATCGGGTTTTTCAACGAAACATTCAATCGCGTAAGCATGATTGGAGAGCGGAGCTCCTTTCTTGATATAACCATAGCCCGTTTCGGGTGCGTTCGGAGTAATACCAAATGTGACGAGTTTGCCTTGTTTCGCGTATTCGACACCTCTCGCTACCGTTTGCTGAAATTCGGTCGTTTTGGCTATGTGATGATCAGCTGCCAGTACCAATAATATTGGATCTGACTCGTTCTGTTGGTTGCTGTTTGAGTGACTTACGGCCTGTAAGGCTGCGAGTGCGATGGCGGGCGCTGTGTTTCGACCTACAGGCTCTAGCAGAATACCACTGTGTTGGATGTTAGCCGATCGAGCTTGTTCTGCAGCAATGAAGCGGTGTTCTTCGTTACAGATGATGAAGGGAGCGGCACACTCGGTATCCCTTAAGTGCGCTTCAAGGCCTTGCAAACGTAAAAGGGTGTGTTGAAGCATCGATTGTTCGCCAGCGATGTTGAGGAACTGCTTGGGGTAAAGCTCACGAGATAATGGCCAAAGGCGACTACCAGAGCCGCCAGCTAAGATGACAGGTAAAATCATAAGGTGGTAATTAGGTGTATAAGGGCTACTCCCACCATATTACCACGCTTATCACTTATCAATGAGCTTCGGGATGTGAATTAATAACATCTTCAGGCAGACTGACTTTCTGAGAGTCGATCTTAAGTGTTTGGGTTGGGAAGGCGATTTTCGCATCGTGTTTATGAATAATCGCCAATACCTGTAATAGAACGTCTTGCTTCACCCTGTGGTATCTCGCCCAATTGACCGTTTTTGTGAAGGTGTAGATAAAAAAGTTCAGCGTTGATGGACCAAATTTATCAAAGTTAACGATCAACGTCTGTTTGGCGTCAATGTCTGGGTGGGTCTCAAGCATGGATTTTACATCGTTAACAATTAGCGCGAGTTTTGAGGCATCTTGATAACGAAGTCCAAAAGTTTCATGGATCCTGCGGTTCAGCATTCTAGATGGGTTCTCCACCACAATACTGCTGAACACTGAATTTGGAACGTACAAAGGGCGCTTATCAAAAGTGCGAATGATCGTCATGCGCCAACCAATGCGCTCTACTGTACCCTCAATTTGACGATCGGGAGAGCGTATCCAGTCACCGACTTTAAAAGGACGATCGAAGTAAATCATCATACCGCCAAAGAAGTTAGACAGCAGATCTTTAGCTGCCAAACCAACGATTAAACCACCTACACCACCAAAAGTGAGTAATCCAGATAAACTGAGCCCAAATGCCTGCATGATAGTGAGGCCACCTATTGTCATAAAGAATAGTCGGGCGACTTTGGCGATAGCTTGTACAGTGGTTTCGTCTCTGGTTTTCTGTTCCAAGACGTATGCTTCTGCATTACTGATCATTCTTAATGTAAACCAAACAAAGGTACATATAATCAGTATGTGTTTGAGAGTCTTTAACCAGTTGATTTCATTGCCAAACTGGTCTTGAAGGATCAATCCAACCGATACCGTTGCGGGCCAACACCAAAGTAACGTGCTGACAGGGCTTTTTAGTGCTTCTAGCAGGAGGTCGTCCCAATGAAAAGTCGTTTTTTGAGCCAGTACTTCTAAACGACTATGGATAATTCGCCAAACCACCCAAGCTAAGAAACTCGCGATGGTGATAAATAAGACGCTACTCCACCAGTTACTGTGGCTCTGGTTGATGTAGGTTTGAACTTGGGTTATGAATTCATTCATTGTGTGTACTGCCGCAGAAATTATGAGTTGGAAATTAGCAGAAATTGCTGTTGTTCTCTACCTTTATAAATCAAACGATTATGATAATGGAATAAGCTTATTATTGCATACTCGACTTTTTTTGAGATAGAAACTAATGTAGGTTTGGCTATCCGATATAATTCAACTTCTTAAACGGGGACTTCAAATGAGCGACAAACAATATGCAGTTATCGGCTTGGGGCGTTTTGGGTTATCTGTTTGTAGAGAGCTGCAAAGTTCAGGAGCACAAGTACTCGCCGTCGACATTGATGAAGATCGAGTTAAAGAAGCTGCGGCTTTTGTTTCACAAGCGATTGTTGCGAACTGTACGAGCGAAGAGACGGTAAAAGAGTTAAGGCTAGACGATTATGACATGGTAATGGTGTCGATTGGCTCCGATGTTAACTCTAGTATTTTAACCACTTTGGTGGTGAAAGAGTCAGGATCAAAGGCGGTTTGGGTAAAGGCTAATGATAAGTTTCACGGCAAGATTCTTTCTAAGATTGGTGCTGATTATATCATTATGCCAGAACGAGATATGGGCATTCGTGTGGCGCGGAAAATGTTAGATAGACGCGTTCTAGAGTTTATTGACCTTGGAAGTGGCTTGGCGATGACGGAGGTTGTTATCGGACATAACTTATTGGGTAAGAAACTTGGTGACCTTAAGCTGTGTAAAGAGAGCGGTGTTGATGTCCTTGGTTTTAAGCGAGGACCGCATTTAACCAAAGCACCAGAGCTGGATGTGAGTTTAGAAACGGGGGATGTGGTGATTCTTGTTGGGCCGAAAGAGACCTTGTCTAACAAATTACGTAATTGGTGATTGGTAATAAGGTAAGAGTATGAATTCGTTTCAACGTAAAGGTATTTTCTACACGCTTAAGAGAGATGAAAAACCACGTAAAGGGTCTGAACCTAAAATTATCCTTACGAGTTTTTTAGGCGTCCTTATCCCTGCTGCATTATTGCTTACACTTCCTGTTTTTTCTGTCTCTGGACTTAGCTTTACAGATGCGTTGTTTACCGCGACTTCCGCGATCAGTGTGACCGGTTTGGGTGTAGTCGATACGGGTGAGCACTTCACTTTAGCAGGAAAAATCTTACTGATGTTTTTGATGCAAGTGGGCGGGTTAGGGCAGATGACTCTGTCAGCAGTATTGCTCTATATGTTTGGTGTTAGGCTAAGTTTGAAACAACAAGCGTTGGCGAAAGAAGCGCTTGGGCAAGATCGTAAGATTAACCTTCGTAAATTAGTAAGGAAGATCATTATTTTTGCATTGGTGGCGGAGTGTATCGGCTTTATATTACTTTGTTTCCGTTGGGTGCCTGAAATGGGATGGGCAACCGGAAGTTTTTATGCGCTTTTTCACGCTATATCAGCATTCAATAACGCAGGCTTTTCTTTGTTTTCAGACAGTATGATGAGCTTTGTTGACGACCCATTGGTGATCTCTACCTTAGCAGGCTTATTCATTTTTGGGGGACTTGGTTTTACGGTGGTGGGGGACTTGTCGAGTAATTGGCGCAAAGGTTTTCAGCACTTGCATTTACACACCAAGATTATGCTAACAGCGACACCGACTTTATTGTTGGTGGGAACGGTAATGTTCTGGTTGTTGGAGAGAAATAACTCTGCAACGATGGAAGGGTTATCGACACAAGGGCAGTGGCTAGCGGCATTTTTCCAGTCTGCGAGTGCTCGTACTGCAGGGTTCAATAGCGTGGATTTATCTCAGTACACTCAACCTGCATTGTTGGTGATGATTGTCCTTATGTTGATTGGTGCCGGCTCAACCTCTACGGGGGGCGGAATTAAGGTTTCGACCTTTGCGGTTGCATTTGTAGCGACTTGGACCTTCTTACGTCAGAAAAAACATGTCGTGATGTTTAAGCGAACTGTAACTTGGCAAGCGGTAACAAAGTCATTGGCTATCATTGTGGTAAGTGGGGCACTATTAACCACCGCAATGTTTTTGTTAATGCTTACTGAAAAGGCTCAGTTTGACCGAGTAATATTTGAAGTGATTTCTGCCTTTGCGACAGTTGGACTAACGGCGGGGTTAACAGCAAGCCTCTCTGAGCCGGGAAAATACATCATGATAGTCGTGATGGTCATTGGGAGGATTGGTCCTTTGACTTTAGCTTATATGTTGGCTCGTCCAGAGCCTTCTTTACTGAAATACCCAGAAGATACGGTATTAACGGGTTAATAATGCTAACAGGCTAGGATTAACCCTTCTTATTAACGCGTTTAAAAAAGAGAGCCAGCGATACGCTGGCTTTGTTGTTTATGGAGATCGTGCTGTTGGTGAATAGAACGAGTTGGGGGTTAGTCTTTGATTAGCCCTCAAACATCTCAACGTATTCTTCGTAGCCTTCTTCCGCTAATTTATCTGCTGGGATAAAGCGCATCGCGGCTGAGTTCATGCAGTAACGCAGGCCTGTTGGTTTTGGGCCATCTTTGAACACGTGTCCAAGGTGCGAATCACCAAAGCGGCTACGAACCTCAGTTCTTGGATAAAATAGTTTATAGTCAGTGGTTGTTACCACATAAGCCTCGCTAATGGGCTGCGTAAAGCTCGGCCAACCTGTACCTGATTTGTATTTGTCTTTCGACGAGAACAACGGTTCACCTGTTACGATATCGACGTAGATACCTTCCTGTTTGTTATCCCAGTATTTGTTGTCAAACGGGCGCTCTGTAGCGTCATCTTGTGTAACATCGTATTGAAGTGCTGTTAGGCTCGCTTTGATCTCTGCATCAGACGGCTTACTGTATGTCTTAGCATTTGCACGTGCATTCTTACTATCGATAATCTGACGGAGTGTTTGCGGATTTTCCTTTCTATCCTCACCGAAGATTTTATCTAAGTACTGATCACGACCTGATGCATAGCGGTAGTAGTTATAACGAACCTTGCTCTTTTTGTAGTAATCTTGGTGATAGTCTTCTGCTGGCCAGAATTTCTCAAATTCAATCAGTTCTGTCTTTAGCGGTTCACCAAAGATTTGAGCTTTATCGATTTCCATCATGAAGTTCTGAGCGACGTCTTTCTGCTCTTGGTTTCGATAGAAAATAGCAGGTCGATATTGAGGACCTCTGTCTACGAAAGAGCCTTTATCGTCGGTTGGGTCTATGTGTCGGAAGAATTGGTCAAGTACCTGCTCATAACTAACCACATCAGGGTTATAAGCCACATTGATTACTTCGATGTGCCCTGATTTACCTGATGAAACTTGCTTGTAGGTTGGGTTTTTTAATTCACCACCAGAATATCCTGATATAACGTCGGTAACACCAGTCAATTTCTCCAAATCGGATTCTGTACACCAAAAACAACCACCAGCCAGTGTCGCGATTTCACTTTTACCTGAATTAGCCGTTTTATCCATTGTATTGGCAGTGCCAGTCTGGCTCACAAACAGCGAAATCAGTGGTAGCGCAACCACGAGTGATACCAATATTTTAGATAATTTATTCATAGATACCTCATCTTGACGTTTTCTCATTCGATTTTGAATGTACGAATAGAGACAGGTTTTAGATGGAAAAAATTGCATCATTCATAAAAAAAATGTGCCACTCAGAAAATCTTGCTCATAAATGCCGCCAGTAGTAGGGTGTAGGCATTGATGTAAAATAATAGATAATGATGACGTTTTTCGTACATCTAAGGAACAGCATGCAAGCAGAAGTTAAATGGGTCGAAGGCTTTAAATTCCTAGGTCAATCTCAATCAGGCCACTCTGTTGTTATGGACGGCAGCGGTGGTGCAACGGCGCCAAGCCCAATGGAAATGGTCCTTATGGCTGCGGGTGGCTGTAGCTCTGTTGATGTAGTAGATGGTTTGAAATCTGCGGGTCAAAGCATCACAAGCTGTAATGCAAAGCTAGAAACGACACGTCGTGAAACTGCGCCAAAGATCTTTACTGTGATTAATATTCACTTTGAAGTGTCTGGTGACAACCTTGATCCTGAGTTGGTTGCTAAAGTATGTTCTGATTCTCTAGAAAAATACTGTTCAGTATGCCTAATGTTGGGTGCTGGCGTAGAGATGACTCACAGCTGGGAAATTATCTAGTCTTCTGATTACAGCAAAGGCGGGCAAAGAAAAGGGCGGAGCACGTTGAGTGCTCCGCCCTAGTTATTTTGATTAAGGTAGAGTGCGATTATTCAGCAGTTTCTACGATAACTTCTTCTACTTGTACTTCTTCTTGATATTCGAAACCAGGGATCGTCGCTTCAACTCGACGGTTTTGAGCACGACCTTCAGCAGTATCATTTGATGCTACTGGGTTCTCTTCACCTTCACCTGTAGCTGTGATGCGGTCAGCATCAATACCTTGCTCTTCGATGTGCGCAGCTACTGCAGCGGCACGTTTTTTGGAGATCATCATGTTGTATTCAGCTGCACCTGTTGAGTCAGTGTGACCAACAACTTCAACTGTTGATTGAGGGTGAGCCTTCAGTACTTCAATTAATGGCACTAGTGCGATTTTTCCGTCTGTAGACAGCTCGGTACTGTTCGTCTCAAACATGCCTTGAGAGAAGCTTTCAGTGTGTGCTTTCGTCACAACAACTGTTGTCTTTTCTTCTTCCACAACGACTGGTTCTGTGATTGGCTCAGATGGTGCTTGTGTCATTGAAGCTGCGGCTGCGGCAGCAGCTGCCGAGGCGGTAGTATTGCCTGTACCGAAGTTGTAGCTAAGACCTACAGTAACAAGGTTGGAGTTAAGATCTTGGATGATCTTATCGTCAAAATCATCGAAGTATTGATATTCAACTCGAAGTGCCCAATCGTCTGATAGCTGTTTCTCAGCACCGATACCTAGGGCTAATACAACGTCGTCTTCGTCGTCATGCATGATATATGCAGGACCAGCTTTGAAGAAAATATCAAATTCTTGTTTAATCGCTAATCGATACATTGGGCTCAAAGATATTGCTACGATAGAGTCGCTGTATCTTTGAGTTGCTCCATTATTGTTGAAGCTCGTGTCGTAATCACCTAAGTAATCGGCATTCAACTCAAGCGCGAGCGTATCAGTAAAGTTGTAGCCACCGTAAATACCACCCGCAACTGAATCATCTTCACAGTTCGTGCTGTCAACACAAGCACTGTCTAACCAACCCATACCTACTTTAGCACCAACATAAGTTGTTGCTGCGATTGACGGTGCAGCTGCTAAGCCTGAAGCGGCAACAACAGCGCACATGATTTTTGACAGTCTTTTCATAATTATTTCCTTGGATTAACTCTTATTGTTATCTGAACCTGCCAGTAAGACGATTACCTATTAGTTGATGACACTGCTTATAATAAGTAAATCAAAGCGTTGGTTCAGTTGAACCTCTTTTCTTCTCCGCAGTTATATTGTTAATCTGATTGAGTATTGGAGTCAATGAAATTGCTAACTATTGTATAGCTAATAAGTTTATTACTAATTAGCTGAATGATTATATTTAACCTATAGCTTATATATAATCATTTACAAATTATGTAGATAGTAAAATTAAGAAACTTGACCCATATCATATTTATAAAACTGAAAATCCCCATACAACATTCTGGTGTAAGGGGATTTGAATTAAAATTGATTAAATATGTATATTTTTGGATTTTATATTGCGGTTAGTTTTGTATTCTGTGGACGTTCGCCTGCCAGTAAACGCTTTTCGATATCTGCAATCACTTCAGGTAAATCGGCAATCGTGTCAACTAGATAGTGTGGGTTGGACTTGTTTAGCTTAACGCTGGCTTTTTCGCGAGCCGCTGCCAGTGTTGCTTCGTCTGCATCTAAGTATTCTTGATACGTTAATCCAGCCTCATTGCCAGATAGAACAAGGCCTACCGTCCACATGCCTGCGTTGTGGCCTTCATCAATGCCGGGTGCTGCGTCGTCTACTTTTACACACGCAGCAACGCTCGTCACACCTAGGTCGATTACGTTTTTCAGTGCCATAAATGGAGCTGGGCGACCACCTTGAGGCAAGTCATCCGTTGCAACTACGTTGTCTGGTCGGTAGCCATAATCTGCAGCAGCAGGGATTAGCACATCCATTACTTCGCGTGGGTAACCAGAACAAGAGCCTATTTTTACGTTCTTTTCTTTTAGAGTATTCACGACTTCAATCGCGTTTAAAATTGGCGCTGCGTGGTCGGCTACTTTCGCTTTTTGAAGAGGCATGAATGCCGCGTAGATTGCATCAACGTCTTCACTGGTCATTGAACGTCCGAATTGAGCCTTCCAACGAGCGTCAACCGCTGGAATTCGCCCCACCGCTTGGATGTGATCCCATTTGCCGATACCCATAGGTTCACGTGCTTCTGCTAAGTCGATGTCAAAGTCGAAACCTTGCTTGAATGCTTCAACAAAAATACTGGTTGGAGCAAACGAGCCGAAATCAACGATAGTGCCAGCCCAGTCAAAGATAACCGCTTGGATAGGTGATGTTGTGTTCATAATAGTGTCCTATTTTTGTGTCACTCCCTGTTCAAATTACTGGAAGGACGAATGATTGTTTTAGGTTATTGGTTTAAATGTTGATTTAGAGAATGAATTAAAGGTATTCAAAATCTTTGCAGACTTTGGCTATCGCTTTTTCGAATACAGACAGAGCAGCTTCTAGTGCGCTGCGGCTGATGATCAATGGCGGGCTCAACTGAATCACGTTACCTTGTGACACCTTAAAGCTCAGGCCCTCATTCAGACATTGATAAAGTACGGCTTCTGCTTCGTCGAACGCTCTGGTCTTAGTGATATGGTCGGTGACCAACTCAACACCCCAAAGCAGCCCGATGCCGCGAACGTCACCAATGACTGGGTATTTCTCTTTCATTTGAAGCAGATGTTCACGCACGAATACGCTGTCTGTTTGCACTTTTTCAAGTAGATTTTCTTGTTCAATCACTTCCATGGTCGCGAGTGCTGCTGCGCAGCCAATAGGGCTTTTCTCATGGGTGTAGTGACCAAGTGAGACTTGCGCTGCCGTGTTGTATTTGTCTTTGGTAACCATGGCTGCAATTGGAACCAAGCCACCGCCAAAACCTTTACCTATACATAGGATGTCAGGTTCGATATCAAACGCTTGATGAGTAAACCATTCGCCGCTACGACCCATGCCATTTGGGATATCATCAATGATCAACATGACGTTGTGTTTGTCACAGATCTCACGAATGCGCTTCCAGTAAGCCTTACTTGGTACTTGAACGTCAGTGTTACGAACCGCTTCTGCGATGAAGGCACCGATGCCGCCTTCTTTTTCAATCACGTACTCAAGGTAATCCGCATAATGCACATCACATGCGGTCTCACTTTCACCGCCTGCGCTATTCCCACTTAACGGAAAACTATCGCGAAGCGAAAAAGAGTCATTGAGCGGGAAAGCACCACGATAGGAAATCGCTGGTGGGATACGTTCTACGCCAGCCATTAGCGGGCCCATGCCTTCGCGAAAACAGGCTTCGCCGCCGACAGAGATAGCATCCAGCGACGCGCCATGGAAGGAATCCCACAATGAAACGACTTTGAAGTTGTTGGTGACATGTCGAGTCAGTTTGAGTGCCATACCGATAACCGATGTACCACCTGGAGCAAACAAAACACGGTTCAAATCACCACCACAGAGCTGTGTTAGCTTTTCAGCGCACTGGACGGCTGTTTCATTGGTAAAGCGACGCGGTGAAAACGGCAATGACGCCATTTGTTGAGTCACTTTATTAATGATGTGTGGGTGGCCATAACCTAACTGATGGACATTGTTGCCGTGAAAGTCCATGTACTTCTTGCCAGTCGCATCTTGAATGTAGATGCCTTCTGCGGCTTCAAGTGTGTCTAGGCAAGGTGTTGACATCGCTTGATGAAGAAATACGTCAGAGTCACGTTTTAACATTGCTTGAGTGGCATCATCGTTTAGCGACTCGTTCCATTTCTCACGCGCTGGTGTGGTGTTCACATCGCCTTCGCTTCGAAAGTGTGTCGCCTTTAGAACAGAATCTTGATTGGTCGTGGTCATTATTTGATGTCCCAGTACATAGCGTTTTTCACTGCGCCAATGAGGGCTTCAATGTCAGACGGGTAAACTTCACCGATGTTACCGATGCGGAAGCAGTCTGCGTTTGAAACCTTGCCCGGATAAATCACAAACCCTTGCTTTTTCAAACGGTCATAGAATTCCTTGAATTGGTAATCGCTATGAATGGGGGAGTAAAAAGAGGTGATGATGGGTGAATGAAGGTCATCATTTAACAGAGGTTCAAAACCAAGAGAGCGCATACCTGCAACCAGTGTGGTTTGATTGGTTTGGTATCGAGCATGGCGAGCTTCGATGCCGCCTTCTTGTTCCAGTTCAAGCAGGGCTTGGTAAAAAGCACGCACTGTGTGAGTTGGAGAGGTGAATCGCCATTTACCGTGATTGCTTTCCATGCAGTGCCATTGGTCAAACAGATCAAGGCTTAATGAGCGAGCTTGGCCTTTGCACTTCTCTAGTTCCGATTGCTTGGCGATAACAAAGCCGAACCCCGGTACGCCTTGAATACATTTATTTGCCGAGCTGATCATGTAGTCGATGCCTAAGTCAGCAATATCCATAGGGATACCGCCAAAGCTCGACATCGCGTCAAGAATGACCGTTTTGTTGTGCTGCTTTGCCAATTTGGCAATGTCTTCAATTGGATTCAGCATGCCAGTGGTGGTCTCACAGTGCACAATTGCGACGTGAGTAATGTCTGAATCCATGGCCAATGCCGTTTCCATTTCGTTCAAGTCAGGCTGTGATGTTTCACCTGGGGAAACGACATGGCATGGAATGTTTAAATATTCTGCTATTTGAGCAATACGAGCACCATACGCACCGTTATCAACAACCAGAAGCTTACCGCTGTTAGAGATAACACTGCCAATCGTAGCTTCAACTGAAGCTGTGCCGCTACCTTGCATTAATACACTTGTATATCCCGCTTGCTTAGTCGCCAAAGTCACTAGCTTGCTACGAATCACTTCAACAACGTCTTTGTTGTATTCATCATCCCAAGTACACCAATCTTTTAGCATCGCTTGGCGAACGGTTTCAGAAGTAGATAGAGGACCCGGTGTCAGTAGTAAGTATTCGTTTCTCATGTTCAATTCTCGTGATGTTCATTTTGGACTATACCAATATTTACGATTACTTTAACAACCAATTTAAACGGTCGTAAATAGCTCAAACACCATTTTCACAAAAGCTTCATATTAAAATGGGTCACTTGTCTTGAGAAAGTTTCCGATCTTTAAACTGCCATTTTTTGTTCATTTAATCGTCATAAAAGCCAGTTAGCTTAACACTCGAAATCTGGTACATACCACGGTTAAAGTGTGTGCTAACAACCTAAATGAATTTATGGATATAGAAGCCTCTTGATATGGCTTCTAGCTTCTAACCTTGGCATCGGGCCTGACTGGAGAAAATGATGAAAAACCGTTTTATGAAAGGATCACTTGCAGCATTAGTTACTCTATTAGCTGGTAATGCTCATGCAGCACAGGAAGTGACGGTTTACACCGCTTTTGAAACTGACATTTTAGCGAAATACAAAAACGCATTTGAAAGTGAAAACCCAGACATCCACATCAAATGGGTTCGTGATTCAACTGGAATCATGACGGCAAAACTATTGGCTGAGAAAAACAACCCTCGTGCAGAAGTGGTGTGGGGCCTTGCGGGTTCTTCAATGGCTCTGCTTAAAGAAGAGGGCATTCTTAAGCCTTACACACCTCAAGGTGTAGAAGCGCTGCGTTCGAACCTTAACGACCCACAATCGATTCAAGCTTGGTATGGCAACGATGCATTCTTCAATGCGGTTTGTTTCAACGAAGCGGTAGCAAAACAACTTAACCTACCAGCACCTAAATCTTGGGATGACCTAACGAAGCCTATCTACAAAGGTCACATCGCGATGCCAAATCCAGCGTCTTCTGGTACGGGTTACATGCAAGTGTCGGCGTGGCTACAAAACATGGGTGAAGACCAAGGTTGGAACTACATGCAGAAGCTAGACCAAAACATCGCTCACTACACGCACTCTGGTTCTAAGCCATGTGTTCAAGCGGGTATGGGTGAAGTCGCTATCGGTATTTCTATGGCGAGCCGTGGCGCTAAGCTAAAAACTCAAGGTGCGCCACTTTCTGTGATTACGCCTGAAGGTATCGGTTGGGAATCTGAAGCGGTAGGCCTTGTTAAGCCTTCTGATGCAGCACAACGTGTTATCGATTGGTCTATTTCTAAAGCGGCAAATGAGCTTTACATCGAAATGTACCCAGTTGTTGGTCACAAAGATGTGACAGGCAAAGCAGAGAACTTCCCTAATGTAGAAAAGAACATGGCAAAAATGGACTTCGCTCGCATGGGCAGCGAGCGTGCAGACGTATTGAAAACATGGTCTGAGAAGTTTGACGCTAAATCAGAGCCAAAATCTTAATCTATCGAGCTACTCAGTTAATTAACTATTGAGTTCATTAGAAGTTAGAAATCAGTAAAGGAAGGCTTCGGTCTTCCTTTTTTAGTTTTACGCCTTTAGCGTTTTAAGTAAGGTACGACAAATGACAAAACACTATTCATATTGGTTCAAGCAGGCACTAGAAAAGGAATTTGGCAGCATAGATGCAGGTCTAGAATCCGCGAAGCCACTTCAAAAAGACGTTAACTGCGACATCGCTATTGTTGGCGGCGGTTACACAGGATTATGGACGGCGATTTTAATCAAACAGCAGCAACCTCAAAAGCACGTTGTGGTGATTGAAAAAGGTTTGTGTGGAAGCGGTGCTTCCGGCGCGAACGGTGGTTGTATGTTGACGTGGTCGACTAAGTATCCAACGTTGAAGAAGCTATACGGCAAAGAACAAGCAAAATGGCTGGTTAAAGAATCGGAAAAGGTCATTTACGAGATTGAAGCTTTCTGTAATGAACACAACATCGACGCGTATCTCTATCGCAGTGGCACTTATTACACGGCGACCAATGAAGCGCAAAAAGGTGGAATGGAACCTGTTGTGAATGAGTTGGTCAAGCAAGGAATAAATAGTTGGAAGAAGTGTGACAACTCTTTGCCTGATAAAGCGGGATCGGATCGTCATATTGAAGGGTATTACTCAGAAGCCGCGGGCAGTGTTCAACCCGCTTTATTGGCGAGAGGGTTACGCCGAGTTGCTATTGAACTAGGTATCGAAATTCACGAAAACACAGAAATGACGTCGCTCGATTATGGCTCTCCAGCTCGAATCCAAACTAAGGGCGGATCTGTCTTTGCCGATAAAGTGATCTTGGCACTCAACGCATGGATGCTCGATCATTTCAAAGAGTTCAAACGCAGCATTGTGGTTGTCTCGTCAGACATGGTGGTGACTAAGCCAATCCCAGAAAAACTTAAGCAGTTTGGTCCCGAGAAAGGGGCAGCGGTGGTGGATTCACGTATCTTTGTTCACTATTACCGAGACACCCAAGACGGGCGGCTCATGCTAGGCAAAGGTGGCAACAAATTCTCGTTTGCGAATCAGGTTGAAAGCATGTTTAACCAAACGACCAACTATCTGCCGATTCTCAATCAATCTTTCCAAAAACTGTTTCCTAAACTGGAACAAAGTGAATTCGATTACAATTGGTCGGGTGGCTCAGACCGTTCTGTCACAGGATTGCCATTTTTCGGTAATCTAAAAGGCCAAAACAACGTCTATTATGGGCTTGGTTACTCAGGTAATGGTGTTGCTCAAACTCGTATGGGCGGAAAGATTCTGTCATCAATGGTACTCGGAACCGATAACGCTTGGACGTGCTGCGGACTAACCAAAGGACCGCTTGGTCATTTCCCGCCAGAGCCATTCCGTTGGGTGGGTGCAATGATGGTGCGTGATGCGGTACGAAGAAAAGAGAACGCGGAAGATTCTGGTAACACGCCATTATGGCTAGATAAGCAATTGGCAAAGCTGGCTGGTGCGGCAGGTAAAGCCGACAAGGTAGAGTAAATCTGTCGTTTAGATTTTTTCTCGCCCGCTAAGTCTGACTTGGAAGTTAAATTTGATTTGAAGTGAGAATTGATATGACGACCCCGCTGTACGTATTTGATCTAGATGAAACACTCATGGACGGAAACAGTGCCATGATTTGGAATGAGTTTTTGGTTGAAAAGGGCTTAGCGAGTGAACCTAGCTTTTTGAACGAAGAACGCCGGCTTATGACGCTGTACGTTCAAGGTATGCTTAATGAAGATACTTACCTTGAATTTGCTACTCGCTCTCTAGCAAATAAGACACATCAAGAGGTGTGTGCTTTATTAGAAGAGTGTATTGATAGCAAAGTATTGAGTAAGATCTTTCTTCAAGTGATGCAGAGGAGCTGGTCTTCCAAAATACAAGGGCAGACGATGGTGATTATCTCTGCCATCGTATCGTTCATTCCTGCCTGTGTAGCGAAAAAGCTCAATATTCCGAATGCAGTCGGCATCGAATTAATGGAAGAGTCTGGTCAATATAGTGTTAAAGTTCTGGGGATTCCAAATCACCCGTACGGTAAGATTGTGAGTTTTAAAGAGTGGCGCACAGCATTTGATCACCAACAAGGCCTCTGTGGTTCAATTAACGACTTGCCTCAATATGATTTGGCCGATCGCCCTCATTTAGTTAATCCACACGAACGTTTAAGCGCTGGCTCGGACTCTGCTCCATGGTGTGCCGTGTACTGATTTCAGTATTGGTAGAAACAATAGGTATAACAATAAACAAGCATTGATATTTGGCGGTGAAAAGTACATTGGCTTTCATCGTCAAATACTTTTCTTAAAGCGATCGGTTTACTGTAAGCTATTGAATATTATAACTTGTTTAACTCGCGTTTTCCTCCACTAGAATGAATTTTATTTCTGCAATATAACTGTCACTTAGCTTCTATAAATTTGTCACTCAACTGCAATATTCAAAGTTTAAATTTGGTATATACCATATTAAGAGTGCTGTAGTATGAGCAACCAAACTTATTTGAATATTGAAAACGTTGTAAAGCAATTTGGCCAATTTACAGCGTTGAAAGACATCTCCTTATCGATCGAAAAAGGTGAATTTGTCTGTTTCCTTGGCCCGTCTGGCTGTGGAAAAACCACCTTATTGCGTGCGATTGCAGGTTTAGATTTACCAACTTCAGGCTCTATAGAGCAAAACGGTAATGACACAACCTTCTTGCCGCCAGAAAAGCGCGACTTTGGCATCGTGTTCCAGTCTTACGCACTGTTCCCGAACCTTACGGTGGAAGATAACATTGCGATTGGCCTTAAAAACCAAGGTATGTCGACCAAAGAAGCCCTCGAGACGGTGGAATCTTGGCTAGAAACCATCGGTTTACCAACGTCGGCTCAAAAATTCCCGAATCAGCTGTCTGGCGGACAACAGCAGCGTGTGGCTTTGGCTCGCGCTTTGGCACTGTCTCCGGGCTTGCTACTGCTTGATGAACCGCTGTCTGCATTGGATGCAAAAGTACGAACACACTTGCGCGACGAGATCTGTCAATTGCAGCGTAAATTAGGCATCACCACAATCATGGTGACGCACGACCAAGATGAAGCCTTGACCATGGCCGACCGCATTGTGGTAATGAATCATGGAGTTATCGAGCAAGTCGGGGCTCCACAAGAGATCTACCAAAAACCAGTAAGCCGTTTTGTGGCTGAGTTTGTGGGCAGTATGAACTTCATTCAAGCGTCTGTAGCAGCTCAAGGCAAGATGCGTATTGCTGAGTCTATGTTGCCATTGCCTGGGCTAGATAACTTAGAACCAAAGCAGGGTGATGTGTTTGATATCGCGGTTCGTCCAGAGCAAATCCAGTTTGTTGATCGTTTTAATGAGTCCTTACCGGTTCGAATCGTATCAAGTGAATTCTTAGGGGCGTTTTATCGCGTTGAGTGTCAATTGCAACATGACTCAACCGCGAAAGAGATCATCGTTGATGTATCAGTCAAAGAGTTCAACCGATTGAACCTGCGTCGCTGTGATATTCGTTATGTGGCCTTTGACCAAGAAGGCCTAAGAGCTTACCCATCGAAAAGCTTGCAAGTGATGAAAGACGAGGCAGCGTAATCAATCATGGAATCGACTCAAATGATGCAATCTAATCTGCTATTTCAACGACGAGTACAACCTTTTCTTGCTCGGTTGAGTAAAGACAACGTTATCCTATTTGGGCTGTTGGCATTTTTGTCTGTAGTCATGACACTGTTTATTCTGATGCCGTTGTGGGCAATGCTGAAAAAGAGTGTTCAAAACGCAGATGGCGAATTTGTCGGTTTGCAGAATTTCGCGACGTATTTCGCGTCTCAAAGCCTGTGGCAATCCGTCGGTAACACCTTCACGTTGGGCTTGTTGGTAACGACAGTGGTTGGCGTTTTAGCGTTTGGTTATGCCTATGCTTTGACTCGTTCATGCATGCCTTTTAAGGGACTATTTCAGGTATTAGGTTCTGCGCCGATTCTTGCTCCGTCACTACTTCCGGCGATCAGCCTGATCTTCCTATTTGGTAACCAAGGTATCGCCAAAGAAGTCTTGGGCGGTAACTCGGTATACGGCTTGATTGGTATCTCACTCGGCTTGATATTTTGGACTTTTCCACACGCCTTGATGATTCTAACCACTTCACTCAGAACGTCCGATGCTCGTCTTTATGAGGCAGCACGCGCACTGAATACGTCATCGCTCAAAACCTTCTTCATGGTGACGTTACCTGCAGCCAAATATGGCTTGATCAGTACTTTGATCGTGGTGTTTACGTTGGTGGTTTGCGACTTTGGTGTGCCAAAAGTGATTGGCGGTAGCTACAACGTTTTATCGACGGACATCTTTAAACAGGTGGTGGGCCAGCAAAACTTCTCGATGGGTGCGGTAACCAGTATCTTGTTGCTGTTGCCTGCATTGCTCGCGTTTACGGTTGATCGCTGGGTGCAAAAGAAACAGAAGAGCTTGTTTGATACTCGTTCTGTCGCGTACCAACCAGAGCCAAATACGATGCGTGACGGCTTGTGTTTCCTTTACTGCACGATCATCTCTGCTGCTGTCGTTATCGTGTTGGGCATGGCGATATATGGTTCTATGGTCACCTTCTGGCCTTGGAACAAAGCGCTGACACTGAACAACTACAACTTCGCAGAAATGAGTACTTATGGTTGGACTCCGTTCTTCAATTCTCTGACGCTTGGCGCATGGACTGCCATTATCGGTACGGTCTTGATTTTCTTAGGTGCGTATTGCATTGAGAAGGGCAGAGCATTTGGTCCTGTTCGTCAGGCGATGCAGATGCTCAGTGTTGTGCCGATGGCGGTTCCGGGGATGGTGTTAGGTTTGGGCTACATCTTCTACTTTAATGACTTAAGTAACCCACTCAACTTCTTGTATGGAACAATGGCGTTCTTGGTGATCAATACCGTGGTTCACTACTACACGGTAGGGCACATGACGGCGTTAACGGCATTAAAACAGCTGCCTTCGGAAATTGAAGCCACCGCGGCCTCGGTTAACCTACCGCAATACAAGTTGTTCTTTAAGGTGACGGTGCCCGTTTGTCTGCCTGCGATTTTAGATATTGCGACATACCTGTTTATTAATGCACTTACCACGACATCTGCGGTAGTATTCTTGTATTCTACCGACACGATACCTGCGTCGGTTTCAGTCATGAATATGGACGATGCGGGGCAAACTGGTGCAGCAGCAGCCATGGCGGTAATGATCATGATATCTGCAGCGAGTGCGAAGTTGATTCATATGCTAATCAACAAGTTATTCGAGAAGCGCACCCAAGCTTGGCGTAAACGTTAGCGAACCATTTTATATTGCAGTTGGCCAAGGAGTGGCTGACGACAAGAACAAGAATGAAAGGAAATGAAGTGCAGTACGTAAAAATCAAAGATGTCATTGTAGAGCAGATAGAGTCGGGGATGTTAACGCCACGACAGAAGCTGCCTGCAGAACGTAAACTGGCTGAGTCGTTTGATACGACACGAGTTACGTTACGCGAAGCCTTGTCTTCACTTGAAGCGGAAGGACGCATTTATCGAGAAGACCGTCGTGGTTGGTTTATCTCGCCGGCGCCGCTTCGCTACAACCCGACACAAACATTGAATTTCACCAACATGGCTCTGGCGCAGAATCGTAATCCGAAAACTGAGTTAGTGTCAGCGAAAGGGATATTGGCAACCAAGGAGGCGACGAAGCTTCTTGAGTTACAACCGTTCTCAGACGTTTATCGAGTCGATAGAGTTCGCTACCTTGAAGACAGGCCTGTTGTGTATGTGACGAACTACATTCGACCAGAGTTGTTTCCTAACTTGCTCGATTATGACTTGTCCAAATCACTGACGGACATCTACCGCGAACACTTTGGCGTGGTGTATCAGAAGATCCGTTACCGTGTGAGTACAACGTCTTTGTTGGGTGAAACAGCGCAAGCTCTGCGTGCGACTTCGGGTTCTCCTGCAATGGTTGTCGAGCGTGTTAACTACAATCAAAACGGCGATCTGATTGATTGCGATATTGAGTATTGGCGTCATGACGCGATCAGTATCGAGTCGATAGCGCAGTTAGAGCGTTAGTCGTACGTTAGAACGCTGGCACACCTCACTTTAGGGATTTGCCCAACTGGAATAATCAAAGGCCTCTTATCTGGAGGCCTTTTTTATCCCTTGTTTTCAGCGACTGTTCTTATCAGTTATCAATTTAGGAATGAAATGGAATTCTCTGCCATCATCATCGTGATTATTTCGGCTCTGCTGCATGCGGGTTGGAATGTCTTAGGTAAATCAAATCAAGGCTCTGGGTCCTCTTTCTTTTTAGCGTCTGGCTTTGCCGCTGCCGTGATTCTGACCCCTTATTTGATTTGGTATGTCTACAGCGTCGGCTTTGCAAACATCACAATTCCATTCTGGCAGTTGCTCTTCTTGAGTGGCATTTGCCAAATCATCTATTTAATCGGCTTAGGCATCGCCTATAAACAGGCTGATATTGGTGTCATCTACCCAATGGCACGAGCGCTTCCTGTGTTAATGGTTGGTTTGGGAACCGTATTGATTGGCTATGAGTTGTCATTGAATCAATGGATTGGCTTTGCACTGATCACATTAGGCTGTTTGTTTGTTCCACTGAAACAATTCTCTGAGCTGAGGCTTAAGGCTTATCTTAACCTTGGTGTGCTGTGGGCACTAATAGCCGCGATAGGCACCACGGGTTACTCCATTATTGATAAAGAAGCGCTTTTGTTATTGGAGCCATTAAGCACGCCTACCATTACTAATAAACACACGGCAATTTTCTACCTAGGCATTCAATTTTGGGCGATCGTAATTCCGCTGAGTATTTGGTTGTTGGTGACCAATCAAAGAGTCGAGTTTACCAACGCATGGGTACTACGTAAAAAAGCTACGGTTGCAGGCATTATGATGGCATCGACTTACGGTTTGGTGTTGTTTGCGATGACCATGACAGAGAACGTCAGCTTGGTGGTGGCACTTAGGCAAGTAAGCATCATCTTCGGCGTCGTGATGGGGATCTACTTTTTAAAGGAAAAGTGGCACATGACTCGCGGTGTAGGCGTCATTTTTATCATTGCTGGTTTAGTTATCTCACTGAATTAAAGAGAAATTAAAATACACTTCTAACTTATAATGTGACTTTTCAGTCACATTTTCATTATTGATAGCAAACGTTTTACTAATGTTAAAGATGTGATCCTTCTCATAGACAAAGCTGTTAAGTTACCGGTAACATCCACCTTAACGTTACCGGTAACATATAACAACAAACCGGACTCTGTGAAACTCATAAGGATACCCAAATGAAAGCTCTGACTAAAACGCTGATCGCTGCTTCCCTCACTGGCCTATTTGCTACTTCAGCAATGGCTGCAGACTTCAAACTTAAGATTCAATCTTCAGATCCATCTGGTGATTTGAACTTCAAGGTTCAGCAGAAGTGGGCTGAGCGCGTAGAAACGATGTCTAACGGACGTATCGACATTGATCTTCTTCCTGTAGGCGCTGTGGTTAAGCACACTGAAACGCTAGGCGCGATCAAAATGGGCATCTTAGATGGTCATATCACAGCAACGGGTTACTTCTCTGGTAAAGATCCAGCATTCGGCCTAATCGGTAACATGGTGGGTGCATGGTCAGACACAACACAACTGCTTCAGTACATGAACTATGGTGGCGGTAACGAACTAATGACTGAGCTTTACAAGCCTTACGGTGTTCAGTTCGTTGGTGCTTCAACAACAGGTGTTGAGTCTTTCATCTCTAAAAAGCCAATTGACGGTGTTGCGGATCTTAAAGGTCTTAAATTGCGTGCGCCTGAAGGCTTAGTACAACAAGTGTTTGCGGCAGCGGGTGCGACTCCAGTAAACCTTCCGGGTTCTGAAGTATTTACCGGTCTAAGCAAGGGCGTCATTGATGCTGCGGACTACACAGTATTCTCGACAAACCAAAAAGCGGGCATGAACGATATTGCGACACACCCAGTTCAACCGGGTTTCCACTCGCTACCGTTAATCGATATCTCTGTTTCTCAAAAGAAATGGGACAAGATGCCTGCGGATCTACAAACGATTCTACAAACGTCGGTTCGTGACTTCTCTTACGACATGACGACTCAGCTAAAAATGGCTGACCAAGCAGCAGTTAAAGAAGCCCAAGCGAATCCAGAAATCACAATTCATGACTGGTCTCAAGAAGAGCGTAAGAAGTTCCGTGAAATTGCAAAAGGTCAATGGAAAGTCTTTGCAGAGCGTTCTGACAACGCAGGGAAAGTTTACACTTCCGTTACCGTGTTCCTAGAAGAAAACGGCCTACTGTAATTCAAACCTAGCTTATTGATGGGGGAGGGCATTGCTCTCCCGTTTTCTCTCAGGAAATTTGGCTCATGACAGACAAAACCCCTCACGCACCAGCTGAAAACGATGAAAAGCCAAGAAACGGCCTTGATCGTCTTATCATAAAATTCAGTAACTTAGTTAGCTGGCTGTTCATCTTCACTGTATTGATCTCATTTTACGAAGTTGTGATGCGTTATGCATTTGATGCCCCGACCACATGGGTACACGAAACGGCTTCATTTATCGGTGGCTCCCTATTCATTATCGGCGGCATCTACGCTTTCGCGGCTGATAAGCATGTACGTGTGGTTCTTATCTACGATTCAGTGTCTAACCAAACACGTAAGTACCTTAATCTTGTTCACCACACAGTTGGCTTGGCCTTTGCTGGCATGCTGGCTTACGCGGCTTACTTCACAGCAGAAGAAGCATGGTTTGCACCTTGGGGTGAATTCCGCTTAGAGACATCAGGCTCAGTGTTAAACGCACCTTATCCTGCGTTGCTGAAAGGTCTGATCTTTGTCGTTTTATGTGTTCTTGTTGTCCAGTTTGTATTGCACCTAATCCAAGAGTTGATGGGTCTAAGGAAGAATGACGATGTTTGATTTATCTTCTATTGGTATCGCATGGGGCAGTTTGCTCATGCTGGTTATGATGATTGGTTTGCTACTCACGGGTATGCAGCTGGCCTTCGTAACAGGTTTTGTCGCGATTTTCTTCACCCTATGTTGGTTTGGCCCTGATGCCTTGCCTTTGATTGCGAGCCGCACTTACAGCTTTGCTTCTGGTTATGTATTCCTCGCCGTCCCAATGTTCGTATTGATGGCAGCGCTCTTAGACCGTTCGGGTATCGCGCGTGACCTGTTTGATGCCATGAAATCTGTCGGCCGTAAAGTTCGCGGTGGCGTTGCGGTACAAACGTTACTAGTTGCGGTTCTATTGGCTTCAATGTCGGGCGTTATCGGTGGTGAAACGGTACTACTTGGTATTCTCGCTCTGCCTCAAATGCTTCGCTTGGGTTACGACCGTAAGCTTGCTATCGGTACAACCTGTGCGGGTGGTGCGTTAGGCACCATGCTTCCACCAAGTATCGTATTGATCATCTACGGTATGACAGCCAGCGTATCGATTGGTGACTTGTTTAAAGCATCTTTTTTACCAGCGTTTATCCTTGCGGGTTGTTACATCGGCTACGTATTGATTCGTTGTAAGCTAAACCCTTCTCTCGCGCCTATTCCAAGTGATGATGAGACAGAAGAAGACATCGCAAATCAGCCTAGCTACTTCAAGGCTCTGTTCTTCCCATTGCTTTCAGTAGCAACCGTTCTAGGCAGTATCTACACCGGCATCGCGTCAGTAACAGAAGCTTCTGCTTTGGGTGTGGTGGGTATTATGATCAGTGCACTGATCCGTGGCGAACTGAACTTCAACATGTTGAAAGAGAGTGCCATGGCAACCATGCGTACCTGCGGCATGATCATGTGGATTGGCATCGGTGCAAGTGCACTGGTAGGTATCTACAACTTGATGGGCGGTATTGATTTTGTTGAAGAAACCATCCTTGCTCTAAGTGGCGGCAACGCAACAGTAACGCTGCTAATCATGATGGCTATCTTGTTGGTTTTAGGCATGTTCCTTGATTGGGTCGGTGTGGCGCTTCTAACAATGCCAATCTTCGTTCCAATCATTACAGGCCTTGGTTTTGACCCAGTTTGGTTTGGTGTTGTGTTCTGTCTCAACATGCAGGTGTCTTTCTTGTCGCCACCGTTTGGCCCTGCGGCATTCTACCTAAAATCAGTCGCACCAAAAGACATCAGCTTGGGCGAGATATTTACCTCACTACTGCCGTTCATTGCACTTCAAGTCTTGGTTCTGGGGCTGGTTATTATCTTCCCTCAGCTAGCACTTTGGTGGCAATAACAGTAAAGGTCCTTGAGCGGATTTAGTATTCGGGGACCGATCAGCAGCAACATAAGTTTAACTATTAGATTCGATTGTCAGCCCCAGTTTTGGTTGGGGCTTAGGGAAGGCTTGCCTTATGAAAAGCAAAAAAATACTCGTGATGGGCGTATCTGGATGCGGAAAAAGCCTGATTGGTAGCCGTATCGCAGAAGCATTAACGCTCCAGTTTTTTGATGGCGATGATTTCCATCCGCAAAGCAATGTAGAAAAGATGCGTCAAGGTATCCCACTGACAGACGACGATCGTCAAGGATGGCTGGAAACACTGAATAAGCAATATATCGAACAACCAAGCGCAGTGATTGCTTGCTCGGCACTAAAGCCGCAATACCGCGATATTCTGCGCAACAACAATGAAGATTTAGTGATTGTGTACCTACAGGGCAGTTTCGATACGATTTGGAATCGTCACAAAGCTCGTGAAAATCATTATTTTAATGGTCAAGAGATGTTGAAAAGCCAGTTTGAAACCTTGGTTGAACCTGATCTAGATGAAGCATTATTTGTCGATATCTCACAAGATGTCGAGCAAGTAGTAGAAAGTGCAGTTAAACAAATTAAGCAGATAGGCTAAACCATGACTCAGATAAAAAATGACATCGCTATGATTGGCTTAGGGGTGATGGGTAAGAGCTTAGCACTCAACCTGCTCGATAATGGATTTAACGTTGCTGGCTTTGATTTAAGCGCTGACAACATTGAGCGTGCGAGTTCAGAAGCAAAGCAGCTTAATGAATCCTTTGACGGCAAAGGTCAGTTCACCAAAGGCACGAGTCTTGAACATGTGTTGCAGAGCTTAGCAAAACCGCGTGTAATCGCACTGTCGGTTCCTGCTGGAAAGCCCGTTGATATCGTCGTGAATAATCTGCTTGATGCCGGTTTGGAGAGCGACGACATTGTTATCGATACGGGTAACAGCTTATGGACTGATACCGAGACACGTGAACAGAATTATAAAGGTAAGCTCCGTTTCTTCAGTACAGCGGTTTCTGGTGGCGAAGAGGGGGCTCGTGTTGGCCCAGCATTGATGGCGAGTGGTGACCCGTCTGCTTGGCAATATGTGAAGCCGATGTGGGAAGCGATTGCTGCAAAAGTGGATGCAAATGGTTTGCCTGTTGCCCAATTTGAAGTGGGTGAGGCATGCGCGGCGTATGTTGGCCCTTCTGGTACTGGGCACTACGTTAAGATGGTGCATAACGGCATTGAATACGCCGATATGCAGCTTATCTGCGAAGTTTATCAGTTCATGCGTGGTGTGCTTGAAATGCCTGCTCAAGAGATTGGCCAAGTCTTTGAGCAGTGGAATAATGGTGTACTTAATAGTTACCTGATGGAAATCAGTGCCGATATTCTTCAGCATGAAGATGTGGTGACGGGTAAGCCATTCGTTGAGGTCGTGCTAGATAAAGCTGGGCAGAAAGGCACGGGATTGTGGACGGCGGTTAATAGCCTTCAAGCAGGTTGCCCAACGCCAACCATTGCACAAGCGGTTTACGCGCGTGCGATGAGCGGTCAAAAATCACAACGTGTCCAGGGAAGTCAGCTTTTAAAAGGTAATATTGCTGATGCGAACTTGTTAGATAAAACAGAAGTGATTTCTGAACTTCACGATGCTCTGTATTGCGCCAAACTGTGCGTTTATGCGCAGGGCTTTGATTTGTTGAAAACAGCGTCAGACAAAGAAGGTTGGAACCTAGATTTCACTCAAATAGCAAAAATCTGGCGAGCGGGGTGTATTATCCGTGCGGCTTTCTTGCAAAGTATTACAGCGGCTTACCAACAAAATAATGAGCTAGCGAACCTGTTGTTTGATGAGGCTTTCATTAAACAAGTGGAAGAGCGTGAGCTGGCTTGGCGTATTGCGGTAGCGAACTCCGCTTTGTTTGGTGTGCCGATGCCGGGGATAAGCTCAGCATTAAGCTACTTCGACTCTCTGCGCTGCGAAGTGTTACCTGCGAACTTGCTGCAAGCGCAGCGTGACTATTTTGGCTCCCATACCTATTCAAGAGTCGATAGAGAGGAAGCTGAAAAATTTCACGTAACTTGGAGTCAGTCTCCAAGAACTGAAGTAAAAGTTAATACCTAAATGATGTATAACGCCCTCGCCATGAGGGCGTTATTGTTTGCACCGGAAGTAACAATAGATAGATCTTTTTTATGTTCTTGTCGTTGCATCAACCTTTTGTTAGATAAGGCTTCAAATTCCAAGTCAGTTGGATACACTGTTACCAGTAACATAACTCAAAAATAATAACTATTAATTATGTCGAATAAGAAAAAACGCCCTACATTACAAGATGTTGCCAACCTAGTTGGCGTAACTAAAATGACGGTGAGTCGCTGTTTACGTGATCCTTGCCAGGTATCAGAAGCTTTGCGAGACAAGATTAACGCAGCAGTCGATGAGCTGGGTTATATCCCTAATCGTGCCCCAGATATTCTTTCTAACGCAAAAAGTAATGCGATTGGCGTTTTAGTTCCCTCGTTAACCAACCAAGTTTTCGCTGAAGTGCTCCGTGGTATTGAGCAAGTGACGGCACCAGCAGGTTATCAAACCATGATTGCCCACTATGGCTATAGCCCTGAGTTGGAAGAGCAGAGCATTGCTTCGCTGCTCTCTTACAACGTTGATGCGATTATCTTGTCAGAAAACGTTCACACCGATAGAGCTAGAAAAATGCTGCAAACGGTCTCGATCCCAGTGATTGAAATCATGGATTCGGTGTCTCCAAGGATTGAACAAGCGGTTGGCTTTGATAACTTCGAAGCCGCTAGGGCGATGACTAAAACCATACTCGACAGAGGGCGGACAAATATCGCTTATTTAGCTGCTCGCATGGATGAGCGTACTCGCTTAAAAATGGCAGGCTATGAACATGCGATGCAAGAGGCCGATAAAGTGCCAGTAACACTGCAAACAGAAGACGCGTCCTCGTTTACTTTAGGCGCTAAATTGATTGGCGATTTACTCGAGAAGCACCCTGAAGTGAACGGTATATTTTGTACTAACGATGACTTAGCCATTGGTGCTTTCTACGAGTGTGTAAGGCGTGGTATTCAAGTACCTGAACAGATGGCGATTGCAGGTTTCCATGGACACGACATCACAGTGGCGATGACGCCTCGTTTAGCCACGGTGGTAACACCAAGAGAGCAGATTGGTAAAGTCGCTGCGCAGCAAGTGGTATCGCGTTTACAAGGAAATAAAGAGTGGGTTGCGAAGCTGGATCTTGGTTATGAGATTGAAATCGGTGAGAGTATTTAATTTGTATTATGTTTTGCTTTGACGGGATTAAAGCCAAACGCCCTTAACGATAGACATATCGTTAAGGGCGTTTTTATGTGCTAAACGTTCGCTGAACGTTTTCAAAGGTTAAGATCAGTCGTAGTAAACAATTGGTCATCCTAGCTTGCTAAAGCTTGCGTATCTTGTTGTTTCAATACTTTATGGCCATCTTCAGTGACGCCACGTTTCCAGTAGCTGCTGATATAGATGTTTTCTTTCGCTACGTCTTTTTCGTTTCTGAAGTACTGTCTCAGTTCACGCATGCTTTCAAACTCACACGCCGTCCATACTGAAACTTGGCCCTCTAACCATTCTGTGTTGCGCACAGTTCGTGAAAGGGTGTCTGAGGCTTCATCTGCAATTAACCAAGTGACCTTGATACCTTGTGGCGCTTCAAGTGTTTGCTTGTCTTGTTCAGAATTAATTTGAACAACAGCGTAACCCGTTGCTGATTCTGGAAGTGTTTTTAATTTGGCTGAAAGAGCAGGCAGTGACGTCATATCTGCCACTAAGAAGAACCAATCCGACTCAAGGTTTACCCCTTGAATCAAGCCAGGGCCAACCACTGAAATAGTATCGCCCACTTGTGCGTTCATTGCCCATCTTGCAGCAAAACCACATTGCAAATCTGTGGTGATATGGCGAACGAAATCAACCTCGATAGAGTTTTCGTCAGGGTGGTATTGACGAACCGTGTAGGTACGCATGGTTGGACGATCACCGTCATTCAATTGGCTTAAATCAGTTGAGCCTAAAGGAGAGAATAAAAGCTTGATGTATCCGCCGGCACACTCTGTTGGGTATTGACTTAATCCCTCACCGCTAAGCGTTATACGTTGCATGTTCGGTGTGATTGTTGAGGTTTGACTAACGGTTAATGTGATAGGACTAGGCTTGCTCATGAAAGGCTCTCTTAGGGTTTGATTTTCACATGATAATCCTGAATAAGATAACACTCAATAGTAATAATTATCATTTACCTTTATTTACACAAGCGTGACGTATTTTGAATCATTCCGTTAGATCGAAAGTCATCGACAAAAAAAGTTTATCGCGCCTTTATAGGGAAACCTCTTTGCTCTTTAGCAAAAAAGCCAGTTGTTGGCTGGCTTTGTCTGGATAGTTAGCACTGTTAGAAGTTAGCTTATAAGAATGCAGTTTTGGTATAGGCTTTTCTTACAGTAGTTTCCAATAGTCTCGGTTTCTATCAGTTAATCATTTTTAATTTGTGCTATTCACAAGGCGGCGCCATATGGATCACTGCCAAGCCACCTAAAGAAGTCTCACGGTATTTCTTGTTCATATCTTTACCCGTTTGATACATAGTCTCGATCACTTTGTCCAAAGAGATAAGGCACTTGCTGGTACGTTTCAACGCCATGCGTGATGCGTTAATAGCTTTCATTGCCCCCATTGCATTACGCTCAATACACGGCACTTGGACAAGCCCACCAATTGGATCACATGTCATGCCCAGTGAGTGCTCCATTGCGATCTCAGCAGCAATACAGATCTGTTCGTTGCTACCACCACGTAATGCAGTTAAGCCTGCAGCAGCCATTGATGAAGATACGCCGACTTCACCTTGACAGCCAACCTCAGCACCAGAAATAGACGCATTGGTTTTGTAAAGAATGCCGATCGCCCCAGATACTGCTAAGAAGTCTTTAAGCTGTTTTGTATCAAGTTCTTTGATGAAGCGATGGTAATACATTAACACGGCTGGAATCACACCGGCAGCACCATTGGTTGGAGAAGTTACCACTTGTCCGCCAGCCGCATTTTCTTCACTTACTGCAAAGGCGAACAGGTTGATCCAATCCATGATCTCCATGGGATCGCTTTCGATGGAAGCATTGGCCTCAAGCTTTTTCAAAAGTGCAGGGGCACGGCGCGTGACCTCTAGGCCACCATCGAGAATACCTTCGGTATCAAAACCTCGTTGCATGCAAAGTGACATCACCTTCCAGATCTGGTCGGCTTTTTGGTCAATTACATCCATATCTTGGAACGAAATTTCATTACGCAGGATTAAACCACCCAGGCTGAGACCATTTTGTTCCGACAACTCCAACAACTGATCGGCAGAAGAAAAAGGGAACTCTACTTTTGTTTCGGACTCTTTTTTTCCGTGTTGTAGTTCGTCAGCCGTTGCGATGAAACCACCACCAATCGAGTAGTAAGTTTCCATTTCTAGAAGGCTGCCGCTTGCATCAAAGGCTGAGATAGTCATGCCGTTTTCGTGAAGTGGAAGGTTAGTTTTGTGGAATAGTAAGTCGCTTTCTACGTTGAAGTGAATTTCATGGTTACCGCTAACCATGAGAGATTTGTCTTCAATCGCTTTACGCATTGCTAAATTAGCGCTGGTTATTTTGATAGTATCAGGGCGGTTGCCAAGCAGACCTAACAGCGTTGCACGATCGGTGTGGTGACCGATACCTGTTAGCGACAGTGAACCGTATAGGTCGATCTGAATACGAGCAACTTGTTCAAGTACAGATTCAATTTTTTGTGTAAAATTAAACCCAGCGATCATTGGTCCATTTGTATGGGAGCTGGAAGGCCCGACCCCAATTTTATAGATATCAAAAATAGACAGCATAGTAACTTCCTGTGAAGACGGTTCGATGAACGAACTCTGGTTAAATTTTGTTTTGTTAGCTTTATTTCTTTGAGTGAGACAAATGCTAACAAGCATAGGTGGTGAAACTCAAGAGCGTGCTATTTTTGCTTTACAGTGGCACGTGGCTCTCGTGTGTGTGATTTATGATACTGCTATTAATAGTGAGCGTTATTGTAAGCAACATGTAAGAACTTAAAAATACTTTTGTTAACAGGTATTGTATACATAATTCACTCCATCAGAACACCAAAACGAGACTTGAACATAAAATGAGCATTAATCACCTCCTTATTGTGCTGGGTAAGCGACTTAATGAGAACAAATTGACTGATGAAGGAATGAGTCGAATTGATGCTTTAGTTGATTATCTTACGGTCGAATCTAATCAGAAACTGGCGGTTGCATTTTGCGGTGGGGTGACCAAAGGCCAAACCCGATCAGAAGCGGATGTGATGTACCAATATTATCGAAAACTTGAAGATCAGCGTGAGTATCCGTTCACCTTAGGGGCTATTTTACTGGAGAAGGCATCGACAAGTACGGTTGAGAATATTCAGAACTTGGCCTCAGAAATGATTGAAAGCGGTCTGTTTACGCGTGGGCAAAATGTGAAGGTGACGTTTGTTTCCAATGACTACCACTTACAGCGTATTTTCGAAGTTCAAGCGTTGATGGATGAACAAGGCTTGCTTAAGGTTCTGGTTGAGGAGTGTTCTTCGCTTGGGATCGAACTTCAAGTAGACCGTCGGCTAGATGCTCATGTTGCGGTGCCATACCCTCATCAAAGTGTTCAGGGGCATTTGTTTTTATTGATGGATGTACTGACGACTTATCGAGTCTATCTTGAAGGTGTCTGCGCGGGGGTATTTCAGCGAGATTTAGAGTCAGTAAGACAAGAACCAGAAAGGCTCTCTTTAGAAGCCTTAGTTGTTGTAAAAGAGCTAGTCGCGAAAAGCTTCACGAAGAAAGGCTCGACGGGGTTGTCAGCCCTGTTTGATATTGTAGACAGTTTACTTCCGGTATTGGAACGCTGTATTCAACATACTCCAGCAGATACAGATATTAAAAAAGTCAGGGAGTATCTAGCGCTACTAGACACAAACCTGACTTTGTTGAACCGATATTTAGACCCAGAATCTGACCACACACATCGCTGGTGGCGATAAGCCGTTATTTCTTTCTCGTGATGCCAAGAACCGTTTTAAGGCTAGCAAAAGCAATCAAACAATAGGCTAAAAGCTCAGTACCTTCTTCGGCGATGTTTTTAACCACGCGCACGTAATCATCCCCCATAACGTTGTGCCAAAAACTGCCCATGCCAAACAGACGAGAAAATACCAATAACAGCATGACACCAGTAACCAAAAGGTTCATGTGCGGAGATGCAAGAATAAGCGCAAGCTGGTCAATGGTTCGTTTACCATTTTTAATCGCATAGAAAATGGCACTGCCAGAAACCAATAGGGCAGGGACAACCCAAGCACCATGTACGATCTTGTCGAACCAAAAATCCATTTCACGAATAAACATCACACCGAAAAACGCGCTGATGAGCAGGGCTGCGTGCTTAACTTCGGTTTTCTTTCTTGCTAGATAAGCAAAAGATCCAGACGCAATAATAAGCAGTAACTGCTGCAGCATTTCGGTCACTGACACTTCACCAACAGATCCATTTAACAATATAAAATCAATTCGAAGTGCCAAGTTTACGATAATACCAATAGCTAAAACGACTAACGCCGTTTGACACCGTTTATAGATAACTTGTGAGGTGGATTGTGAGAGCGTGAACTCAGGGAGTTCAAACGACATATGAGCTTTTGCTTCTTTTTTAGGTTGGCTTTTCATATCAATTTAACATGTAAATGTCTGTAACAGATCGATATTTTATCGACCTGATACATTCACAATGTCAGGGCTATGTCATAAATAAAACGCTGTTCAATTGATGTTGTGGTAAAGTAAACCGCCGCTGAGTCGCGGGCAGTTTACGTAATATCATGGGATTTTATTGGGTGAGAGTTGTGAAGAAATAATGCTGATTATATCGATGTGGCGTCATAAGCTCACAGCATCACAGCATCACAGCATCACAGCATCACAGATTAGCTGTCTTCTTTCTGATCGTGGTTATTGCGGTAGTATTCCCACTGTTCGATACGTTGACCATCTTGTAATACACAATAAGTGGTTCGTTGATTATTTTCCGTTACCGTGTCCAATTCGCCGTCCTGTTGAACACAATAAACCGATGCCGGGTTAGCGACTGAAACACGTTGACCTTCGCTATATTCTGCATAGTCATTAGCACAACCGCCTAATACAAGGGCAAACACAGCCATCAAACCAATTTTTTTCATGTTTATCTCCTAAGTGATAACTCTACAAGTGAATGTGTTAAGTTCTACAGAACTAAATTTAAAGCTCTATAAACCAGTATATTTTAGATTTAAGAAAAGGTTGTTCTAATTTGGTCAAGATATTGAAATAGGTTGATATTTCCTCATTTTTAACTGTTTTTTGAGCATGAGATCAAGCTCAGTTAGGTTGGGGCCTTAAAAAGAGAGACACCCTATGACTCGAGGTTTGTAAGATGGGAATTATTCTCTTACGACCATGAATCCCCCGCGATAAAAATAATATCTTCCGAGTTTTGTCGGTCATTCTGAGCCTCTAATCTACGCTTGGTTATGATATGATGCCGCCCAAATTCAGTTGAGCAGTCAGAACGATGAGACACCTAAAAACCACAATTCACCCAGATATCGAACACTTAGATAATAAAACGGTATATAAGCGCAATGCCGCCCGTGCAATTGTTTTAGATGGTGAGGATGTTCTGATGCTCTATACGGAACGTTACCACGACTACACCATTCCTGGTGGTGGCTTGGACGAAGGCGAAGACGTGATCGCAGGTATGGTTCGTGAACTTGAAGAAGAGACTGGTGCTAAGAATATTCACAGTATTAAGCCGTTCGGGATATTTGAAGAATTTCGTCCTTGGTATAAAGACGATGCAGACATGATGCACATGATCTCTTATTGTTATTCGTGCAAGATTGATCGTGAGCTTGGCGAGACGGATTACGAAGACTACGAAGTGAAAAACGGGATGAAGCCTGTTTGGGTGAATATCCATGAAGCGATTGCCCATAATGAAAAAACCATAGCGGAAAGCCCTAAAAAGGGCATGAGCATTGAACGTGAGACATTTTTATTGCACTTGATCGCTAAAGAGATGTTGTAAATGGTCTTCGACTTCTAAACCTCCTTTTTTAAGCTCGTTAATTGTGCTCCGCCTGAAAGTGGCCGGCTTTGGGCGGTTTTCCCCAGCGTCAAACACAACATGTAGTTTGGCATTGTACATAGGTTGTTCAATGTGGTTGATGCTACTAGCTAAATTGTTTTGGTGTCTATTTGCCTCTGCGATTGTTCAACTTAGCTTGAGTTATATATCCAATCGCTGTGAACCTGCCTTAAGCAAAGAATCCTTATGAAGAATAAAAGACAGTTTATTGCCCACTACCTGCGCATGAATCGCACCTCTTACTTGATGGCGGTCGTGTTCATTTTCCTCGTTAACTGGCTACAGGTTGAGATCCCTCGTTATATTCAATTATCGATAGATTTGATTGATGATGCTTCATTTAGTGGTCATCAACAGCTTCAACATTATGTTTGGATTGTAGTCGGCATGTCAGTCGCTATGGTTGTAGTGCGTATTCTGTCTCGTATTTACGCGCTTAACCCGGGCCGAATCACTGAGGCGGCATTAAAAAGTACACTTCTACAAAAACTCAATCGTTTACCTAATAGCTTTCATGAGCGTTTTGCTTCTGGTCGGTTAATCTCAATAATCAATAACGACCTTAGTGGCATACGTTTGTTGTTTGGCGTAGGTTTTCTCCAGTTCTTCAATGTGTTACTTGCACTGTCACTGACGCCTCTCTATATGTGGCGTATATCTTCAGAATTAACGCTCTATTCGATTATTCCTATCTCAATAGCCTTTGTGATTTTTCGTGTCGGCTTTAAACGTATGAAAACGCTGCATTTAGAACATATGAAGCGATTACAAAACCTGTCGGCTCAATTGATGAGTTATTTGTCTGGAATTGATCTGATTAAAAGTCAACAGATGTCACCTTGGGTGATAGCGGAAACTGAAAAACTCAACCAACTATTGCTTGAGTGTCGTCTCAAGATTACCCGCATTCAAGTCTTCTTTATGCCTGTACTTGATTATGCTAATGACCTGATGAAAATCATTATCCTAGGTTTTGGCGGTTACATGTTAATGAGACAGGAACTTACCTTAGGCGAGATAACCGCTTTTCTGACTTACTCTGTGTTACTCGCTATGCCATTGATGCAGTTAGGTAGGATCGCGACTATTTATCAGCGAGGCATGGTTGGCATTCAAAGTGTGCAGACGATTCTTAATGCTAAAGTTCCAGAGCTTGATGAAGGTAAACTGTCTGAGAACGATATTGAGTCCCTAAAGGGAAAAACGTTTTCCATTCGCAATCTCAGCTTTAGTTATTCAGGTGAAGAACGTCTGATTCTTGATAACATCAGCTTTGATATCCCAGCGGGTAAGAAAGTCGGTGTACTTGGTGGCATAGGGGCGGGTAAAACGACATTAGTGAACTGTTTGAACCATCACTTGGACGTTCATGAAGGTTCTGTTTTCCTTGGAGAAAAAGATGTAACCAGCTTCTCACGCAGTGACTTGCGCCGTTATGTTAAAACCGTTACTCAAGATCCTTACCTGTTTTCCGCAACCGTCGAAGACAATATTCGTTTTGGTAGTCTAGATACAGATTTGGCGAAAAGTCAGGTTGATGAAGTGCTGGAACTCAGCCAGTTGGCCGGTGATGTCACACGCTTTGAAGGTGGAGATCAAACCTTAGTTGGTGAAAAAGGCATCATGCTGTCGGGTGGCCAGAAGCAGCGTCTGAGTATTGCGCGAGCCCTGTTGCAACCGACCGATCTGATCATCATGGATAACGTTTTATCCGCTGTCGACTATGAAACAGAACGAAAAATATTGGAAGGCTTGTTTAAACGCTTAGAAAATCAGTCTGTTCTTGTGGTTTCACACCGTGTAAATGCCCTTGAATATATGGACGAAATTATCGTGTTAAATGAAGGTAAGGTCATTGCCAAGGGCAGCCATGCCACGTTACTAAAATCGTGCGATTATTATTACGACACATGGCAATTACAGCAGAATGAAACGGAGGCAACAGCATGTTAAAAGGTGTTGATCTCAAGTACCTCAAGCACTTTTTTAAGTTTGCTAAGAAATACAAAGGCTCTGCGATTCTGGGTATTGCTATGCTTCCGCTCTCTGTCCTCACAAGCTTATTGTTTCCTTGGCTTATCATTCAAGTGATCGATGTTCATTTGAGCCATGGGGATATGGATGGACTGCTCGAGTACATTTTCTACTTGGTTGCCGTGCTAGTGGCGAGTTATGTGGTGGATACCACCTATTCGTATAACCTGCGTAAAACGGGTCAATATACCATCACGGACATGCGCTCCGTGTTGTTTTCTCGTGTGCTTAAACTGCCGCGCCGCTATTTTGATAACACACCTATTGGAGTAACACTTTCACGGTTAACCAGTGACTTGGAAACCATCGGCGAGACATTTGTTCAGTCGGTTGTTGGGCTTGTTAAAGACAGTATTAATACTATTGCTCTGTTGGTGATGATGTTCTTTATTGACTGGCAGTTAACGATGATTGTGTTGATTATCATGCCACCAGTGATGTACTTGACGGTGTATGTCAGAAACCGGCTTCGCGCTCTGTATAAAGTCACGCGATCTTCGCTTGCTCGTGGAATTGGCTTTCTACAAGAAGTTTTGTTTGGCATGAAAACGGTTCAGATGTACCGAGCGGAAGGACAAGTTGAGCAGCGCTACCAAGGCTATACTGATGAGTTTTTGAGAGCGCAGAAAAAGATCAATAAATACGATGCGATTCTGTTTTCGTTTATCTCTGGCATTACCTCAATCACCATCGCGATCATGATTTGGTATGGCTCTGAGCAAGTGATTAAAGGCGCACTAACCTTAGGTGTGTTGATCGCCTTCATCAACACGTTAGAGAAAGTGTTTGTCCCGATCCGTGATTTTACCTCGCAGATCGCTTCGATTCAGAGTTCATTCGCGGCGTTTGACCATATAGAAGAGCTGTTTGTTGAGCCAACTGAAGAGGAAGAATGTCATTTATTGCCATCAAACAAGGTTGAAAAACAGCTAGAGCAGTTTGAGAGCCTTGAGTTTAAGAACGTGAGTTTCCGCTACAAAGGCGATGCTCCGTATGTGTTGAAAAATGTCTCTTTTGTATTGGAGAAGAGACATCAAATTGCGCTTGTCGGTTCCACTGGATCTGGCAAGTCTACGATTCTGCGTTTGATCTCTAAAACTTATCAAAACTATGAGGGCAGCATTTTATTGAATGGTATTGAGCTGTCGCAGATTTCAAGCGAAGACTCAGCTCATTTGTTCTCAATGATGATGCAAGACGTGCACTTATTTGAAGAGACAATTCAGTTCAATATTGCGTTGGGTAAAACGCATTTATCTAAAACCGAGGTTGAGCAGGCAGCGCGTTATGTTTACGCCGATAAGTTTATTGAACAATTGCCACAAGGTTATGACTTCCACTTGGAAAAGAACGGCTCAAATTTGTCTGTGGGGCAAACGCAGCTTATTTCGTTCGCAAGAGCGGTCGCCCAGGGTGGGCAGTTGATGATGCTTGATGAAGCAACTAGCTCGGTGGATTCCATTACCGAGGATCTCATCCAAAAAGCGATGCAGCGTCTTTTCAGGGAAAAAACCGTGATTGCGATTGCACACCGTCTGAGCACTGTTCGTCATTCTGATACAATTTTGGTGTTGGAGAAGGGAGAAATTGTCGAACAAGGTAACCATCAATCGTTGGTTGCTCTGAATGGTATTTATGCTGGTTTGTTGAAAGAGTCAATTGTTGAAACGAGTGATTCTCAGTCTATTCTAGCTTGAAACCTCCAACAGATTACCGCACTTAAACAGACGATATTGGCTTGAGCACGCCTGACTAGTTTTCTATTGTTCTCTAGTATTCCCAATAGCTTAGAGGTAAATAAAGCCTATTTTACGAGTGTTAATATGTTATGATTTTGCGATAACTTAAGGATTGTCTTTGAGCACAAAAATGTATGTAAGCAAAACGTACGTGTTTGTGTTAGTCACTTTCTGGCGAATATGGAATCGAAAATGTTGTTGGAAGAAGTAGTAGAGATTATTGAATTCACGGACTCAGACCATTTATCTCAAGCAATGGAACGGTTTAACGAGTATGGCTTTGTTGATGCTGAGCTTTTGCCTTTCATGGATATTGTTTTTGAAACGGCGCCAGAGCAGTTAGCAAAAAAATTGTCGCAAAGTGGCTTCAACGGCCAGGTGCGAGTTGAGAAGAATGATGACGCATCCGGCTTCCTCATTATTGATGCTGGACGTACTCAATTACAAGACGCTATTCAAATCAACAAAATAGCGTAAGCAAGGCAACACTAAGTTCAGTAAATCGAACTTAGTACAGTAACACCAGTTATGATTATTAGAGGTTAATAAAGTGACAATAGCTACCGTATCACCAACAGAGCAACACATTTCCAGTGAGAATGCGCTTCTAGGTGCGTCTTTATTAGCAGCGCAAAAAGTTGAGTTAGCTCTATTCAATGTTATTTCTAGATTAGCTAAAGCACTACCAAAGGAAAGGCAGCAGCAACTAGGCTTGAACTTGGATACATTTTTAAGAGAAAAACCAAGTGAACAAGACTCGTCGCTGAGTTTTTATGAACAAACGTTTGGTGCGCAGCTTCCTCTTAAAAAAAGCGAAATTAACGAATTTATTGACCACAGAAATTTAGTGATTCATAACTTTTGGCGAGTGACTGGTGCTGATGTGAAAGGCGGTGAGAAGCTTGCTAACCCAGAGCTTTACTTAAAAGAGTTCTTAGCTAAATGTGAGTACTGGCAAATGATGCTTAATACTCAAACTAAATAACTAAATAGAAATAAGAAAACCATAGTGAGTATGCTATGGTTTTTTTACGAATAATGCTGAAGTTTAAAATTGCCGGCTTTATCGCTTGTCTCTCATTTAGGAGACACAGTGACACAACCATGAAATATATAAGGAATATGTAAATGCTTCGAATCCTATTGATTGCAGTGTTCTCACTGGTAACAACCATGAGCTTTGCAAGCGAGGAGGTTACTTACTCAGAACAAGAGTATTTAGATAGACCGCTGATGGAACGTTATATCTTAGACGAGTTGAAGCAGTTGCGAATGGAACAGCAAGATCTTGAAAGACGCTTAACCATTCAAATGACGGATCGTGAGCTTTCTGTGGCTGACAAGTCACTGAACTATGCGAATGTCACTGTGACGTATTTTTTCTATATCATTGCCGGTGTTGCTTCACTCATTGCCTTGGTTGGTTGGCAATCAATTAAAGAGCTCAAACATACCACTAAAGAAATGGCCGATCAGCGACTTAATTCTATTGCTCAAGACTATGAGAAGAAATTCAATGTTCTTGAAAGGGATCTTAAGCGTAAGACTAGAATCATCTCGGATAATAACCGAGAGATTGAAATTATCAATGAGATTCATAACTTGTGGTTGAGAGCGCAGAATGCGCAAACGGCAGAACAAAAGATTGAAATCTATGATGAAATATTAAAGATTCGTCCTGGAGATTTAGAAGCGCTAACCTCTAAAGCCGATGCTGCTATGGATATGCAGGAATACCACTGGGCAATGAGTCTATGTAATCGTGTATTAGAAGTCGATGATCAAAATGCTCACGCTTTGTATCAACGGGCTTGCTCATACGCAAGATTAGGAGCAGAAGCTCAGTCTATCGATGATTTAGAGCGCGCTATTGAAGCTAGTGGCTCAATGAGAGAACTGTTAGCTGAAGAGCCGGATTTTGAAATGTTGCGAGGCCTAGACCGCTTCGAAGCGCTTCGAGAAGAGTAATATTAACGACAAACAGTATTCGGTGATGTGATTGGCTGACTGCTGAATGGACGTTCATGTCTAGATGAGTACAATTTAACCCTTCCAAGTTTGATAGGAAGGGTTAATCGTTACGTAACACATTTTCGTGTTTACCTGCTCTATTAAGCTACGACAACCGCTGTGCCACTTGCTGAAACCATCAGCATGCCATTACCTGTGCCTAAGACTTCGTAATCGATATCAACACCAACTACCGCGTTGGCACCTGCTTCTATCGCTTTTTGCTCCAACTCTTTGAATGCGTAGTTACGTGCTTTCTCTAGCTCTTTTTCGTAAGTGCCAGAACGTCCACCCACAAAGTCACGAGTTCCTGAAAACATATCTTTGAAAACGTTCACTCCTAGAATGGCTTCTCCGGCAATAACTCCTTTGTAATCGACAATGCGTTTGCCTTCGACAGATTGCGTGGTGGTAATAATCATAGTGTCCTCTTATAAGCTAGCTTTATTGTTAGATGGTTTAGATCTTATTTTTGACGTTATGGTTGGGTTCTATTCGTTATTGCTTATTGAATCACTATTGAGCGTCAGCTTTGCGTGTGAATTCATGCCTTAACCATGCTCTTAGTTGTAGCACACTTTCTTGTTTCAATTTGTTGTTAGGGCAAACAAAATAGAAATCCTGGTGTGGATTAGGGACTGGCTCTCCAAGCTCAACCAACATACCGTGGCTTATATCATCTTTTACAAATAGGCGATGAGTGACCAAGACACCAAGCGAGCGAATTGCGGCTTGCACAGCTTGAATAGAGACATCGAACGTCAAGTTACTGTGGAAAGTGGGCATTGGAACTTGGTAATGGTCGCACCACACTTGCCAGTCTAGTTTTCGTCTAGGATTAAATACACCAATGGGTGGACGCTGTTTTACTATCTGCTCAACGCTTAAGCCCATTTGACTCTTCAATAGACTAGGACTGCACACCAACACCAGATCATCGTCGCCTAATTTTTCGCTGTAATACTGGTTCCACTCATTGGGTTTACCATGCACAAGGGCAATATCTACACCCTCTTGCTCTATATCGAAAGGGCCCGTTAACGTGGAAATACGGATATCGAGTGAGGGAGCGAAGTTTTGGAAATCAGGAACTCGAGGTATCCACCAATGCATGGCGAGAGAGTTCACCATGTTAAGAGTAATGCGGTGCTCGTTAGGTGTTCTTGCCAGTTCTTCGGTAGCTTCGATTACTTGTTCTAGTGCTGGTGCTACTTTTCGATAATATCGTTTACCTGCGGCATTGAGCACAACGCGACGTCCCACTCTCTGGAACAGTGGTTTATTGATCTGTTGTTCCAACGATTTTATCGCCTGACTGACCGCTGAGTGACTGACATATAACACATGAGCAGCCTCGGTCATGCTGCCTGTTTCTGCGACAGCTACGAAAGCGTAAACAGATTTTAGTGGTACGAGTTTCTTCATTGGTAAGTTTTCCTTACAGTTATGGTTAATATTACTCGCTATTTTTCATCTCGTCATGTCTTTAAAGTAGTGGTCATAGGAGGTGATAATTATGTCTGATATTACCAAGGCAACAGTTTTCATGTTGTTGTCGACATTCAGTTTGTCTTTAAGCGGCTTATTGGCCAAGTATTTGTCTGAAACGATGACAATCTCATTGCTGAGCTTCGTCCGGTTTCTGCTGCCTAGCTTATTTCTATTTTTCTTCTTGGCCTTTTACAAAATCACTCAGCCTTCACGAGAGATGTGGAAACCTTTGGTGATGCGGGCTATCTTCATGGTTGCGTGTCAGTGGTGCTTTCTTACAGCATTACAAACCTTAACGTTGGTTGAGGGTATCGTATTATTTAGTACTGGCCCTTTATTTATACCCTTGTTAGAAAAGTTAATGTTTGGAACTAAAGTTCATACAACGACGGTGATTTGCTTGGGGGTGACATTTGTTGGCGTAGTGCTCATGGCAGGGGATTGGTCTCAGTTTGAATTTGGCTCGACATTCTTTAGGCCCGAGCTGCTGCTTGGGTTGTTAGCTGGTGTGTTTAATTCGGGATCACAAGTGAGTTTGTATCGAGCCTCCAAGACTAGCCTTACACCAGCAGAATTAAACGCATGGACCTTCTTAGTCGCAGCAATATTCGTTTTTCCCATGATCGCGGTCACGTCGCTCTCTTCCGCTGCGGAAGTCATTGGGAATGATAGAGGGTATGAGGCCTTAGCGACCTTATTGTCAATTGATAGCATCAGTTGGATTGGCTTTGGAGTTTTTGGATTGGCGCTATTTACTATTAATACGCAAATTTTCCGCTCTAAAGCGTATAAGCTGGTAGACAGTGGATCTCAGTTGGCACCTCTAATTTTCACTAACATGCTGTTCAGTGCGCTATGGCAGATCTTGTTCTTTGATGATGTGTTTTCAACTCAGCAATTAATGGGTATTAATCTAATTGTCGTCGCGAGCATAACGAATACGCTATTGGCCAAAAGACACAGTAAGGCAAAAACTAAGCAGACACCGCGAGGGACAATCAATGAGATAGCCTCCTCTGTGTTGGGCTCCGCTGCTAAAAGCTAAACGATAGATTTAAGGCTAGAACAACGAGCGCATGTACTCTTTCACTCGACGGATATGCTTATCCTGATCAATGTTACACCGTTGGTTAGGTTCAAGAAATCGAGCCGCGTATTTGTCATAGATCTTGTTCTCCAGAAACAGTAAATACAGTTTCGGATCAATGTGACCGCTGGTTGCCATGTCGGTCATGATACTCAGTGATTCATCTAAATGTTTGCCCTTCTTGTACGGGCGGTCACTTGACGTTAAAGCTTCAAAGGCACTGGCAATCCCTATTGCTCTAGACGGTAAGGGCAATTGCTCTTCGTTTAGACCTCTTGGATAACCTTTACCGTCAATACGCTCGTGGTGGCCGCTGGCGAGATCGGGAATGTTTTTGAGATAAGATGGGTAAGGGAGTTTGCTGAGCATGATGAAAGTCTGAATGATATGGTCGTTTACCATGAAACGTTCTTCATCGTTTAGCGTACCATGGCACACTTTCAAGTTATGCAGCTCACCTTGGTTGTATTTTGTTTCTCCGGGTTTGAGTACGAACTCTTCTTGCCACACGTCTGCTGGGTTAAAGCCGTTATCCCACGGTATTTTATGTTCGGGTTTATCAGCAAGTAATGGTTCCATTACGGGAAGCGCCTGTTTACTGTTATTTGGTGCTGTTTCATCCTGTTCTGCTGTACCCTGGTTAGTGCTGTACCTCTCTTTTTCAGCCCAAGACAAGCCTAATTGATCGTCTAATGTGCGTTTCCATTGGCGTTTTGCAATTTGGTCCAAGCGTTCTATTTGTTCTTCCGTCATTGATTCACTACCCTGGTTGCATTTAGCAACGAAGGAAAATTCTTCGTCCAGTTCTGATTGTTTTTGTTTGAGGATCTTAAGACTTTCTGCCTGAAGCGCACCATTAGCTATGGCCCTCCAATAGTCCGTTTCAGCTTGTTGTTTTAACAACTCGAAACGCATGCGAACTTCGTGGATACGGTCGTAAACCGTCTCCAATTTGGTTGCTTTGTCTACGATATATTCAGGGGTAGTGACCTTACCGCAATCATGAAGCCAGGCGGCTAGCATCAGCTCTTCCCATTGCTTATTATCGAGTGAAAATTGCGGATAATAATGGTCATCATCAATGGTTGCTTGGGTTATCCATTTGGTGAGTTCAGGTACTTTTTGGCAGTGCCCTTGCGTATAGGGTGATTTGGTATCAATCGCTGACGCAATAAGTTCAATTAAGGCATTGAGCATGTTTTTCTGCTGTTGCATTTGGTCAATGTTATCTTTGGCTATTTCAGCAAAACTCAGCAGCTCTCTTAGAAAGGCATGTTTGTCTGTTTGAATCTTAGTAATAGGCCTCTCATAGCCAATCACGACGATGCCAACCAATAATTTCTCGCGGTTCAACAAAGGAAACAGGAACAGGTCTGAATTGAAGATCGAGTTTTGATAATAGTTAAGAACGTTATCCTCTCGGTTTAAGTGGATGGTTTCTCCATGTTTGAGCTGAGATAGCAACCAAGGAGTATGTTCGATGAAATCATTGATATCTGCTTTAAAAGGAATAATGGATAGGTTGGCCGCTGTATCAAACACGTTTTTTTCTTTTGATTGAGTAAAGAGCACAATGGTTTCTGCTTTGGTTATTAAGTAACTTTGATGAGCAATGTTCTTGGTTAATATCGAAAACTCCTGATTACCTGCGGTGTCTCGAAGTAGAGAAATAAGATCATGAAGCGTGTGTTCCATCAGCTCAATCGAGTGCGTGAGGTCAACTACTTCCTTAATCATGCTTTTGGGGGAGCGGGTTCGTCTGAAATCAAATCGTGTGATGTTGTCAGTGAGTTGCACGAGCGTATTGAGTGGTTGAGATAGGCGATTTGCGACAAACCATACAATGCCGAAGCAGAGCAATAACATACCAATTGCCACGCCAACTTGCTTATCCCGCATGGAAATAAGGTCAGAGAGCAAATCATTGTGCGGTGTTGCTTCTGCCAAATAAAGGGTGACGTTTGGAGTCAGCTCAACGGGCGTTAACGTTAGTGCCCAAGTATTTAAGTTGTAATCAACGTTTTTTAGCTTGAGATCAAATTTCTGTTCATCAGAGATAAGAGGTGCTAATACGGATGATTTTAATGCTTCCATTTGTTCTCGTTTAGGCATTTTGACGAAGCTGTGTTCTTGTTCACTACCAGAAATCTTCCCTGTAGCTTGGCCATTATGTTTAATCGAACCATCGGGTTGATCAGGGGCAAGGTTAGGTACCGGTAGATCAAGCTGATGTTGGCCAAGAAGGTTAAAGTGTTTGTCAAATAAGGCGAGTCGGGTTTGCGGGGAATAGGCCAGTTCACTGATTTGAGACGAGAGAGATTCTAATGTGAAATCGGCCCCAACCACATGCTTGTCGTCTGCAGATCGTCTAGAAAGCGTAATTCCATTGGTTTGTAAAAAATAGAACAGATAGGGCTCAGAAAGTTGTATTGAGCCATTAGGCTTTGCGTTCCGAAACCAAGGGCGGGCCGTGGGGTTAAACTTGCTTTCAGCTTGCATGGTACTGATCACTTGATGTGTGCCATCAAGAAAAGTAATAAAATTTTCACCTTTAAGATTAGTACTGCTGATCATCATGGTCGCTTTGGCTGGTGCATTGTTTTCGGCTCTTTGTCTATTGGTACTTAAAGGGCGGAAAATTCTGAATTCACCATCGTCAGAGGCATAGAATAAAGCAACCAGACTTTTATTCTGCTTGAAAATGATATCGACTGATGCCAGCCAAGATTCTTTCTCGGTAGAGAAGGTTTGATGAGCCACAAATGGGCTCACAGCCATCACATTCAAGGTTGTGATAACGGGTGCGATGGCTTGCTTAAATACCGATTCCAGCTTATCGCGATGTTCATTACTAATTTCGCGCACTGTGCCTAGTAGCAATTCTTGAGAATGACGGTAGCTGATTGAGATAAGTACGGCACCGGCAAGTGTTGTCAAAATTAAGAAAAGGCTAGTGATGTGGATACTCAGCGGATATTGTCTTCTTCTCATCAAACACTCCAGTTTGTTAACTTGTATAAGTATTGACGAACTTGGGTAGGTTGCAAAAAATTGGTGTAATTACCAAGTTTGTACGGTTATACGTTGATGAGAGGAAGCGTTCTAGAGGTAGTCTTTATAAGGTTTGGATAGCTCAATGTCTAACAACAGGGTGAATGAAGTAAACAAAAAGCTCTATGCTTAGGTGCTAATTGTCACTTTCAACTGATAAACTGGTTAAATTGTTGCCACGAGGCACTCCTTTTCAGAAAGCGATATCAGAGATACCTTTTTGAAAAACGTTTAGAGACCAAGCTAGAGGCATTGATTCATGGAACTAAAAGTAGATACCCATACCCACACGTACGCGAGTGGTCACGCTTACAGCACGCTGATCGAAAACGCAAAGTCGGCGAAGCAAAACGGTTTAACAATGTTTTGTACAACCGATCACTCAGAGTCGATGCCGGGCGCGCCGCATTATTGGTTCTTCAGTAATCAGCGTGTACTTCCTCGTTTTATCGAAGACGTTGCTATCATCCGCGGCGTGGAATCAAACATCATGAACACACAGGGTGAAATAGATATTCACCCTAGTGTTGATAAGAACCTAGATTGGGTGATTGCCAGCTTCCACGAGCCAGTGTTTCGTCCGTCGGATGCCGCAACTCATACGGAAGCGTTGTTGAATGTGATTAGGGGCGGTCGAATTGATGCACTTGGCCACTTAGGGAACCCAAATTTTGATTTCGATTTTGAAACTGTGATTGAATGCGCAGCCCAACATAATGTCGCAATCGAGATTAATAACACCACACTCAAAGGCAATAGCCGTGTTGGTAGTGTCGACCGCTGTTTTGAGATCGCAAGAATTGCGAAAGCAAAAGGGGCATTCATTACTACAGGAAGTGATGCGCATTTCTGCCAAGACGTGGGCGGGCTGGATCTTGTGTCTTCACTGCTTGATGAGGTGGGCGTGGATTCGAGTAAGGTGATTACCCACTCGCCAAAGCAATTCCTAGCCTTTTTGGCACTGCGTGGTCGTAATGACATCCCAGAATACTCGGCTCTTGCTTAAGAGAATGTCGGTGGGTTTGCATTTCGACACAATCAATTTTTGTGCCTGTCAGATTTTTGTATACACTAGCCGAAAATAATAAAGTCGAAGTGCCACAATCATGGTGGCGCTATCTTCAAAGTCACAGTTTCACTTGGAGAAACAATGAAAACTCGCTCAATCCTTTTATCTGGCTTAATCGCTGCTGCAGTAATGTCTGGCAACGCATTTGCTAACGTTGACCTTAAGAAAAACATGCAAGAAATGAAGCTTGCGTTTAAACAAGCGGCAGAAGCTCAAAACATCGAAGAGATGCAGAAACCTATCGTTCGTTTAGATACGCTAGTGGCAGAACTGAAAACGGGTGTTTACCCAGTAGAAAGAGAAGACAACTTTATGGAAGGCTTCAAAAAAATCAGTGCTTCAATCGATAGCATTGAACAGAAGCTAGATCAAGGTGACTTTGAAGCGGCACAGCAAGAACTGCGCACGATTGATGGCCTTCGCGAAGAGTACCACGAGAAGCGTACCCCAAGCATTTGGAGCAAGATCTTCGGTTAATTCGTTTGTTCATTAGAGTGACCAGATAACAAAGTTCAACTTCTAAAACGCCGGTTATATTTCCTTTCCCAGGAAAATATAAGCGGCGTTTTTTATTGTCTTTTTTCTAATCAGTTTGATGCACAGAGGTGCGTAATATTTTATTAGCGCTTCTGTTGTACCCCGTTTTTAACGAAATAGAGTGTGCGTTAGCTTCAATTTTTTAACTTGATGTTAATCTTTACGTTTACCTATATAGCAAGTGCCTCATAATAAGGGAAATTTATAAAGATTTGGAATAATGCGCCGAACCTCGTTCAATCTCTCCATGTTACTCGCCACAGCGTTAAGTTGGGCTTTAGTGACATTAATGCCTGTTATCAATGCTCATGGTAACAGCGCGGGAGTGTGGGCGTCGTTATGTACGGTCAACGGCTTTGAACTGGTTCAAATTGAAGAAGGCGAACCGAATACTCATAAAGGTAAGCCGTGTCCGTTTAGCCATTTTTCCACATTTCACCAAGATGAACTTCCAACTACACTACTCACAACTCGACTGAGTTTTATTGTCTCAGACAGCTACGCTTTTTTGGCTCTAAGCGAACGCTACACGAGGCAAGCCCCGCGCGGCCCTCCCTTTGTTACTGCTTAAACCTAACCCATTAAAATAATTAAAAAATAAAGTATTAAGTAAAGTTAAACATGCCTTAGTGACTTTCTGATTTTTCAGAAGGTGAGTTTGCGCGTGTCAAAGGAAATAATAATGTTGAGAAATGAATCTCAAGCCTCTGCGAAGGCACAAACGACTTCGCAGTCTACAAGCAGTGTAAATACCGGTTCGAAAACCAATATAAAAAGCAAAGAACGCAATAAAACTCTCTACTTTCTCACTTGGCGCTGGCACTTCTATGCTGGGCTATTCGTTATCCCATTTATGTTGATGCTGAGTATTACTGGCTTGATGATGCTGTTTGATGACGAGATCGAACTCGCTTTTCATCAAAACGCGATTGAAATTGCTGCATCGGGTGAACCCATCAAGGTTTCGCAGCAGCTAGCGTCAGTGCAGAATCAATATCCACAAGGTTCAGTGACACAGTTCGTACCGAGCAAATCGCCTGACTTGGCGAACCGATTCTCAGTATCACTTGAAGACGGTACATCGGTTTTCGCTACCGTGAATCAATACACCGGTGAAGTCGTTGGTGAAGTGCCACGCAGTGAAAGCCTCTACGAACTTGCGAACGATATTCACGGCACGTTGTTGATTGGTGATTGGGGTGATTACCTTATTGAAGTGGCAATCAGCTTATCGATTCTCCTTCTTATCAGCGGTATTTATTTATGGCTACCGAGAGACAACGCAAGCCGTGCTGGGTTTCTCAAGCTGAGAGTGTCATCTGGGCCACGTGTGCTTATGCGTGATCTGCATGCGAACATAGGTGGCACGTTATCTCTGATCTTGCTGTTGTTTATTCTCTCAGGATTGGCGTGGACGGGCTTCTGGGGAGGAAAGTTGGTTCAAGCATGGAGCACTTTCCCTGCTCAAATGTGGGACGATATTCCTCTTTCAGACAAAACTCACGCTTCTCTTAACCACGGTTCAGAAGAAGAACTACCGTGGAACTTAGAACAAACACCACTGCCGTTGTCTCAAGATAAGCCTGCAGAGCATGTACACCACGTAGAAGAGGCGTCTGAACCTCATGATCATTCAAAGATGGGCGAAGACCACTCTCAACATGTGATGTCAGCAAGCAGCTTTGCTATCGATGATGTTATCGAAAAAGCGCACTCGCTTGGTTTCACGCAATACAAGGTGAACTTCCCACGCTCAGAAACGGGTGTTTACACAGTGACAGCCAATACCATGGGTGGTGACATCATCGACCCAACTCAGGATCGTACCACGCATCTAGACCAATACTCAGGTCGTATTCTGGGTGAGGTGACTTGGCAGGATTACAACTTTATCGCTAAGACACTGGCGGTCGGTATTTCTCTGCACCAAGGTGACATCAGTATCATCAATAAACTTCTAAACGCGCTGTTCTGCTTTGCATTTATTGTGGTGTCGGTGACTGGCGGTGTTATGTGGTGGATGCGTAGACCTTCAGGTCAACGCAAGCTTGGCACACCACCTAAGTTTGGTGATGCTGGCCTATGGAGAACTGGCTTGGTAACTGTCGTGGTGATTTCAGTGCTGTTTCCACTGGCGGGAGCGACGATTGTGGCTGCGATGCTGTTGGATTGGCTGCTTTTTTCGCGTGTTGAAAAGTTCAAAACTGTTCTTAATTAGTTAATTAATACACAAACTGACCTTCTTTGTTTGAGAGGGTCAGTTTCATGATTAAGATCATATGTTCAACTTTGATTTTTTAATAAAAAATTGTAATTTAACGAAAAAATTAGTTCTAACTGATAGACGATGATAATGAATACCGTTATCGCTGTGGTCCATCAGGAGTTGCGACAATGTTTGTGAAATTATGCATTAACACATAAGAAATTATCTTGAAGTTTAAACGGTTTATTTTTTATTTACTGAAGTTAATTGATCAATTAATCTAAACCAAGGTCTCGTTTCATGTGTTCACTAAAATCAGACGTGTTTCGAACATTGATTTTATCCTTGTTGTGACGGAAATTAATTTCATCACCAAATAACGTAACAAAAACTTTTGTATAAAAATTTATAATGTTATTTATCAAGTTATATATTTTTTTTGAAATTTGTTTTTCTTTTTTCATGGTATGTACCCGTATATAGTTTATGGATTTAATTTTTTAAAATATTTCTATTACTTGAATATTATTTATAATGCCACTTCCCCCCTTCGACTGAATGTAGTTATACTAAGGAGACATTTTAAATACAACGTGACCCAGAGTTGCAAATAGGTAACAATCATGGAATTGATGAACAATGAACTAATCTGCTTTGCAGCAGTTTGTAAGCACCTTTCCTTGACGGAGGCTTCCAAGGAACTGGGAAAGTCGAAGGCTCAAGTCAGTCGCCAACTAGCAGCCTTAGAGAAGCAAATTGGAGTGACACTTGTTCACAGAACAACAAGACAACTCGTTCTGACTGATCACGGAGAAAGTATCAAAGAGCTTGCCATCGAAGCTTTAGATAATTTACAAGCGTTGAATTATAGAGCGAAATCACTTAGTGATTGTATTAGTGGAAAATTTAAAATAACAATGCCTAACTCAGTCGCCTCTTCTATTTTTGGTGAAATTCTTAAAGGCCTTAAAGAACGATACCCAGCCGTGAACTTTGAAGTATCATCAAATAATAATGTTGAAAATTTATTGGAAAGCAATATCGATATTGCAATTAGACTAAATAACGTTGTTGATGAAACATTGATTGCACATGAAGTTGGAAATTATAATGATATTGTAATCTCGCAACTTGATAACACTCAAAATAACACGTTATTAATTTATAAAAGACACTCTAATAAAGAGGAGATAAAGCAGAGGTATAGTGATGTAATTGAAGTTGATAATACATCTATTCTAATGAACTTTGTTTCTAAAGGCGTAGGCGTGGGTGTGATTCCGAATTATCTTATGAAAGGAAGCCAAATAAATAAGAACATCCATATTACACAGGTTTTTGACACAGAAAGATCCATGTATATTGCCTACCCTTACCAAAATCCACTGCCGAGAAAATTGGTTGAAATTTCAGCATTTATTAGAATGGAACTGGATAGGATTTTGAATTAATAATCCTTTTAGTTAGTCTGACATTGTGAGCTGCAGATCCCTATCAATATTACTTTAGTTCCCTGGCTAACTTATCACCCAAGTGCTCCATAGCGTAATCAATGAACACACGGAGGCGAGCAGGCATGTATTTGGTTTGAGCAAACTGCATCGCGATAGCGCCGTGGTAATTACTCTTGATGGTCCAATCTTCCAATGCCTGCACCACAGAGCCTTCAGCCAGCGCATCTTGAATCACGAAGTCATGGAAAATACCTACGCCAAGTCCTTCTTTCACACCTTTGAGTCGCATTTGGGAGTGGTTTACCGCGTAACGGCCACTGACGGATACCGTGTGAAATTCATCGTCTTTCAAGAAGTCCCAAATGTGGTCTTTGTCTGTCTCAGCAAGGTATAAACAGTCGTGTTTCGAAAGGTCAGTCGGGTGGCTAGGAACTCCTTTTACTTGCAAATAGTCGGGGCTTGCACATAACACGAGGTTGGTCTTTCCAAGCTCTTTCAAAACTAAGCTCTCGTCGGGCTTATCAGTAAGGCGAAACGCGATGTCGATGCCTTGGCGCAATATGTCGATGTCGCCATCAGCCGCTCTTAACTTAAGTTGAATCTCGGGATACTGGTTTAAGAATGGAACAACGAAAGGCTGTAGAACCGAGTTCAAGAAGGCTTCTGGAGCCGCTACCGTTATAGAACCTGCAGGTTCAGTGTGATCAGAGGTAGACAGTTCGACCGCTTGCTGCGCTGCATTAATCATAACCACGCTTTGGTCGTAAACCAGTTGGCCTGCTTGTGTGATGATCAATGTACGAGTCGTGCGTTCAAACAGCTTCACTGAGAGCGCTTTTTCTAAACGTGTGATCAGTTTACTCAACGCTGAGGGTGTTACTCCTAACTGTTTTGCTGCCGCAGTAAAGCTCCCTTCATTTACCACTAAAATGAACGAGGCGAGATCCGGAAGTAGGGCAATGAGCTTAGGATTAATCATAAGTATCCAGTTAAACAAGTTTCAACGATGAGCGTAATGGCAATTGTGAGTGATTACGTGTGATTTGTGAATCAATTTCATCAATTGAACGGCGGGATTTTCTGAGATAAACCTAAATTCATCACTATATCGTTCTGAGATGAAAAATTGATATTTGATATGACAGCGAAATTAGACCGAAATGGAGGTCGATTTGACGTTAAAAAGAACAGGTAAGACGCGTTTATGTGCCCTGTGTCACTGGGATGAACTATTATTAATGCCTCAGGTTCACTAATGTTTTTCCAACTAAAGGGATAATCGGAATGCGTATGTTCAACTAGAATATAGGCATTAGTTTTACAGTGTAAATGATCGTTTTGAGATCGTTTATATCCCTACATAAAGCGGCGCGTGATGCTGCTGAATAATAATTAGGAAGGAATGAACAATGTCTTCTGCATTTTACCAACAGATTCAAACTCAAATCGAAGAAGTTAAAGAAGAAGGTCTTTACAAGTCTGAGCGCATTATCACTTCTGCTCAAAAAGCAGCGGTTTCTATCTCGACTGGTGAAGAAGTATTAAACTTCTGTGCAAACAACTACTTAGGCCTTGCTAACCACCCGGACCTTATCGAAGCTGCTAAAGGCGGTATGGATCAACACGGTTTTGGTATGGCTTCAGTACGTTTCATCTGTGGTACTCAAGACTCTCACAAAGAACTAGAGCAAAAGCTATCTACGTTCCTTGGTAAAGAAGACACAATCCTATACACATCTTGTTTTGATGCGAACGCTGGCCTATTCGAAACGATTTTAGGCAAAGAAGACGCAATCATTTCTGATGCTCTAAACCACGCATCTATCATCGATGGTGTTCGTCTGTGTAAAGCAATGCGCTTCCGCTACGCGAACAACAACATGGAAGAGCTAGAGCAGCAACTTATCGCAGCTAAAGAAGCTGGCGCTCGTCACACGCTTATCGTAACTGACGGTGTGTTCTCAATGGACGGCGTAGTAGCTAACCTTCCTGCTATCTGTGACCTTGCTGACAAGTACGGCGCACTAGTGATGGTTGATGATTCTCACGCCGTAGGCTTCATGGGTGAAAACGGCGCAGGTACTCACGAGTTCCACAACGTTGTTGACCGTATCGACATCATTACAGGTACGCTAGGTAAAGCAATGGGAGGCGCTTCAGGCGGTTACACTTCTGGTAAGAAAGAAGTAATCGACTGGTTACGTCAGCGTTCTCGTCCATACCTATTCTCTAACTCTGTTGCACCAGCAATCGTATCGGCGTCTATCCGTGTTCTCGATCTTCTAGCGGAATCTGGCGACCTACGTACTCAACTATGGGAAAACTCTGCTCACTTCCGTACTCGCATGGAAGAAGCGGGCTTCACAATGGGTGGTGCTGACCACGCAATCATCCCAATCATGCTGGGTGATGCAAAAGTAGCGGCTGAATTCGCAGAGCGCGCTCTAGAGAAAGGCATCTACGTTGTCGGTTTCTCTTTCCCTGTAGTACCAAAAGGCCAAGCTCGTATTCGTACGCAAATGTCTGCTGCACACTCTCGTGAGCAACTAGACCGCGCAATCGATGCGTTCATCCAAGTTGGTAAAGATATGGGTATCATCTAATTTTAAAGGGGTGCCTTGTGCATCCTTTAGTTAGATAGAGCAACGCCCAATAGCACATATAGATTTTTGATTCTCGCCTTACAGTTAGGCGAGATGAACTGGATAACATTATGAAAATTAAAGCACTTTCTAAGCTTAAGCCTGAAGAAGGCATCTGGATGACCGAGGTTGAAAAACCTGAAATGGGTCATAATGATCTTCTTATCCGTATTAAGAAAACCGCAATTTGTGGTACTGACGTACACATCTACAACTGGGATGAGTGGTCACAAAACACAATTCCAGTACCTATGGTAGTAGGTCACGAATACGTGGGTGAAGTTGTTGGCATCGGCCAAGAAGTTCGTGGTTTTGAAATCGGCGACCGTGTTTCTGGCGAAGGTCACATCACATGTGGTCACTGTCGTAACTGTCGTGGCGGCCGTACTCACCTTTGCCGTAACACAACAGGTGTTGGTGTTAACCGCACTGGTGCGTTCTCTGAGTTCCTTGTGATCCCAGCGTTCAACGCATTTAAGATCCCTGCAGAAATCTCTGACGATCTAGCATCCATCTTTGACCCGTTTGGTAACGCAGTACACACAGCGCTTTCTTTCGACCTAGTAGGCGAAGACGTGCTCATCACTGGTGCTGGCCCAATCGGTATCATGGCTGCAGCTGTTGCTAAGCACGTTGGTGCTCGTCACGTAGTTATTACTGACGTAAACGAATACCGCCTAGATCTTGCTAAGAAAATGGGTGTGACTCGCGCAGTAAACGTGATGGAAGAGAAGCTTGAAGACGTAATGGCTGATCTTGGCATGACTGAAGGCTTCGATGTAGGCCTAGAAATGTCTGGTAACCCATCTGCGTTCAACAGCATGCTGACGAACATGAACCACGGCGGTAAGATCTCTCTATTAGGTATTCCACCATCAGACATGGCAGTAGACTGGAACCAAGTAATCTTCAAAGGCTTGGTTATCAAAGGTATCTACGGTCGTGAGATGTTCGAAACTTGGTACAAGATGGCTTCTTTGATTCAATCTGGCCTAGATCTAACACCAATCATTACTCACCACTACAAAGTGGACGACTTCCAGAAAGGCTTTGACATGATGCGATCTGGTATGTCTGGTAAGGTAATTTTAGACTGGGAATAAGCTTAACAGCTAATCAATAACAAAAAGGCGATAGTTGATACTGTCGCCTTTTTTGTTTTTAAACGAGAACAGCTGTTAGTTAGTTGAGATGAATACAGGACATAATTACTCTATTCATTATCACTCAGATAGGATGGCAGATTTTGTTACATATACTGGTTGATGTACACGTCGACTAAAAACATGAGCACAGGAACTGTACTCAGAAGTGCGAAAAAGACGATAGGCACCCAGTTTTTCATTTTCTTTTTAGGTTGCTTAGGGTTATTCATAAATTAGGCCTTAAATTAGTTGAAGTGTTTGCACTGCTGCTGGGCACGCTATGGGTGAATTAGCGTGGGGCGCTGTTTAACAGAAGGTTCTAGTTGTATATTTATGGTATCAAATAAAATAGTTGATACCTATATGGTTATGGAGATCCTTGGTGCGCGTCAAAAATATAAAGTGTAGGTGATTCATGAGTGGTTCATAAAGGCTCGATAATAATGAACCTATTACAATAAACATTGCCTCACTCGGCATATGAAAGAAACGTATAAAAAGATTTGGAGAATACAGAATGAGAACAATAGGTAACATCATTTGGTTTCTGTTCGGTGGCGTATTTATGGGACTGGCTTGGTGGTTCTTCGGGCTACTTGCATTCCTCACCATTGTTGGTATCCCTTGGGGCAGAGCGTGTTTTGTAATGGGTAACTTCTCTTTTTTCCCATTCGGACAAGAAGCGATTTCGCGTGATGAGTTAACTAATGAGATGGATATAGGCACGAGTCCGTTAGGTGTGATTGGGAACATCATTTGGTTTTTATTTGCGGGAATCTGGCTTGCGATGGGTCACATCATGTCAGCAGTGGCGTGCTTCATTACGATCATCGGTATTCCGTTTGCGATTCAGCATTTAAAGTTAGCGGTTATCTCACTGGCGCCAATCGGTAAAACGGTTGTCGACAAGCATGAAGCCGATGCGGCACGAGTAAGAAACTACAAAGGCTAAGGCTCCGGTCTTCTGAGCTTGATATAAAGTTGAAAAGCATATCGTATGATGTGCTTTTTTTACGTCGTGGTTCCTATCGAGTGTCTAATTTGACGGTGCCAGAGGCAAAGGCTTGATGTGATACGACTGATAAAAGAAAACGGGCTCAGAAGGTGAGCCCGTTTGTGTTTGTTTTGACCTGTTTTAATAACAAGTGACGGGTAGCTAGGTTACATCGCTGCTTCGAAGATCGCTGAAATTTCTTCGTGCGTGGCTTGTTTAGGGTTAGTGAAACCACATGCGTCTTTCAGTGCGTTGTCTGACAGGGTTGGAATATCTTCTAGTTTGGCGCCTAACTGTGCGATGCCTGTTGGGATATTTACATCATTCGCTAATTGAACAATTGCGTTAATTGCTGCGTCTGCGCCTTGCTCCGGTGACATCCCCTCAACATTTACGCCCATTGCTTTCGCAACGTCACGTAGACGCTCTGGACAAACTTGCGCGTTGTAGCGTTGAACGTGTGGAAGCAAGATAGCGTTACATACACCGTGTGGAAGGTCATAGAACCCACCCAGTTGATGCGCCATTGCGTGAACATAACCAAGAGAAGCGTTGTTGAATGCCATTCCTGCCATAAACTGTGCGTAAGCCATTTGCTCACGAGCTTCAATGTCTTCGCCGTGCGTTACGGCTGTTCTTAGGTTCGCTTGCACAAGCTCAATAGCTTTAATGGCTACTGCGTCTGTGATTGGCGTTGCTGCGATAGAAACGTAGGCTTCGATTGCGTGTGTTAACGCGTCCATACCTGTTGCAGCCGTTAGTGATGCAGGTTTAGCAAGCATCAGTTCAGGATCGTTTACAGAGATAAGCGGCGTTGTGTGCTTATCTACGATAGCCATCTTAATGTGACGCTCTTCATCAGTGATGATGCAGAAACGTGTCATTTCAGATGCAGTACCCGCTGTGGTATTGATAGCAATTAATGGCATCATTGGTTTTTCAGACTGATCAACACCTTCGTAATCTGAGATTTTGCCACCATTAGATGCGACAAGAGCAATACCTTTTGCGCAATCATGAGGAGAACCACCTCCTAGAGAAACAACAAAGTCACAATCATTATCTGTAAGTAGCTCAAGGCCGTCATTAACGTTAGTAATGGTTGGGTTTGGCTGGGTGCCATCGAAGACAACAGCGTCAACGCTACGTTGGCTAAGAAGGTCTTGTACCTGCTTTACCACGCCAATTTGGTTAAGAATCTTATCCGTAACGATCAGACCTTTTTTGAAGCCTTGAGACTGAATGCTATCAGCAGCATCTTTCAAACAGCCGGTACCCATGAAGTTTATTGTAGGGATGTAAAACGCGCTAGACATTGGGAAACTCCGTTAATTATAGTTTTTGATTTGTTCTATGTTGTTGGTAATATTAGGAAAACCTTCGATCCTAGATAAGCTTTAACCCAAACTACCACTTTGTGATTATGTATTAAGTTTGATGCATATGACAATCGTTTTTATGGTTTTATGTGAGTTTACTATCAGCAGAAAAAACCAAATTAAGAAGAATATGTTGAGGTGCTGGTCAATTGAGTGGCTAACAAATGAGTATTATTAGTTTGACTCGTCTGCTTTAGAAGATGCCAAACTCGTTTTACATTGGTTTGAACTGCTCTCATGTTCTGTTTCTGAATTTTCATTTTTATTCGGTTCTTCATCGTAGTGTTTGACCACAAAAGGAGTAAGTATTACGGATGATGGCAAGAAGTGCTTCATAGTACCTCCCGGTACTTAAATGGATTTTTATTGTATGGTATTGGTTTAATATGTGGCAGAATTTGCGATATATCATGACTTGCGACTTGTTTTCTATAAATTATTAGATTTATATACAGGCTCACAAAATTGAGAGTAAAGTGATGACCCGCCCTTTGAGGCAACGATAAAAACAACGACAAAACAGCGCATGCACTGCTCAACAGCGCGAGTAAGAGGACATAAAATGAAGTACGATTGGATATTCTTTGATGCGGATGAAACCTTGTTTCACTTTGATGCTTTTCAAGGGATGAAGTTGATGTTTTCCCGTTTTGGTGTTGACTTTAGCGAACAGGATTATTCATTTTATCAAGAGGTTAATTTACCATTATGGGTAGATTACCAAGATGGTCGTATCACGGCAGCTCAACTGAAGCATGCGCGTTTTGAAAGCTGGGCGGCAAAGTTAGAGACAACAACGGCAGCATTAAACAGTGCATTTTTAGCCGCAATGGCGGACATTTGTTCTCTGCTTCCTGGTGCCAAAGAGTTGATGGAGTCGTTAAAAGGCAAAGTGAATATGGGCATCATCACTAATGGCTTCACAGAGCTACAATCGATCCGTTTAGAGCGAACAGGAATGACAGGCTATTTTGACCATGTGATCATTTCTGAAGAAGTCGGTGTCGCAAAACCAGACGCCGAAATTTTTGAATATGCACATAAGCTGATCGGATTGCCATCGAAGCAACGGGTATTGATGGTAGGGGACAATCCGCACTCTGATATATTGGGAGGCTTGGATTTTGGTATTGAGACTTGTTGGCTGAATAGCCAAGAGAAAGCGACACCTGCGGGGATTAACCCTCACTATCAGGTTCGATCTCTGGCTGACCTACAAGATCTTCTACTGGCATAATCGCCTGCTAGTTTTGACTTTATAAGTTAATTATCGACAACCGAGTACCAGCATGTGCTCGGTTGATTTTTCTACTGGTTTATCATCTAGCTTAAAACATAGATTGCAGCGTTGAAGCACAGTCGGCCTGATGCTTGGCACTGAAGACCAAGACAATGAATATAAGGAAGAGGCGTGCTGAAATCTCATCGCCATAGCTGCTACTTTACTTTGGAGCTGCTTAATTGCACTGTCTCGTAGCGTTTCAGAACAACTGGGGCCCATTGGTGGCGCAGCCAGTCTTTATACGGTGAGCTCACTGTTGTTGGTTTGTGTTATGGGGCTACCTAAGCCGTCGCGCTTCTCTAAGTCATACTTGTTGATCGGCGGTGCTTTATTTGTTTGCTACGAGATTTTCTTGGCTTTGGCTTTGGGAATGGCAAACAATCGACATCAAGCCTTAGAAATGGCGGTGATCAATTATCTCTGGCCAGCACTGACAGTGTTGTTTGCGGTATTGTTGAGCGATAAAAAGATCAACTGGTTAGTTTATCCAAGTATCTTCTTGGCATTTTTTGGCGTGGCTTGGAGCATCAGTGGCGAGCAGGGGCTTTCTGTCGACCAAATAGCGGCTAATATTGCGACGAATCCTAAAACCTATTCGATGGCATTTTTCGGAGCAATTATTTGGGCTGTGTATTGCAATTACACCCAACGGGTTGCTAAAGGCCAAAATGCGATTGTGTTTTTCTTTATCGCTACCGCGGTCACCCTGTGGATTAAATATGCACTGAGTGATGAAACCGGCATGGTAATGACAACGAGTGCGGCGATTGACTTAGTGCTTGCTGGGGCTTGTATGGGAGCAGGTTACGCACTTTGGAATACAGCAATATTAGGTGGCAATATGATGTTTCTGGCGACCATGTCGTATTTTACGCCAATCTTCTCTACCTTACTGTCTTCCGTGATTCTCGGTTTGTCATTGAGCATCACGTTTTGGCAGGGCGTGTGTATGGTGACGATTGGTTCGCTCGCTTGCTGGTGGGTAACTAGAGAAAAGCCGACATCAAAGGTGTCGGCTTCTAAAGAGGTTCAATCTTCCCCTTAATCTGATGTTATCTTGTCGCGTGAGGTTTTTCCTCATTTGTTAGGTAAAAGCTTAACTCGCGACATTGAGGTTCAATTGAAGCTCATAAGGCATCTTAGATAAGCGTCGCTTAAGTTGGCGGCGCGTTCGTTCAATATCATTGAACGCAATTGCTTGTTGGTCGTTGGTATGAATATCAACGTTAATTCTGAGTTCTGGGCCAACTTTAGTCACCCCCATCAGTTCTAAATTTTGATCCGCTTCTTTGTTTACCTCGACAACATTCTTATCCACCGCGTCACAAATGTCTTTGGTTGCCGACATCATTAGAAGTTCACGCATTGCTTCGCGCAACATGTCAAATGGGACTTTGATGAAGTAGAAAGACATAATCAACATCATCACTGGGTCAGCATAAACCGCATATGCTGATAGTGGAGAAAAAGTCACTAGCCAAGCAACTACGAACCCCGCGGTCACTGCCACACTCAATAACGTATCCATTTGCCATTGTTTTGACTCGGCTTGAATCAGGCCTGAAGAGATACTTTTGCTCTTATTGGCGATGTACCACCAAGCGTAACCACAACCTAATACGTTGATAATACCGAACAGAGTTGCGATAGAAGTATCAACTTCACGGCCGCCAGTCATAAGGGCACCAATCGCAGAGTAAAGTGAGTAGCTAACCACAAGCAGAATGACTAGGGCTTTTATCGCAATAACAATCGGTTCTATGATAGCTCGACCGAACGGGAACTCTCTATCTGAAGGGCGATTAATGTATTTTGAAGCTGCTAGTGACAATAAAGTTAACAGTAAGCTGATAAGAGAATAGACACCGTCAAATACTATGACCAGAGAGCCAACGATAAGACCCAACACCAATCCGCCAATAGCGAAGCCTGATGCTAAAAGGGCTGAGAACAATAGTACTCGATTTTCGTTTTGGCTTTTCCTGTCGCACATAAAATTTTCCAGATGTTTTTAATAGCCTCATTGTTCTGATATTGAGCTAACTTTACAAACCTTATATAGTGAAGTTGGCCGTTTTTATCTAACATTTAACTAAAAAGCATTAAAATTCAATCAGTTAAGATTCGTTTGTAGGGCCAGTTATATTGACACTGAGTGTTTGTTGATGATTCAGTACAGCTGAAATGAGAGAATTTATGATTAATAAAACATATCGTTGGCAAATGTTGTATAGCTCTAGAAAATTAAGCGATACTCCAATAAAGGCTCAGGGTTAGAGCGCGATCAATAAATTGTTCAAGCTTTAACGAAATGGTATGAATTTCAAAGGAATGGGTAAATATGAAGTTTGACAATCTCAGCGATAGTGAATTATGGGGCATTGCTAAACCAATTATGGATAACCTGATGGAGGGCTCAACAAAAATTGATCATGCACAGCACAGCCGAGACTTTACGCAGAGGATGAAGGATATTGTTACGCCTTAATATCTGGAAAAGGTGTGTCGCTATTATCAGCACAGCAACGGATTTTTTGCTGAACGTGAGCCAGTTGCGCTATTCAGACGATCTGATTCAATCGCCTTTGTTTGGAAGCAAGCGTATACCATTGCTAAAGGCGAGTTTGTCGCTGAAATGGTACTGGTTGAAGAAGATGGACGTTACATGGTTGATCACGTTATGGTTTTCTAAGGAGAGGGCGTGTTAGCTGTCGTATAACTTTACGTATTGATATAGAAAAAACCGGGTTGTCTAGAAATCAAATAGATAATCACTTATTTGATCCGCTAACCAGCTCATACCTGGATGCTCAGCCATTCCCGCAGCTGTAAACATACAGTAATCTTCTTGCGTTAGTCCGTAAGTATGCTTAATAACAGCCAACTCTTGTTCACGAAGTAAGTGGCGAATCAATGGTTCAGGCAATACGCCCCAAGCGTTTTCACGTAGAATAGTATCCAACATAAAGTCGAAGCTAGAAAAGCCGATGTGGCGACGCGAGAAGGGCTCAAGCTCTGGGTTATCTTTTTCATTGAGATAAACCATCGTTACTTGCATCGAATTTCTCAACACTTCATCAGATACACGTCGCATCACACTCAGATCGTGTCCTTTTTTACATACAGACATCATTCTAATCTTACCAAGTGGGTTGTAGATTATTCTTGGATCATCAACACGCTCGTAATCGACACCAAACGCGAAATCGACTTGCTGGGTTTCGACTAGGTTGGCTAAGTCACCACTCGATGCAAGAACGAAGTTGAATGAGGTGGAAGGATACTTCTTGTTGAGTGCATGAGATAAGTCCTGCCACATTTCGTCGGGTAATGAATCGTCGCGAGCGATCCATATCTCCGCATTGAATTCACCTGATACATAGAGACAAGTTTGCTTAATGCGAGCTACCGTCACCAACATGCCTTCGCAATCTTTATAGATGGCTTTGCCTGCTTCAGAAAGCTCAACGTGGTTTCCGCTGCGCACAAACAGTTCGATATCTAACTCTTTCTCTAAGGCTTTAATCGACATGCTGAGTTTAGTTCGGTTGCATTCTAACTGACGTGCAGCTTCAGAGACGGATCCTAAATCAGCAACAGAACAAAAGGCTTGGACTTGAGAAAGGTTCATTTCATTTCCATATTGAGCGGGAGTAGGCACATATTATCTGAATATTGTGCTGACTATCTTAGAAATAGTCCATCTTTGCATGATAACTCTATGACGAATTGGCTAATTTGGTTTATTCTGTGCGTGTTCCGAACCTACAAGAAGTAAAGATGGAGGCCATGATGGCGAAACAATGGGACGAGTACGCACCTGACTGGGATAACGATCCCGCAACTGTAGTATTCGCACAGTCCGTATTTGACCAGTTAACACAGCTCGTTGATTTGAACGGAACCCGTGTCCTTGATTTTGGCTGTGGTACAGGACTACTCAGCCAAAAAATATCTCCTTTTGCAAAAGAGGTCATCGCGCTTGATATCTCTGAAGGGATGATCGAAGAGCTAGATAAAAAAGAGCTAACCAATGTTGAAGCCGTTGTCGATATTCTATCGCGCGGGCTTGCGGCGCAGCATCCAGCCTTCAGAAATCAATTTGATGTAGTGGTAGCGTCTTCGGTATGTGGTTTTATTCCGAATTTACAAGACACGGTCAGTTTGATTTATACGTTGCTCGAAAACGATGGCATTTTTGTTCACTGGGATTGGTACCTTGAAAACGACGATGAAGATTATGGCATCAGTCTAGAGCGTTCAAAAAATGTTCTAGGTGCTGCTGGTTTCTCTGTTGTTGAAGTATCAACACCGTTCTCAATTGACACTCCGCAAGGACCTTTAAAGGTATTGATGGGGGTTGGTCGTAAACAAGTGCTCCCTCACCTTTAACAGATACTGTCGCTCGTCTCTTTCTCTATAGCGTGAACTCTAAATAACAAACTCACATTAACGGTCTCATGACCAGTTATGTGGGTTTTTTGTTTTTACCCGTTTGTGTTTCAAGATAAATGACTAGACTAGTACTTACAGAACTCTGTTATTTATTCGTTTAGCTTTCATTATTTGCTATTCAGTAATACCGAATTTCCATTTTGGAAATATAGTCTTTCATACCTTTCATTAGTGGAAACTCAAAACATAGGTGTAGAATAAACCCATAATAAAACAGAGGGTTTAATCATGAGCCACCAATCTGCGTCATCTACTTCTTCACCACTTTCAGAGCAACAACAACGCTTTAGCAATATCATTTCAGATGCCAACCTGTCTCCAAAACAGAAGTCGCACTATCTTGCCTTAGAAGCTGAAGCGAGCCTGCCGTATATGTCGGTAAGCAATGAAGTAGAGCAAGCCTTACAAGAAGGTGTGCTATGTGACATGTTTGAAGGTCACGCCCCATTTAAGCCGCGCTATGTACTTCCAGACTACTCTAAATACTTACATCAAGGCTCAAAGTATTTAGAGCTTAGCGCGGCAACTAATTTCGACGAAGCATTGAACATGCTGACCATCCTTTATCATCACGTTCCATCAGTGACTTCCATTCCGGTTTACTTAGGTCAACTGGACGATGTATTGATGCCTTTCGTTGGCGGCTTAACGGAAGAGCAGGTTTATCAAAAGCTTAAGCTGTTCTGGATCATGCTGGATCGCACACTGCCAGATGCCTTCATGCACGTCAATATCGGCCCGACAGATAATATTATTTGCCGTACGATTTTGCGCGTAGATGCTGAACTGAAGCAGATCGCACCAAACCTAACCTTTATGTATGACCCTGCTGTTACACCTGATGATCTACTTCGTCATGCGGCAAGCAATATCTGTGAATGCAGCAAGCCGCACATTGCCAACTATCCTGCACATGCCGCAGCGTATGGTGATAAGCGTTTTGGTATCGTGAGCTGCTACAACTCTCTACCTTTGGCGGGCGGTTCAAATACCTTAGTGCGTATGAACCTTAAGCAAGTGGCGTTGAAGTGTCAGGATAGTGATGATTTCTTACAACACGTATTGCCTAACTACAGTGGCATCATGGTTGAATTGATGAACGCTCGTAGCCGCTTCTTGCATGAAGAGTCTCACTTTTTTAACGGCTTCCTGACCAAAGAAGGCCTTATTGAAGAAGATCGCTTTGCGCCAATGTTTGGTATTTACGGCATGGCGGAAGCGGTTAACATCTTGATGGAGAAAGAGAGCCAAGCAGGGCGCTATGGTCACGATGAACAGGCGAATCAACTCGGTTACAGTATCTCTGAAAAGCTGGCTGAGATCGTCGAAAGCTCTGAAGTGAAATATGGGCTGGAAGGTAAGGCACTGTTGCACGCTCAAGGCGGTATCAGCTTAGATGAAGATGTAACACCAGGTGTGCGTATTCCTTATGGTACAGAGCCAGATCCTGTCGCTTATGTTCGTGCTACAGCAGATCACCACAAGTTTTACACCTCGGGTATCAGTGACATTCTGACCATAGACGAAACAGTGAAATCTAACCCTGAAGCGATGTTCAACCTGTGTAAAGGCGCGATTCAAGCGGGCTACCGTGAATTCACTGCTAACGTGGCATCAAATGACTTGGTTCGTGTGACGGGTTACATGATTAAGCTTTCAGACATTGCTAAATATGACGAGCAAGGCTCTCGCACTAACACGACTTTCTTAGGCGCTGAAGCTGCGAAGAACACGGGTATCTTAGAGCGTAAACCACGCGTGGCGAGCTTAGAGATGTCACCGATGTACGAATAGAACTTTAATCTAACTATATCCATAACCAAACAATATCAATTATGAAAATTTCTGATCTAACAACTCAAATGGCTAGGGTTAATAACAATAAGACAGAAAAACAAGCGAAGGTCAGCCGTGTGCTGACCTTTTCTTGTGTTGATGGGCCGGGAAATCGTCTAGTACTGTTTCTACAAGGCTGTAATTTTGATTGTATTACTTGTCATAACCCACATACCATCAATCACTGTAACCATTGTGGGGACTGCGTTAGCGGGTGTCCAAGCGGTGCACTAAGCGTTGTTGATGGCAAAGTGAAGTGGGATTTGTCTGACTGTACCAATTGCGATCAGTGCATTGATATCTGTAATCATAAATCGAGTCCGAAAATTACCTCGATGACGGTCTCGGAGGTACTTGAACTCGTTAGGCACAATCAATTTTTCTTGAGTGGTATTACCGTTTCGGGCGGTGAAGCGACCATGCAACTGCCGTTTATTATCGAATTGTTTCAAGCAATCAAAAGCGATTCGCAGTTGGCACACTTAACGTGTTTTATTGACAGTAATGGTTCGCTGCCACAACAAGGGTGGGACAAAGTGTTGCCTTTCCTTGATGGCGCGATGATTGACTTAAAGTCATGGCAATCGGAAACCCATCTATGGTTAGTTGGCAGAGGGAATCATAGGGTGTTTGAAACCATTAACTACCTTGCAGATAAAGGAAAACTACACGAAGTTAGGTTGCTGCATATTCCCAATAAAAGTGATCTCGATATTGAGGTAGAGCAGGTCGGTTATTACTTAAAAGGCTTGCCAAGTGATGTTCGTATTCGATTGAATGCCTTTCAACATCATGGCGTAATTGGTGAAGCATTAGAGTGGTCTAAATGTACAGAGCAACAAATGCAGAGCTTTCACGACAAGCTCTACGCTATCGTTCAAAGGCCGATGCAAACACCTAAAGTTTATACCTAATCTTTTATCAACATCGAGTATTTTATAAACACTAGTCTCGTTAGTTAGATCAGCTTCTAGTACAATCCTAGGCTTCTAAGAATAAGTCACACAGCCATTTGATCGCTTGGTCATTCATGTTTGGTTTGTTCCACACCAAGCTATACGCCACTTTACCGTAATCGAAAGGAAGTGGCTTACTCACTAAACCTTGTGCTTGTTTTGCATGCTCAGCCCATTGTTTTGAACAGGTGAACAAGAAAGGCGTGTGATGACAAAGTACGGCTGCAGCACCAAAGTCCGCTACCGATATCGCCATTTCTCGCGGCTGGTGGCATTGAACTAGGTTTTGTTCAAAGTAAGGCTGAGACAGTTCGTTATCTAGGATCCCAATATGTTTATGGTTTAAGTAATCTTCAACAGTCAGTTCCTGTCGGGCAAGTGGGTGGTGTGCGCCCATTAAGCAAACCATTTCATCTTGAAGTATGGTTTTCCAGACTAATTCTTTGTTGTTTGTCGGGGGTTGAGAAATGTCATGGGGCAGTAGAACCAAATTGATCTTGCCACTTAATAATGCGTCGAAGCCGAGTTGTTGTTTTGAATAGATAGTTAGCTTGGCTTTGGGGGCGAGCTCCGTCGTTATTCTGCTTACCTTAGAGGCGAACACCTCAAAGGTACTTTCACGCATCGAAAGTGAAAAGTTGCCTTGGTAATCTTGCGGGACAAAGATTTTTTGATGAAGTAAGCCGTTCATACTGGCTAGAATTGCATGTACAGTAGGAGCTATTTTCAGTGCAAATGGTGTCGGAATCAACTTGGTGCCATCTCTATAGAATAGCTCATCATTTAAGATGTCACGCAGTTGAGAAAGGTTTTTACTCACACTTGAAGGGCTCACACAAAGCTGCTCAGACGTTTGAGTAACACTATGAGTGTCCAGCATAATATGAAGTGCAGTGAGGTGCTTAAGGTTCACTCTCGATAAATGTAAGTAATCCATTCACAACTCACTCAATACTTGGACAGTTTAGGTTTTAAGGTTTGTAACCGAAATTAGCGTGCTAACTTGTGATGAGCTCGCGAGAAATGACCTGCACAGAAGGCACCGACAATAGAAAGTTCTCCTGCTAAACACAGCACCGCGCAAACTTCTGCTAACGCTTGTGACTTTCCGTTACCATGTAACCCCAATAGATCTAAACAAGCTTTTTGACTAGGAAGGCTTGTACCGCCACCAACCGTACCCAGCATCAAGTTCGGCAGTGTAACACTAGCGTAAAGTCCGCCTTCTTTATTTAGCTCCATACGCGTCATACCAATCGCAGATTCAGCAACACACGCCGCGTCTTGGCCACAAGCGATATAAAGTGCAGCCAGTGCATTGGCATAATGGGCATTAATACCAATCGTACCACTCAAAGCGCCACCTACCGTAGTCATTTGGCCAAATTGGACCATCTTCTCTGGTGTGGTGTGTAGATACTTTGCGATAACCTCAGCAGGAATATTGATTTCAGCTGTTACCTTTTTACCACGAACGCTGCGTAAGGTTTGGGTATTGGCTTTCTTATCACCCGACAAGTTACCATCAAGGAAAGCATGATCGGGTTTAACCGGCGTGTTTTCTATGATGTACTCAAATACTGCATTAGTGGCAATTGTCACCATGTTCTGACCAGATGCATCTCCAGTTAGGAATTCAAACACCAAGTAAACATGGTTGCCTTCGATGTTGATATTGATGTCGGTAAGTCTGCCATGTGAAGTGGTGGCTTCTGCCAAGGCTTTAAACTGTTCATATTGAGTAACAGCCCAAGCAACAAACTGTCCCGCTTCAACTAACCCTCGGAATGCAAAACCAGGGGTACGTGTTACACCTTCATTGAGCAACATCGCACTTGCGCCACCACAAGCGGTGATCAGCTTTGAACCACGGTTGTAAGACGCAACAAGTGCAGCTTCCGTCGTTGCAAGCGGCACCAAATAATCGCCCTCAGCAAACAGACCATTCACTCTTAGTGGGCCAGATATACCGACAGGCACTTTCACTGTTCCAATAAAGTGCTCGATGTTTTTTTCATAAGCTTGAATCTGACTTTCAGTATGAGTATCGAGCAGCTCTTGTTGTGATTCTGCGTTATTAAGGGCCGCCCAGCGACGTGTAAGGTTTTTTTCTGTCAGATAGGGGCTCGGTGTCAGCTTGTTTACTGGCTTTTCAAAGTGAGGTTGAAGCTTTTTTTCTAATTCGTCTGCGGAGATGTCGCCTCCTAAAATAGAAACATAGTCACGGCGATGCAGATTTAGTTTTGGCATAAATAGTATGAAGTGAAGTTTGTGCAGCAAATTGGTTTGCGCTGATTCTACCGAGTAATAAGCCAGAAACAAGCGTCAGATATAATGAGTTACAGTTTGTGAGCTTATCGTGTCAAAAATCGTTGAATCAAACTGGTTTAGAACATCAAAAAAGTACGAAATGTAAGTGTAGTTTAGATATGGATGTCGAGAAGACTGCCGATAGCTTCGTTTTGACGATCAACGACACTCGCACCAACACGGTTATAATTGGCACTTTGGGTCAGCTTTAGTAAGGGCTCACTCGAGGGCGAAACGGGTTCTGGTTCTTTGTCTTTAAACGAAGTGTATTGCTCAGGCTCTACTTGGTTAAAGCTGAGGTCACTGCTTTTGAAAGCATCATCGGAGTTTGGAACGTTTTTGTAGGCTTGGTTGAGCTCGATAGCGGCTTCTTCAGCCATTTTGGTTGACTGCTGAATAATGGCGTAACCAGATTGAATACCAGATATCGACATAGCAGAACCTTTAATTGACGTATTGATTAAGTCTAGGTGGACTATATTTTGAGCGCAATGGTTAAGGAATGATATTTATAGTGAAACGGTATACTTAAGCTAAAATAGTGACGTCTGTCTGTTAACTGAACAGGTCGTTTAGTACATTTAGCTCTTCATCGGTAAGAAGAGTTTTCTTTTCCGTTTCAAGATTACCATCGATCTCCCCTTGCAGCGCCTTTAATTGCTGTGGGCTAAGATACTGTATCTGTTGTTTGAACGCTTCAAATTGTTGTGTATTCATAACGTGACCTTGCTTCAAATCCATATGCTCAGTTGAGCATAGACTACTGATTCAGGAAATCAAACAAGATTAAGTGAATATTATTTGAAGTTTGCAATTTCCTAAAACTAAGACAACTATAAATCTATTTGGTCGTTTTTTGTCCGGAAAGTGTTAGGCAAAGTTATAGTTTAGTCAGTTAAAGTCAAAAAATTATTTATAATGTAAAAGCGATTCAGCCCTTTCACAATAAGGGTAGGAAAGTTGTTGCTCTACCTATTTTGGGGGTTGGTAGAGCAATGTATAACTATACGTAATGATTAAAACTTGAGCGGTTGGTGCTATCTGTCTATTTTTACAGCACTTTGTTCATCAAGAAGTTTCCTTGTTGATGTACTTATTAATGTTGATTTTAAATGCAAACTTGGTCGCTAAAGTATGCAGTTCCGGAAGCATTCGATAAATTAAATGCAGCTGTTGTAGAACCATTCTAACAGACCCCTCATCTTCTTCTCGCCATTCACTCAAGCGCTTATCAAGTTCAGGATCATAGGTATTTTTGATTTCACATTGCTCATGGTAGGAATAGAGCTGGTCATTCAGAGCGTCGAGGTGATCATGTATGACACGATGTGCATCCAACACAAGTTTATGTGTGGATTCGTCATCAATACGAGTTCTATGAGCACCTAATGCAGAAATGTAGCTCAACAGAGCGTGATTGAGGGTCAGAAATCGAAAGCTATCGTCTTCAGAAGTACGATATTTATCAGGCTCAGCTAGCATACTGCTAATGACCAGAGTTAGATTCGCGTCGTTATTGTGTGCACTGCGACGAGCGATACGATAATTCAAAGTGTCTTTTTTTCCGACGCGGTATTGGCCAATGATTTGGTCTAAGTAATTTTTATTGGAATCGAGAGCATCGGCCATGACCTTGTGCAGTCGTTTTGATTGCCAGTCTGGCAACACGTAGACCACTGCGAGCACGGCTAGGGCACACCCAATAAACGTATCCGCTAGCCTTGGCAGCACCACGGCATAGCCTTCGCCGAGCTGATTAAAGCAGAATAATACCAGTAATGTGATGAAGCTTGTTGCGAAGCCGTAATTGTTGATGCGAAACGCAAAGAACATAACACCACTGATAACAATGAATACTAACTGGCTTTCTTGAGAAGGGAAGAAGGTCAGTAGTGGGACGCCTATCAACAAGCCTGCCACAGTTCCGATCACGCGGGCCGTCAGTTTTTTTCGTGTGGCACTGTAGTTTGGTTGGCACACAAACAGTGTAGTAAGTAAGATCCAATAGCCACGTTCAATATCAAAGCCTTGGATTATGCCATAACCGAGCGTTAGAGTGATTGCCAACCGAATTGCGTGACGAAACAACATGGAATCTTTGTGTAGGTTGGCTCTGATTTTTTGCCACATCGCGGTTAATGTGTGTGGATTCGTATCGTCCAAGACTCCTTCCTCTAACTTTTCGGCGTCTGGATTGCTGATATTCGACAGTTGTTTTTCAACGGTTGCTAGGTTATCGAATAAGTAACCTAATTGGTTTAGCAGTGGTTTCCATTCTGTCTTGTTCTGTTGTTGTAAATGATTGAGTGAAGACATCAGCTCATCAAGTGCCAGTACAGACTTATTGCCATGCTGGTACACAGCCCCAACCTTGAGTGAACTTGCCACTTCTTTGCATGCGGTTGCTTGTGACTCTAGTAGATACTTAAAGCGGAACAACACATCAGATCGTTCGAAATGTTTCGCGAGTTCTTGATAGCGATAGTGGGTGGAACTCACACGTTCATGAATGTCTTGCGCGATAAAATAAGTATTTAAGAATCGGTCACTCGGGCCATCAATGTGTCCACGCTTTGAACGGTTAAGCAACGTCGCTTTACACATGTTGAGTGCATTAACGGTACTGGCATTCAGCTTGGCCTCGATAATGCGGTGTGGCTGAGGGATGAGGTCAGAAACAGGGTAAAATAGCTCTGCTTTAGAGTCCATGTAGGTTCCAATTTGATCAAATACCGTTGCAAGGTTTTGCTGTACCGGTTGCATTGGCCATATAATTTGCCAAATCATAGACATAAAGTAATACCAAGCTGCCCCCGTTAATAGCAGCAGTGGTTGAAACCATAGGTTAGTGCTTTCGTGGGCGCCAAGCATTGCATAGATGGCTATCAACAAAGAGCCAAATGCGATACTTGCGTATTTCGGTCCAATAGCGCCCAGCATAATGAACGAAAATGTTGATGCGAAAAGCCCTAATGCGAACAACCAAGGTGTGTCGAAGAGTAGCTCAATGGAAAAGGCGGCGATTGCAAAACAGATAAACGTAAGAGTGAGCGCCTTTAAGCGGCCCGTAAAGCTGTCGTCACTTTCAGCTAGTGCAGCAGCAATAACCCCTAAAATTAAAGGCGTGATAAGTGTGTTTAGTTCATAATACCAAGCAGGAATAACAACACCCAGTAGAGTGATAAGAATTAACACGCTGTAATTGATGGTTTTATTCGCCCAATAGAGGCGTAATTTGACAGAGAAGTCCACAGTCGCTCACTTAATACACTAAAACCATAATCCTAACAGAAATCAAGCACAAGAATTTGATACTTATCCATAATTGTCCCTAGGTGGTCATGAAAACGTCGATAAGATGTGAGACATTATTAATTCTCTTTGCATCATGATATAAATTCAACATTCCCAATTAAAGAGCACGCTCCAATGCAGCTAAGCGCTAACAAGACTGCACAGTTTTTTATTCAAAATGAATATCATCAAGTTGAACTTGATGGTCCACGCCTATTGCTATCTTCAGTAGGCAGTGAAGAACGTATCCCGTTTACTATTTGGAGTGGCAAGGTCGCGATAAAGCGTGGGTTGTTTTGGGGATCATTGCAGTTCTTTGCGAATCAGCAAGATGGCCAACAGCGCAGTTGGCTAGTACAAGGCCTACCTTGGGAGCAGTGTCGTCAATTTGCACGTGTATCGGTTGCCGCGTATCAGAAGTGGCATAATACACAGTGTGAGCAACTTGCTGAACACGTCCCTCAATGGGAATCAGAACTGACACGCCTTGAGCAACTTCCTGCTTTTCTTCCGCACTCAAAAGTTAACACTTGGGTCGACATGGTTAAATCGGATTTACAAAGTATGACCATGACGCTAGAGGAAGCCGCTCAACGTATGCCGCACCGCATCGCTCGAATGCAGCCATGGTTGTCTGAAACGGAGAGCAAGCAAGCTGATAGAAACCAGCAATGGATAGAGACAGAAAGAAAAAATTGGGAAGTGCTGTTTGCTCAGTGTGAGTCATCTCCTCTGAACTTGTCGCAGCAATACGCCGTATTAATGAACGATGATCATAACCTGATTCTAGCGGGCGCTGGCTCGGGTAAAACCAGTGTTCTAACCGCTCGTGTTGCTTATCTATTGCAAAGCCACCAAGCTCAAGCTGAAGAACTTCTATTGCTTGCATTTGGGCGTGAAGCCGCTGATGAGATGAAACAGCGACTCGCCAGCAAGATTGGATTATCAGCGGAGAAGGTGCAAGTTAGTACTTTCCACCAATTAGGTTTAAAGATCCTAAATGAAGTTGAAACTGAACGTGTCGTTATTTCTCCGCTGGCATTAGACGACAATCAACGCCAAGCATGGTGTATTGATTGGTTGAAAAAGCACTGGATGACCCCCACTAACTTCAAGCGTTGGCAAAAGCACCTGTCTAAATGGCCAATTGCTTATCTTACTGGTGATGATGAGCTTGGCAGTCACGTATCTAATCTTAAATTGATTGCTTGGTTAGAAAAACAACTTGAGCAGCTTAACGCGTCGGGCTTATCGAAGAAAGAAGTACAGCAACAGCTCATCGACCACCGAGATTATACGCGCTTAAATAGTGAACTCTCATTGTGTTGGCCATGTGTTACCGCGTGGCAGAAAGCACTAAAAGAAGAGAATCATATCGATTTCTCGACCATGATCAGCCGTGCGACTCAATACGTCGAAAAGGGTAAGTTTATCTCGCCTTGGAAGTTCATCATGATCGATGAATACCAAGATATCTCACCCGATCGTCTTGCTTTGGTTGAAGCGCTGTGTAATCAGTCGAAAGCTCAACACCAAGCGTCTATTTTTGCTGTGGGCGATGACTGGCAGTCGATTTACCAGTTTGCGGGGGCCGATGTCGATTTAACAACGGGCTTTAAGGATCGCTTTGAAAGCTCGACTATTCATCACCTAGATACCACTTACCGATTTAACAATCAGCTCGGTGCGGTTGCCAATCGCTTTGTACAAGAAAATCCGATTCAATTGCCGAAAGAATTGAATAGCTTTAAGCAACAGAAGCAGAAAGCGGTGTACAGCGCGCCAAGTAAAGAAGTTGAGAAGATCCTTGACCAATTGAACCGTCAATCTAAAGGTAAAACCAAAAAATCAGTGATGCTGCTTGGTCGTAACCACTATCACAAACCAGAGTTGTTAGATGATTGGAAAAAGATCTATACCTCGATCGATCTTCACTTTATGACCTGTCATGCGAGTAAGGGTAAAGAAGCAGACTTCGTGATTATTCTTTGTGTTGATGAAGGGCAGTTTCCGGCGAAAAAGAAACAACTGCATATTGATGGCGCGTTGACTGAGTCATCCGATGTGTTTCCTTATGCCGAAGAGAGACGCCTATTTTACGTGGCAATGACACGGGCTAAAGAGAAGGTATGGATTACGCATAGCGGTGATGGTTCTGGCTTCGTGCAAGAGCTTCACGGTTCTGATTACCCTGTGATACGCAAAAAGTAATATGCCCTGTCGTTATCGTCTAAAATTAGATCTCAAAACCTGAATATAGAAGGATGCGATATGGAACATGGATCGATCAACTACATTGAATTTGCTGCACGAGATATGGCCGAAACTAAGGCATTTTTCAGTGCTGTGTTTGGCTGGAGTTTTGAAGATTATGGCCCAGAGTATTCTGCTTTCGAAGGTAAAGGTTTAATGGGTGGCTTCTATTTGGCAAATCTGGCTTCTGATGCTGAAAGTGGCGCGGCTCTGATGGTTTTTTATAGCCAAGATCTCGAGCAAACTGAGCGTGACGTGATTCATGCTGGCGGGCAGATAAACCGTGAGATTTTTAGCTTTCCTGGCGGACGTCGTTTCCATTTTAAAGAACCGAGTGGTAACGAAATGGCAGTGTGGAGTGACCAATAGTCAGCTCCATATCCTAAATTTCGGACAAAGATAAAGCCCGCAATTTTAAGCAGGCTTTCTTGTATTTGATTTCCTATTCGCTGGTATAGCAAGCAGCTAACTCAACAAACAAACTCAGTATCAAGTACGCTCAGCGAGATACGCTTCGTAATCTGGGATCTCAATGATCACTTCTTCTTCAAGCAATGAAGAATTAAATAGGAAGTTAGCGGTAGCACGGTTGGTTGCAACAGGAATGTTCCATACACTTGCAATACGAAGTAGTGCTTTCACATCTGGATCGTGTGGTACTGCATTGAGTGGATCCCAGAAGAAAATCAGCATATCGATCTTTCCTTCTGAAATAAGCGCACCAAGCTGTTGGTCGCCGCCCATTGGGCCGCTGATCATACTTTTGATTGCTAGGCCTGTTTCTTTGCTGAGTAGAGAACCCGTAGTACCCGTCGCATATAGAAAATGGCTTTGCAGCTTTTCTTTGTTTTCCTTAACCCATCTTAGTAGCTCTGGTTTGAAGTGGTCATGAGCAACCAAAGCGATATTCTTATGCGTTGGCATAGTACGTGTTGTTTTTTGCATGAATGTTCCCTAATTATTGTTCGTATTTTTATTGTTATTGAGTGCTTAACTCAATATAACACTATGGATTCACACTGAATACTGGTCGAAACTCAGAAGGTGACAATGAATCGGCAATAATTTGATCTTTTAATGTGGCAGGAGTGAGGGCTTCAATAACTGGGGCACTGTGTTTCTCATAAGGTTGCCCTCTCAAGTAATTAATGGCTTGCTTGAGTGACAAGCGACCTTGTTCGACCATTTTATCCGTAGGTGCAAAAAGGACTTTATTGCGCAGTAAACCGCGGTAGATACCGTGACTTAAATAGCTCGAAATCAAACCTATTTCATTTGTTTTTCCTGCTGCTCTGAGCTCACTGATCGCCGCTTCGATAGCAACCGCGCTTCCGACAATATATTGAATATTAGGCTGCTCAATGACTTGCTGGACAAGGTTTCGTTGTAGTTCTTTATCGTTATCAGCCCAATAGCTGATCGCGATTTCGACATCGCTCGACTTGATCGCATCATAAAAGCCGAGAGCAACCGGCTTGGTGCCTCCGCTAGATTGAGGGCCAAGTAACAGGGCGATGGGGGTTTTGCCAGAACCTTTAGGATGTGACTTCGCTAAATACTCCCCAACTTGAAAGCCCATCTGATACCAATCAACGCCCACTGTACCTTTCAAAATCTTCTGTTGAATTTTATTGACGGTAAGCTCATTTACCGTCGCAAAAACGGGCGTTGAGCCGACCCAATCGGTCAGGTTATCGTGGTAAGCGTCAGGTGAAACCGTTCCTAAAATTATGGCGTCGGCCCCCCATTGAGTGCAAAGCACCAGTTGTGAAGCTTGTTTAGTTACGTTGGGGTAACCGCCTGCTTCCAAAACTTTTAGCTCGACTTGCTGTTTTTCTGCTTCCGAGACCATACCGTAGTTAACGGACAGCCAATAAGAGTCTTTCAGGTGCGGATAAATGGCACAAACTTTCTCTTTTTTGGTTGCAGCGGTAGCCGATTCTATCGGGCTTGGAAGCTTGCTAGCACTAGTGTTACTGCTCATTACAGCAAACAAAGCTAGGAGAAGTTTTGAAGCGAAAGGTTTAAATAGCATGGATTGCCGTTTTATTGGTCTTAGATAAGAAACACTGCAAAATATAGCGTATTCTGCAGGGGTAGAGAAGAACGTTTTAAGGTTTAGATTTTATGTTATTAGCTTCAGCAAGTATTGGACGCAAGCTACTAGCCTCATTTTTAGTGATGGCGATGCTCGTTCTTTTGTCTGCATTGATCGGTGTTTCTGGATTTAGCTTTGTAGCAAAAACAGAGAGAAACGTCGTTGATTCGGCACTGCCTGCGATGATCGAAGCTCGTCAGGTTTCCGGATTGAGTAATCGCATCATTTCGTCTGTACAAACACTTTCCAACGCAAGAAATGAAGCAGAGAGAAAAAAAGCCGGCACTGTTTTGTTCGATCAGCTCGAAGCGCTATTACAACATATCAAAGAACTAGGGGTTGACAGTTTTGACTCCCAGCTGCTTGATGAACTTGAAAACAATGTTCAAAGTGTTATCAATACATTGGCTGAGCTTGGTGTCTCTGTAAAGCGTAAGCTTTGGCTCGCCAAAGAACTGTCGTCTCGTGTTGAAGAGATGCGTTTACTCGCTGAAGAGCTTGAGCAATTGACTCGTACTCAAGTTTTAAATACGGCCACGATTGCTGTAGCTAATGTCACACACATCTACGATCTGCTAGAAACCGAAGAGACAGATAAAGCCTACCAAGCACTTGATGCACTGGTTGAGGTTGATCTCGATTTATCTGAACGGTTGCATGAGTTGCACCTGCTAGCCTTTAAAATGCTTAATCAAATTGAAGAAACTCAAACCGTTACCAATATCGAGCGTATTCACCAGATAAAAGCTGAATTCGAATCTAATCTGAGAGTTATGGCACGCCGTGTTAAAGCGGTAGAGGATCCTACTCGTTCTGCGCAGATGGCCCAACTATTGGATGAACTGCAGCGACGACAAGTGGTGTTTGATATCGCTCTAGAGAGGTATGAGAACAACAAACAATCCGAACTCTTAATGCAGAATACTTTGCAGTTATTTGCTCAATTAAATACCACCGTCAATCAACTTATTGATGATTCAAATCGGAGTACAAAGAAAGCGGTCGATGAACTGACATCCACTCTGAGTTTGGCTCAATGGTCGCTCTCGGTTATCTCCATAATAGGTCTGGTTATCGTGGTTTTCATTGTGTGGCGTGTTGTTTATATTTCAGTAGTTAAACGTCTTACCGAGTATTCCTCTGCATTAATGTCGATCGCACAAGGGCGTTTAAACATTGATATCTCGGTAAAAGGTAATGATGAACTCGCTCATATGGGGGAAGCCATTATTACCGCCAGAAATACGGCTCAAGCGTTGCAAGTGGTTGCTGTGGGCGAAGCCAAAGCGAAACGAGAACTTGAAGAGCACAAAGAGCATCTTGAAGAGTTAATCACTGAACGCACATATCAATTGCAACAAACTAACGAAAAACTGAATGTCGAAGTAAGTAACCACGCCAAAGCTCGTCACGCTGCTGAGCAAGCGAGCCGTGCAAAGTCAGTTTTCCTCGCGACCATGAGTCACGAAATCAGAACACCAATGAATGGGGTGTTAGGTACAGCGAGATTGCTTAAAGACACTGGCCTAAATCCTTTACAGTCTGGTTATGCTGATATCATCAACCGCAGTGGTAAGAACCTGTTAGCGATTTTAAACGATGTACTTGATTATTCGAAAATTGAAGCGGGTCATCTAGAGATTCGAGTTGCTTCCTTCGACCTCCATCAGATGGTTCAAGATACTTATCAGTTGATGGAAGGGAGAGCCGGTGAGAAGAAACTCGAATTTAACTACCATATTGAGAGTGGTGTTCAACGTTATTGGCGTGGTGATGTTACTCGAATGAGTCAGGTATTGAATAACTTGGTTGGTAATGCCATCAAGTTTACAAACACAGGTACCGTGGATATTTTTATCAGTCTAGATGTAGAAGATGAAAACCGGGTGATGTTTGAGGTGTCGGATACAGGGACCGGAATTCGAGCAAGCGAACAGAAGTATTTGTTTGATGCGTTTAGCCAAACGGATAGTGGGCGTAATAAAACGGGTGGTACGGGTTTAGGTTTAGCAATTAGTAAAAGCATTGTGTTAGCGATGAACGGCGACATTGGTGTTCATTCCGAAGAGGGTGAGGGCTGCCAATTTTGGTTCTCTGTTCCGCTTCAAATGGGTGAAGAAGTCGAAGCAAAAGTCACGGCAGTTGAAGCCTGTATTCGTGCCAAAGTACTCTTGGTCGAAGATAATCCGGTGAACTGCATTGTTGCAGAAGGTTTCTTACACAACCTTGGTCATGAAGTCGTTATTGCGACGACAGGCAAAGAAGCCCTATCTATCTTTTCCGAACAAGCATTTGATATTGCATTGGTTGATATTAATTTACCGGACTGCGACGGCGTAGCGTTAATACAGCAGTTAAAAGCCATCTATGATGAGCAGTTATCTCATTCACTGTATGCGAATATTGGGCATACCCCGTCGATGATTGCTGTTTCTGCTCACGTTTTCAATGAAGAAGTGGAAAGTTACTTGGCATCGGGTTTTGATGGCTTCTTACCTAAGCCTTTGGAAAAAGAAGAGCTTTCACAACTGATTGTCGATCAACTTGACGGCAAATCTTTGTTGCTTCCGCAACCCGATCCTGGTGACACAATGTGTAAAGATACTAACAGGCTGAACAACCCCGACGGACAATCCCAAAAGCATGGTCTTCGTTCACCTCAGATAGCCAGCATGATATCTGATTTAACCACCGAAACGAATTCTCAAGTTCCAGAGATAGGAGGTGCGTCAGTGGAGCTTATTAATAGCAAAGTAATAGAAGGTGACTTGTCTATTTTAGGTTTGGAAAAGATGAAGCAGATCGTTACGTTATTTGAAGAGAGTAGCCAGCAGATCTTGCGTGAGTTTGTTCAAGCAAGTGACGCTAGTAACGGGCAAGAAGTAAAATCACTTGCTCATAAGTTAAAAGGTTCTGCAGGTAGCTTGGGCTTATCCGCGCTATTGCATTTATGTCAGAGCATTGAAGCGAGTGACGATCCATTGCAGCAATACCGAGAGAGCAGTGAGTCTTTGGCTAAATTGGCGAAAGACTCTCTACTGGCGCTCAAGCTTCATGTTTGATTTAACGCTTGAGTCGTTAATCGTGAGTCGCTAAAAATGACAAGAAAGTCCTTTGAAAGACGGTTCGTCGCTTATTAACGGCTTTAAAGCACCGCTGAGAAAAAAATATTAAAGTTCAAATGAGGGCGGATGTACATTCGCGTAATCAGCCCTTGGATATCGATTATCTATTTTCGAAACGGTTGTAATCGAGGAGACCGAACTCAATAGGCTGATCTTTTTGATACCAACGATGCACACGGTCACTGAACGGCCAAAACTCCGGAGAGCTGCGTCGTACTGCAAACTTATCAAGTAACGCTACGTAGTCTTCTTCTGTGGTCAAGTTTTGTAGTGTTTTAACCAAGTTCGGAATCTCGTTCTCTGTTAATGATAGGTAAGCTTCGGGGTAGCTGCCCAACACACCACGGACGAGCGTTAAGTCATCATTGGCGTAATCACGGTTACTTTCTTCATCAAAAAGGCTCGAAATGTTGCTGTGAGCGTTGTTATGAATCATGGTGAACAGCTGCTCCTCGCCGTTTTTGCCTTCAATCATAATCATCACTAGTTGCGGTACATGACGTAAGCCTTCGCCCCGAATCAAACTCACTTGATTAAGCAGAGCCTCGTTTTTCTTACCAAACCCAGTCTCAACAATATCAAATCGATTATCGAGTACAGGTGCCAGTTTATCTTTGAGCATGTGCAGCAGTTCACGCTTCGGATCGTCGGTTTTGTAAATCACGCTGGTTGGCTGCTCAAAAGGAGCAATATTACGCTGCAAAAAGTCACTTAATTGTACACTTTGATTTTGGTACCAGCTTGAATGTTCTATATGTCGGAAGTCTTTAGGCAGAAGGGTTAAGAAGTTGCTCTCACCCTCAAGGCGTAAGAAATCCATAAACATACGAGTAATCAGTTGGTGGCCAAAGTTACCATACACATCAAAGCCTGCTACAAGAAGGTAGTGAATTCGTTCTAAAAGAGCATAGTCAAGAACCCATGCCGTTTTCGGTTGAGGGCCAACCAAGCCTTGGACAACAGAGGCGCTATCAAAGTGTCTAAAGATGGTTAGAGCGGCATTGCGGTTAATGCCATTACCGTCCCATATGATGCCAGTATCGAGGTTGACGCCACTTGCAAACCATTGGTTAGTGAAATCGGATTTAGCATTGAGGTATCGTGCTTGTTGCTTTGAATAGCGTACCCAATTAGTCGCTGGGACGGTATTGCTTTTTAATTCGCTCGGTAGCTTTAAGTTTTTCTTTTGACTGGCATAGAAGGCGTTGATTTCCGGTAAATCGGCTTTATCTGGGTCAATGAAGAATACCCAAAAACGGTCGTTAATGACATTCAGTGCGAGCTGACCGCGGCACACCGGTCCTTTGATAAAGGCCATGATGGTGTTTTGTGCGTTATCCAACATGAAGTGGAAACGTGAGTTTACCGGTATCGCTTCGAAAGAAGTCATAGGGTTGGCTGCCACATCTATGTCATAGCTAGGAAGTTGTTTGACTTGGTAATTAGCGTCTACAAACCACGTATTCCATTTTTGTAGGCGCTCTTTATTTAGCGCGAATGGCATGTGCGTCTTGTCAACAATCGTGCCTTGCTCTGGAATTAATCGGTAGTAGACCCGGGCGACTTTTGGATCGTCGTAAGGGCGACGAGTCGTAATGCGCTGGACTGCTTCGCCTGGTGGTGTTGCGGAACGAACGATTGAGAAGAAACGTGTTGGTTGCCCTAAATCAGAAAAATAGACGTGCGATAAAAACAGATGCTCGTAGATGTAACGTGCGGAGACCTGGCTCTTGTTCGAGCTTTTATTCAGGAAGCTTTCATAGACGTTAACAAGCCTTTTCTCGGCATCGTTTAGAGGAATATGCTCGTTCATCAATGCCCCGTTTTCTAACCAGCTCATTAATGTCGCATACTCCGTCTTGTCGAGGTTTGGCATGCCATAAGGCATCCCCCAAGTCGGGTAGTCTTTTTCATATTGAGCATACTCTTCGATGGTTGGACACCGTTGGTCACGATTGGTTGAAAAGTCGAAACCTTCCAATTGCTTTTGGTCTGGAAGCGGATGGTTCTCTTTTTGAATCAGCATTCGAGATATAAGACCAGCATCTAGGTTAGCCGTTGAATTCTGCATACGTTCGTTAAGCACCGGGTGGAAATCAGCATCACGCCACTCTTGTGTGGTTAACGCGTCTTCAAACAAACGAGTTGGGGCTGAGGCGGTTAAGCGAGTACCTTGGTAGACAAGTGCCTTACTTGCGCCACGATCGATACCTTCCACCGAAGACATTTTGAGTTGGCAAGGTGCGTCGTAGCACGCATGACACACCACACATCGGTTATTAATGATGGGCTTTACTTCGTCAATGAAGTGCTGTGCTTGAGCAGAAAGAATAGGAGCTTGGCGATTACGTACTTGCTGTTCACCAAATAGCTCATCGAAGTTTAAACCCGCGTACACGGCACAACCTGAGAAGACGCTTACAAAAGCTAAAATGAAGATTTTTTTCAAATTCATAGGTATTTAAATATTAGGAATTTTTCCAATTATATCGAAAAGGCTTATGTTCTAACAATGTTATGGACAAAGTGGTTAATAGGGTTAATCAGTAGGGGATAGATGAGGAACCGGGTTCGATTGTCGTTTGATACAAAAAGAGCCTAACCTTCCGGTTAAGCTCTTCAGTAACAAATTCAATCTTTTCTGACGATTAAGCTTGAGATGCTTTTAGTTCAGAAACTTTAGCTTCAGAGATTGGCTTAGTGATGATTGCTAGAACAATACACACGGCCATCATAGCAGCAGAGATTGTGTAAGCTAGGCCGTAACCTTCGCCATTTGTCATTGAGTAACCAACAACCGCTGCGCCGATAGCGCCGCCGATACCCCATGCCGTGTAAAGCACGCCGTAGTTAGTACCGTAGTTTTTCAGGCCGTAGAACTCAGCAGTAAGTGTTGGGAATACTGCTAGAAGCGTACCGTAACCAACAGCTGCGATAGCCGTACCAATGATTAGCGTGAATTCAGAGTTGAACGTAGCGAATAGAGCCATGTTCGCGCCTTGAAGGATGAACGCTAGAAGTAGAGTACGTACGCCACCGATTTTATCTGCAAGCATACCCGCAGCAACGCGGCCGCCTGAGTTGAATACAGCAAGGATAGACGCTAAGTAAACGGCGTTTGGTAGGTTCGCTTGAACGCTAGCAATCGTAGTGATGTTACCGATGATCATAAGACCAACAGAAGCAGCAAATGCGTACATGATCCATAGAGAGTAGAACTGAGGAGTCTTCAGCATTACTTTCCACGTTAGGTCTTCAGTCTTCTTAACCGATTTAGGAGCTTGGCCTGCTTTTACTTTAGGCTCAGCTGGCGTGTAATCCGCAGGTGGGTTGTTGATCGTTGCTGCTAGAGGTACTGCAATTGCAAGTACACCAACACCAAGAATCATAAAGCTTGTTTGGATACCCATGCTGTTGATTAGCGCAGAAGTTACTGGCGCTAGGTAAATAGCAGCAAGTCCGAAGCCCGCTGCGATTAGGCCGTTAACCATCCCTTTCTTAGAAGAGTGGAACCACTTCATTGCAGATGGAGAAAGACAAGCGTAACCGAAGCCGATACCAGCACCTGTCATCACACCAAACGTTAGGTTTAGCATCATAGGCGTTGTAGCAAAACCAGAAGCAATCATGCCCAGGCCTGTAAGCGCTGTACCTAGAATAAGGATCTTACGTGGCCCCATGCGGTCTTGTAGGATGCCTGCAATAAGAAGACAAACAGAGAATGTGATAGTTGCAATAGCGTAAGGTGAAGACGCTTCAGCAGCACTCCAACCAGCTTCAGTCACTAGCGCCTTGTTAAATACACTCCAAGCATACAGGATGCCAAGACAAAGGTTGATACAGAAGCCTGCTAGCAGGATACGTGTTGCTTTATCAATCTTGCTCATTTTTATTCTCAGTTTTGTCATCAATCATGTGGAGAGTCACTTAACTAACGACGGGTTATTGTGGTTATTTCTTCAAAATTAGTTTGCGTTTTTCAACAGGTGACGCAAAAGAGCGCGGATTATAACCAATAAAAATGTGATTGGAATCTATTTTTCTGTTTTTGGTCAATTAAGATTTCTTTGTTAACAGGGTGTTTTTTGTTGGTTTTTAAATTGTTTTCAACACCTTTCTATTTTGTTTTTTTTAGCGCCGTCATCTTATTATTTTTGGGATTATTGAGTCATGGTTTCTGAGTAGCCGTGTATTTCGTGCGGATATCACAGATTTTCGAATTATTTTAAATTTTTTATAAAGTTAATATTGTGTAACAAAATAAATCAAAATAGCGCTTTGTTCATATGAGACAAGGGGTAACGGAATCCAATTAAATACAAATTGTTAAACACTTGTTAAAGGTGGTTGTGGTGTGTACTTTTGCTTACATTTTGTTCGATTTAAGGGGTTGTGTTGTCGAGAGAAAGTGAGAAAATAACACACAAACAAAGATTCCAAATTTGAAAGGATGCGTTTCCAACTTATGGCGAGGCGAATATTATGAAACTGTTTTTAATTCTATTGATGTCAATTTCTGGTGGTTTGGCTGCAGCTGACCATATTCACTCTTTCTTGTTTGGCTTTTATATTGCTGCATTAGCGGTGGGTAGTTGCTATTGGCTTGCATTTCGCAGCACGCGTTTCCCGCAGTTAGCTCTAGTGCTATTAATGTGTGGCTTCTTCGCGAAAATCGCTGTGACGGTTATCGGTGTTTCTTGGGGTATCTCGAATGACATCATTCAATCGCCGTTCATTTTCTCATTGTCATACCTATTCTTCTTAGTGGTTGTGTCTTACGTTTGGTTTGCATACCGCGATAAGTTGACGCTAAAAAAACGCGCTAAGCAGATAGAAGAGTCTCGTAAGCAAGCGGCAGCATAATTCTATTTGATTCTTAAAAAGCTTTCTTCGGAAGGCTTTTTTGATCTTGCCTCGCTGAATTTGTAGGGCAGATAAAAGAAACCCCAGTATGGCGACAGACTGGGGTTTCTTGTTATTCGAGCGACTCGTTTTTACAAGGAAGGAAGCGCTTACTTCTTCATCAACTTCGCTAGATCGGCGAAAGGGTTATGTGTCGCTGATTGGTGGTCATCTAAACGGGCTTTGGCATCAACGCCGTAACGGTCATGATCTGTGTACTTTGAGTGTTCATGATCGTGGCAATAAAGACAAAGAAGCTCCCAGTTACTGCCGTCTTCAGGGTTGTTTGTATGGTCGTGATCGACGTGGTGAACGGTCAGCTCTCTCAAGTTCGAGTAAACGAATTCTCGTGCACATTTACCACAAACCCATGGGTACAGTTTTAGTGCTTTTTCGCGGTAGCCTTTCTCTTGGCGAGCGTACGCTGCACTCGAGCCGGTGTAATCAGAAGACATTGCCAAATCCTTATCAATTGTAATCTCCCGATTTTATCACAGCTTTCTTGAACGGGTAGGACTGTCGTTGCTAAATGATGCTCTAGATTGACCAACATTAAATGAGGTTCGAAACAAGATTCGAATAGGTGCTTACCTTTTACATGAATCCTCTCGGTAAACGGGTTATGTCTTTCTGGAATAAGCCATGCTTAACAGTTTGAAAATAAATCGTATTCAGGGGTTTTAACCAAGGACATGTGACCTAATATCAGTTTATGAGACCCTATATTAATAAGGAAATATCATGTCACAACAATACACACCGCCAAAAGTTTGGGTTAACGATACTGCTGGTGGTAATAAGTGGGCAAACATTAACAGCCCTGAATCTGGCGCTCGATTTGATAAAGAGCTTCCTGTTGGTGACCATGCTTTGCAACTGTATTCTCTTGGCACACCTAACGGTCAGAAAGTGACTATCATGCTAGAAGAGCTGTTGGCGGCGGGTGTTAAAGAAGCTGAATATGATGCGTACTTGATCAATATTGGTGAGTCGGATCAATTCTCATCTGGCTTTGTTGGTGTCAACCCAAACTCTAAAATACCAGCGCTTGTCGACAAGTCTGGCGATGAAGATGTCAATGTCTTTGAATCGGCATCTATCTTGATGCATCTGGCTGAAAAATTTGGTCACTTCTTACCGAAAGAAGGGGCGGCAAGAACGCAAACCATTAACTGGTTATTCTGGGCACAAGGCTCGGCACCTTTCCTTGGTGGTGGTTTTGGTCACTTCTACGCTTACGCGGATGAAAAGCAAGAGTACCCAATTAACCGTTTTGCGATGGAAGCGAAGCGCCAGCTAGACGTGTTAGACAAACAGTTAGCAAATAACACTTTTGTTGCGGGCGAAGAGCTGACTATTGCAGATATCGCGATTTGGCCTTGGTACGGCAACTTAGTGCTTGGCAAAATTTATGACGCAGCAGAGTTCTTACAAGTGGAGTCTTACACCAATGTTGTTCGTTGGGCGAAGCAACTTGAAGCTCGTGAAGGTTTTCAGCGCGGCCGAGTGGTTAACCGTTCATTTGGCGAAGAGTGGGAGCAAGTACCAGAGCGCCATTCTGCTGAAGATATTGATCGTGTGTTAAAGCTACGCCCGTAGTGACTTTAAAGAGATAATCTATCTCATATAATGAGAGTTTGTTTTAACTGCTAATGTTAACGCAAACTCTAGTATCTAAATTTCATCTCATACCTTCGTTTCTTTCTGCACCAGTCTTCCGAACAAAAGCGTTACCACGTGCTTCCAAATTTTTAATTCGTACTACTTATTACAGAATGTTATTTAAAGTATTGATTATTAACCCTCTTTTTCTTTTTCTATTCGGCGCACCAACTCTCTATTAGTTGGTTTTTTCATATTTTTTTACATTTTACTGGTTAATTTATTATTGGTACGTTATAACATAACAATTGTTAATTGACCGATGTACTTTAAAAAGGAAGAAGTTGTGAATAAAAAATTGGTTTCTCTAGCGGTTGGAAGCTTGCTCGTTTCCTCTGCTTTTGCTGACACATTGTCGAACCCTCAAATTGGCGTGGTTCTTGACGGTTATTATCAAGATGGACAGAGAAACAACTCGGAACGAGCGGAAGGGTTCGGTCTTGGTCATACAGAACTGAACATGTCGGCAAATATTGACGATAAGTTTTACGGTTCTTTAACCACAGTAATTGAAAGTCATGATGATGAGACAGAGTTACTGATCGAAGAGGCGTTCATTGAAACATTGACCATGCCTTACGGTTTAAGTATTCGAGGCGGTCGCTTCCTATCCGACTTTGGTTACATGAATAACCAACACATGCATACCGATAGTTTCGTTGAGCGTCCTGCTGTTTACCGTACATTCTTAGGTTCCCATTATTACGATGATGGTGTTCGTGCGAACATCGTGCTTCCTACCGATCTGTATGTAAAGTTTGGTGTTGAAGCCCTAAGTGGCAGCAAGATATCTTCCGTTGATGATGGATCTGACGTGGGTGTTTACACTACAACTCTTAAGCTGGGTGACGACTTTTCAGAATCTTCAAGCTGGCAGTTTGGTCTGAGCTATTTACGTAACGAAAACGGAAAAGTGCGTGAATTTGAAGATCACGATCATGATCACGGGCATGACCATGATCATAGTCACGGCGCAGCGGTAACAGGTTCAAACTTATATGGTGCGGACTTTGTTTGGAAATGGGCGCCAAGTGGTAACTACAAATACCAAAATTTCACGCTTGCAGCTGAGTATATGCTGTTAGATGGCATTGTCGATGACAAATACAAAAATGACGCGGAATCACCAGATACACTAGCTGGTTACTATGTATCGGGTGTCTACCGATTCAACCCTAGTTGGTCAGCAGGTCTGCGTTACGGTGAAGCGGAAAGCTACGATGGTCATGCACACGGAGACCACATGCACTTTACTGCAATGAACGACAAAGAAGCGGACGTAATGCTTGCTTGGGACTCGTCTCATTTTGGCACAGTTAGAGCACAATACTCTCGCGTTGAAAATAAAAGCAAAGAGACTGATGATGTCTTCACTTTGCAGTACGTAATGACCTTTGGAGCACATGGTGCTCATGCTTTCTAGGAATTTACTCCTAACAATGGCAACAGGTGTTGCCGTTGTATCCTCATCAATAATGGTATCTTCGCCTGCGATGGCGTTGAACATATTCGTCTGTGAGCCAGAGTGGAAGGCATTGATACATAGCCACGCACCTGATGCTAATATCTACTCGGCCACCACCGCGAAGCAAGATCCTCACTATGTTCAGGCAAGGCCATCACTTATTGCCAAAATTCGTCAAGCTGATTTAGCGATGTGTTCAGGGTCTGAATTAGAAGTAGGCTGGTTGCCAATGTTGCAGGTACGTAGTGGTAACCCTGCAGTTCAAGATAGCGCACCAACCATGTTATACGCGAGCGATATGGTTGATATGCTTGATACCCATGACCACGTAGATCGAAGCATGGGCGATATCCACGCTCATGGAAACCCACATGTCCAGTTTGCTGCTGAGTATATGATCCCTATCTCAAGAGAAGTCACCAAGCGATTACAATGGGTTGATCCTGAAAATGCACATATTTACATGCGAAATGGCATGAAGTTTCGTGCCAGCTGGCGTAATAAATTGGCTGAGTGGGAAACTAAAGCTGAGCCGTTACAAGGTAAAAAAGTGGTCGGTTATCATGCTACATATCGTTACCTCTTTGACTGGTTAAATATGGCGCAAATTGCTGACTTAGAACCTAAACCGGGAATATCACCGACTACGTCACATTTACAGTCATTGACCAAGTTGGATCCTGCTTCGTTTGATGCGATTGTGTATTCCTCACATCAAGACCAACGTCCTGCTAATTGGCTTAACCAGCAAATCAATAAGCCTACGTTACAGCTACCATTGACGGTTGCAGAAGGTCAGAGCTTAGATGAGATGTACGATCAAGTGATTGATGAGTTGTTGGATACCTTGGTCGATTCAGATACGTCTGAGAGCTCGTGATGTTGATGGAATATAGCTGGCTGGCACCTGCGGTATTGTGTGGATTAATTGCATTAGTCGGCAACATTGTGCTTGGGGAGCAAGTCCTCAAGCGCCAGATCATCTTTATTGATCTTGCTGTTGCACAAGTGGCTGCTCTTGGTGCTGCTTTGAGTCAGTATTGGTTTAGCCAACATACGCTGCTTCGCGGCTCTTGGTTTGCAGAGATGATTGGCCCGTGGGTCATGTCATTATTGCTGTGCGGATTAATTGCGTTAATGGAAAAGCGTTACAAACAACACCTAGAACCAATGATAGGAAGTTTGTTTGTGGTGTCTGCTTCGTTGGCTATTTTATTGGTCAGCAAAGATCCTCATGGCGCCGATTTTATTCAAGGCATTCTTAACGGGCAGCTGTTGTGGTCTACCTGGGATGATGTCTGGCCATTGGCAATAATCACGACCGCGATGTTGGTGTTGATTAGCGTAAAGCCTGAATTTATGCAGGGAAGTGGCTTTTATCTTATTTTCGCTATTTTGATGCCGATCACCGTAAAGCTGACTGGGATATATTTGGAGTTTGCGTTACTGGTGATTCCTGCGTTATGTGCAGCTGCCTATAAAGGCGTTCGCTTCTTTATCGCGAGTATTGGGATTGGCACTGTCGGTATTTTATCGGGCTTAGCGGTGTCGGCTTATTACGATTTGCCAAGTGGCGCCAGCATTGTCATCACGCTGTTTTTGGTGGGGCTGATATTCAATAGTGTGTCACAGCTAGTTCGACATCAATGTGCAGTTAGATCGAGCAAGCTTGTTATCTAGGGGAGTTTTAATTTGAAGGTAAGGCATAGAACGTTAAACCTAGGCATGGCCCCTTTATTTTTTAGAATCGATGGCGCGGGCAAATTATATTATCTTTAGCTATTGAAGGCGGTTTAGGTATAAAATCGCGATATCATAATTCTAAAGGATGGTGCCATGTACCACGGTCACGTTTATTTCCCTCTGCGATTTGCAGAGCAAGCTGAGACACTACGTCAGAAAATTATTACAGAGCGTAAGGATGTATTAGAGGTTTATCCATTGATACAGCGCTTGGTAGGCCCACATAAAATGCCAATGTTTGAGGTCCATTTTGTTAATAAAGAATCTGGATTTGTTGAGTGGCTTGAGCAAGCACGAGGAGATATGTCAGTGCTGATTCACCCAGTAACGGGGGGCGAAGAGACCTTAGATCATACCGTTCGTGCTACGTGGCTTGGTCGCGAGTTAGGTGTGTTTGAAGAAGCGCTAACCAGTTAATTCAATTTTTCGCCCGACAATACGTAACGAATAAACGTACTGTCGGGTGTGCCGGTACACCTCTCGTTTTGCTCATCGACTTCTTATTGAAATGTTAGTTTCACTAGCTATTCCCCTGTAATAAAACGCCACAACTGCAGCGCCTAGTGTATTAATATGTTGATTAGGTTCACCATCAAATAGCAATACATATCTAGATAGTTACCACTGTCCACACTAACGTTTCTTATGAGTGACAATAAGGGACCTTTGGTAAATAAAAGATAACCGTGGTTAATTGTAAACTACCTACCTAACACAGCAATTTGGGACACTTTTTCCCATGCCGAATTGGTAATACTGACGCCATATTCATTTATGGGCTCAATAATGCTATTCAAATATCCCATCTCTCTACTGACGATTATTCGGCTTAACCCATTAAAGGTTGCTGCGACTTGGTTAATGGTCTTAGCTGAAAACGTGATGCTTATTCTGTTGCCGTTGTTTATTGGTTACGCCATCGACGGCGTGTTAAACCAAAGCTTTCAGCCTTTGATGATGTTGGCACTGATTCTTTTTGTACTGGTGATCATCAGTGTCGTTCGTCGGTTTTACGATACCCGTGTTTATGGGGCGATTCGGGTCACACTGGCGAATATCGTGGAGCGAAACCTGCGTAGCTTATCTGTATCAACCAAAGATGCTCGACTCACCATGTCGCGTGAGTTGGTTGATTTCTTAGAAGACGATTTACCTGCTTTGATGACGGCCGTGGTTCAGCTTGTTGCGACTGTGGTGATTCTCTCTACATTCCATTTTTCATTGGCGCTTTGCATGTTGTTTGCAGGGCTGTCGATGCTCGCGATCTATGGCGTGTTCCACCGAACCTTTACCCAACTTAATGGCCAGTTTAATGATCAAGTGGAACAGCAAGTTCAATTGCTGAGTGGCGTTCGCTTGTCCGCGCTTCGTTGGCACTTTGAACGACTAAAACAGTGTGAAATCAAGCTCTCAGACACCGAAGCTGTTGTCTATGGCCTGATCTTTATCGTGTTGTTTGGCGCGGTCATCGGCAATTTATGGATGGTGAGTCAGCTTATCGAGCCGACTGCTGGTCAAGTGTTCTCCATCGTCACTTATTCACTGGAGTTTGTTGAAACCGCAGTGATGCTACCAATCACGCTACAAACCCTTTCTCGTCTTACTGAAATTAGTCAACGACTCAATCATACCTCCGTCCAACAGGCTACCAAGGAGATGCCTTATGAAATTTAAAAAGCCACTTTCGGTATTAGTCGGTTGTGCGGCTATCTTTATCGCCTTGATTGTCGTAGATGAATTGGAACCTGAAGCTACCCAGCCAGTGAAGAAAGAAGCCGTCCTTGCCCCAGTTTCAGTGTTAGAGGTGACACCATCACAGCATCAATCGACGCTAACGGTATTAGGTGTAACTGCTGCTCGTTGGCCTGTGCAGTTGAAAGCGTCCAGTAGCGCACAGTTGAAATGGCTAGATGAAAGCGTTGAACCGGGGGATTTGGTTAACAAAGGCGATGTGTTAGCAAGGTTAGATACTAGCGCAGTTGATGCTAATTTGGCTCAGGCGTTGAGCTCATTGAAACAAGCGGAATTGGAGTTGAAGCAGGTTAAGCATGAGCAAACGGTCGCGTTAAAAATGCTGAACCCGAAAACGAGTTCGTCTTTTGCTCGTAGAGAGCCTCAAATGCTTGCTGCAAAAGCTAACCTGCAACAAACCAAACAAGCTTACGTAAGTGCGAAGAAGCTAGTGGAAGAGTCAGTGATCACCGCGCCTTTTGATGCGGTAGTCATGAAGCGCCACATTAGCCCGAGAGAGTGGGTAGAGGCGGGGCAAGTGACCTTTGAATTGGCTTCCAGTGATTCGATTGATATTGAGTTGCCTATCTCTGAAATGCATTGGCAACAAGTCCAAGCCGCTCTGAGTGAGCCAAGTATCATGGTGGTGAACCGCTCTGGGAATCGGTGGCCTGCAAAGGTGCGCTATGTGTCTCCGCAAGTTGATTCGGTCACTCGTCAAAAACAAGTCGTGCTTTCGGTTGAGGCGCCTTATCAAAGCAAGCCAAGACTGTTTCCAAATCAACAGGTTCAGGCGGTGGTTAATCTGGGGCTGAAGGATAACGTAGTCAGCGTGCCTTTAAGTGCGATGACGCGAGACGGGTATGTATGGACGTTAGACGTTGGTAATCGTTTACGAAAAGAGTCGGTAACGCTTATCGGGCAAGGCAGCCAAGAGCTTGATATTCGCTTCAACGATCAAAGTGATAAGACTCGTCGCGTGGTGCAATATCCGCTTTCTTCAATGCTAATTGGTAAGCAAGTCGAGCCTAGATTCAATGAAGTTCATTCTGAAGGCATGCTTGCTGGCAAATCTGATGCAGCACAGATTAAGGAATCAAACCAATGAGTTGGATGACAAAATGGTTTATTAATAACCCAGTCGCCGCCAATTTGTTGATGATGGCGATTGTTATCAGTGGTGTGTTGGCGTTTGGGCAGTTGCGTGTCGAGTCGTTTCCACAAATCGCTCCCTCTTCCATCAGTATCAGTGTTACTTACCCTGGCGGTACGGCGCAACAGATCGATGAGAGTGTTACCCAGCGAATCGAAGAATCGATCAGCGGCATTGCTGGCATCAAACAGATCACAAGCCAATCGAGTGCTGGCGTGTCTAGAGTTGAGGTACGTAAAACCAGCAGTACAGATTTAGACAAGCTGTTGGATGACATTCGTAATCAAGTCAATGCTATCAATGGCTTTCCTGTGCAAGCAGAAAGACCACAAGTGGTGCGTAACGAATTTACCAACTTAACCGCGTTTGTTGTGGTATCAGGGCCAAGAACTGATGATGAGCTGCAACCTATCGCCAAGCAACTTGAACAAGCACTGAAGAAGAATCCGCGTATCTCGAAGGTATCAAATTGGGGAACTCGCACATCTCAACTGGTTATCGAGCCTGATCCTGACCAACTTAAAGCGTTAGGGCTGAGCTTGGAAGATCTCGCAAGTTTAGTTGAGCAGCGTTCACTTGAGTCTCGCAGCGGTGAGCTAATTAGTGACAAAGGCCGAATGGTGATTCGTGGTGACGGTTACGCCGATGATGTGCAGAAACTGAATCAGCTTGTCGTGATTTCGGGAAGCAACGGGAAAATACAATTGGGAGACATCGCCAAGCTGACCCGTGGCTACCAATACAGCGGCTCTATCGTGCGTAACAACGGCTCTAACGCCATCGCGTTATTGGTCAGTACTAGCCAAACCGACAATCTGCTTAAAGTCAGCGAAGCGATCAGTGAAACACTGGATGCGCAACGCGCGATTTTGCCGTCGGATATAGAGCTGAATACCATGGCTGACATGGCACCTTACATTGAAGAGCAGCTGTTTCGTTTGAGCGAAAATGCATGGCAAGGCCTGATAATTGTGCTGATCTTACTTGGGATATTTCTTGAGATTAGGCTCGCGTTTTGGGTCGCGATGGGGATTCCGATAGCACTTACAGGAACGCTCGCCGCAATGCAGTGGTTTAACTACAGCATCAACGATATCACTCTATTTGGCTTTATCTTGGTGCTCGGTGTGCTGGTGGACGATGCTGTGGTTGTAGGGGAAGCGATACATGAAAAACGGACGGGTAACGTCGGCTATTCTCCTAATATAAACGGCCCCTCTAATATAAATGGAAAAACAGCGGCTTGGCAGGGCGTTCATTCCGTGTCAGTCGCAACCGTGTTTGGTGTGCTCACTACAATTGCGGCATTCTCTCCAATGCTCTGGGTTAACAATGAGTTAGCCAAGGTGCTTGCTGGATTTTCGGCTGTGGTGATCTTCGCTTTGATCTTCTCACTTATCGAGAGCAAATTTATTCTACCGTCACACTTGGCTCAGCTCTCTGTGAAAAAGCCATCTACAAGTATCTTCGCCAAAATTCAGAATGCCGCTCAAGGCGGGTTGCAGTGGTTTAATCTCAACATCTACAAGCCAGTATTGGAGTTTTCACTTGGTTACAAAGTGGCGTTTTTGCTTGGGTTTGTGGCGGTTATCGCATTGGCTTATGGCATGTGGTCGAATGGTGCGATTCGCAGTGCGTTGTTCCCTGAAATTCCGGGGCGCTACATCACTGCGGTTATTGAACTGGAAGATGGCGCGCCGTTGCCACTGCAGCGCCAAGCTTTGTTGCAAGTAGAGCAAGCGATGACGCAGGTTGAGAAAGGCTTGATGGACGATTACCCATTACAAGAAAAGCCTGTGGTAAACCTACTTGCGTGGTCTGATGGTTATGGTGAAATTGAAGTGACCGCCGAGCTCACCAATGAATCTTTAAGCTTATTGCCGGGTAACTTACTGTTGAAGCGATGGCGAGAAAATACAGGCCAAATAGAAGGCGCTTATTCGGTGAAATTCAGCGCAGCAGAGGAGCCTGCTGGTGGCACATTCTTAACGATCTCCTCTAATGATCGTGAGCTTGCATCAAGAGTGAGTGAACAGCTAGCAGATACTCTCGCTTTGCTAAAAGGCGTTTCGGATGTTTACGATGATGGTCAGGATGGGTTACCGCAAGTTCGTTTGGTATTGAATCAATATGGCCAGCAGCTAGGGTTAACTCAAGCGAAACTGGCTCAGCTAGCAGGCGAAGCGTTTGGCGAAAGAGAAGTCCATCGCCTATTAGAAAATGGGCAAGAGACCAAGGTGCTGCTGCAATATCCAAGAGAGGAGCGCAGAACCTTAGCTCAGCTACAGCAAGCCATCATTATGTTGCCGAACGGTGGCAGTGTGATGATGGGCGATATTGCTGAATTTCGTCATGAGCAAGAGCCGCAAGTGGTTTACCGTCGCGACCGAGAACAAGTGATCAATCTGTATTGGAAGCAGAACCGCGACCTGCAATCACCAGAGAAAACACGTGAGCAACTCGAAGATACGATTGAGTCTCTGCACCTACAATATCCAAGCGTAACCATCAAAGCGGGCGGTGAGTTTGAAGAGATAGGGGAAGTGTCGGATGGCTTTAAATCAGCAATGATTTTGACTCTATTGATGATCTACATTTTGTTGGCGGTGCCATTGAAGTCTTATTGGCAGCCGATGATCATCATGGCGGTCATACCGTTTGGTTTTGCAGGCGCTATTTTTGGTCACTACTTGATGGATTTGCCCATCAGCATTCTCTCAATGTTCGGCATGATGGCCATGACAGGTATCGTGATTAACGACTCGCTGGTGCTGATCACTCGCTTTAATAGTGAATATCGCCAAGGTGTGCCGTTACAGCAAGCTTTAGTCATTGCGGGTACCAGCCGTTTAAGAGCGATTTTCTTAACCACGATTACCACTGTATGTGGGTTGTTACCATTGCTAAGTGAAACTGCTGAACAGGCGCAATACTTGAAACCAGCGGCGGTATCCTTGGTGTTTGGCGAGTTGTTTGCCACAGCAGTAACTCTGATTTTGATCCCTGTGCTCCTTGGCCTGTTTTGCCGTAAGCCGCCTTTACTTGAAAATCTAATTGAAAAAGAACCTAGCGAACAAGATTCATTAGAAGCACTCAGTTTGGATCGCTCGTGATTGATTTTATTAAGGACAAAGACGATAGTGAAGCCAAGCTGTTCGAGAGCAACCCCAATGTACCTGAGAACAAAGACCGTATGACGCAACAGAGCAAACCTGACTATCACTCAGTGCCTGGCTTTAAACTGGTGCCAGAGATTGCATTGATTGAATCTTTACCAGAGCACCTTCAAAAACGCTTTGGCCATGCACTTACCTTAATGCATGAAGAGTGGGGTGAACGTCGTACATGGGAAGAGATAGCCACCGAAAGCGCGATTTCGCCTTATCACTTTCATCGTCAGTTTACTGAGCTGTTCAACGAAACGCCGGGACAATATTTGAGTCGCGTTCGATTACAAATCGCAGTGAGTCTGTTGATCAATGATGAACCGTGGAGCGTGATTGAAATAGCTCAGTATTGCGGCTTCTCATCCTCACAGTCTTTAGGTAAGGCGCTGAAGCGTGAATTAGGGGTTACGGCAAAACATATTCGAGAGATGGGCTACAACGCGACACCCAAGGAGACGGCGGATTTCATCCTGAGATTGGCGCATCCGGGTGTGCAGTCTTCAATGGAAAAAGAACTGGTTAAGTCGATGCCGACAGAGTTGGTTTGGTATCCGGAACGCGGTATGAAAAAGCTTAAGCTGGAAGATCCTGATTGGGACACCGTGTTTGAAATCTATGGTCAGAAATCGACGCACTTGATGGGCACCACACCGATCAAGCAAATGAATAATAAGTGGGATGACATCGACGCTGAAATCGGAAACTGGCAAGTCGCCAGAGACCGTTACGACAAGATCGTCCCTAAAGGCTACTACTTATGTAGCGATGTTTATCTGGTTTCAGATGTGGCTTATAGCACCGCCTTAGAAGCGCTATTTAATGCGGTTAATCAGCAAGGTTTACAGTTAGATGTGAATGGCTATTTGGTGGAGATGATTCGCCACATAGATGATGACGATGTGGAGGGAGTTACTTTCTCTTTCCAGCTGCCGGTTTTATACGAATAATAAAAAGGCTCCTCAAATGAGGAGCCTTTGTTTTAAGGAACAGTTTATCAAGAGCCTCTGGTTATCGGATTGAACCGTTAACCAGAGTAGGGGGATTAAGCCTCTGCAGTTGCCTTAGAATCGCTCATCTTTTTAAGAGCTGCGTAACCAAAGCCTGTTACTGCTGTACCCGCTGCAATCGCCACTAGGTACATAAGAACTGGAGAGATAGCGCCAGGAATCAGTAGTACGAATAAGCCGCCGTGTGGAGCCATTAGCTGTGCACCAAACATCATTGATAGAGCGCCAGTTAGTGCACCACCTGCCATACAAGCTGGGATAACACGCATTGGATCTTTCGCTGCGAATGGGATTGCGCCTTCAGAGATGAAACATAGACCAAGAACGAATGATGCTTTACCTGCTTCACGTTCGCCAGCTTCAAACTTGTCTTTCACTAGGAAAGTCGCAAGGCCCATACCTAGCGCAGGAACCATACCTGCTGCCATGATTGCTGCCATTGGTGCGTAAGTTTGCGAAGCCAGTAGACCAACACCGAATGTGTAAGCCGCTTTGTTTACAGGGCCACCAAGGTCGAAACACATCATTGCGCCTAGAATCACACCCAGAAGAATCGCATTAGACGTTCCCATGCTGTTTAGGAAAGTGGTCATCGCGCTCATCACGCCAGAAACAGGACCACCTACGATGTAAACCATCACCAAACCAGTGAACAAACTCGCGATAAACGGAATGATCAGAATAGGCTTAAGCGCTTCCATAGACTGTGGAAGTTGAACCTTGTCGGCAATGAATTTCGCTGCGTAACCGGCAATGAAACCTGCTGCGATACCACCTAGGAAACCTGCGCCCGTTGAGCTAGCCAGCATACCGCCGATTAGACCTGGAGCCAGACCCGGGCGGTCAGCAATTGAGAATGCGATGAAACCAGCAAGAACAGGAATCATCAGTGCGAATGCAGAACCACCACCGATTGTCATCAATGCTGCAGCTAGTGTGCCTTCTTCTTTAAACGCTTCGATACCGAATACAAAAGAAAGAGCGATGATCAAACCACCCGCAACAACCACAGGAAGCATGTGAGATACACCTGTCATTAGGTGCTTGTACACGCTTTTCTTCTCGTCAGCGGGTGCTGCATTAGAAGATGCTGTGTGTTGGTATGGTTTAGCTTCAGCAAAAGCTTTCTCAACTTCTTGCTTCGTCTTCTTAAGTGCAGGACCCGTTGTCGTTTTGTATAGCGCTTTGCCGTTAAAACGATCCAGTGGAACGTCGATGTCGGCTGCGATGATAACAAGATCAGCGTCTGCGATTTCTTGGTCTGTCAGTTGGTTCTTCGCACCTACAGAGCCGCGAGTTTCCACTTTGATTTGGTGACCTAGGCGTTTGCCTTCTGCTTCAAGCGCTTCAGCTGCCATAAAGGTATGTGCAACACCAGTCGGGCAAGCGGTAATCGCTACGATTTTTTTGCTGCCTGTGCTTGCTGTTGTAGAAGAGTTTGGAGACGTACCGGTCACTTCAACAGTGCTTTCAACTTGAGAAGCGTCTAGTACTGTTGTTCCTGCTACCGCTTTCTCTAGAAATGCTTTTGTATCAGCGGTGCATTCAGAGATAGCCGCTTGGTACACTTTCTTACCGACAAAGCGCGCTTTATCAACGTTGGTGTTAGCTGCGATAACCACGACGTCGCTGCTGTCGATAGTGTCTTGCGATACGGTTGAGTCAGGTAGCACGCTTGATTGACATTCAATAGCGGCGTTCCAACCCAGTGCTTTTGTCGCTTGCTCTAACAAGCCTGCGGCGATGATGCTGTTTGCTACGCCACTAGGGCAAGCTGTGATAATGGTAATATTCATAATAAACCTTTTGTCCTATTTGCTTATGTCTAACTGGCTAGTTGGAGCACTAAGCGACTGTAATTGGATATTTTGTAGTACTGAATCCAGCTCTTGTTGGCTGGTGATGCCCACGCCTACCTGTGAAACTGCTAGAGCAGATAGGGCGGTTGCGAATTTAATAAGTTCTGGTTTTGGCATCTGTTGCATGTGACCCCAACATAGGCCAGCAACCAAGGTGTCGCCTGCGCCTACTGTGCTTACCACTTGCATACGCGGCGGTTGAGCATGTAGCCATTCACCTTGGTTAAGCCACATCACGCCTTCTGCACCAAGTGATACCACGATGTTATCGATGCCTTTTTCACTTAGGGCTTGGCCTGCGTGTTGGCACTGGTCACGTGTTGTCAGTTCGGCATTGAACAGCTGAGAAAGCTCTTCATCGTTTGGCTTAATTAACCAAGGTTGTGCATTGATACCGGCTTTCAGTGCGTCACGGCTGCTGTCGAACAACACCTTTTTACCTAGGTCACGCAAGCGTTGTACCCAAGAAGCGCAAAGCTCTGGTGATACGCCTTGTGGTAAGCTGCCTGCAATCACGAAGTAATCGTGAGTTTCAGCCAGTTCTAACAAGGTTTCTTCAAACGCTTTGATAGCGTCAGCATCAACAGGAACACCCGGGAAGTTGATGTCGCTCACTTGACCTGAGTTCTCTACTAATTTCACGTTGATGCGAGTCGCACCGTCGACACGGATAAAGCGGTCAGTTGCGCCCATCTGTTCAAACAGTTGGCAGAATGCTTCTTCGTTATTGCGACCAAGGAAACCAGTTACGGTCACTTTAGCGCCAAGCTCTGAAAGCACTTTTGCTACGTTAACGCCTTTGCCCGCTGCATGTAGAGAGCCTTTGTTTACTAGGCTCACTGAACCCACATTTAGTGCGTCGATAGCGCCAGTTAAGTCGAGAGCCGGGTTTAGCGTTACGGTAACGGCTTTGATTTGTTTATCAGACATATCGACTCCTTAACCTTCGCCAAGGCCTGAAGCGATAGCCTTGCCAATCGATTCAAGTGCTTGTGTTGCATCTTCACCCTCTGCAACAAACTGAAGTTGGTGGCCGTGTTTAACGCCAAGTGCGATGACTTTCATCAGGCTCTTCGCGTTCACTTCTTTTCCGTCGCCATCTAGGTTTGAAACGCGGATAGTTGATTCGAATTTCTTCGCTTCAGCCACCAACATTGCACCTGGACGAGCGTGTAGGCCATGTGCATTTTTGATTTTGAATACGGCGCAGTTGTCATCGTCTTGAGAGGCTGTAGAAACTGCTTCACCTTTTAGAAGGCCAATTACTTGTGCAATGTCAGCAGTCAACAGTTGTTGCTGTTTACCTTCGAAAACCATTTTGCTTAGGTTTGCCAGAATAGATTGGTGTGCGCTGTTACAAGCTGCGAATGCGACCAATGCTTTCACTGGTGTGCCTTCGTACTCACAATGGTTTGCCGTTGAAACAAACGATACGCCAGTGCGAGTTACGCCTTTATCGCTGCCTAACAACCACAGGCCTTGGCCTAGGTGAGTCGGTGTTTTTGTTACTAGGTCGGCAACGAACGCGTTGTCAGTACAGCCAGTATTCTTAAGAAGGCCGCCCGCAACTGCAGACATTTGAACCATGTCGCTAGCAGGGAACAATAGCTGAACCAAAGATGCGTCTAGGTCGGCTTCTAGCTGAACTTCGCCATTAAGTAGGGCGATGATTTCGTCTTCTGATTTCGCTTGCTTTAATTTCTCTTCAACACCGTCTGCCGCTAGAACCTTAGTTAGCTGCTTAAGGATGCCTAAGTGCTCGTCAGATTTCGCCGCAATACCAATTGCTACGTAAACACGGTTACCGTCTGCCCAATCAATGCCTTCAGGGAAGTGGTGTACTGCAACGCCTGTCTCTTTTACTAGGCCACGCGTGTCAGTGGTGCCATGAGGAATCGCGATGCCGTTACCTAGGAACGTAGAGTTCTGGTTTTCACGGTTCAGCATCCCTTCAACGTAGCCAGAGTCAACTAGGCCTTTCGCGGTTAGGTCGCCAGCAATGTTCTGGATAGCTTTGAATTTGTCATCGGCCGTTTGACCAAGAGTGATGTCAGATTTTGATAATTTAAGCATGGTGCCTCTTTAGCGTATCGCTTGAGAATTTGTGTATCGCTACGATTCAGTCTAGAGCAATATCTGTTTGTTGCTGCTCTTTGTTTTATCTTAGCTGAATCGGTTCAGCAATCGGTGTAAAAAAATTCAGCAAAGCCAATTCTGTTAACCAAAATAGTTTTGCTGTGTGTCGTAATTTCAGTTTCGTTTATAACGAGAAGTTGAATCACGGCAAATGACGCTCAATCCATTCAAAAGGATGATTGAAGTCACTTTTCAGATTTTGCTGAATCCTTTCAGCTTTTATACTGAATCGATTCAGCCTATAATTCAACTAATCCAAGGATCAGAAGATTGGTTATATGATCCTACGCACAAAATACAGGTCACCCATATGACACTAGATGAAATTGCCAAATTAGCCGGTGTGTCGAAAACCACAGCTAGCTATGTGATTAATGGCAAGGCGCAGAAATACAGAATCAGTGAGAAGACTCAGCAGAAAGTAATGGCGGTTGTCGACGAATATAACTACCGTCCAGACCATGCAGCTTCGTCGCTGCGTGCTGGTAATAGCCGTTCATTTGGTTTGATTATTCCTGATCTGGAAAACAGCAGTTACGCGCGTTTAGCAAAATTGATAGAACAGAATTCACGTAAAGTGGGTTATCAAATCCTGATCGGTTGCTCTGATGATGATGCTGAAACCGAACGTAAAGTCGCAGAAGCGTTAGTGAGCCGTCGTATCGATGCCTTATTGGTGGCGAGCTCAATGCCAGACGCCAATGAGTTCTACTTAAAGTTGCAAAACTCGGGCACGCCTGTAATTGCGATTGACCGTCCTTTAGATGATGAGCACTTTGCCTGCGTGATCAGTGAAGATTTCGAAGCTGCGTTTGAACTGACCCATTCAATTCTCGATGACAGTATTCACAGTGTTGGTTTGATAGGTGCACTGCCTGATTTAAATATCTCACGCGAACGTCAGCTAGGTTTTGAAGCGGCAAACAAAGCGTACGGTCAACAATTCGGGTTGTCAGAAAACAAACCTACTGTTGTGGGTTATGGTGAGCACTTTGATAGAGAATCAGGGCGTGAGATTTTTGAGGGTTGGATTGCAAAAGACACAGTGCCCGATGCGATTGTGACCATGTCTTACACCTTGTTAGAAGGTATATTGGATGTGATGGTCGAAAAGCCAGAGTTGATCAATCAAGTCAAATTGGCAACCTTTGGTGATAACCGCTTATTGGATTTCTTACCTTTTAAAGTCCATTCACTGCCGCAGCAATTTGAAGTGATTGCCGATAGTGCTTTTGCTTTGGCGTTAAATGCATCGGCTAAGCGTTACCAAGCGGGTATTGAACTCGTGCCAAGAAGCTTAGTTAAGCGAGGCTAGCTTTCATTTAACAATTAGTCAGAGCTTAACGGCTAGCTTTTGTTTAATAGTTAGCCAGAGCTCAGCCGTTAGCTAGAACTCAACCGTTAGCTAGAACCAAGTAACAAAACTAACTCTACGATAGCGATAACGCCGAGCAACAAGGCCAACACTTTCCAAAACTGGATTGGGTGTCGGTTTATCAAAGGTTGCTTGGCTTTGCTTTTCACCAAGCTTTGGTTTGGTGTGTAAAGGTCTTCCACAAAATCCCCCAACACTTGATGACGTTCGTTTGGCGATTCGGCACACGCTTTCTGTAAAACCAAATCAACCCAAGCCGGTATATCAGCACGCTTTTGTGTGAGTGGTTGGTATTCCCACTGATGATGACGAGATTGCTTGAGAGATTGCGCGCTCATTGCTGAATAGGGCAATTCGCCCGTCAGCATCTCATAACCGATCACTGCAATAGAGAACAGATCTGAGCTTGTGGTGGCCGTGTTGTGCTTAATAGTTTCTGGTGCGATGTAATTCACGGCTCCCAATGGCGTAGGCTCTTTATCTGTTTGTTCTCCCTCTTCAATCCCTCTCACTAACACCGCACCAAGGTCGATGATTTTGATATCACCGTCACGCTGAACCATGATGTTTTCTGGTTTCAAATCCCTGTGAACCATGTCGGCACGTTGTAATACCCGAATGCCTTGAGTGATCTTTTCTAATATTTCGCGCACTTCATTGAGTGATGGTTTTGGATTGTCGTACATCCACTGCCTTAGCGTGACCCCCTCAACCAATTCGCAAATTTGATATAGGAATTGAGAATGCTCTGGCGTTGGGTAGACCTTCATGACTTTCTTGTTATTCAGCAAGATGCCCGCCCACTGTTCGTTAAAGAAAGCCCTTAGTTGTGCTGGGTCGTCATGATATTGAACGGAAGGTACTTTGAGCACGAATTCAGTTTGTGTCTCTTTCTGCATCACGCGATACACATGGCTTCTTGAGCCTGCATACAACACCTCAAGCACCATGAAGTTGTCGATACTTTGCCCGAGTTTTAATGCGGGTGGAATGGCTCGTTTGGCGAGCTTTTCATGAAACTCAATTAACGATGGTTTGGGTAGGTGACTGACTTGGACTATCAAACAGCTCACATTGTCTGAGCTATTGTGGCTTAAAGCGGTATTGCAGATGGTCTGTGCGGCGTATTCGAAATCCGCTCCAGGCTTATCGATGTGTTCATTGAATGTGTTGGGCGAGACAAACTCATGCACACCATCCGATGTGAGGATGAAGCAATCATTCTTTTTGATTGGCAGGGTTTGGTAGTCAACGTTGAGCTGGTTATCCATGCCTAAAGCTCGCGTCAGGTAATGCTTCTGTCCCATGGTTTTACGAGTATGGTCGCGAGTAAGTTGGCGCAGTTCACCATCTCTTAATAGGTAAATTCGGCTGTCACCCACATGGAATATATGCGCGGTGTTGGATTTCAATATCACGCTGCTAAAGGTGGAAACGAGCGCATTGTGGTTAACTTGCTGTGCGGGATGAATATTAGAAACAGATGTATTGAAGAGCCAAGAATTGAGTGAAGTTAAGATTTTTTGAGCCGAGCGTTGAATGCTCCAACTTTGTGGCGTGGCGTAATAGTCATCAATAAACTGCATTACGCTGGTATGGCTGGCTTTTTGGCCGTGCTCACTGCAACTTGCGCCGTCGGCTATACAAGCAACACTGCCTTTTAGCTCTTGCTCTGTGCGAGTCTTAGGGTGTTTTACAATGATGGCGTCTTGGTTTTCATCACGTACGCCTTTATTCGAATAACCACCAAACTTCAAAGTCAGTTGGTTATTGGTTTCTGGCTTGATGACTTGCCCTTGGCTGAATGAAATCGTCATAACTGGTCTTCTTCTTAACTGGCCGTTTTCTCATCTGCTTGAGAGCAAACTTGAGAAAGAACAAAAGCTCTAGCGAATGCAGAGCCTTTGAACGAAATAACCGAGTGTCGCAAGCCCGGTTACTTCTCCCGATTCAATGAGTGGTTAGCTCGATACGTTAATCAAGGTCACGCTACCGTCGTCGTTTACCTCGGCGATTTGGCCGTTAGGCTCTTCCATGAACATCAGAGTTACAAAGCCTAGTACCGCTGTTCCTGCAATCACTAAGAAGAAGGTTTGGTAGCTTACGAATGAAAGTACCGTTAGGTAAACCACCGCCCCCACGTTACCGTAAGCACCCGTCATACCGGCAATTTGACCTGTCATACGACGTTTAATTAGAGGTACGGTTGCAAACACCGCGCCTTCACCTGCTTGCACGAAGAAAGAACACGCCATCGCAGCCACAACCGCTAGCCATACAGGCCATGTGCTGTCGACTTGGCCCATTGCAAAGTAACCCACAGCAAGACCAATCGTAAGAATAAGCAGTGTTGGTTTTCGACCGAACTTATCTGAAATCCAACCGCCACCTGGGCGAGACATCAAGTTCATAAAGGCATAAGCTGATGCAACCATACCTGCAAGAACGGGTGTTAATTCAAAGGTTTCAGAGAAGAACAGCGGCAGCATAGAAACTACAGCCAGTTCAGAACCAAATGTCGCGAAATACAACACGTTCAACACAGCAACTTGCTTGAATTTGTATCTGTGAATCTCAGGTACTTCTTCTTTGAATACGTTCTTATTTACCTTCCAAACTTGCGACACTTCGTACACGTAAAGTGCGGCTAAACTTGCATACACTGAATACACCGCCATGTCAGACAGCATGTTGATGTTGCTCGGTGATAGCTTCCATGTCAGTAGCGCTAAAGCGGCATACATCGGGATCTTCATAATAAGTAGGAAGAAAAAGTCACCCTTTGATGTCACTTCCATTGCCGTTACTTGAGCAGGTTTGAAGTAAGTCGAACCTTTTGGTGTATCCGTTACGTTTTTGTAGAAAATAAACGAGAACGCTAAGCTCATCAGGCCAGTAATACCGACCGCATAACGCCAACCATCTTCGCCACCAAATGCTAGAGCCAGAGTTGGAAGTGTGAACGCTGCCGCTGCTGAACCGAAGTTACCCCAGCCACCATAAATGCCTTCAGCGGTACCCAATTCATTGTGTGGGAACCACTCAGACACAAGACGAATACCGACAACGAAACCTGCACCGATGAAACCTAATAGGAAACGAGCAATTGCGGCTTGAATGAAAGAGTCTGCCAAAGCAAACATAAAACAAGGGATTGAACAGATCGCGAGTAGCGAAGAGTAGACCAGCCTAGGGCCGTATCTGTCGGTTAACATACCAATGGCGACACGCGCCGGAATGGTCAATGCAACGTTGAGAATAAGGAGTGTTTTGATTTCCTCAGTTGAAAGGCCAAGCGAGGTTTTCACCATTTGCAGTAGTGGGGCAAAGTTGAACCACACAACAAAGGTAATAAAAAAGGCCATCCAACTAAGGTGTAAGGTTTTCATCTTTCCCGTAAATGAAAGCAGCGAAAATTTTGTGTTATCCATGGTTTAAATCCTTTAAATCTGGAAAATTACCCGGTTTTAGCTCGTGCGCTACTTCCGAAATTCGAACGCATTAATGTGGCTAAACCCTATGCCGAAATTGCTCACGCCTGTAAAGCGTTTACATGATGATGTCGGCGTTTAGTTAACTGGCGATAGCAAGTGGTGCGAGAACCTGTACTTGTTCTCCTTGCTTGCGAACTTCAAATTTCACAAGCTTGAGATCGGGTTGTTCAAGGCACGCGCCAGTTTCTAAATGGTAATGCTGCTTGTATAAGGGCGAGGCTACGTAAGGCTCACCGCTTAATGAACCAATGATACCACGTGACATCACATTCGCCTTGCCGATAGGGTCGTAATTAGAGAGCCCATACAGTGTGTCGCTGCGCTTGCAGTAAAAAATAGCCACTTGGTTATCGTCTACTTTGGCGCAAATTCCACCATTTGGGGTTAAGTCCCGAGTGCTGCATACGGTTGTCCAATTTTCCATGACTTTCTCCTAGTCAAAACATAAAACTAATAATCAATTTAATTAGGGTGATAGCCGACAGCAGTTTTCTTGGGCTGCGCCACTGTCGACTATCGATATTGGGTTTAGTTGTTACTGATTCACTCACCAGCAATTCAGCTTACGAAACTTCCGTGACTTTGATTTGGTCAGCCTTAGTTCGTTTTTCATCACGTTGTGAATCAGCAGAAGAGCTCAAACTGGGTTTTGGAAAGCGTTGCTCTCGTTCTTTGATGAATGACAGGCTAGTGTCCATTTCTTCGCTGTTAATGTAGTGCTGGAAGCGTTTCATCTTTTCAGGGTTTTCGATGGTGGTTTTCCATTCACACTGGTATTTTTCGATGTTGAGGGCGATATCGGCCTCAAGTTCTTCAGCAACATTGAGCTTGTCTTCAATCACGACTTGTTTGAGGTATTCAATGCCGCCTTCAAGGTTTTCCATCCATACCGATGTACGCTGTAGGCGATCTGCGGTACGTGTGTAGAACATCAGAATGCGGTCGATGTATTGCAGTAGGGTGGTTTCATCAAGGTCGGTAGCGAAAAGGTCACCATGGCGAGGGCGCATACCGCCGTTACCACAGATGTAGAGGTTCCAGCCTTTGTCGGTAGCGATAATGCCAAAGTCTTTCGATTGCGCTTCTGCACATTCACGAGTACAGCCAGAAACCGCAAATTTGATCTTGTGGGGTGAGCGTAAGCCTTTGTAGCGGTTCTCGAGTCGAATCGCTAAGCCAACACTGTCGTCGACACCGTATCGACACCATGTGCTACCCACACACGATTTCACGGTACGTACCGATTTGCCGTAGGCATGGCCAGTTTCAAAACCAGCATCGATCAGCTTTTTCCAGATGATTGGCAGTTCGTTAAGTTGCGCGCCAAACAAGTCGACGCGTTGACCACCGGTGATCTTGGTGTAAAGGTCGAATTCTTTAGCGACTTCACCAAGCACGATTAGTCTATCGGGTGTGATTTCACCGCCAGCAATACGCGGAACCACAGAGTAGGTGCCGTCTTTTTGCATGTTGCCAAGGTAGATGTCGTTGGTGTCTTGCAGTTCGATGTGTTGATCTTCGAGGATGTAATCGTTCCAGTACGAAGCCAGAATCGAACCGACAGCCGGTTTACACACGGTACAGCCCAATCCGTTTCCGTGAGAATCTAACAGCTCGTCGAAGGTCTTGATTTTGTTGACGCGAATGATGTCTGTAAGCTCTTGGCGAGAATACGCAAAGTGCTCACAGATATCGTTAGAGACTTCCACACCTAGGTTACTTAGCTCGCTATCGAGAACCTGTTTAGCAAGGGCAGAACAACCGCCACAACCTGTCGACGCGTTGGTCGTTTCTTTCAATGCGGCCATCGTGGTACAGCCTGCTGAAACCGCGTCTTTAATGTCACCTTTGGTCACATCAAAACACGAACAAATCACTGCGCTATCGGGCAGAGCTTCAACACCCATTGCCGAACCTGAATCATCGGCCACGTTAGGTAAAATCAGCACTGATGGGTTTTCAGGAAGAGGCATGTCATTTTGCTTTATTTGCAGTAGCGAACCGTAAGCCTCTGCATCACCGACCAATACTGCACCGACAATCTTTGTGCCGTCTGCCGAGATGATCAGGCGCTTATAAACTTGTTCAATTTCATCGTTATAGGTATACGACTGAGCGCCTTCCGTCTTGCCATGTACTTCACCAATACTGGCCACATCGACGCCAAGTAATTTGAGCTTGGTGCTCATGTCAGCACCAGTAAACGAAGCGTCGCTTGTTCCGTCCGATAGGATATGCGCGGCCGCGATTTTCGCCATTGAATAGCCAGGGGCGACTAAGCCAAAGATCTTGTTGTCCCAAAGCGCACATTCACCAATCGCATACACGTTGTCGATGTTGGTTTGGCAGTGATCGTTAATCACGATACCGCCACGTTCACCAATGGCGATATCAGAGCCGCGAGCTAGGGCATCTTGAGGACGAATACCCGCAGAGAACACGATCATATCGGTCTCTAAATGGGTGCCGTCTGCAAAGTTCATTCTGTAGCGAGCTTTCTCACCCGCGACTATCTCAGAGGTTGCTTTCTCGGTGTGAACTTGCACACCAAGGTCTTCAATTTTTCTGCGTAAAAGCGCACCGCCACCGTCATCTAATTGTACGGCCATCAGGCGAGGTGCAAATTCCACAACATGAGTTTCTAAACCAAGGTTTTTGACCGCGTTTGCGGCTTCTAAGCCAAGCAGGCCACCACCAATCACCACGCCCGATTTGCTGCCTTTACTTGAGAGTTCAATGGCGTCTAAATCTTCGATGGTACGATAAACGTGGCAGTGTTCTTGGTCGTTACCGGGAATAGGGGGAACAAAAGGGAATGAACCGGTCGCCAGAATCAAAGTGTCATAACTCTCGGTATGCCCCGATTCAGTCACAACGCACTTATTTTCAGTATCCAGTTGAGCGACTTTCGCGTTGAGAAGGTAATTGACGCCATTGCTCTGGTAATACTCTTCGCTGGTTAATGCCAAGTCATCAGCATTTCCGCGCTTGAAGTAAGCCGTAAGCTGAACTCGATCGTAGGCTAACCTTGGCTCTTCACTGAAAGTCATGACATCAAACTTATCACTGTCTGATTGCAGGATGTTGTCGATAAATTTGTGTCCAACCATACCGTTACCAACGACGACGATTTTCTTCTTGCTCATAATCCATTCCTTATTCTCGGCTTCACTGTTTCGAGTATCTAATTTCTAGTCGCTAGCAGATGAATACCGGGTTGAGATTCCACTCAATTCATAATTATCAAGAAAACAAAAATTGTTTTTCTAAGTCTTGGTTTCTAGTGGAGCAAGGAGGATGCCAGATTACCTATCATCAAATTAAATAAAATTTAACGTTTATTTTTCAATGGATTAAAAATTTGGGGTAGCACGCATTTACCCCCAAAGTGGTATGTAACTATTTTGTTAAATTTATGGAAATGAGCATTTGTGGTGCAACTTTCAGCAAGATGGTGCAAAAATTAACTTTCATGTTGGCTTAACTTCGATTGAATTTGCTATTGATATCTATAGTTAAAATAAGTTTATGTTTTTATTGGTTATTTTTACTGTTTAAAATCTTGTGATTAAGTGGCGTGTTATTTGCTTTATTTGATTAAATGCAATTATGGATAATTGAGTGAGAAACGGATGACCGATTCAAACAGTGGCTGGATAAAATCGACATGTGCTTATTGTGGTGTTGGCTGCGGAATAGAAGCGAGGCCGACTTCATTAGGTAAACTTGAAGTGCGCGGTGATAAAGAACACCCATCAAATTATGGAAAGTTATGTACTAAAGGGGTAGCACTGGGCGATACCGTCACACCTTTGGGGCGACTTACACAGCCTATGCACATTCAAAACCAACTGCACATTCAAAACCAACAACAGCAAGCACTTGGCTGGAACGAAGCAACTCAGTTGGTCTCAGATAGATTCAATCAAACCATCGAAGAGTTTGGCCCTGACTCCGTGGCGTTTTACGTATCCGGCCAACTGTTAACGGAAGACTACTACGTTGCCAATAAACTGATGAAAGGTTTTATCGGCAGCGGCAACATCGACAGTAATTCTAGGCTGTGTATGGCATCGAGTGTTGTTGGGCACAAGCGTGCATTTGGTAGCGACACGGTGCCTATCTGTTATGAAGATCTAGAAGATACTGATTTAGTGGTGATCACCGGTTCTAACTTAGCTTGGTGTCACCCTGTATTGTTTCAACGATTACGCGCTGCCAAGCAAAGTAACCCGAACTTAACGGTTGTGGTGATCGACCCTCGTTATACCGACACTTGTGAAATTGCCGACCAACACCTAGCGATTGAATCGGGATCTGACGTTGCCTTGTTCAATGGACTGCTTTCTTATCTCGCCAACAATGATGCACTTGATGAAGAATATATAAGCAAGCATACACAAGGCTTTGAACAAGCGATCGAGTCAGCAAAGAAGTATGTTTACCACTCTGATTCAAACATCAATTTTGAGCAAGGTGTCAGCCAACTGACTGGCTTAACCGAGCAAGAGGTTGAACGCTTTTACCGTGCGTTCGCATCCAACAAAAAAGTCATCACCATCTATTCGCAGGGCGTGAATCAGTCGAGCCAAGGGTGCGATAAGGTGAATGCCATCATCAATTGCCATTTGGCGACCGGAAAGATTGGTAAAGTCGGCATGGGGCCTTTCTCGGTGACAGGGCAACCGAACGCTATGGGCGGTCGTGAGGTTGGGGGCTTAGCGAATACCTTAGCCGCGCATTTTGAGTTTGGGGATGCTGATTCACATCAAACGGTGAGTGATTTTTGGCAAACCGATAACCTAGCAACTAAGCCGGGTTTGAAAGCGGTCGATCTGTTCGATGGTATGCTGGATGGCAAGATCAAAGCCGTGTGGATCATGGCGACGAATCCGGTCGTTAGCCTTCCAGACAGTGCGAAAGTGAAAGCCGCGCTCGAACAATGCCCATTTGTTGTCGTGTCCGATTGCATTGCCGACACTGAAACCACTCGCTTGGCTGATGTAGTGCTGCCCGCGCAAGGGTGGAGTGAAAAGTCGGGCACCGTGACCAATTCAGAGCGCCGTATATCAAGGCAGCGCCGCATATTACCAAGCCCAGGCGAAGCCAACCCCGATTGGTGGATGATTAAAGAAGTGGCGCAGAAAATGGGTCATCAACATGCCTTTGATTATCGTCATGAAGGACAAATCTTTGAAGAGTATTGCCAGATGACCAGCCTTGATAATGCAAACGGCAAACTGCGAGACTTGTGTTTGATTGGCTTAACAAACTTAGACGACAAAGGTTACAGCGAACTTAAACCTCAACAGTGGCCAGTATTGAAGCTGCAACAAGACATCGTGAACCAACGAATGTTTACTAATGGCGAGTTTTTTACCGCCTCTGGGAAAGCGCAGTTTGTTGCCGTTGAACACTCGCAGCCTTTAACGACCACTTCTCCAGATTACCCATTGATCATGAACAGCGGTCGAGTGCGCGACCAATGGCACACCATGAGCCGAACGGGGCTTGCTTCATCGCTTGGTGAGCATACGCCAGAGCCATTTTTAGCCATTCACCCTGAAACCGCCAAAAAGTTCGGCTTTGCAACCAGTACCAATCAAACCAACCAAGTGGTTAAGGTCAAGAGTGCCCAAGGTGAATCTCAAGCACGCTTGGTGTTAACGCAAGAGATGCGCAAAGAGCAGGTGTTTATGCCAATCCACTGGAACGGCACCACAGCCAAAAACAGTAAGCCATGCGACCTTATCTTACCCAATACCGATTCCAACTCAGGACAGCCAGAATTCAAGCACACACCCGTGATGATTGAACCATGTGACTATCGCAGTGAAGCGGTACTGATCAGTGACAGTGTGGTGGACTGTGATGAGTTTGATTATTGGGTAAGGCAGAAAGTGGAGGGCGGTTTTCTGTATCGCATCTCATCATCTAAGAACCCAATGGAGTTGGTGATTCAGCTTGCTAATACCCTCGATGCCTTGCCAGAACCTAACGCAGAAGCGATCAAATCACTCCATTACCACGGCAACAAATCATTCAAAAACTACGGCTCTGCCAAGTTGGGTCAGTCTGGCGTAAAGCAAGCCTTCGTAGTGAACAGCAAGCTCGACCATCAAAGTATCGATTGGCTGGTGGAATGCCTAACCCGAGAAGCCGATGAAGAGTTCGAAGCCGAGTTTTTGAGTACCATGGCGAAGTAGAAGACACCTTCGTAATATAGAGCAATAACCCAAGGGTCTATATATTGCGGCTACTCGCCCAAGTTAGAGACTATCTCTAAGCCACTCATATTTATATCGTAATGCCGACAATCATGTTGGCATTATTTTGGGTACATGACACCCAAGGTGTGGTCGTTCATTGCCATACAGCGACCTAGTCATTCGTTTTCTGCATTTTTCTGATGTTTTATAGATAAAATCTGTATTTAGTCACATCTATTGCGCAAGTTAATCAGTAAGGTACTGTTATTAAATAGTTTATTAGACTCGCCTTGATCTGGATAGATTACTAGACAGAATTGTTTCAGGGACAAAATGTAGAATTTTTCGGTCTAATAACTGTTATGCATCAGGGGGCTTCATGGAATTTATAGATAGACCTGTAGGCGCAAATCAGGAAGAAATACACAAGTTAGAAACTATATTTCAAATGACTCTTCCTGAAAGTATGTTGAATTGGTGGCGTGTTAGCGATGGCCCTATAGTCTATTTTGGGTTCAAAGAGTTACAGTTCTTCTCTTTGTCGGAGATATACGGCGAAGATATTTATGGGGTAAAGCACGATATGCTTGGCGCAATGCCAATTTGCTTAGATGGTAATGGAAATATTTGCGTGGCCAGAATTGCAGGTGGTGTTATATCTGGCTTTTATGTCGTTGATTCTAGTGATTTAGGTTGGGAGCAAGCGAAAATTATAAGCTGTGAATTCTTAAAGTTTGTGAACGATAGTTTTTCACCCGAAGAACGACTAAATGCATAACAAAGCATTTAAGAGTGATTCCCAACGCTTGGCGCTTTCGCTTCGCTCAAGTATAGCCAAGCGCTGCTCACACCTTAATGCGGCGTTATGTGCTTTCAAGGTTCAAGGTAAGTGCGAGTAGTCTGAATAGATTCTATCCAACACATTTTGTGACTTTTGTTTAATATCAGCGGACAAGGAAGCGTAATGACTATAGATGACACATTTTGGCTAGCAGCCAAGAGGAAGGGGTTTGTTCGGTTCATAGTTGAAACAGGTTTACCATTTAGTCTAATCATGTTTATTGCAACTGGAGTCATTTACGATCAATTTGGTGATGGCTTTCTAAATTTGAACGTATTGAAACATTTGGTTGTTTGGCTAGTCGGTGGCGTATTTTTTGGTATTTACCAGTGGTATAACTTAAAACGGCGAGCGTCCGGACAGGTCTGAAATAGGTAAACACGTACTTGGGTGGTACGCACATAACAAAGCGTTTAAGACGGATTCACAACGCTTGGCATTTTTGGTTTGAACTAGCTTTAGTGTTTACGGCACAATGGTTTAGGTTTGGTGGTCGCGTTGTTCACCACTTAACGCGGCGTTATATTTTATTGGAGTTCATCGTGCTAAACAGAATCGAAGAATGGATTGATTTAACTAATGAAAGGTTTTCTAGTCAACGGCAAAGTTGTGCGTTGTTTGCGACTGAATTTGCTGGTTTTTACTCTGAAGAGTTTCTAGCTGACTCATATTTTGTAGTCGTTGATAGTATCCCAAAACCAAATTTTCCAGAATTACGCCAAGCGGGTCTAGGTGATTTTCTTGATATGGAAGTCCAAGGCATAACATACAAGAACACTTACTATATTGTTCCGAGTGTCGCCAAGAACTTACGTTTGCATTTTCACGAGTTGGTGCATGTTGCCCAATGGAAGACTTTTGGTGCTATTGGCTTTTTGCAACGCTACATCACCGAGGTTCAAAGTGTTGGTTATAACGAAGCACCGCTAGAGAAGTTAGCTTATGCATTTGATCTCCACTTTTCTCAAGGTGGACAAAAAATTGATGTTCCAAGCTACGTAGAAAGTAAAATATAACAAAGCATTTAAGACGGATTCCCAACGCTCGGCATTTTTGGTTTGCTTCAAAATAGGTGTTTACGGCACAATACTTTGAGTTCGGTGGTCTGCGTTGCTCACCACTTAATGCGGCGTTATATAGTGACGTTTACTAAGTTTAAGGTGTAACGCTTTGAATTCAAAGTATTACGTAAGATCGAGTGTGCCTCTTACAAGCGAAAATAAGGGTGAGCAGGGGGCATTCTCATGCTACCCTCAAAGCACAGCTCGTCTGGTTAATACGCTTGCGATTAAAATCAGAACGAGCTGTGCTTTGAGGTAAGGCATTTTCCGCTGCCTCAGCTTCGATTTTTGCGTGTCCAAAGGGCAATTGAGCGCGTGAAAGATTGATAGTGCGATATCATGAAGTTTTGGTCACTAATATAACAAGACGTTCAAGAGCGACTCACAACGCGTGGCATTTTTACTATGCGTTGATATAAGTGATTACGGGGTCTGCAGTGACTGATGTATTGCGTTGCTCACGCCTTAACTCATCGTTAGTTTGCAAAGGGCAGAAAAGCGTTTGTGGTCTAAAATCTTTGTTCTGCGTTCTAGCTATTCACCTGTTCGTTTTCCAATCTCACGAGCTTTCCGGTGGCACTATGCTGGAAGCGTTTACGGTGCGTTAGTCACTTACTGGTTCTAACATTGTTACTAGTTCTTTGGTGCGTCTTCTTTGTCTTGGCGGCTAATTAGTAAACAAATGGCTTGGTCATATTTGGTTGTCAGGTTGGTCGAACGAATCCTTTGCCAGTTAAAGCGCTTCAAACCGTGGTTGTTTGTCGTATGTCGCTTCTTAGCCAAGTGCGTTTTGTTGGTTGAGTTTAAATTCTGAGCTGTTCGTTTTACTTTTGTGTTCAAAGCCAGTAGTTTCATTGCTAATTCAGCACCTTGGCGCTAAACCTTTGGTTTTATCGCGGTGGCAAACTAACAAAGCGCTTAAGACGAACTAACAAACGCTCGGCATTTTTGGTTTGGTTAAGTTGTGTGTTTAAGGTGTTCAAATTGAGTCAGGTGGCAGGTTTGTTAGCCACTTAGCTTAGCGTTAGTTTGCAAGGAGCAGAAAAGCGTTTGTAGTCTAAGAACCTTGTTCTACGCTCTAGCTATTCACCTGTTATTTCCCAAAGACTTTTCATCGAAATAGGCATCTCGCGTAGCCAGTTTTTCGGTTAGTTGGCCTCCGTGTTACTCATTTCTTTCGTGTTAGTAAGGTTCATTTCTCAATATTCTTGCGCGCTGCTTCTTTGGTTTTGAAAGCTAAGTATGAGCATTGAAAATTGCACTTGTGGCTGTCGGCATCTACGAAAGTCTTCTTAGCCAAGTTTGTTTTGTTGGTTGAGTTTAAATTCTGAGCTGTCAGTTTTACTTTTGTATTCAAAGCCAGTAGCTTCATTGCTAATTCAGCACCTTGGCGCTAAATCTTTGACTTCATCGCGGTGGCAAACTAACAAAGCGCTTAAGACAGATTCGCAACACGTGGCATTTTTAGTATGCGTTGATTTATGTGTTTAAGGTGTTATGCGGTGGCTTCGTATTGCGTTGCTCACTACTTAGCTTAGCGTTAGTACGGGTTTGACATCAAAGGTCATAAGTTTTGGTGTTTATCTGTTTTGGCGCTCGTCTTTACACCTTTCAGTTAGTGCCTTTCACGTTCTTTCCGGTGGCACTATATGCGGAGTGTTCGCTTTGATTTCACCGTTTACGGCTTCTAACTCTTAGCCTATTTATTTGGCGCTTCTTCATTTTCGTGGTGGCTTTTGAGAGAACCTTGGTTACTTTTGGTATGGCTGTTGAAGTACGAGGAAAGAATCCTTTTCTAATTTGAAGCTAATGAAAGTAGGGCAGTTCAGTGCGTTTTTCTTCTAGCCAACTTTCCCCTATTCATCGGTGTAACGTTTTGTAGTTGCCCGTCTCACTTCAGTGTTCAAAGCCTTTCATATCATCTCAGTTTTCAATATCTTGGAGCGCATAAATAGAAGTAGCACATGTACTAACAAATTGCTTAAGAGTGATTCGTAACGCGTGGCATTTTTACTTTGCGGTGGCTTATGTGATTAAGGCGTCGTGCGGTAGCTTTTGTATTGCGTTACTCACACCTTAGCAAGGCGTTAGTTTGCAAGGAGCAGAAAAGCATTTGTGGTCTAAGAGCCTTGTTCTGCGTTCTAGCTATTCACCTGTTATCTCCCAAAGACTTTTCATCGAAATAGGCATCTCGCGTAACCCGTTTTCGGTTAATTGGCTTCCGTGTTACTCATTTCTTTCGTGTTAGTAAGGTTCATTTCTCAATGTTCTTGCGCGCTGCTTCTTTGGTTTTGAAAGTTAAGCGGGAACATTGAAAGATGGTGTTTGTGGCTGTCGGCATCTACGAAAGTCTTCTTAGCTAAGTACGTTTTGTTGGTTGGGTTTGAATTCTGAGCTGCCCGTTTTACTTTTGCGTTCAAAGCCAGTAGTTTCGCAACTAATTCAGTATCTTGGCGCTAAACATCTGGCTTCATCGTGGTGGCAAACTAACAAAGCGCTTAAGGCGGACTAACAAACGCTCGGCATTTTTGGTTTGGTTAAGTTGTGTGTTTAAGGTGTTCAAATTGGGTAGGGTGGCAGGTTTGTTAGCCACTTAGCTTAGCGTTAGTTTGCAAAGGGCAGAAAAGCGTTTGTGGTCTAAAAGCTTTGTTCTGCGTTCTAGCTATTCACCTGTTCGTTTTCCAATCTCACGAACTTTCCGGTGGCACTATGTTGGAAGTGTTTGCGGTGAGTGAGTCACTTACTGGTTCTAACATTGTTGCTAATTCGTTGGTGCATTTTCTTTGTTTTGGTGACTAATTTCGTAAACAAATGGCTTGGTCATATTTGGTTGTCAGGTTGGTCGAACGAATCCTTTGCCAGTTAAAGCGCTTCAAACCGTGGTCATTTGTCGTATGTCGCTTCTTAACCAAGTGCGTTTTGTTGGTTGGATTTGAATTCTGAGCTGTCCGTTTTACTTTTGTGTTCAAAGCCAGTAGTTTTGTAGCCAATTCAGCACCTTGGCGCTAAACCTCTGGTTTCATCGCGGTGGCAAACTAACAAAGCGCTTAAGACGGACTAACAAACGCTCGGCATTTTTGGTTTGGTTAAGTTGTGTGTTTAAGGTGTTCAAATTGAGTCAGGTGGCGGGTTTGTTAGCCACTTAGCTTAGCGTTAGGCTTCCCCGGTTTGGAAAGTTCAATTAATAATGGCATCATGCTAGTCAACTAAGTGCATTTCATCAATAAACATAAGTAGTTTTATGGGGTTAAAGTTGGAAAATCAAGTTCGGGACAGTGAAAAAGATAGTAAAAAATGGAAGTCCATTTTCGGTGTTATTTTCTTAGGCGCTTTAGGAAGTGGATTTTGGGAGTATTTCCTAAAGGATTTCTGTTTAAAGGTATTAGATCTTACTGTTACCGCTGCTAGTTATTTTTTCTCAGGGTTTGCTGATAGCCTTTACGGTAATATCGGTAATGGTGTCGGTGGCTTTCTTCCTATTTTCACTCCAGTAATGATCATGATCATGATGATCGTTTTTCCTTGGGTTTTTACAATTAAGCTGTATTCAGTGACAAAGCAGATGAATGTGCGGACTAAAAAATTAGATAATGATAAAATCTTGAAGAAAATTAGGTTTTATAAGATAGTTACACCTTTGTTATCTCTTCTAATAACTTTAATGTATGGCCATATGTTATTTGAGTCCGTTTATCAGTATAAAACTGTCCATTATATTGAAAGAACCTTAGAGATTATAAGACCGTCAGTCACACCACAGGATTTTTTGCTTTTAAGGTCTGAATATAGGCAAATTAATTCATTAGAAAAATTTGAAGCTTTTTACTTTAAAGTTTCTTCTGTTGCTAAAGAAAATAGCATTGAACTACCTAAGTTTTCACCATTGTTAATCAAATCTAAAGCCTAACAAACTGTTTAAGAGTGATTCGCAACGCATGGCATTTTTACTATGCGTTGCGTTCGGTGTTTAAGGTGGTATGCGTGAGCTTCTGTATTGCGTTACTCACACCTTAACAGTGCGATTAGTTTGCAAAGGGCAGAAAAGCGTTTGTAGTCTAAAAGCCTTGTTCTGCGTTCTAGCTATCCACCTGTTCCTTCTCCAATCTCACGAACTCTCCGGTGGCACTATATCGGAAGTGTTTGCGGTGAGTGAGTCACTTACTGGTTCTAACATTGTTGCTAGTTCTTTGGTGCGTTTTCTTTTTCTTGGCAGCTAATTTGTTAACAAATGGCTTGATCATATTTGGTTGTCAGGTTGGTCGAACGAATCCTTTGTCAGTTAAAGCACGTCAAACCGTCGTTGTTTGTCGTCTGTCGCTTCTTAGCCAAGTGCATTTTGTTGGTTGGGTTTAACTTCTGAGCTGTCCGTTTTACCTTTGTGTTTAAATCCAGTAGTTTCATCATTAATTCAGCATCTTGGCGCTAAGCCTTTGGCTTCATCGTGGTGGCAAACTAACAAAGCGCTTAAGGCAGATTCGCAACGCGTGGCATTTTTAGTATGCGTTGATTTATGTGTTTAAGGTATTATGCGGTGGCTTCGTATTGTGTTGCTCACTACTTAGCTTAGCGTTAGTTTGCAAAGAGCAGAAAAGCGTTTGTGGTCTAAAAGCGTTGTTCTACGTTCTAGCTATTCACCTGTTCGTTTTTCAATCTCACGAACTTTCCGGTGGCACTGTATTGGAAGCGTTTGCGGTGAGTTAGCCACTTACTGGTTCTAACATTGTTGCGAGTTCTTTGGTGCGTTTTCTTTTTCTTGGCAGCTAATTTGTTAACAAATGGCTTGATCATATTTGGTTGTCAGGTTGGTCGAACGAATCCTTTGTCAGTTAAAGTGCTTCAAACCGTCGTTGTTTGTCGTCTGTCGCTTCTTAGCCAAGTGCGTTTTGTTGGTTGAGTTTAAATTCTAATCTGTTCGTTTTACTTTTGTGTTCAAAGCCAGTAGTTTCATAGCTAATTCAGCACCTTGGCACTAAACCTCTGGCTTCATCGCGGTGGCAAACTAACAAAGCGCTTAAGGCAGATTCGCAACACGTGGCATTTTCACTATGCGTTGATTTATGTGTTTAAGGTGTTATGCGGTGGCTTCGTATTGCGTTGCTCACTACTTAGCTTAGCGTTAGTTTGCAAAGGGCAGAAAAGCGTTTGTAGTCTAAAAGCCTTGTTCTGCGTTCTAGCTATTCACCTGCCCCTTTTCCAATCTCACGAACTTTCCGGTGGCACTGTATTGGAAGCGTTTGCGGTGCGTTAGTCATTTACTGGTTCTAACATTGTTACTAGTTCGTTGGTGCGTTTTCTTTGTCTTGGCGGCTAAGGTGCTTATAAATAGCTTGGTCGCACGTGGTTGTCAGGTTAGTCGAACGAATCCTTTGCCAGTTAAAGCGCTTCAAACCGTGGTTGTTTGTCGTATGTCGCTTCTTAGCCAAGTGCGTTTTGTCGGTTGGATTTAACTTCTGAGCCGCCCGTTTTACTTTTGTGTTCAAAGCCAGTAGTTTCATTGCTAATTCAGCACCTTGGCGCTAAACCTCTAGTTTCATCACGGTGGCAAACTAACAAAGCGCTTAAGACGGACTAACAAACGCTCGGCATTTTTGGTTTGGTTAAGTTGTGTGTTTAAGGTGTTCAAATTGAGTCAGGTGGCAGGTTTGTTAGCCACTTAGCTTAGCGTTAGTTTGCAAAGGGCAGAAAAGCGTTTGTGGTCTAAGAGTCTTGTCCTACGTTCTAGTATTCACCTGTTCGTTTTCCAATCTCACGAACTTTCCGGTGGCACTGTGTTGGAAGCGTTTGCGGTGCGTTAGTCACTTACTGGTTCTAGCATTGTTGCTAGTTCGTTGGTGTGTTTTCTTTGTCTTGGCGGCTAATTCGTTAACAAATGGCTTGGTCATATTTGGTTGTCAGGTTGGTCGAATGAATCCTTTGCCAGTTAAAGCGCTTCAAACCGTGGTTGTTTGTCGTATGTCGCTTCCTAGCCAAGTGCGTTTTGTCGGTTGCATTTAAATTCTAAGCTGCTCGTTTTACTTTTGTGTTCAAAGCCAGTAGTTTTATAACTAATTCAGCACCTTGGCGCTAAACCTCTAGTTTCATCGCGGTGGCAAACTAACAAAGCGCTTAAGGCAGATTCGCAACGCGTGGCATTTTTACCATGCGTTGATTTATGTGTTTAAGGTGTTATGCGGTGACTTCGTATTACGTTGCTCACTACTTAGCTTAGCGTTAGTTTGCAAAGGGCAGAAAGGCATTTATGGTCTGAAAGCTTTGTTCTGCGTCCTAGCTATTCACCTGTTATTTCCCAAAGACTTTTCATCGAAATAGGCATCTCGCGTAGCCAGTTTTTCGGTTAATTGGCTTCCGTGTTACTCATTTCTTTCGTATTAGTAAGGTTCATTTTTCAATATTCTTGCGCGCTGCTTCTTTGGTTTTGAAAGTTAAGTGGGAACATTGAAAGATGGTATTTGTGGCTGTCGGCATTTACGAAAGTCTTCTTAGCCAAGTTTGTTTTGTTGGTTGGGTTTGAATTCTGAGCTGTTCGTTTTACTTTTGTATTCAAAGCCAGTAGTTTCATAACCAATTCAGCATCTTGGCGCTAAACCTCTGATTTCATCGTGGTGGCAAACTAACAAAGCGCTTAAGACAGATTCGCAACGCGTAGCATTTTTAGTATGCGTTGATTTATGTGTTTAAGGTGTTATGCGGTGGCTTCGTATTGCGTTGCTCACTACTTAGCTTAGCGTTATATAGTGACGTTTACTAAGTTTAAGGTGTAACGCTTTGAATTCAAAGTATTACGTAAGATCGAGTGTGCCTCTTACAAGCGAAAATAAGGGTGAGCAGGGGGCATTCTCATGCTACCCTCAAAGCACAGCTCGTCTGGTTAATACGCTTGCGATTAAAATCAGAACGAGCTGTGCTTTGAGGTAAGGCATTTTCCGCTGCCTCAGCTTCGATTTTTGCGTGTCCAAAGGGCAATTGAGCGCGTGAAAGATTGATAGTGCGATATCATGAAGTTTTGGTCACTAATATAACAAGACGTTCAAGAGCGACTCACAACGCGTGGCATTTTTACTATGCGTTGATATAAGTGATTACGGGGTCTGCAGTGACTGATGTATTGCGTTGCTCACGCCTTAACTCATCGTTAGTTTGCAAAGGGCAGAAAAGCGTTTGTGGTCTAAGAGCATAGTCCGGTTTTTATGCTTTACACCTGTTCGTTTTCTAATCTCACGCACTTTCCGGTGGCATTATGTCGGAAGCGTTTGCGGTGAGTTAGTCACTTACAGGTTCTAACATTGTTGCTAGTTCTTTGGTGCGTTTTCTTTGTCTTGGTGGCTAAGGTGCTTATAAATGGCTTGGTCGCACTTGGTTGTCAGGTTAGTCGAATGAATCCTTTGCCAGTTAAAGCGCTTCAAACCGTAGTCATTTGTCGTATGTCGCTTCTTAGCCAAGCGCGTTTTGTCGGTGGTATTTAAATTCTGAGCTGTCCGTTTTACTTTTGCATTCAAAGCCAGTAGTTTCACAACTAATTCAGCACCTTGGCGCTAAACCCCTGGTTTCATCGCGGTGGCAAACTAACAAAGCGCTTAAGACAGACTCGCAACGCGCGGCATTTTTAGTATGCGTTGATTTATGTGTTTAAGGTGTTATGCGGTGGCTTCGTATTGCGTTGCTCACTACTTAGCTTAGCGTTAGAACTTATAGGGAAATTTGATGAAAGTGCATGAATGCGTATCTTTTATGTTGATCGAGTACGATAGCGTGTTACTCGAAAAACGTAGCGAAATAAGAGAAACAGATGTGGGCGTAATAAATATTCCCGGTGGGCATATCGAAGGTGATGAAAGCCAAGCCCAAGCCTTGTTTCGTGAAGTTAGCGAAGAATTGAATGTAAGCCCTAAATCATACAAATATCTCTGTTCCCTATATCATCCAACTAGTGAACTGCAATTGATTCATTATTATGTTGTTGACAGTTGGTCGGGGGCAATTTCAGCACAAGAAGCTGAAAGTGTGCATTGGTATCCGCTATTATCAGCTCCAGTTAGTATTGAAGCTGATAAATTGGCACTTGCTGAGTTTTTCAGGGTTGGGCAATACCTTTAACTACAGTTCTAACAAAGCGTTTAAGACAGATTCCCAACGCATGGCATTTTTCATTCCATCGTTGGGTTTTGTGTTTAAGGTGGTATGGTTAAGTTCAGTGGTAGCGTTGCTCACTACTTAACGCGGCGTTAGTTTGCAAAGGGCAGAAAAGCGTTTGTAGTCTAAAAGCCTTGTTCTGCGTTCTAGCTATCCACCTGTTCCTTCTCCAATCTCACGAACTCTCCGGTGGCACTATATCGGAAGTGTTTGCGGTGAGTGAGTCACTTACTGGTTCTAACATTGTTGCTAGTTCTTTGGTGCGTTTTCTTTTTCTTGGCAGCTAATTTGTTAACAAATGGCTTGATCATATTTGGTTGTCAGGTTGGTCGAACGAATCCTTTGTCAGTTAAAGCACGTCAAACCGTCGTTGTTTGTCGTCTGTCGCTTCTTAGCCAAGTGCATTTTGTTGGTTGGGTTTAACTTCTGAGCTGTCCGTTTTACCTTTGTGTTTAAATCCAGTAGTTTCATCATTAATTCAGCATCTTGGCGCTAAGCCTTTGGCTTCATCGTGGTGGCAAACTAACAAAGCGCTTAAGGCAGATTCGCAACGCGTGGCATTTTTAGTATGCGTTGATTTATGTGTTTAAGGTATTATGCGGTGGCTTCGTATTGTGTTGCTCACTACTTAGCTTAGCGTTATGCGTACTAATCAAAAACTCACTTCACATGTTTATTTATACAGTTGTCTTGTGTATGCTCCGAATGTAATAAAAGGAGATGTACATCATGACAATAACATACGAAGCAAAAGTCCCTAGCCCGTCAGAATTTTGCGAAATGAGAGTGAAGGCTGGGCTGTCTCCAAAGTCGTTAAAAGCTGCCACTATTGCTTTGCCAAATAGCTTGTACGCTATCTCGGTTCGAGATGATGATGTGCTAATTGCTATGGGGCGGGTAGTTGGAGACGGCGCATGTAACTTTGAAGTCGTGGATGTTGCAGTTGATCCGAACTATCAAGGCCAAGGGTTAGGCCGGAAGGTCATGGAGCATATAGATAACTATTTGTCGTCGGTTGCTCTTGAAGGCTCTTATGTTTCAATGATCGCAGATGAGCCAGTGTTTTACGAGAAATTAGGGTACAAGCTTGTTTCTCCATCCAGCCAAGGAATGACGAAGAAATTTAAGCCGCACGCATAACAAAGCGTTTAAGGCAGATTCGCAACGCTCGGCATTTTCGGTTTGATTTGAATTTAGTGTTTACGGCACAATATTTTAGGCGTGGTGGTCGGCGTTGCTCACTACTTAACGCGGCGTTATACGTATCTTCGCTTTTGTGAGAAATTACGATTATGAATAAATTAGAAACTATAGCGAAATTACTAGAGAAGCATGGACTTTCACACATATTAGGCAGTCCTTTTGATAACGCTTTTGACGTCTTTGATAACAAAAAAGAAGATATCAATCTCATCTTGTTGGGCACTAATGGGAACATGACCGATGCGATAAAAACCAATGTAGAGTGGGTGAAAGAGAGAGCTAGAAATCCACAATACAGTCACCTTTTATCTGGTGATTGGGGAGTATCGCCTTTGCGAAAAGAGCTAATCAAGCTCCCTGATGTCCTTAATGAGTGCTTTGGAAATTCTAAGTTTTCAGTGTCAAATATGATTTTAACTAATGGGCTTTTGTTGGCATCCAACGGTGTTGGTGATATCAAAAATCAGTTTGAGATATTGAGAAGTGAAACGGACACGTTTACTAATTTGAAAGGCTTACTTAATGCATCAATGGGTTTTTTTGATGACTTCGTAGTGAAAAATTCTAACCCTAGAGTAATTTTCGCCTATGGTAATGCCGACCAAGGGCATTCTGCGTGGAAGTATTTGAGAGATTATTATCCGAGGTTGAAAGAAACTGTGATTGTTCCTATCAATTCGACTAGCTATAAGTTTTGTTCACTAGATATGCATGGAGACGAGGTGTTTGTTATTGGCTCTCCACATCCTTGTTTTCATTACAACAAACTAAACAAAGATTTAATCAAAGAGGGACTTGAGCAGATCGGTGCTATACCACACGTATAACAATGCGTTTAAGACAGATTCGCAACGCTCGGCATTTTCGGTTTGCTTTGAATTTAGTGATTACGGCACAATGGGTTAAGTCTGGTGGTAAGCGTTGCTCACTACTTAACGCGGCGTTAGTTTGCAAAGGCAGAAAAACGTTGTGGTCTAAAAGCATAGTCCGGTTTTTATGCTTTACACCTGTTCGTTTTCCAATCTCACGGACTTTCCGGTGGCACTATGTTGGAAGCGTTTGCGGTGAGTGAGTCACTTACTGGCTCTAACATTGTTACTAGTTCTTTGATGCGTTTTCTTTGTCTTGGCGGCTCATTCGCTAACAAATAGCTTAGTCACATTTGGTTGTCAGGTTAGTCGAACGAATCCTTTGCCAGTTAAAGCGCTTTAAACCGTGGCCATTTGTCGTATGTCGCTTCTTAGCCAAGTGCGTTTTGTTGGTTGTATTTAAATTCTGAGCTGCCCGTTTTACTTTTGCATTCAAAGTCAGTAGTTTTGTAACCAATTCAGCACCTTGGCGTTAAACCTCTGGCTTCATAGCGGTGGCAAACTAACAAAGCGCTTAAGGCAGACTCGCAACGCGTGCCATTTTTAGTATGCGTTGATTTATGTGTTTAAGGTGTTATGCGGTGGCTTCGTATTACGTTGCTCACTACTTAGCTTAGCGTTATGAGCTAATAGGGAAATCAGTATGAATTACGAAGAATTTAACCATTTTTGCGGATCTTTTGCCGGAACGAGTCACGTCGTTCAATGGGGTAATTCCGATGTATGGAAGGTTGGTGGTAAAGTTTTTGCCATAGGAGGTTGGAGCGATGGTTCTCAAGCTGCATTCACGTTTAAAACCTCCAACTTAAATTTCGACTTTCTAAGTGATTGTGAAGGTTATAAACCGGCTCCATATTTTGCTAGTCGTGGAATGAAGTGGATACAGCAAGTTGAGACTTCAGGCAAATTAGACGATGACCTAAAGTATTATTTATCGGAATCATACCGAATTGTCGCGAGTGGTTTAAGTAAGCGCAGGCAACGAGAGTTGGGCATAGAGCACCTAGCTGAACCACGCTCATAACAAAGCGTTTAAGACGGATTCGCAACGCTTGGCGATTTCGGTTTATTTTAAGTTAAGTGATTATGTCACAATGGTTTAGGTAGGGTGGTTGGCGTTGCTCACCACTTAACGCGGCGTTAGTTTGCAAGGAGCAGAAAAGCGTTTGTGGCATAAAAGCTTTGTTCTACGTTCTAGCTATTCACCTGACAGCTTTCTAATCTCACTCTCTTTCCGGTGGCGCTATGTTGGAAGCGTTTGCGGCGAGTGAGTCACTTACTGGTTCTAACATTGTTGCTAGTTCTGTGGTGCGTCTTCTTTGTCTTGGTGACTAATTTCGCTAACAAATGGCTTGGTCACACTTGGTTGTCAGGTTAATTGAATGAATCCTTTGCCAGTTAAAGCGCTTCAAACCGTGGTCATTTGTCGTATGTCGCTTCTTCGCCAAGTGCGTTTTGTTGGCTGTATTTAAATTCTAAGCTGCTCGTTTTACTTTTGCATTCAAAGCCAGTAGTTTCATCATTAATTCAGCATCTTGGTGCTAAACTTTGGTTTCATCGCGGTGGCAAACTAACAAAGCGCTTAAGGCAGATTCGCAACGCGTGGCATTTTTAGTATGCGTTGATTTATGTGTTTAAGGTGGTATGCGGTGGCTTCGTGTTACGTTGCTCACTACTTAGCTTAGCGTTATGTGCTTTTCTTGAACAACCACTTTTAAACGTATTGATAATTCGGTGATTAAACCTGAATGGGGTAAATTGGTTATTGGTATTTCATCTTGTAATTAATGGTTAAATGGAGTTCTAAATGAAAGCAGTAGTAGCAGGTATTAGCCCTTCGGCAGGTATTTATGCAGCTGAAATTGATGGTTCTGGTGAATATGTGATATTTGAGCTTTTGGATACTGATGAACCTGAAATCGGTGATGTGATCGTACATTCAGACTTTTACTCATTGGGTGGCGAAACATATAAAAATCAGACACAAGGATGCTCTATTGAAGTGTATGTGCAAAATGTAGGGGATAGGAATACAGCGAGACACATGCTGGCATAAACACGACGGGTTGAGTACGCACATAACAAAGCATTTAAGAGTGATTCGCAACGCTTGGCAGTTTCGCTTCGCTCAAGTATAGCCAAGCGCCGCTCACACCTTAATGCGGCGTTATATGCTTCAAGGAAGATGATGAAAAAAATAGTACTTTCAATATGTTGCTTAATGGCGTCCAGTCAGGCTAATGCTGACGTCAAGGTAGATTTTCCCTTCCAAAAAAAGTTCGAAGTGTATGAGGTTAGCGGGAATAGTGTTGAAGAAATTGAACGCTCATTTAACGCTAGACCTGAGTTTCTCGTAAATGAAGGCTTTGACGGGTACACCGCGTGGAAATATGACTTCAATACGAATGATGATACTTGCGAAATTAATGAATTTAAGCTGGAAGTTACCTATACACTTCCGAAGTTCGAAATGTCTAAGACTTCAGTTGAATCAGCGGAGGAGTTTCGCCTATATCTAGAAAAGCTCTATCGACATGAGCAGATTCATTGTGCTCTTGCAGTTAAGTCGATGCATGAAATTTATTTAGCCTTCAAAGGTGGGCAGCGCGGAAGGTGCAGTAGTGCTAATGATAGAGTCACTGAACTTGAAGGTGACTTAGTGGAAAGTAATGCGCTGTTTGACGTTTATACATCGCATGGAGAAATTGAATTAGCAGAGTCTCCATTTGGTGAGGAGCCTTACTTAAAAATATGCGAAATACCTTTCGTGCCAATGTCACCACGCATATAACAAAGCATTTAAGACGGATTCCCAACGCTCGGCATTTTTAGTTTGCTTCAACTTTAGTGTTTACGGCACAATGCTTTAGGCTCAGTGGTCTGCGTTGCTCACCACTTAATGCGGCGTTATGTAGTGACGTTTACTAAGTTTAAGGTGTAACGCTTTGAATTCAAAGTATTACGTAAGATCGAGTGTGCCTCTTACAAGCGAAAATAAGGGTGAGCAGGGGGCATTCTCATGCTACCCTCAAAGCACAGCTCGTCTGGTTAATACGCTTGCGATTAAAATCAGAACGAGCTGTGCTTTGAGGTAAGGCATTTTCCGCTGCCTCAGCTTCGATTTTTGCGTGTCCAAAGGGCAATTGAGCGCGTGAAAGATTGATAGTGCGATATCATGAAGTTTTGGTCACTAATATAACAAGACGTTCAAGAGCGACTCACAACGCGTGGCATTTTTACTATGCGTTGATATAAGTGATTACGGGGTCTGCAGTGACTGATGTATTGCGTTGCTCACGCCTTAACTCATCGTTAGTTTGCAAGGAGCAGAAAAGCGTTTGTGGTCTAAAAGCTTTGTCCTGCGTCCTAGCTATTCACCTGTTCCTTTTCCAACCTCGCGAACTTTCCGCTGGCACTGTATTGGAAGTGTTTTCGGTACGTTAGTCACTTACTGGCTCTAACATTGTTGCTAGTTTCTTTGGTGCGTTTTCTTTGTCTTGGCGGCTAATTCATAACAAATGGCTTGGCCATATTTGGTTGTCAGGCTGGTCGAACGAATCCTTTGCCAGTTAAAGTGCTTCAAACCGTGGTTGTTTGTCGTATGTCGCTTCTTAACCAAGCGTGTTTTGTCGGTTGGGTTTTAATTCTGAGCTGCCCGTTTTACTTTTGCGTTCAAAGCCAGTAGTTTCACAACTAATTCAGTATCTTGGCGCTAAACATCTGGCTTCATCGTGGTGGCAAACTAACAAAGCGCTTAAGTCAGATTCGCAACGCGTGGCATTTTTAGTATGCGTTGATTCATGTGTTTAAGGTGTTATGCGGTGGCTTCGTATTGCGTTGCTCACTACTTAGCTTAGCGTTATGCGTCACAAGGAAATTCATGTCAAAAGTAACATTGAAAGGTTTTATTTTAGTTCCTGAATCGGAGCTTGAATTAGTAAAAAATGAGTTGGTAAACCATAAACGTCTTACTCTCGAAGAAACTGGATGTATCACGTTTAGTGTCATTCAAAATTCGGAAAACGCTCTTCGCTTCGACGTTTATGAAGAGTTCACAGATAAAGTGGCTTTTGAACAACATCAGAAAAGAGTCAAAGCATCTCATTGGGGTAAAGTGACCTTAAACGTTGAACGTCACTATGAGATTTTGGAGTAAACGCATAACAAACTGTTCAAGCAGATTCGGCACGCGTGGCATTTTTGGTTTGCAGTGAGTTTGTGTTTACGGAGTAGTGCAGAAGCTTTTGTATAGCGTGCCTCACTACTTAACAGGGCGTTAAATTTCAGTAGGAGTATCGAGGGTTAGCAGATGTAGTTCAAGTTATAGAAAAAGCACAACTGTCTATCATTACCTTGTCTGTTGTGCTTTTTTGGCTATATAAGATTGATCTTTCGGGAGTCTACAAGGGGCTGCACGAACGAAAATCTAAGCAGTTAGATTTGTTGATTAAGAGTTTGGATAATCATCACCTCAGTGACAATACGAAGTTTGCAATTAAAGAAAATGTTGAAGCTCAATTGTTTCATCAAAGTCATGGAATACGCGCTGATAAGCCTTACCGAGAAGCGTTGATCAATATCAACAAGAAGTACCCTAATCAAGCCCGTTGGTTCTTCCTGCGAAGAGCTTACCCATTTATGTCTTTAGGTGAATCAGGGCGAGTGGAACTAAAGGTGGGCAAAAAAGATGTCTGGATAAACAATATAGTCACTTGGTTTTCCATGGGAGTTGTATTGCTAGGTTTTATATCTTTGTTGCTGTTCCTTTTCGCCACTGTATTTAAGTACCTGCCAGCTCGACTTGGTTTTACAATGGCGGGGTTCGGTTTCATCATGATATTTATGGGCATGTATTTCCATTGGACTACTTGGGGTAGGCATGCAGCAATTAAACTGTCGAAACTAGAAATTTAACAAGGCGCTCAACAGCGACCCTCAACGCGTGGCATTTTCAGTTTGCAGTAACATCAGCGTTTAAGGTGCATTGCAGTAACTATCGTTGTGCGTTTCGGGCACGTTAGCTTGGCGTTAGTTGGCAAAGGGCAGAAAGGCATTTATGGTCTAAAAGCCTTGTTCTGCGTTCTAGCTATTCACCTGTTCGTTTTCCAATCTCATGAACTTTCCGGTGGCACTATGTTGGAAGCGTTTGTGGTGAGTTAGTCACTTACTGGCTCTAACATTGTTGCTAGTTTCTTTGGTGCGTTTTCTTTGCCTTGGTGGCTGAGGTGCTTGTAAATAGCTTGGTCGCACTTGGTTGTCAGGTTAGTCGAATGAATCCTTTGTTAGTTAAAGTGCTTCAAACCGTGGTTGTTTGTTGTATGTCGCTTCTTAGCCACGTGCGTTTTGTCGGTTGCATTTAAATTCTAAGCTGCTCGTTTTACTTTTGTGTTCAAAGCCAGTAGTTTCATAGTTAATTCAGCACCTTGGCGCTAAACCTCTGGTTTCATCGCGGTGGCAAACTAACAAAGCGCTTAAGGCAGATTCGCAACGCGTGGCATTTTTAGTATGCGTTGATTTATGTGTTTAAGGTGTTATGCGGTGACTTCGTATTGTGTTGCTCACTACTTAGCTTAGCGTTAGCTATTTTGGTTAAAATTGGCACACATAATAAGGTAAAAATATGAAGCGAATGTTGGTATTGGGCGCATCTATTGTCGTAGCGTCAGGGTTATTAGGCATAGAGCAAATTAATAATTTTAAGCAGTTCGGTAATGTTATTGAATTAACTTCTGGAAAAATTAGACTTGGTGAAGTCTATCGTGAAACACTGAGTTCAACATACGAAGTCACATTTGTTGGTGATGATCGTGCATCCACTTCAGTTTATGCAAGCACTAAAAACCTTTACTCTTCTGCGTATGAAGATCTCAAGAATACTATTGATAAAGTTAATAAAAGTAGAGAGAAAGATAAAGAAGAGCCATTATCAATCGACAATGTAACTTGGACTAATGATGCAACGATTAACTTAACTACTAAAGTTACCTATCAGTCAGAGTTTCACCCAAGCTTTGTTCTTACCATTGATGAAACAACGATAGACTATATTGCAGGTAAAGATGATTCAAAAAATATTTCACATTATTTGTCTGAATTAAAATCGTACTCTAATAAAATGGAAGCGAAGTATGAGGCAAGTAATTCATTTATCAAATAGCTAACAAAGCATTTAAGAGTGATTCCCAACGCATGGCATTTTTCATTCCATCGTTGGGTTTTGTGCTTACGGTGGCATGGGTAAGTTTCGTGGCAGCGTTGCTCACACCTTAATGCGGCGTTATGAGGCATATGGATATTCAACTAATACAAGTAGAAAGTGATGAGTTTAAAAGTCTGTTTTCTGTTGTGAAACAGGGACTTTATTCACATGTCGATGCCGTCTTTGGTTGGTGTGATGAGTTTCAGGTCAATCGTTTAAAAAGTGACTACGAGCCCCATTGGTTTCACTGGGTTTATCTCAATAACACGAAAGTTGGAATGCTATGCTTCAAGCCTTACGACAACGCATTTCATGTACATTTACTCATTGTGTTTCCAGAATTCCAAAATCAAGAATTTGGTGGAAGGGTAATGAAGATGGTTCACGAAATGGCGCGAGAGCAAGGGCGTAGTCGCGTAACCTTATCAAGCTTTACTAGAAATGAGTCAGCGGTAAGGTTTTACAAATCTCTTGGTTATAAGGTGACTGAAAGCGATGAAAACTTCCTTTCTTTGTCTCTTCAAGTTGCCTCATAACAAAGCGTTTAAGGCAGATTCGCAACGCTTAGCATTTTCGGTTTGCTTTGAATTTAGTGTTTACAGCACAATGGCTTAGGTCAGGTGGTGATGTTGCTCACTACTTAACGCGGCGTTAGTTTGCAAAGGGCAGAAAAGCGTTTGTAGTCTAAAAGCCTTGTTCTGCGTTCTAGCTATTCACCTGTTCCTTTTTCAACCTCACGAACTTTCCGGTGGCACCATGTTGGAAGTGTTTGTGGTGAGTGAGTCACTTACTGGTTCTAACATTGTTGTTAGTTCTTTGGTGCGTTTTCTTTTTCTTGGCAGCTAATTTGTTAACAAATGGCTTGGTCGCACGTGGTTGTCAGGTTAATCGAACGCATCCTTTGCCAGTTAAAGCGCTTTAAACCGTGATTGTTTGTCGTCTGTCGCTTCTTAGCCAAGTGCGTTTTTTTGGCTGTCTTTAAACTCTGAGCTGCCTGTTTTACTTTTGCGTCTAAAGCCAGTAGTTTCATAATTAATTCAGCATTTTGGCGCTAAGCCTTTGGCTTCATCGCGGTGGCAAACTAACAAAGCGCTTAAGACGGACTAACAAACGCTCGGCATTTTTGGTTCGGTTTCGTTACGTGTTTAAGGTGTTCAAATTGAGTAAAGTGACAGGTTTGTTAGCCACTTAGCTTAGCGTTATGTTTTACTAGGATTTCAATGGCTTAAATGCCTTTGAATCGTTCTTTGTCCCTTTAGCCATTCGTTGGGAGTAGACTCAGCAAGTCACTATTGTCTGCCCCAATTCTTGAATCACTTAACCCGTAAAACATGCCAAACTTCGTGGGTTGCTTCATTCGAGTTTTCGGGCGGTTCGGTAGTCAGGTTTCTCTGGCTCAAAGTCGCTTTGAGCATATTTCCCAATCAGCCAATAATCTTGGAAGTAGTCTCGGCAAATCGCCATTGTTCTGCGCTGCCTTTGCTAAGAAAGGGCGCTTGTTGAGGCTTGACCGAGTTGCCTCATTAGCAGGGAAGTGGACTTACTCGTTTTTGGTTTGGCGCATCTGGCGCTCAAGTGAATCCGAGCTTGTGATTTGGTTCAGAAATCTAGGTCTGCATTGCAGTTCTTTGCCAAATAAATCAGTCGTTTGTGTTAAAACATAACAAAGCGTTTAAGACGGATTCCCAACGCTTGGCGTTTCCGGCTTTCTTCGGTTTAAGTGTTTATGTCACAATGGTTTAGGCAGGGTGGTAGCGTTGCTCACCACTTAACGCGGCGTTATGTGTAAAAGAGGATTATTATGTACTACCTTCCCAAGTTGTTGGCTGAGAAGTTTGCTTACTTTGGCAAATTCTCAATATTTGGTATCTGGGCGATATCATTCGCTTCAATGATCTTATTTGCATTTATTGCATCTGCTATCGCTTCTTTAAACGAGCTATTGGTTGCTCCAGCATTTAGTATCTACTTGATATTTGTTTTGGGAATCGTTTCGGCTAAGTTTTTTTCAAGAAAGAAAATCATCCTAACCGGCCCTGTCGCTGTAAGAATAGCTGCATCAGATGCAGGAGAATCGGCCGCGAAAGTTGGAAAAACGATTTCAGAAATAATTTTTTTGCTGTGTTTTTACTTTTTTCTGTTCGGGTGCGTATTTTTTGCGTTATCACCTTTATTGTTTTGGGTATACACATAACAAGTTGCTTAAGAGTGATTCGCAACGCGTGGCATTTTTACTATGCGTCGGTTTATGTGTTTAAGGTATTATGCGGAGGCTAAGGTATTGCGTTGCTCACACCTTAGCAAGGCGTTATAAGACAAGGAATAAAATGGACATTATTGATTTAGACAATGATTTAGGTTTTTTGGATCATGATGAAGAAAACTGTGAGTTGTATTTCAATTTGTACGTCTCACCAGTTTCTTTACAAAGTAAAAACAAAGAAGCTAAACGAAAATTACAATCTTCAATAAAAGAAGCGCTAACACGCTTAGACTTTTATTTGGTCGGTAATGTTAGCTTTCATCTTACATGGAACCTGCATGAGCACCGGAGAATTGAAACCGATGGGGCATCGGATATTGATAATATTTTAAAACCAATCATAGATGGTTTTACTGGTTATGATGCTCTTTTGATTGATGACAATCAAATTGATGATGTGCATGCTCAATGGGCACACTATTACGATTACAACGATGATAAATTTGTTGTAACGATAAAGTATGAACCGGGAGAGCTAATCCCTAAAAAAGCTCTCTTCTTGCTTCAGCTAGAGAGCAATCTTTTTATTCCTATTAAGATTCACAGCGATAACAATGATCGTAGTTTGGAGCTTGAGCGGATACTATCTGATTATCGGAAACGTAAGGAAGATATCACCAGCCAAGGATACGACAGAGCAACTAGGCGTAAAAATAGAATGCAAAGGTTTTTCCATAAAAGTCGAATTGACCACGGATTTAGTAGAGGAAGTTCAGCAACATACCTTGAGTATGTCTTATAACAAACTGTTCAAGAGGGATTCGCAACGCGTGGCATTTTAACTATGCGTTGGTTTTAGTGTTTAAGGTGGTATGCGGCGGCTTAGGTATTGCGTTGCTCACCCCTTAACAGGGCGTTAGCTTTCTGAAGGTGTAAGCCTAAAACTATGCTGTTATAATTGAAACGTATTTGTATTTTGAGAAATGAGACGATGAAGTTTACGTTAGAAGGTAATGACTGTATGCCGCCTATTTCAGGTGGTTATCTACTTATTTATCGCGGTTCTGAAGAAATTACGGTTGTTAGCGTGCCATCCCCTAACTTTACAGCAGATCGCTATAGGGACAGTGTGAGCGAAAACTATGATTCGTTTGAAGACGAGAAAGGTAATGAGTTTAACATTAATGTTTGGTCTTCTAATGTTGGCGTTGATTGGACGCTAGATGTTGAGACAGAGGATGACACGCTAGAAGAGCAAATTAGAGTGGAGTACCATGCTAATGAGTTCTGATACGGCATTTGATGTATATCTCAATACCTTCACTGAAGGACTTACGCAAATAAGAGCGCAAAGTCGAGATAGTTTTCACAACCAATTGTATTTTTCAAACGTGATAAGTTTAATGGAACAGTATCTTTCAAACCTGTTCATTTTTGAGATTACTAATTCTCCTGAGTCACTCCGAAAACTAGCAAGCCATGACAAGTTTCGTTCTGCAACCGTGACGGTTCCTTTTGCTTTAAACAATCCTATTGATGAGTATCTGATACATTCAATGAAAGCATTGGTATGGCATCGGCTTAATGATGTTGAAATGTATTATAAAAAAGTTCTTGGCATTCGTTTCAATATCAGTAGAGAGCTATTAAAACAACTTGAGTTACGCCATGATCTTGTGCATCGAAATGGTCATACTTTAGATGGTGATAAAGTAGATATAACGGATGGCGATCTAGACCGATGTATAGCTTTAGTTGAGCCATTTGTCCTTGATATTCACGCAAAGTATGTAGCCCAAAAAAGCTAACAAAGCATTTAAGAGTGATTCGCAACGCTTGGCATTTTCGCTTCGCTCAAGTGTAACCAAGCGCTGCTCACACCTTAATGCGGCGTTGTGCATATATGAGGAAACTATGGCTATCTCAGATAAAACGCGGAAAATTCTTTGGGGAAAATCCGGTACTAAATGTGCAATTTGTAAACAGTCTTTAGTTTTCGAAAGAACGACTCAAGATTCAGAGTCAGTAGTTGGTGAAGAGTGCCACATAGTGTCTGGCGCTAAAAAAGGCCCCCGAAGCGACCCTGAGTTTCCCAGAGATAAAATAGATGATGTTTCAAATCTCATATTGCTTTGTAGAATTCACCATAAGCAAATTGACGATCAGGTTGAAACATTTACTCCAGAATTATTGATGACTATCAAATCCAATCATGAAACATGGGTTGAAGAAAAACTAAAAGAAACGCCTCAAACTCCGAAGGTTCGAATCGTTAGAGATAAGGCAGAAATTCCAGAAAAATTATGTATTGTTCACACTGGCAAGGAAATGTTTGAAAAAATGTCAGGCTGTCTTGCTTCATATATGGATTACAGTGATAACTTATCTGACGAAGAATTAGATCTTGTAGCTAACTTCCTACAAAATATAAAAGACTGGTCTGAATTTGTGCAAGACTTGGAGCCAGTCCAAAAAATAAATGCTAGCCGGGACATTAATAATGAGCTGATCGCTCTGCGTGAGAGAGGTTTGTATGCTTTTGCTGCTGTTGAAATTCAAAGAATGGTTGGCGGTATTGGTGGCGAGTCTTCATTTCCTGTATTGCATTTGACTGTTAATAAGGCGGATGATCCAAACGTAGTTTCAGAGTAGCTGGGGCTATATGCATAACAAAGCATTTAAGACGGATTCCCAACGCTCGGCATTTTTGGTTTACTTTGAATTTAGTGGTTACGATACAATACTTTAAGTGCAGTGGTCTGCGTTGCTCACCACTTAATGCGGCGTTAGTTTGCAAAGGGCAGAAAAGCGTTTGTGGTCTAAAAGCGTTGTTCTACGCTCTAGTTATTCACCTGTTATTTCCCAAAGACTTTTCATTGAAATAGGCATCTCGCGTAGCAAGTTTTCGGTTAATTGGCTTTCGTGTCATTCAATCCTTTCGTGTTAGTAAGGTTCATTTCTCAATGTTCTTGCGCGCTGTTTCTTTGGTTTTGAAAGTTAAGTGGGAACATTGAAAGATGGTATTTGTGGCTGTCGGTATCTACGAAAGTCTTCTTAGCCAAGTTTGTTTTGTTGGTTGGGTTTGAATTCTGAGCTGTCCGTTTTACTTTTGCATTCAAAGCCAGTAGTTTCATAACCAATTCAGCATCTTGGCGCTAAACCTCTGATTTCATCGTGGTGGCAAACTAACAAAGCGCTTAAGACAGATTCGCAACGCGTAGCATTTTTAGTATGCGTTGATTTATGTGTTTAAGGTGTTATGCGGTGGCTTCGTATTGCGTTGCTCACTACTTAGCTTAGCGTTAGTTTGCAAAAGGCAGAAAAGCATTTATGGTCTAAAAGCCTTGTTCTACGTTCTAGCTATTCACCTGTTCCTTTTCCAATCTCACGAACTTTCCGGTGGCGCTGTATTGGAAGTGTTTTCGGTATGTTAGTCACTTACTGGTTCTAACATTGTTGCTAGTTCTTTGGTGCGTCTTCTTTGTCTTGGCGGCTAAGGTGCTTATAAATAACTGAGTCGCACTTGGTTGTCAGGTTAGCCGAACGAATCCTTTGCCAGTTAAAGCGCTTCAAACCGTGGTTATTTGTGGTATGTCGCTTCTTACCCAAGTGCGTTTTGTCGGTTGTATTTAAATTCTGAGCTGCCCGTTTTACTTTTTCATTTAAAGCCAGTAGTTATTGTAAATAATTCAGCATCTTGGCGCTAAACCTTTAACTTCATCGCGGTGGCAAACTAACAAAGCGCTTAAGACAGATTCGCAACGCGTGGCATTTTTAGTATGCGTTGATTTATGTGTTTAAGGTGTTATGCGGTGGCTTCGTATTGCGTTGCTCACTACTTAGCTTAGCGTTAGTTTGCAAAGGGCAGAAAAGCGTTTGTGGTCTAAGAGCCTTGTTCTACGTCCTAGCTATTCACCTGTTCGCTTTCCAATCTCACGAACTTTCCGGTGGCATTATGTCGGAAGTGTTTGCGGTGAGTGAGTCATTTACTGGTTCTAACATTGTTGCTAGTTCGTTGGTGCGTTTTCTTTGTCTTGGCGGCTAATTAGTAAACAAATGGCTTGGTCATATTTGGTTGTCAGGTTGGTCGAACGAATCCTTTGCCAGTTAAAGCGCTTCAAACCGTGGTTGTTTGTCGTATGTCGCTTCTTAGCCAAGTGCGTTTTGTTGGTTGAGTTTAAATTCTGAGCTGTTCGTTTTACTTTTGTGTTCAAAGCCAGTAGTTTCATTGCTAATTCAGCACCTTGGCGCTAAACCTTTGGTTTTATCGCGGTGGCAAACTAACAAAGCGCTTAAGACGGACTAACAAACGCTCGGCATTTTTGGTTTGGTTAAGTTGTGTGTTTAAGGTGTTCAAATTGAGTCAGGTGGCAGGTTTGTTAGCCACTTAGCTTAGCGTTAGCACTATTGTTTCAAATAATGTACAAGGAGTTGATAATGAGTAAACCTAGTGAAGCTATTTGTAATGATTTAAAAATGCGCATAGATGAAATCTATAGCAAAGATTACGATATTCTTTCAACGTCAATAGATTATAACCTCACTGGTAACACTTGGTATGCGGACGTCTTTATTTCATTTAAAGAGGTAACGCCTGGGACTGCTAATTTCAAGCATAGGAGTGACGTCAATGTTTGGGCATTAGTTGGCGATTTCCGAGATCATCAGTGCTAACAAAGCATTTAAGAGTGATTCCCAACGCTTGGCATTTTTATGTCATCGTTGGGTTTTGTGTTTGCGGTGGTATGGTTAGGTTTCGTGGTCGCGTTGCTCACACCTTAATGCGGCGTTAAAATTCTCAGGAGGTTATGATGGAACATCAGTTAGAAACGGTGGAAGTTACAATTAACTCTGATGGTAGACCAGTACCATTAAATCAATTTAGTGAATATTTTTCATTGTTGAGAGCATGCTACGTTTTAGCGTTGGATGAAGTTCAATTCCAATTTGATGGCGATGACGGTGATGTAATGGTGGCAGAAATGACAGCTACAGAGGTGTCAGAGCTTATTGCTTCTCGAGCGTCTACTCTTACTCCAAGGGAAGTGGAACGTTTGGCTTCTACTGAATTGGCTCCTCATGAAGAGCTGTATTTACAAAATATTATGCGAAGAAATCCTTTTGAGGTTGTCTTTTTAGGTATTGGTATCGCATTAACCGCTGCATTAATCGTGTCAGGTGGTAAATTTGAGTTTGGCTTAACAAAGCTCAAAATAGAAATTCCTCCCCTCGGCGAGGGCATTGAAAAACTTAGAAAAGCGTTCCGACGAAAGTAGAATTTTAACAAAGCATTTAAGAGTAATTCGCAACGCTTGGCGCTTTCGCTTCGCTCAAGTATAACCAAGCGCCGCTCACACCTTAATGCGGCGTTAGTTTGCAAAAGGCAGAAAAGCGCTTGTGGTCTAAAAGCGTTGTTCTGCGTTCTAGCTATTCACCTGTCCGTTTTCCAATCTCACGAACTTTCCGGTGGCACTATGTTGGAAGCGTTTGCGGTGCGTTAGTCACTTACTGGTTCTAACATTGTTGCTAGTTCTTTGGTGCGTCTTCTTTGTCTTGGTGACTAATTTCGCTAACAAATGGCTTGGTCACACTTGGTTGTCAGGTTAATTGAATGAATCCTTTGCCAGTTAAAGCGTTTCAAACCGTGGTCATTTGTCGTATGCCGCTTCTTAGCCAAGCGTGTTTTGCCGGTTGGGTTTTAATTCTGAGCTGCCCGTTTTACTTTTGCATTCAAAGCCAGTAGTTTCACAACTAATTCAGCACCTTGGCGCTAAACCTCTAGTTTCATCACGGTGGCAAACTAACAAAGCGCTTAAGACGGACTAACAAACGCTCGGCATTTTTGGTTTGGTTAAGTTGTGTGTTTAAGGTGTTCAAATTGAGTCAGGTGGCAGGTTTGTTAGCCACTTAGCTTAGCGTTAGGTTTGTTGGTAAGTTCATGGAAATAATAAGATTTCAATCTCATCATTTAGATGCTGTAAAGAAGCTGTATCTAGGATCACGACTAGCAACCTTTAAATGGTTGGATACAGTTGAATTTGAGCTGTCAGATTTTGAACGGGATACAGAGGGTGAAAGTCTTTGGGTAGCAATTGAATCAAACAAAGTCGTCGGTTTTGTCTCAATTTGGGAGCCTGACAACTTCATTCACCACTTGTTTGTGAGTCCAGGTAACTTACGTGGCGGTGTAGGCTTAAAGCTGCTAGATCTCGCGAAACAAAGGCATCCAAGCTTAAGCCTCAAGTGTCTTAGTAAAAATGGCAATGCCACTGAGTTCTATTTATCTCAGGGCTTTACAATTGCCGAAACGGTGGATGATGGTGCGGCAAGTTATCATCTAATGAAGTGGAAATCATAAACCTAACAAAGCGCTTAAGACAGACTCGCAACGCGCGGCATTTTTACTATGCGTTGATTTATGTGTTTAAGGTGTTATGCGGTGGCTTCGTATTACGTTGCTCACTACTTAGCTTAGCGTTATGCACTTTGGTGGTAATATTTTGATTAATATGAAAGAAATTATATTTACGGCAATTTTATCTGCTCTACTTACTGTAGCTGGTTCATATTATTTGATGAGTAGTCAACTAACAGCAGAGCAAGACTATTGGTTGAATCGACAGACCCAAGAGTTAGCAGAAAAGAAGCTAAACAAGCAAGTTGAACTTCTGGAGTCTTTCAATGACATTTACTTGAACCTGCAACTTCAAAGTCTGAAAGCAATGACGGGTACAGCAAAATTTAAAGCAGATTTACATCTTTGCTATCAGGCAGTGGAACTAAAAAGCTCTGAATACAACTGTGATACCAAAGTTGAAGAGCACTTAAAGGAAAAGCAGCGTTATCAACAGCAGGTATATAAACTTAGTGTATTGATGCAAATGTTTCCTTTGTACTTTTCAGATGAAGTAACAAGTAAAGTTCCAGTTATACACGCCGCGGTCGTTAAAAATAACGAAAAGCTATTTGAACTCAGTAGGTACGAGGTGAAAGGTAAGTATCTTGATACTGAGGCAACGGTGTACTTTGAGCGCGAAATGGAAACCTCACCAGATTTTGAGGAAGCAAGAACAGAAGTTATTGATACAATGCTTCGAGAAATCCAAAATTCCGAGAGGTCTTTGTACCGAAGTGCAAGGTAAAACGTGCATAACAAAGCGTTCAAGACAGATTCTCAACGCTCGGCATTTTCACTTTGGGTCAGCTTTAGTGTTTAAGGCGGCAAGGTTTTAGGTAGGGTGGTGGCGTTGCTCACTACTTAACGCGGCGTTATACAAATACAAGGATGAAAATGGAAATTACAGCTAAGAAAATCTCGAAAAGATCTCTTTTCAAAATGCTCTTTATTGGTTTGAGCCTAGGCTTCTTTGTCTTCTTTTTAATTTGTGGTGTCGCATCTATGTTTGGTGCTGAGACTGTAAAGTGGGACGAAACACCAGTAACAGGCACCTCAGGGCTGCTTCTCGCTTTGGCAATATGGCCAGTGTTTAGTTTATTCTTCACGTTGTTCATGTGGTGTTTTGTAGCATTTGGTCTTTGGATGTACTCTTTAGTTAAACCATTGAACTTAGTCTTTAAAGAGGTTCCTAAGCCTCATTAACCATTTGTATAACAAACAATTTAAGAGTGATTCAGCACGCTTGGCACTTTTGGTTTGGGTTTAGTTTAGTGATTAAGGTGTTCAAACTAAGTGTTGTGGCAGCGTGCTTCACACCTTAATTGGGCGTTAGGCATATAGGAGTTTCCTTTGGAAAAAGAAGTTTTTACGTTACTTGATACCGCTCTAAAAATTGGCCTTGGAGCATTAATTAGTGGGTTTTCTGCATACTTTCTTGCTAAAAATAACTTTAACCAAGCGCAAGTAGCGGACAAAAGGGCTAGAACTATTCAATTCTTACAAGACATTGCAACAGGTATTGAGTCTGCGAGAATTAACCACGAAAAAGCCACACATCCGTATTGGTATCGAGCAAGTGCGGAGAGTGCTAAATTTGAAGATGCTACAAAAGAGTCACTAGATTATCTATCTAAATCAATGGCTGATATAGGAAAAGCTCGTGCGATAGCAAGCCTGTTAGACTTGGCCTCAATAACTCAGTCATTAAAACTAGCCGATGAGATCCTCGAAAGTCTATTTGAAGATGTGGCAACATTTGATGCTACAAAAATTGCAGATGATTTAAACGTTCAAAGTAGTGCTTTTAGAAACCAGTTGGACTCTGCGCTAAGCGAACTTGCGTATTGCTACAAAAATGCCTAACAAACAATTTAAGAGTGATTCAGCACGCTTGGCATTTTTGGTTTAGGTTAAGCTCAGTGTTTATGGTGTTCAAATTGGGTATGATGGTAGCGTGCTTCACACCTTAATTGGGCGTTAGTTTGCCCACCGACCACAATCAGTCGGTAGGGAATTTTTGCTTCTGGTGTAGAACTCGCATTACGCGAATCGCTGAGCCGTCAACCCAGTAAGAAACGATCATTGAGATTTCGGGGATAATTAGTAATCGTCCTCGAATACCATCACGTTGAACACCCATTAATGGTTGCTCAAGTAAATTTTCTACTTTAGCTTCGATAATTTCGTCAGTTTTGTCTGCCGCATCAGGGTTGAAGTCATAAAGAAACTCAAAGATCTTCTCACGATCATTTAGCGATTCTTCTTCCCATAAAATCATTGTTGACCTCGGCTACGAATCTTTGCTTTTCGTTCAGCCATTCGCGCTTTTGCTGAGTCATGGTCAACAAATGAAGCTTTTCCTGAGTCAAACTTCTCAAATGCTAGGTTTACTTGTTCAGTTAACCAAGCGTCGTGAGATAATGCTTTGCGTTGTTGTTCAGCCATTTGCTCAGTAAGTTCACGGCAAGCATCGCTAAGTGTGCGTCCTTGGCTTTCAGCCATTTGCTGAGCTAAGCGTTTGATTTCGTCATCAACACGAAATTGAATTCGAGTGTCCATGAGTTGCTCCTAAATTAATGTACACACAAATGTTAGCACTAGCGTCAGGCAAGGGCAACTAACAAAGCGTTTAAGACGGATTCCCAACGATCGGCATTTTTGGTTTGCCTCAGCTTAAGTGTTTACGGCACAATACTTTAAGTGCAGTGGTCTGCGTTGCTCACCACTTAACGCGGCGTTAGTTTGCAAAGGGCAGAAAAGCGTTTGTGGTCTAAAAACCCTGTTCTGCGTTCTAGCTATTCACCTGTTCGCCTTTCTATCTCACGAACTTTCCGGTGGCACTATATTGGAAGCGTTTGCGGCGGGTGAGTCACTTACTGGCTCTAACATTGTTGCTAATTCTTTGATGCATTTTCTTTTTCTTGGCGGCTGAGGTGTTTGTAAATGGCTTGGTCGCACTTGATTGTCAGGTTAGTCGAACGAATCCTTTGCCAGTTAAAGCGCTTTAAACCGTGGTTATATTCCGCATGTCGCTTCTTAGCCAAGCGTGTTTTGTCGGTTGCATTTAACTTCTGAGCTGCCCGTTTTACTTTTGCGTTCAAAGCCAGTAGTTTCATAACCAATTCAGCACCTTGGCGCTAAACCTCTAGTTTCATCACGGTGGCAAACTAACAAAGCGCTTAAGACAGATTCGCAACGCGTGGCATTTTTAGTATGTGTTGATTTATGTGTTTAAGGTGGTATGCGGTGGCTTCGTGTTGCGTTGCTCACTACTTAGCTTAGCGTTATGTGAATCGAAGGAATTGAGGTATATGAAAAAATTTTTCACAGTGTTTATAGCAGTCCTGTGCTTTGTTTCAGTAGGTGCTCAAGCCAATGATCACAAGCTAAAACAAGCATATGAAAATCATCAAAGTGACCTTCAAGTTCGAGGTTCTGGAACTGTAAGCCACCTATTGCCAGATGATAACGAGGGAAGTCGTCATCAGAAGTTTATACTCAGACTAGATAGCAAACAAACTTTGTTTGTAGCTCAAAATATTGATTTAGCCCCAAGAATTCCAAACCTTAGAATCGGTGACCGAGTTCACTTCTATGGTGAATATGAGTGGAATAAAAAAGGTGGTGTTATGCACTGGACTCACCATGATCCACAAAACCGACACCTTCATGGTTGGTTAAAATACAACGGTAAAAAGTACGAGTAAAAATTCACATAACAAAGCGTTTAAGGCAGATTCGCAACGCGTGGCATTTTTACTATGCGTTGCGTTTAGTGTTTAAGGTGTTATGCGGTGGCTTCGTATTACGTGGCTCACTACTTAGCTTAGCGTTAGTTTTTTACTCAGAAATACTCATTAAGGAGGAAGTTTTTGAAGTCAAAAGCTAGAATAATTGTAGTCATGTCGTTATTGGTTGTGGTCATAATAGCTATCTTAACTAAACCAAGCTCAAAGGGATTGGAGCTATCCGATTGTAATTTAGACGCTGTGGCTACAACACATGTCCATTTTTTTGTAGATGAAGAAGTCTTAGCATTATCTACATTAGATGAAGTGAAAAAATCCATGAATAAATCAGTAAAGTACGCCAATCAGGTACTTGAAAATTCGTGTATTCCCTTACGAAGAAAAATTGGCAAAATTTCAGCGATATCATTAGAAAAAGATTCAGTTAATAATCTAAGTTCAGCATGGAAAGTTGTGAGAAAAACTCTTGAAAGTAAAGGAGTTACTTTCAGTGATACACATACAAACGAATTATACGGTTTGATTTTCCATGAAAGGCATGCAAAAAAATTAGGTTTATCTGGACAAGCTTCTCCATATTTTGGTGGTGGTTTTTTTGCTATTTCATCTGGCGCACCAATACATGCTTTAGAGCATGAATTAGGTCATTTGTCGTGGGCACAGCACCGAGAAAGCAATCCAATACCTAACTTAACATTGTTTTTGAAATCCGCTACCCCACAAGACTATCAGGGGAAACTTGTTTCTTATGCTCGCGCATTTAGATGTGGTGATTCAGGTACAATAATGAGTTATGAGACAAACATACTCCCCATATATTCAAGCCCTTTAGTCAAATACCAAGATGATGTTTGTGGGGACATAGATAATGGCGATAATGCACGTGTGTTGCGAGAGTTTGCGCTTGAGTTGCTTAAACAAGAAAGGGAGCAACAGCCTAAAATTTAGTATCAAGTTTGAAGTGCGATTCCTCACCGTTTAGAAGATTAAGCTATATATTTTGTGAACCAGAAGCTAGAAATTAACGTACAAAAAGCGACTTTTTAACTTAGGAATACAAAATGACTCTACAAGAAGAAAGAGCATCTAGAATTATTGAAATGGCATGGGAAGATAGAACTCCGTTTGAGGCTATAGAATTACAATTCGGCTTGAATGAAGCTGAGGTTATTCGCTTCATGCGTAGAAAACTGAGAAGTGGCAGTTTTAAATTGTGGCGCTCTCGAGTTTCAGGGCGCTTAACCAAACACGAAAAACTGCGAAGCTCTGATATTACAAGAGCTTATTGCCCAACTCAGTATAAGCATCGTTAAATTTACACCATACAAGCATTTAAGACAGATTCCCAACACTTGGCATTTTCGGTTTGAATCGGAGTTAGTGTACCGGCACCATGGATTAGCTTTGTAGGAGGCGTCGCTCACTACTCAACGCAACGTCGATACTTTGGAGGGAATATGGAAGTAGTTACTACTAAACAGCATGTCTCAGAATACCCAAATCCGTTTTATTTGAAGCGAGGCGATAAAGTAGCGCTGGGTGAAATGGATGACGAATTTCCCAATTGGATTTTTATAACCAATGATACTGGCGAGCAAGGCTGGGCTCCAATTCAATATATAGAAAAGACTGAAAGTAGCTCCGTAGGAGTAATGCTGGAAGACTATGACAATGTTGAGATCAATACCGTCATCGGTGAAAAGCTGTCAGTGCTGTATGAACTCAATGAGTGGTATCGAGTTTCGAGGTCAACATGCGAAATTGGTTGGGTGCCAGTGCGCTCTGTACAACGTATTTAAACTCAAGTCATATAGCAATACATCAATATCGCAGGGTTTATACATCAAAATAAAAGTAGGCCTCACTCTATGAGGCCTTCTAATATTACTGGTTTGGCTGACCGCCAAGGCAGATTAGCTCGTTTGCTTCTTCTTTAGTTAAATTACTTAGTAGTAGATCGAGCGTAATCTCTGTGCGACGTTGGGCTGAACCAAATTTGTCAAATCCACCACATTTTACCGTGTCAATTTTCACAAGTGCTACGGTTTGCTTGTTGTCTTTTATTTCAACATTTAGAAAGCGCATGTAACTAGCCATATCCCACCACCAATTTGCAGAGTAGGTCAGTTTTGGGTTATCAGTAGTGCTAGAGTTAGATTGAGAAATATCGACAACTTCATATTGGAAACCGTACTCATCTAATTTACCTGCAATAATATGTTTAATTGACTCTTTAGTGCGTCCATCATCAATGATCTGGATACTTTTATTTTCTATTTTAGTTGAATCAAGCTGTTGAAGTTCAAGGATGGCATTATTTGCACAGCCAGACATGAGTAGTATTGAAAAAATTAGGACGATCTTATTAAGCATTATAACGGTTCTCAATTATTATTTATATTCAGCAAATGTTACCATATGGTATGGTGTTCATAAAATGTTTTGTTCGTCTTAGAATTAAAAGCCATTACTTGCCCAAGGTTTCTTAAGCTAACCCATGATATTGGAGGCTAGTACCTTTCGTGGGGGCATTATGTCTATGTACTATGAGGAATAGTTATGATAGTTAGCGAATATGTAGTGAAAAAATCTAATGATAACGCGCTAAATTTGGTTATTGAACTAGGTTTGCCCGAGCCAGACTCAACGGGTGACTATCGTTGTAAATTTAGTGTTCTGGTACTGGGTATTGATGAGTATATTTATGGTGTAGATGCCATGCAGTCATATTGTATGGCGCTAAAGCGCTTTAATTTTCTGATAAATGACCTCGTTTCGGAAGGTTATAAGTTCTACTATCCTGGCTTTCTCGATATGGAAGTGGATATTTTGTCAACGTACTTTTAGGTATACACATAACAAGACTTTTGAGGTCAATAGTTAATGCTGGATGCCATATTTATCCCACATTAAACCGTCTCTAAGTACCACATTTTGTGTCATGACCACCTTTCTCATGTAGGCAACTTCAAGACCGCTGGGATGCTTACATATCAGCTCATTGTGAGTTTATTGCTTTGCTTTGTTACTTTGTAGCAGGCGAGCTAGATTGGTTTTACGCTGCTTCGTTCAACTAATGTTGGTTCGAGTTCCACAACTTGTGGGTAAGCGTCAGGAGTTTGTAGTCGGCTTAAAAGGGTATCTACTGCGACTTTGCCTAAGCGGTGTTTTGGCTGGTGGACGGTACTTAGTGCTGGTGTCATGTACTTCGACAGGTGGATGTCATCGTAGCCAATAATTGATAAATCATTCGGGATCAATGTGCCATCTTGAGCTGCTGCGTGTATCACGCCCATTGCCATCATGTCATTACTGACAAACAGCGCCGATGGCATTTCACCACGCGCTTTTAATGTTTGGTAAGAATCAAAGCCACCATCACATTCGAAGTTAGATTCAACAATCCAATTTGGGTTGATCTCTAAACTCGCTTCTTCCATCGCTTGCTTAAAGCCTTGGTAACGAGACGAGGCTTGGTTGCGATGAAGTGGGCCAGTAATACAACCAATCTGAGAGTGACCGTTATCTATCAAGTGTTTGGTCGCCATGTAGCCACCTTGATGCGAGTTGTCTTGGATCTTATCGCTGGCAAACAACATTGGGCCCCAGTCCATAACCACAACTGGCAGCTCTGGGTAGCGTTCAAACACATCGATATGTTCGCCTTCAAGGGTAGAACACATCAGCATTAAGCCATCGACACGCTTTTGCAGCAAAGTGTCGATGGATGATTTCATACGCTCGCTGTCGCCTTCGGTGTTACACAAGATAAGGTTGTAACCTTTCTCGTAGCAACGACGCTCAACACCTTTCACTACTTCACCAAAGAATGGGTTGGTAGAGGTAGTCACCAGCATCCCAAGGGTTTTGGTTTGCTTCATTTTCAAGCTACGAGCCAATGCAGATGGCGCGTAATTCAGTTCTTTAGCCGCACTGTTAACACGCTCTGCTATCTCTTCGCTGACAAAACGTGACTTGTTGATCACATGGCTCACGGTCGAAGTAGAAACCTTTGCGAGCCGAGCGATGTCTTTCATTGTTGCCATAAAAAATCCTTGTGGGAGTAACTTGCCACGTTGCGCGATATTCTGCCTGAAAACAGGGGCTTATGCTTGTTATTTGTTGTTACCGAATTTGAAGGCTAACACCCGTTAACGACGGTTTAGCTCAGGAGTTAAGCCTTCAAGTAGGTGTCAAGCTAAGCCGATAATTGCTCTGATAAAAACGCGTCTGTTTCTGCTCGGCTTGGAATAGAGGTTTGAGCGCCAAAGCGAGTCACTGAAATTGCCGCCGCAGCGTGAGCAAACTTAATTGCGCATTCTAATGGCATGTCTTCAAGTAAGCCTGTCACTAATGCACCATTGAAGGTATCACCCGCAGCAGTTGTGTCTGTTGCTTCAACGCGGAAGCCTGCGATCAACTCACCTTCACCGTTTTTACTTACCCACACACCCTTCGCGCCAAGTGTGATCATCACAGTCTCGATGCCTTTAGCATGCAGAGCCAAAGCCGCCTGATGAGCAGATGCGCTGTCGCTTACGGTAACGCCTGTCAGCACTTCTGCTTCGGTTTCGTTTGGTGTAATCACATCAACACAAGCAAGCAATGAATCCGATAATGGACGAGCAGGAGCAGGGTTCAGAATAACTCGCGTGCCACTCTCTTTTGCTACTCTCGCAGCGTATTCAATGCCTTCAATCGGTGTTTCAAGTTGAGTCAGCAGGTATTTAGCTGCGCGAATCTTTTCTAGGTGCGGTTCGATTTGGTCGCAAGTCAGTTTGTCATTAGCTTCTGCTGAAAGACAAATACTGTTTTCGCCCGTTGCTGATACTTGGATCATTGCAATGCCAGTTGGCGTGTTGTCTGCAACGATAACACCGTCGATGTTGATACCGTCTTTAGCAAAATCTTGACGAATGTTGATGCCGAACGGGTCGTCACCGACACACGCGATAAAGCCGATATCTGCGTTTAATCGCGCAGCAGCCACTGCTTGGTTTGCGCCTTTGCCGCCAGGGATGACCTGATAGTTACCGCCAATCAAGGTTTCACCCGGACGAGGGAACGAAGGAACTTGCAGTACGTGGTCAGCGTTAACGCTACCTAAAACAATCAGTTGAGTCATGATACGAGCCTTATGATATATCGTATTTGAAAATGCATGGGTCTTTCTCATTACGTTGATTGCTCGCCTTGTTAGCGGCTTATGAGAAACAGCGATGCACTGTCGAGTTGGGTAAATAAGGCAGGGATAGGGGAATCCCTGCCTATGTGTCACTCTAGTTTTTGCTTTATTTAATAGATATTAAATTACTTAGCAATGATTTTTAGCGGTACTGGTACGTACTCGTCGACTGTTTCGCCTTTCAGTACTTTGTCAGCCATTTCAACACCTAGAGAACCGATTAGGTCAGGTTGTTGTGCAACCGTTGCGCCAAGTAGGCCACGGTTAACCGCTGCGATGCCGTCTTCAGTGCCATCAAAGCCAACGATCATTACGTCTTTACCCGAAGCTTGAACGGCGCGAAGTGCACCTAGTGCCATTTCATCGTTTTGAGCGAATACTGCTTGTACGTCTGGGTTTGCAGCAAGCAAGTTTTCCATTACGTTCAGACCTTTAGTACGGTCGAAATCAGCAGGTTGGCTTGCAAGAAGTTCAAGGTCGCTGCCGTTTACTGCGTTCATGAAGCCTTCACCACGTTCACGAGCTGCAGAAGTACCAGCAATACCTTCAAGTTGGATTACTTTCGCTTTTTCGCCCACTTTTTCCATGATGTAGTGACCCGCCATTTCACCACCGATGACGTTATCAGAAGCAATGTGGCTCACTACGTCACCGCGGCTTGCACCACGGTCTAGCGTTAGTACAGGGATGTCTGAGCGGTTAGCCATGCGAATCGCGTTAGACACAGCGTCGGAATCCGTTGGGTTGATCAGGATTGCCTTAACACCACGAATGGTTAGATCTTCAATGTTCGATAGCTCTTTGCTTGGATCGTTTTGAGAATCAAGAACGATAAGCTTGTAGCCTAGCTCTTCTGCTTTCGCTTCTGCGCCATCTTTCATGGTTACAAAGAATGGGTTGTTCAATGTAGACAGAACGATTGCCATTGTATCTTGCGCCTGTGCAGACACAGAGACTGTTGTAGAAAGAAGAGCAGCAGAAATAAGAGTCGCTAATTTTTTCATGGTGTAAGTCCTTTGTGTAGGGTGAGCTAGGAGGCGAGTCCTAGCTCGTTGTTACATTATTTATAGATTTAATGTTTATAGGTTTATTACTGATAGATCTTTTAATTAAAGGTGCTTTTTCTACGGATTTATCTATAGATAAAGCAGGGTGTTGCATTGACTCAAACTAGAGTCTTATTTGTTTTTGTTGTCGACCAATACTGCCAGAAGAATAACCACTGCTTTTGCAATCATCTGGTAGTAAGAAGATACGTCTAATAGGTTTAGGGCGTTGTTTAGGAAGCCGATAATCAATGCACCAATTAATGTGCCCATGATGCGGCCACGACCGCCAGCTAAGCTTGTGCCACCTAGAACCACGGCTGCGATGGCGTCTAGCTCATACCCCATACCTGCGGTTGGTTGAGCGGATGACAAACGCGATGCCACGATGATGCCTGCCACTGCTGCTAACAGACCACAGATTGCGTAAACACCGATTTTTACTTTGTCTACGTCGATGCCTGATAGGCGAGTTGCTGATTCGTTGCCACCAAGAGCGTAAACGTAGCGACCAAAGCGAGTGTGGTTAAGTAGGTACCAAACCGCTGCGAATACCACGACCATGATCCATACTGGAACTGGGATGCCCATTGCGTAGCCTGTACCGAACCAAGCGAATGCATCTGCTGTGTCAGTGAAGCCCGTTGAAATAGGACGACCATCGGTGTAAACCATGGTTACGCCGCGCAATAGAGTCATGGTGACTAGTGTTGCGATGAAGGCCTGAACTTTGCCTTTAGCGATAATCACACCACTGATAGCACCTAATGCAGCACCTGCGACTAGAGCGGTTGGCACTGCGATCATCACTGGGATTTCCATACCAATCATGCTGGCTGCGAACGCACCACAAAGTGCCAGTACAGAACCAACACTCAAGTCGATACCTGCGGTTAAGATAACCAGCGTCATACCCACTGCGATAATGGCGTTGATAGAGGTTTGGCGCAGAATGTTTAGGATGTTGTCGACAGTAAAGAAATTCGGATTTAAAAAAGAAACGACAACAATCAGGAAGATCAAAGCAATTAATGACTTTTGATCAATCAGCCACTCTTTACTGATTAACGGTTTCTTCTTTGGCGCTTCAGTTTCAGTTGTTTTGCTTATGGTTTTAGTACTCATGCTGCATCCTCGTTGAGCTTTTTACCGACCGCACACGCCAGTAATAATTCTTGGTTTGCTTCTTTAGCATCAAATTCACCGCTTACACGGCCTTCATGCATCACCATGATGCGGTCACTCATTCCTAACACTTCTGGCATTTCAGATGAGACCAAAATAATGCTCATGCCATCGGCTTTAAATTTATTAATGAGTTGGTAAATCTCTTTTTTAGCACCGACATCGACACCACGCGTTGGCTCGTCGAGAATCAGTACTTTTGGCTTGGTCATCAAGCCTTTAGCGATAGCCACTTTCTGTTGGTTACCACCAGAAAGGTTACCAATAATTTGCTCGCGAGTAGGCGTTTTGATGTTGAATAGCTTGATGAAATCATCAACCGCCATCACTTCGTCTTGGTGTTGAATTTGACCACTCTTGGTCAGTAGATCCAGTGAACATAGAGACATGTTCTCTTTCACTGAAAGTCCAAGCACTAAGCCATCGCCTTTACGGTCTTCAGAGATGTAAGCAATACCATTAGTAAGACCATCTTTTGGACTCACGGGATTAATGGTTTTGTTTTCCAGGTTAATAACGCCGCGCTCACTTGGAAGGGCACCGTAAAGCACTTTCATTAGCTCTGTTCGACCTGCGCCCATCAGCCCAGATACACCAAGGATTTCACCACGCTTTAGAGTAAAGCTCACATCGTGAACACCAGACCCCGTTAAGCCAATCACTTCAAGGCAGGTTTCACCGTGGCTCTGTCCGATTCGCGGATATTGCTCATCTAACTTACGGCCAACCATCATCTCGATCAGGCCATCTTCGTCGGTATCTTTTACTTCACATTGACCAATAAATTTACCGTCACGAAGTACCGTGATGTCGTCACAAATCTCGAAGATCTCTTTCAAACGGTGAGAAATGTAAACAATGCCACAGCCTTCATTACGCAGTTCGTTAATCACCTTAAATAGAGATTCCGTTTCGGTGTCGGTTAGCGCATCGGTCGGTTCATCCATGATGATGACCTTAGATTCAAACGATAGGGCTTTCGCGATCTCTACCATTTGCTGCTCACCAAGACTCAGCTGGCCTAAAGGTGTTTTCGAGCTGTGTTTTACGTTAAGTCGTTTAAGTAACTTGTCCGCTGCTTGGTACATCTCGTTCCACAAGATGCGACCCATGGTGCCGGTGATTTCACGACCCAAGAAGATGTTCTCGGCGATGGTTAACTCAGGGATTAGGTTCAATTCTTGGTGAATGATACTAATGCCGGCTTGCTGTGAATCACGCGGCCCTTTAAATGCGGCAGGTTTTCCTTGGTAGGCGATAGTACCGCCGTCCAAGTGATAGATACCTGTCAGCACTTTCATTAGGGTTGATTTACCCGCACCGTTTTCACCCATTAACGCCATTACGCGTCCTGGGTAAACGTTGAGGCTTGCCTTATCGAGTGCTTTCACACCAGGGAAGGCCTTCTCAATTGAGCTAAGTTCTAAAATGGCTTGAGTCATGTCGGTTCCTTTACTCGGGGCCAGTTGTATTTGGTTGTTCTGTATATGTATTGTATCTGTTTCTGCAATGACGCTGGACTGTCGTTGCGTTTCGCTTGAGCTAAAACGTTACACCAGCTTGGAAAATCACATTCGCGTAAGGTGTACATTCACCTGTGCGAACTACTGCGCGGCTTTCATGCGTACGCTGCTTAAACTCTTCATGAGTGATGTAAGTAATCGAAAGCGGTTTACCACAACGTGCTTCTTCCGTTTTGATTTGATCAATCAGCGCTGCGTGATGTTCTGGGCTGACTTTCGCAAACTCTTCTGCAATCACAACGCCTTCAATTTGAGACTCATCAAGCATGGTCTTCACTGTTTGAGCGAAGCTCGGCACACCGTGAGTCAAAGCAAGATCAATTCGAGTTACATGATCCGGAATCGGCAAGCCTGCGTCACAAATCGTGATTTCATCTGTGTGGCCAAGAGTCGCCACTAAGTAAGAGAGTTCAGAATTAATTAGAGTACTTTTTTTCATATCACGACCTATCGAAAAATAACGTTTAATGGGTTGAGAACAACTCAAGAAAAAGCCATCGAAACGTTTCGCTATTGATAATAATGTGTGATTTATCATTTGCACGTCTGATTGTTTTAGAGTGTGATAGCGATCATCGAAACGTTTCGATGGGGCGTTTTTTGGTGATCGTAATCACGAATTATTTGCAGAGTGAATGTGTTGATTTACTTATTTTACGCTTCTCGGATATGGGCTGTTACAGAGACAATAGCGTGATCGGTACTGAACTGGTCGTGTGCAAAGCTGGGATTGATGAGGTGATGGTCGAGCACTGTGTAGCTAGAGATCTCCATCAAGCTTGATGAGTTCTGACAATCGAACTCATTGGACATCAAAATGTAGTCCAGTACAGATCCAGAAGCACCGTAGTAGTGGGTTGGTTTGCGTTGTTCAAGTAAGTCTTCTTCATGCAATTGATGATAAAGATCCCAGCTGTCTTTTAAGCGGAAGTGGGACAGCCAATGCTTGCTGTTTTCGTCTCGGTTGATTGAGTAACTCAGCAGCCCTTTAAACTCATCATTAAACAGAGGCTTGTTAAAGTCGCCCATCAACACAACAGGTTGATCCGTTTGGTAGCGTTGATGGGTGATGTACTGATGCAGCATCTGAGCTTCTAGGCCACGTTGAACACTTGATAGCCAAGAGCCTAGTTGTTCCTGATGAAGCTTAACCAAGGTGTCGCTTTGCGGCTTTTTACCTGGTTGATTGTTGTCTACAGATTCAGTTTTAGGTTCTGTCGGGCGCTGTGATTTGAAGTGCACAACGTAACAGTCGGTTGAACCTAAATGAGGTAATGTAATCGTGGCATGAACAGGCGTTCGGTTGAAGGAAAAATTGTCACTAAGATTGAAGGCTGAAAGCAACTCTGAATCTGGTTTAACTGGCTGTACTTTTTCAATTGGGTAGTGGGATGCGATACCCACGACCGGTGAGGTATACAGGTAATCATCTTCAACGTGCGCGTTATCAACAACCGCAAAGTAGGGATAACCCAGATCATTCATTAACTGCTCTAAAGACTGCGGACTAAATATCTCTTGAAAGCCAATCACATCACAATCAGATGAGCGAATCGCTTCAGCTATCCAGCCTTGTTTCTTTTGCCATTCCTTGAAGCTGTAGATGTTCTCAAAATCATAATAAGCATTCGGTGGTTCGAGGTAGTTTAAAAGATTGAACGTTGAGAATGTTATTTGGTTTGGTTTATTCAAAGTGTTATTCCATTTAGAGCAAGTTAACAAGGATACTTCACTCACGTGATTATTGTTGATCATTTAGCAGCGGCATCTTCATTTGTGGAGTAAGCAAGGCTCGTTGAGGTTTATGTCGCTCTCGATAGAGAAATTTTAATGGCTCTTATCTTAGTCTATCCCATCTAATTGCTTTGAATAGACCCGAGTAATTTATAAATAAACGGTAAGAGATAGAGTGCTGATGGTTTTATTAGTTATTACATGATGTTAGATTTGAACCTATACTTGCTTTAACGGTGTGCATTTAAAACCGGTTAATCAAGTTGGATATAGAATTTATAACATTTGAAGGGAGAGTCAAATGGGAACAGATTTCCGAAGCAAAGCCTCGCAGCGCACTCAGTTTTTCAGGTCTAGTTTGAAGTCATGTGCAGTCATGCTGCCGCTAATTGCTCTATATCCCTCCGTTACACACGCCTCTGATACCGAATCAACGCCTGCTGTCACCGTTATTGAAACCACGCAACTGGTCGGTTTTGGTGAAGCAAAATATCCTGTCGATTTCACTCACTTTGATTACGTGAATCCTGACGCGCCAAAACTAGGTAAAATAACCTATGGCACCATTGGCACCTACGATAGCTTTAATCGATTCGGTTCTCGCGGCGTTGCGGCAAGTTACACGGGTGAGATTTACGATACCTTGATGTTTTCTCCGAGCGACGAGATTGATGCGTATTATCCATTGATCGCCTCAAAGGTTCGCTACGCCAGTGATTTCACTTGGATGGAAATCGATATCAATCCAAAAGCTAAGTTTAATGATGGCGAGCCTATTACTGCTCACGATGTTGCATTCACCTTTGATAAGTTTTCAAATGAAGGTGTGCCTCAATATCGCGTGTATTACAAAGAAATTGAATCAGTCACCGCGGTTTCTGATTTAGTGGTTCGTATTGAGATGGAGAAGCCGAACCGCGAGAAGTTGTTTAGCTTTGCCCAAAGCACTCGCGTATTACCAGAACATTATTGGAAAGACAAGAAGCTGTCTGAGCCTCTAAGTGAACCGCCTGTAGGCAGCGGCCCTTATAAGATCATCAGCTATAAATCGGGTCAAAGCGTGACTTACGGTTTAGATGAAAATTACTGGGCCGCCGACCTGCCTGTTAACGTCGGTCGTAATAACTTCAAGGAAGTGCAATACGATTACTACCGTGACGACACCGTAATGCTAGAAGCCTTCAAAGCAGGGGAATTCGATCTTCGAACGGAAAACTCGGCTAAGTTCTGGGCCAACTCTTACACAGGCGCCAACTTCGACAAAGGCTACATCATCAAAGAAGAGATCAAACATGAGAAGCCAGAAACGACTCAAGGTTTTGTCTTTAACATTCAATCTCCTGTGTTCTCTGATCCTAAAGTTCGTGAAGCGTTAACCTACGCGATGGACTTTGAGTGGATGAATAAGAACATGTTTTATGGCCAATACAAACGTACTCGTAGTTACTTCCAAAACACCGACTATGAAGCGAAAGGCTTACCAAGCGAAGCTGAAGTTGAATTACTGTCGCAGTATAAAGATCAAATCCCACCACGAGTGTTTACTGAAGAATTCCAGCCGCCAGTAACCGATGGCAGCGGGCGTATCCGTAGCCAAATGCGCACAGCTTTCAAACTATTGAAAGAGGCGGGTTGGGTACTGAAAGACAAAGTAATGACCAACGCAAAGAGCGGCAAGCCAATGTCATTTGAGTTATTGATTTACAGTCCTACCACGGAGCGTATCGCCACACCTGTTCAGAAGAACTTACAGCGAATGGGTATCGAGATGAAGATCCGTACCATCGATACCACTCAGTACATCAAGCGTCTTCGTGATCGAGATTTCGACATGGTGTCTTCGTCGTTTTCTGCAAATCCTTACCCTAGTCCAAACTTAATGATCGTATGGAACTCTAACTACATTGATTCTACTTACAATACCGCCGGTGTAATGGATCCGGTGGTTGACGCGTTAACAGAACAAATCGCGAGTAATCAACAGAATCCAGAAAAATTGCTTACGTTAGGTCGTTCACTAGATCGTGTATTGCAGTGGAATTTCTACAATATCCCGCAATGGCACGTTGGTGAATACCGCGTAGCAATGTGGGACAAGTTTGAGCGTCCTGATGTCTTACCTAAATACGATTTAGGCATTGATACATGGTGGATTTCAGAAGAGAAGGCGGCTTTGCTTCCTGAAAAGCGTCGCTAGGAGTGAGTTAGCATGGCCGCGTATATATTTCGACGTTTACTGTTGGTGATCCCCACGCTGTGGGCGATCATCACCATCAACTTTTTCATCATCCAGATCGCCCCTGGTGGCCCGGTAGAGCAAGCCGTTGCCCAATTAGAAGGGCACAACTCTGGCATCATGGAGCGTTTTTCTGGTGGTGGACAAGAGGTTGATTTAAGCGAAAGTGACCAAGCGTCAGTCAGTGGCTATAAAGGCTCGCGCGGGCTTGATCCTGAAGTGGTTGAAGAGATCAAAAAACAGTTTGGTTTTGATAAGCCGATTCACGTTCGTTACTTCGATATGTTGAAAAATTACGCGACCTTTAATTTTGGTGAAAGCCTGTTTAAGGGTGGTAACGTGATTGATTTAATCATCGAGCGTTTACCTGTCTCCATTTCCTTGGGGTTGTGGAGTACGTTAATCATCTATGTGATTTCGATACCTCTAGGCATTATGAAGGCGATACATCACGGTTCTCGCTTTGATATTTGGTCGAGCGCAGTGGTAATTGTTGGCTATGCCGTTCCGGGCTTCTTGTTTGCGATCATCCTGATTATTTTGTTCGCGAGTGGTAACTACTTCAGTTGGTTCCCATTGCGTGGACTCGTGTCGAGTAACTTCGACCAGCTCAACTGGTATCAGCAAATAGGAGACTATTTCTGGCATCTAGCATTGCCGATTTTTGCGATGGTTATCGGTGGCTTTGCCACGCTCAGCATGCTGACCAAAAACTCCTTCCTTGATGAAATCAATAAGCAATATGTGGTGACCGCACGAGCGAAAGGTTTGGACGAGAGCAGTATTCTCTACAAGCACGTTTTCCGTAACGCGATGTTGATTATTATTGCTGGTTTCCCAAGCGCGTTTATTAGTATTTTCTTCACGGGTTCTATGTTGATTGAAGTGATGTTTTCACTCGAAGGCATCGGTCTGCTAGGCTTTGAGTCGACCATTCAGCGAGATTACCCAGTGGTGTTCAGCTCTCTCTATATCATGACCTTGCTTGGCTTGGTGCTGAGCATTATCTCCGACCTGACGTATACCTGGGTTGATCCTCGAATTGATTTTGAAGCGCGTTAATGGCGAATGAATAACAAGGTATTGATGATAAATGTTTAACAACCCTTTAGCTGAAGCTCGTTGGTTACGTTTTAAAGCAAACAAGCGTGGTTTTATCTCCCTTTGGATATTTACCATCTTGTTTGGATTGAGCCTGTTCGCTGAAATCATAGCCAACGATAAACCACTCTTGGTTTCTTATGATAATCAGTGGTTTGTGCCTGTTATCAATGAGTACGCCGAGACGGAATTTGGTGGCGAGTTTGAAACTGAAGCCGATTATAAAGACCCATATGTTATTGAACTTATCGAAGACAGCGGATACATCGTGTGGCCAATCATCCCGTTCAGTTACGACACGATAAACTTCGATATTTCAGGTGCGGTGCCATCGGAACCCGATTCAGTCAACTGGCTAGGAACCGATGATAAAGGGCGTGATGTATTAGCTCGCATCATTTATGGATTCCGTATCTCTGTTCTGTTTGGTTTTATTCTGACGATTGTATCGAGCGTGGTCGGCGTCGTCGTCGGGGCGACTCAAGGTTACTACGGTGGTTGGGTCGACTTGTTTGGGCAACGATTTATTGAAGTCTGGTCTGGAATGCCGACTCTGTTCTTGTTGATTATTTTGTCTAGCTTTATTGAGCCGAATTTCTGGTGGTTGCTCGGGATTATGGTGCTGTTCAGTTGGATGAGTTTAGTTGGCATCGTGCGAGCTGAATTCTTACGCTGTCGAAACTTTGATTACGTAAGAGCCGCGCAGGCTATGGGCGTTGACGATAAACGCATTATGCTTCGTCATATGCTGCCCAACGCGATGGTCGCATCACTAACCATGATGCCATTTATCCTTTCTGGCTCGGTGACCACATTAACCTCATTAGACTTCTTGGGCTTTGGCCTTCCTGCGGGTTCGCCTTCATTAGGTGAGCTATTGGCGCAAGGTAAAGCTAACTTGCAAGCGCCTTGGCTTGGCATTTCTGCTTTCGTCGTGCTTTCACTGATGTTGACGTTACTTGTCTTCGTTGGTGAAGCGGTACGTGATGCTTTCGATCCACATCAACAGAAGTAAGGATCAGTTATGACTTCAAATACAGCTCCTGCTTCTCCAGTTCTAACTATCGACAAATTGTCTGTCGGTTTCGGGCGAAAAGATTCGATAGAACAAGTGACACAAGATGTCTCTTTAGAAATATACAAAGGTGAAACGCTCGCTCTGGTGGGTGAGAGTGGTTCCGGTAAATCGGTTACGGCTAACTCAGTATTGAAACTTCTACCTAAAGGTTCATCTCATTACTTAAACGGTAAGATCAATTTCTCTGGCACTGATATTCTGAGTTGTTCTGAAAGGCAGTTGCGTGGGATTCGAGGTGGCCGCATTGGAATGATCTTCCAAGAGCCTATGGTTTCGCTTAATCCGCTTCATCGAGTCGGTAAACAGTTGGTTGAAACGCTCGCTATTCACCGCGGTATGCGAACCAATAAAGCGCAAGCCTTGGCGATAGAGTGGCTTTCTAAGGTGGGTATTCGCTACCCAGAGCAAAAAATTTCAGCGTATCCACATGAGTTGTCCGGTGGTGAGCGTCAACGTGTGATGATAGCGATGGCACTGATCAATGAGCCAGAGTTGCTTATTGCGGATGAACCCACAACCGCATTGGATGTGTCGGTACAAGCGCAGATCCTCGACCTGTTAAAAGATCTGCAACAAGAGTTGGGTATGGCGATGCTCTTTATCACCCATGACTTGAGTATCGTTCGTAAAATTGCCGACAGAGTCGCGGTAATGAAAGACGGTCGCCTTGTTGAAAGTAACGATTGCAAAACGCTGTTTAACGCGCCTGCTCACCCTTACACTCAAAAGCTCATCAACTCCGATCCAAAAGGTTTGCCTGTCCCCGTATCACCAGAAAGTAAACCTCTGCTTGATGTGAACCAACTGCGCGTTTGGTTCCCGATTACGGGCGGTTTGTTCAAACGCACGATTTCACATGTTAAAGCGGTCACTGACATGGAGTTTACTCTGAAAAAAGGGCACTCAATCGGCCTTGTGGGCGAAAGTGGTTCGGGCAAATCGACAACCGGTATGGCTATATTGAAGTTGGTGGAGAGTGAAGGCTCGATTACTTATTCGAGCGAACAGCTTCAAGGCTTAAACCGACAACAGATGTTGCCGTTTCGAAGCCGCATGCAAGTAGTTTTTCAAGACCCATTCTCGGCATTGAATCCAAGAATGTCGGTCGCTCAAGTGATTGGTGAAGGTTTACTTGTGCATCAAGACCTAGACGAGAACGAACTAGACCAACGCATCTGTGACGTAATGAAAGAGGTCGACCTCAACCCTGAAACTCGTCACCGCTACCCCAACGAATTTTCTGGCGGACAAAGGCAGCGTATCGCTATTGCACGCGCACTGATTTTAAAGCCAGAGTTTATCTTGTTAGACGAACCAACATCGTCACTCGACAGGACCGTCCAAGCGCAAGTGTTGGATCTACTGAAGTCACTGCAAGAAAAGTATGACCTGACGTACCTGTTCATTAGCCATGATTTGAATGTCGTGAAATCCCTCTGTCATTACACCATCGTGATGAAAGCGGGTGAGGTGATAGAGAAGGGTGACACTGAGACTTTGTTTGGTAATCCGCAGCATGAATACACCAAGCAACTGGTTAGCCTATCGAATGTTGGTGGGGTTTTATAACGCAGAGAGTTTATTTAAAACAAATGGACTCTGGTTGAATTCAACATGGTCATTTACTTGTTTTACTATTACACTGCGCCCAATATTTCAGAAGTACATATTTAGGTAGAGGTCACCATGGACCAAGAACATTACGAAGACGCTGATTACGAAGGTTACGAGCACGGTGAAGAAGGCGAAGAGATTGAAATCGAAGCCATTGGTATCGATGTTTCTTCTCAGCCAATCGAGCTCTACAAAGCGTTTAAGATTGCTAACCTAGTAAGCGGTGGCGGTGAGGCTAAACACATCATTTCTGAAGGCTACGTAGCGGTAAATGGTGAGTTAGAAACGCGTAAGCGTCGTAAAATGTACGATGGTGATTTTTTCGAATTCAACCAAGAATATTATGTAGTGGTGTGTGATCAGCCAGTACAAGAAGAGTCAGAAAAGTCGAAAAAGAAAGAAGCGCCGCAGCCTAACAACAAGGCAAAGAAAGGCCAGTATAAAAAGGGTTCAAGCAAGAAAGAATCACAGCGCAGCACTGCAGATATGCTAAGCGCTAAAGCTGAACCTAAGAAAGAGAAAAAAGAGAAGAAAGAAAACAAATCGAAAAAGAAAGCGGACACGCCAAAGCCCCAACGTGACGATAAAAGCGGCCGTAATTCGATTGAATTCTTTTAAACTACAGCTCTAAAAGCTATGCTTTTTAAATTTAAGCAACGTTCAACCTCGGTTTGTGTTGAATAGGTATCGAGAGGCTCACTATTTAGTGAGCCTTTTTTGATCCGCTAAACTTAACCTATGATCTGGGTTTAAGGCTTGCTTGAAAAAGCTATATGTATGCCTAGCACCAACGAGTCGTTGAACTGTGTGAAAGTTTCTAATTCTGACCAACCATGTATTTAATGAGTTACGCTTTGTCGTCTCCATAGCTGAGGTATTGGATACACAGATCATGAAAAGCCTGAGCTTGTGGCGAAATCGTACGGTCGGCTAATCTAAAAATACCGATTTGACGCTGTAACGGCGGGTCAATCAACGGAATCCACACCAAGCGGGTTTCATTGGTTGGGAAGGCTAGCTTAGGCAGCGTGGTCACGCCTATCCCGAGTTCTAATACAGAAAACAGGGAAGTAATGTTCTCTACTGAATACAAAGCTTGTTCACTGAGCATGCGCGCCGGGGTTGGGTCAAGTAGGGTACAAGTCCCGTTGCGAATGAACGGCTGTTTTAACAAAGCTTGCCATTCAATTCCTTCTAACTGAGAGGCGATAGGGTTGTCTCTGAGGCAAACCACACCAATAGGATCGGAGAGTAATGGCGTGAAATCGATGCTCTCTTCTTCTAAATGGGAGCTGTTTCCGAGGGCAACATCCACTTCTCCAGAGAGTAATCTGGCCTCTACACCAGCCGCATTATCATCAATCAAGCTTACCTCAACATTCGGGTACTGCTCACAAAATGCTCCTAAAACACTAGGGATTAACTTTGCGGCGACCGATGGCACGCTCGCTATTCGAACTCTTCCTTGTTGCCCTGCCGCGGCTGCACGTAGGTCATTATCTAATGCTTTGTAAACATTAAGAAACTGAATGATTTTTGGCAGGCATATTTCCCCGAAAGGAGTCAGTGTGGATTTGTTGCCGGTTTCAAATAGTGGTTGGCCGAGTATTTTTTCTAGCTCTTTTATTGAGGTAGAAAGTGCCGCTTGCGATCGATTTGCACGGTGAGACGCTGCTCGAAATCCGCCTTCTTCGACCACTAAAACAAAATGTTTTAACTGTTGTAGCTTAATGCTCATGGCATTGATCCTTCTCTAGCCCTTGTTATACCTTGCTTCTTGTATAGTGATAGGTTTTATTTATCAAATGCACAAAATTTACCGTTAGATTTATCATTCGTCAAGGTGCAGTATTTAACTATCTTGAAACATAGTTGTTACAAAGTTGGATGGAATCGTGAACGCACAAACTAAAAAACACCCAGTAAAAACCGCTCTTTTTGCTTCAAAAGCACCACTAGAGTGGGCGATCGTAAATAACGGTACTCTATACACCGCGCAGATTCCAATTGATGAAACGGGCGCAGTCGTAGAGGGCGGTATCGAAGCGCAAACTCGTCAGACTTTTAACAACCTTGTTCATACGTTGGAGTGTGCAGGCGAATCTATGGATTCCGTGCTGCAAGTTCTAATTTACGTGACTGACCGTGAATACCTAAAAACGGTAAACAGCGTATACGGAGAATACTTCAATGCACCTTATCCAAACCGTGCGGCGGTCGTCGTTGCAGGGTTAGCAAGAGAAGAGATGCTGGTTGAGTTCGTGGTTTACGCATCAGCCTCTCAACCTGAATAATTCGATTGTGAACTAAGGCTATTTGCGGATTAAAGCTATTTGTTTGTAAAGAAATTAGTCTGTAAAGATCTTTATTGATACAAGCGACTTGGTTCAGTTTTAGATACAAAATTTAAACGTTATTCCTTATATAAATTAACGTTTTATTCATTAATCAGATGGTTGCCAGACTCGACCGCAACCTAACCGTTACAAGGACAGAATGATGACTCAATTACAGAATGTTCAAGCAGAAAACGCACTTTACATTGGCGGCGAATGGCAAGCGGGTGTAAGCACCGTTGCGAACATTAACCCATCAGATATTTCTGAAAACATCGGTAACTTTGCACAAGCAAGTGCTGAACAGGTTCAACAAGCGATTTCAGCGGCAAAGCACGCTCAGCCAGAGTGGGAAAAAACGCCAATTGAACGCAAGCAAGCGGTACTTCAAGCGATTGGTGATGAGCTGATTGCACGTTGTGATGAGCTGGGTACGTTGCTTTCTCGTGAAGAAGGTAAGCCTTTTGCTGAAGGTCGTGGTGAAATTTACCGCGCAGGTCAGTTCTTCCAATACTTCGCAGCAGAAGTACTTCGTCAAATTGGCGACAACGCTGAATCTGTGCGCCCTGGTGTTTCTGTTGAAGTGACTCGTGAAGCGGTAGGCGTTATCGGCATCATCTCTCCTTGGAACTTCCCGACAGCAACGGCTGCTTGGAAAATTGCTCCAGCACTGGCTTTCGGTAACAGCGTTATCTGGAAACCAGCAAACCTAACACCAGCAAGTGCGGTCGCGCTTACAGAGATCATCCACCGTCAAGGTATCCCTGCAGGTACGTTTAACCTTGTACTAGGTAGCGGTTCAACGGTAGGTGATGCACTGATCAACTCTAAAGAAGTGAACGGCGTGAGCTTTACCGGTTCTGTTGATACGGGTCGTAAGGTTGCAGCTGCTACCGCGCCAAACTTCGTTCGTTGCCAACTAGAAATGGGCAGTAAAAACGCACTTGTTATTGCTGACGATGCAGACATCCAAACTGCGGTTGATGCAACGATTGCAGGTTCGTTCTCGGGTGCGGGGCAAAAATGTACCGCGTCTTCTCGCCTTGTGGTTATGGATAGCATTCACGACCAATACGTTGAAGCATTAATCAAACGTATGAGTGAGCTGAAAGTGGGTCACGCACTAGAAGACGGCGTGTTCATGGGCCCTGTTGTCGATGGAAACCAACTTGAAGCAAACCTAGGTTGGGTTGAGAAAGCACGTCAAAGCGGCGGTGAGCTAGCATTTGGTGGCGAACGTTTGAGCATGAAACACGAAGGTTTTTACATGTCTCCAACGTTGTTCTTAAACACTAAGAACGATTGGGAAGTGAACCAAGAAGAAGTGTTCGCACCAATGGCAAGTGTGATTCGTGTCGCTGACCTAGAAGAAGCGATTGCGACAACCAACGATACTCGCTTTGGTCTAACGGGCGGCATCATCACTCAGAGCCTACGTACTAGCGCAATGTTCAAGCAACAAGCGCAAACAGGTTGTGTGATGGTGAACCTACCAACTGCAGGCACGGATTACCACGTACCGTTTGGTGGTCGTAAAGAGTCTAGCTTCGGTCCTCGTGAGCAAGGTCAATACGCGAAAGAGTTCTACACAGTGGTTAAGACGGCTTACCAGCGTCCTTACTAATCAGCTTTCTGTATAAAAATTGGATAGCTGAAGATATTAACTTCCTAGCTATCCAGCTATCGAATTGGCCTGATTCACAGAGTCAGGCCAACATTTAAACCAAAGCAGCAAACGAATTTAGATAAGTGATTTAACCCATTTTTGAAAACATGTTATTTGAGCGTGTTTTCAAAACCGAGCTAGAACACTGAGCTTTCAATAGGAGTGGTTATGTACCAGCAACGGATTGTTATAGATGGATTGCAATACTGCAATTGGAACAGAGAATATTTCCAAACACTAAAGGCGAGCGGCATTACAGCAGTTCACGCTACCGCGGTTTACCACGAGACAGCTCGTGAAACCTTATCTCGCTTTGCAGAGTGGAACTTAAGATTCGAGCAGAACGCAGACCTCATCATGCCGATTCACTCAATGGCTGATGTTGAGACTGCAAAAGCGACGGGTAAAGTCGGTATTTTCCTTGGTGCTCAAAACTGTTCTCCAATCGACGATGAGATTGGTCTTATCGAAGTGATGCGTAAGCAAGGTCTTTTGATCATGCAATTGACGTACAACAACCAGAGCTTATTGGCGACGGGTTGCTACGAGAAGAACGACACCGGTATTACTCGTTTTGGTAAACAAGCCATCGAAGAGATGAACCGAGTGGGCATGATCATCGATATGTCTCACAGTGCTGAGCGCTCAACACTTGAAGCAATTGATTTGTCTTCGCGTCCTATTTGTATCAGCCATGCGAACCCGACGTTTGCTCATGATGCACTACGAAACAAATCAAACGATGTGATTAAAGCCCTAACCACACGCGGTGGCTTAATCGGATTCAGCTTATACCCATTCCACCTACCTAATGGCAGCCAATGTACCTTGGAAGACTTCTGCCAAATGGTTGCGACTACTGCTGACATGGTCGGCGTAGAGCACCTCGGTATTGGCAGTGACCTATGCTTAAACCAACCTCAAGCCGTTCTTGAATGGATGAGAAATGGTCGTTGGTCTAAAGCAATGGACTACGGAGAAGGCTCTGCGAACAACTCAGGTTGGCCAGATGCGTTGCCTTGGTTCTGCGGTAGTGCGGGTATGGAAAACATATATAACGGATTGATGCGTCATGGTTTCAGCGAGTCTGAAGCTGGACAAGTCTTGGGAGAAAACTGGTTTAATTTCTTGAAAGATGGCCTAGCGCCTCAAACCAAGAGTTAACGGTTTCACACGAGCCATCATCGAATTAGCAGCCTGCTAACAAACGTTCAATGAGCAAGCGCTGCTTAAACTAATTTCACTATTCAAAAGGAACAACGGTCTATTTCGCAACGCGGTAACCCAAACATGGATTAGCCTGCTCAACACAAAAAACAATAGGGCAGGTGTTAAATACACCCTTGTAGTCATCATTCAAATGACAGCTGCAAAGAAACCTCTGGAGTCAGAGTATGTCTGATTTAACCAATAGCGTGAAATCTTCAAACGTAAATGCGGGTCAAGCACACACAGCAAGTAATGCAAAAAGCAACACAAACCAGTCTGAGTCTACCTCAGACAAATTAGGGCTAACCAACCCAGCACTTTGGTACAGCGGCGGTTTTATCGCTCTGTTCGTGGCTCTTGCTTTGTTTGATGATGAGCTGTTATCAAGCCTAGTAAATACGGGCTTTGCATGGTCTGTAAAAGTGTTCGGTCCTTACTGGCAAATGCTTCTTCTTCTGACTTTTCTTATTGGTCTTGGCCTGGCGGCAGGGCGAACAGGCAAGGTTATCCTAGGCGGCATCGCTAAACCTGAAATGGACGGCTTCCGTTGGATGGCGATCATCTTCTGTACGCTACTTGCTGGTGGCGGTGTATTTTGGGCGGCAGCAGAGCCGATTGCACATTACGTTAGCCCACCACCATTGTATGGCGCGCAAGAAAATGCACAGCAAGGCGCGGTGAATGCGTTATCGCAATCCTTCATGCACTGGGGTTTCCTAGCATGGGCCATTGTCGGTAGTTTGACCTCGATTGTGGTTATGCACCTCCATTACAATAAAGGCTTGCCGCTTAAACCTCGCATTCTTCTTTACCCAGTTTTAGGAGAGCGAGCACTGAAAGGCCATACCGGCGCATTGATTGATGCATGTTGTATTGTCGCAGTAGCGGCGGGCACCATTGGTCCTATCGGTTTCTTAGGCTTGCAAGTGAGCTACGCACTGAACGAATTGTTTGGTATTCCAGACGGTTTCACGACCCAACTGATCATCATCTTGTTTGCTATCGTTCTGTACACATTGTCGGCATTAAGTGGTCTTAACCGCGGAATGCAAATGCTAAGCCGTTACAACGTAATTTTGGCGATGGCATTGATGGTCTACATCCTGATTTTTGGTCCAACAAACTTCATCTTTAATGGCTATATTCAAGGTGTAGGCAGCATGATTGATAACTTCATCCCAATGGCAACATACCGTGGTGACGAAGGTTGGTTAAGCTGGTGGACCGTGTTCTTCTGGGGTTGGTTCTTAGGTTACGGCCCAATGATGGCAATCTTTATTGCTCGTATTTCTCGCGGTCGTAGTATTCGCCAATTGGTATCAACCATTAGTCTTATCGCACCGTTTGTTACTTGCTTTTGGTTCACGATTGTTGGCGGCTCTGGCCTTGCGTTCGAAATGGCAGATCCAGGTAGCGTAAGTAAAGCGTTCGAAGGTTTTAACTTACCAGGCGCGCTACTGGCGGTCACTCAGCAGCTACCAATGCCAATGCTTATCTCGATTTTGTTCTTGATCTTAACGACGATCTTCATCGTAACGACCGGTGACTCAATGACTTACACCATCAGTGTGGTGATCAGTGGCGAGACAGAGCCCAATGCAATTATTCGTACTTTCTGGGGTGTGATGATGGGGGTAACAGCGTTAATTCTGATTTCCCTAGGTTCTGGCGGTATTTCAGCGCTGCAATCCTTCATTGTTATCACTGCGGTACCAGTGTCCTTAATCTTATTACCATCGCTTTGGAATGCGCCTCAGATCGCAATCAAGATGGCGAAAGAGCAAGGTTTATAAAAGAGAAGACGCTGTAAGAAATTGATGAAATAAGAACAAATAAGTCTTTGAAAAAAGGCTGATACGAAACACTGAAAAAAGGGGAAAGCCGTACTGGTGAAGATACATCAGACGGCATTATTTAAGTGAAGAGACCTAGTCAGAACAAATAATAATGGGCGAGTTCGCTTGCTTCAATAACTATCAAAAACGTGGAAGCTAACCAGCATACTGTTAATAACAAGTGCTTTAAATGACGGCAACGTCCAGTTCTGAATGGCTAGCAAGTTCCTTATAACTACAAAGGTGGTGAGCAAAATGGATGCACATCGTTCTACCTACACTGAATCAGCACTACGTGACGCAACCGTCGTCATGGCACCGGAAAGACTGGGTGCTATGCACCAAACACGTATCAGCTTCGTAAGAACTCTGATTCGTAAAATGGCGCAACAGCAATGGAAAGTGACTAAGCATGAGTGGCAATTAGACGCTCAAGGCTTTGGTCACGTTATCTATAAGCTAGCGACGCCAAATCATGTTTATCATTTGGTTGTTTTTTGTGATGAAATTGCAGACGACGAACGAAATGACCGCGTAATTGCTGAAAAGTGGGACGTAACGTTCGCGCTTGTTCTTGGTGATGTTGATGTCACCCTACTTGAAAGACTTCGTGCGAATGTACCGCTTCAAGAAGCAGGTCGTAACTCTAACAATGTGCTTGTTTTAGCGCGTGCCAACAAAAGTGTGCGTGTGTTTGAACATATTGTTAGTCACTTGGCTAAAGGTGTTCAACCAACGCCAAAAGAGCTAGCTGAAGTTGGCTACATCCTACGAACGACTGCGGTATATGGTAATGGAAAATTTGGTATTGCTGATTTTAGAATATTGGAAAACAATCCAGATTTTAACCAGTCGTTCAGTGCTCAAATGTGTGCGGTTTATATGCTACGCGAGTTCAGCCTAGATTGGGTTCATTCCCTAGCTGAGCAGCAAGGCGGCGAACAAGCAATTACTTTGCACCGTGGATTACAGCGCTATTTAGGTGTGGGTAATGCAACAGGTTTAGGCATGGCGCCATACCTTATTAACCACCCAAGGATTGTCGATCAATGGATGACAGCCCGTGAACAAGCATTGGCTGCAGTATTGGCGAGTCAGACTGATACGGCGTTGATCGAGCCACTACGTACCTTAGTTAAAAAAGCGATTTGTCATTTAGAGCAAGTCGTTACCATCAATGAAACGCAGCAAGAGCTGAACAAAGCTGCTGTTGATGATTTGAAAGAAATAGAACAATCGCTAGAAACGTCTGTCAGCCTGTGTGAGACATGGTCGCAGTTTGTCGAGCAATCTAAGCGCATGAGTATGGAAGCCCAAGAAATCCTTATCTCATGCTTGATGGAATTGTACCCAGAATTAGTGGACGCCCATCAAGAGCAAATGAATTGCAGCGAAACATTGTCACTTCCTAGTGGCAAAAAGATTCAAGAGTTGTTGGTTGTATTAGAAGAAAAGTATCGCTGGGCGATCACGACTGACTTTACGAAAGCAGAGAACAACTACTGGTTCTGGTATCGCTCTCAAGACAAAGAAGAGCCAAGACTCGGTGTACGAGGCGAAGAGCTGGGGGAAGAGCGTGAACTACCGTTGGATATCGGTCGTCAAGCTTACCGTCTATACCATGCTTTATTGCAATTCGCGCCTGAGCTTTCATTGGCTGAATTCCTTGTTAAACAACCGCAGCATCGTGCAATTGCTCGCCGTGTGTGGACGTTAGGTAACAAGGCGATGGGCGACATTCAAATGAATGTGCTGCATCAAGATTCGCTGCCAATGCACTTACTGCGTTGTAAGCTTGCGATGTTTGGTGCGACTAAGTTTGACCCTCGCTCAGATCGCTGGGTACGAGTGACATTCTTCCAAGGTGCGCCATTGCTTGATGAGATTCATCAGGACGAATGGGTGTTCCCAGTCTTACCAAGTGAAGCTGAACTGTCTGATTCGCAAAGTGTTTCAACTCGAAGCACACCTATTCGCAGTACAAGTACGAAAGGCCAACATGGAGGTAAATCGTTATGATCGTCTCTCACAATGAACTGGTAGCGGCCGTCAATAAGGCCTTTCTGGGTATGCGTCGTGCATGTGGTGAAGCCGACGTGATAGCGAACATGGTGGCAGATTTACAAATGGTCGGTTTGGATGGTGTTCGTCACTTTAACAATGCAAGCAACTTCATTGGTCTAGAAGACGATTGCCCCGTGGATATTCAGGTGCGCAGCGATAATACGGTTGAAGTCGACCTGCACAAAGCGAGTTTGGCGTGTCACCTTCCAGTGGTGATTGATTACGCGATTGAAAAAATGGTCGGCAAGAAGACGCTGAAAATTGAGCTTAATAACTGTCATAACCGTTGGTTAGCGTACAGCGAGCTTGTAAAGCTGGCTGCGAAAGGCATCGCGTGCATGGCACGTTAGGATAACGGCTCTAGCCCTAAGAGCACTTTGTATGTGCTTAATCGTGGTTGCGTTGCACCTGAACTGTTTTTATCAGATTTGCCACTGGCATCGGTCGAACATATCCACAATATGACCATCGAACTTTCCGTCCAGGATTTCGATATCGAACGTTTGTCAGATGGCTACCAAACACACATTGAATCGGAAGCGCTTTTTAAAACTCAAGAGAAAGCATGGAACGATGGTATCGAGGTTGATGATGGAGAGTGGGCAACACTGAAAGAGACCGCTACCGCAATCTTAGTTCAGAGCAGCGAACGCTCGACTCAAGGTGCAGGTGAACTGACGGCTTCATAGTTGCTAGATGTGTCAGAACTAACGATTCGATAGATTAACGGCAAATGGACCAGTTAGTTTGTTAATACAGATAAAACCAAAGAGCTTAACGTATCCTCACCTCGTTAAGCTCTTTTTATTTGTCACCCGTACTCATTCCTCCTCTCAATAGACCACCCTTTCAATCTTTTGTTTTTATGCAAGTTGTTATGTGTTTAAAGCTAATTTGGTGATTTAATGAAGTACCTTCACATTCAGGTTAAACAAACGGTTTCTTTTACAAGCCACTATGCGTATCTTGCTAATTCTAGGTGCCAACGGGCGCCGTTATTATTCGTACCGATGACATTAGAATCAGATAAAAAGGAATGAAGCGTGCAAGCTAACTTTATTGATGGAACGACCTTGTATCGTCAGCACTCTTTTGAGTTGCCACTCGATTACCAAGCAAAAGATGGACAACAGATCCAAGTCTTCGCACGTGAGCTAGTTGATCTCGCTAAAGATGCGCAAGAACTGCCGTGGTTGATCTACTTTCAAGGCGGCCCAGGTTTTCCTTCTCCACGCGTGAGCGGCCAATCGGGTTGGCTAAAGCGTGCATTGCAAAACTACCGTGTTCTGCTTCTAGACCAACGTGGTACGGGCAACAGCACGGTGATCAGCCATGAAACGTTGGCGCATTTGTCTCCAGAGAAACAAGTTGAGTACTTAACGCATTTCAGAGCGGATAGCATCGTTCGTGATGCGGAAGCCATTCGTGAGCAGTTCGGTGTTAAGCAATGGTCGACGATTGGCCAGAGCTTTGGTGGCTTCTGCACATTGAGCTACTTATCGCTGTTCCCACAAAGCTTACAACGCTGTTATGTAACGGGTGGTATTCCGTCTATTGAGCGCGAAGCTGACGATGTGTATCGAGCAACCTACAAGCGTGTAGAAGATAAAAACAGAGCTTTCTTTGCTCAGTTCCCGCAAGCACAAGCTATGTGTCGTGAGATTTCTGATTACCTGCTCAACAACGACGTGAGACTGCCAAATGGTCAAGTATTTACGGTTGAACAGTTCCAGTTGATTGGTATTAATCTTGGCGGTGGTGAAGCAAACCTTCCTATGTACTTCACATTAGAGAGTGCGTTTGTTGAAGTGAACGGAAACAAGCAGTTGAGCTACAGCTTCCTAAATCAAATGCAGCAAGAGCAGGGCTACCTAACGAACCCTATCTACGCGATTCTGCATGAATCGATTTACTGCCAAGGCAAGGCCTCACAATGGTCTGCACACAGAGTTCGCCAACAGTACCCACACTTTAACTACCAATCGGGTAGTGAGTTCTGGTTTACTGGAGAAATGGTGTACCCGTGGATGTTTGACCAATTAGAAACACTGAAGCCTTTACGTGAAGCGGCGAACCTTTTGGCTGAGAAAGCGGATTGGGGCAAGTTGTATAATGCAGAACAGCTGAGCAAGAATACAGTTCCAATGGCGTGTGCGGTTTACGCGGATGATATGTACGTTGAACTAGATTACAGCCGTGAAACACTGGCGACTATTCCAAACTCAAAAGCGTGGATCACTAATGAATATGAACACAACGGCTTGCGAGTAGACGGAGAAAGAATTATCGATAAATTAATGACGATGGTTGAATCGTTAGAAAACCTGCCAAAGTAATTAAGCTAGCTTCGTTAAAAAGACGCCAGAAACAAGAAAACGCTGCATCCGTGCAGCGTTTTTATTAGGTCATCGAACTTAGATATTAAGAACTAGGAGGGGTAGCTTTTAAAACCATTAGGGCTGGATGACGATATCTTGAGTTTCGGTAGTCGTTAAGCTGGCGCGATTCTGTTCGATAAGTTGAGCCGCATAAGAGGGAGTCACAGCTTGAATTTCGCCCTTTGAACGAATGGTTAGTGCTTCCCACGCATGGTCTCGGTATTTGCCTGTTTGTGTATATTCAATAAGTACTCTCATGAGCCTTCCATCTAATGTGTGGTTAACGTGCTACTAACATTAGTCATTTAGATATGGTTGCGCACCTGTTAAATATGAAACATAAGATTAACTAAATGTATCGGGCGATAACCTTGATAAATTTGTTATATACATTTGTAACAAGTAATTTTGAGAGGTCGGTACGGTGTGGAGAGGTTAAGGTTATTGTAAGTTTTGCTTAGGATGAAAGGTAGAATGTACTTTTCTCGTATAAAAAACGCTGCATATAAGCAGCGCCTTTAACGATGGTATCAAGCGATCCGTATAACGGAGTATTTACTTTTTCAGACCAAGGCTTTTACTTGCAGAAATAGCGGCACTTTCTAGGTCGGTAATACGCCCTGCACTGGCTGGACCTAGGACATTTGAATACAAGGCTAACTGTTTCTCAAATGATAAATCCAATTGGTTATAGAGATTTTGGCGAATTTGAGCGTGCTGTTGCGGCTCAGCGTTCGATAACCCTTCCAATGTATCGTAGATGAGAGCTGTTGTATCCATAGATGGTCCTTAGTAAACCTTTACAAAATAAGGAGGATTATGCACTCAGTCTCACTTTTGTTCTGCGATATCGATCTCATTATGTGCGAATTGACTGTATTATGTAATCAGTTAGTTAAAACGTTTGGTGACTGAAATGTCGAAACCGGTGTAGGCTCTCTATAATCAATAAGATGTAGACAATAGTTTTTGCTCGCTACTTGTAGCAGAGAGTATTTGTGCTTATTGTGATCAACAATATTTAACCTATGTTCGCACTAGGAGTCATTGTGGATTTAGATATACATCAGGTTGATTCGTTCACAACTCAAGCTTTTAAAGGAAACCCAGCAGGGGTTTGTATTTCACAAGAGCCCTTGGATGAGTCATTAATGTTTTCAATAGCAGAAGAGATGGCGGTGTCAGAAACGGCTTTTCTGGCGCTTAACACCATGACGCTTAGATGGTTTACGCCTGAAGTTGAAGTGAAACTATGCGGACACGGCACTTTGGCGACAGTGCACGTATTGAAAGAACAAGGGTTTGTGAAAGCAGGTGACCGAGTCGTGTTTAATACGTTGTCTGGAGAGTTAGCTGCCACCGTTTGTGAGTCTTCTATCGAGCTTGATTTCCCTAGTACTGATTTATCATCGGGTTCTGATCCCGACGGAGCGTTGCTTGAATATCTGGGCTTAGCACGGAATCAAGTTGTATCATTCAGGGAGTTTGATTCAAAGCAGTTAATAGAAGTCGTCGATGAGCATGTACTATTAAATTTGTCACCTAACTTTGATGCCTTGAAAGGGATTAAGGGGCGAGGAGTTGTGGTGACGGCATTATCATCGAATCCTGAGCTCGACTTTGTTTCTCGTTATTTTGCTCCCTGGGTGGGGGTTAATGAGGACCCAGTGACTGGCTCGGCGCATTGTGCTCTGACTCAATATTGGTCAGAGAAGCTGAATAAACGCAGTTTTGACGCTTATCAAGCATCGTATCGTGGTGGTTATATTTCTACGAAGTTACAAACGAATGGGCGGATTAAGCTGATTGGTACTGCAACTACCGTGATCAGTGGAATATTGAAGTTGTAGGTTCTAAGCAAGTTATCTTATGAGCTTGCGTTTTCTAACTTGCTCTTATTTTCAATGTCTGTTTTTATTAGTCGGGCTTATTCTTCAGTCATGCCTATTTGATTGACTAAATAGCTAAAGTGTCATTGTCATTATTTAAGGAATCGCCGTGTCAGCCTTCTACCTTTCACAAGTGCTCGTCGCCATCGCTATATGTTTCGACTTGTTGTCTTTTCAGTTCAAAGAAAGGAAGAAAATCGTTACGTGTTTGTTTTTCGCTGGCGTTCTTATTTCGAGTCATTTCATTCTTCTTGAGCAATGGACAGCGGCGAGTTTGATGATTATCGCGACTGTACGTTATTTGACGAGTGTGTTCTCGACATCACCTAAATTAAAATACTTCTTTTGTTCTATGTCATTAGTGGCAACCGTTTTTACTTATTCTGGGGTTGTGAGCGTATTAAGTTGTTTGGCTTCAGTTTTTCAAACTTTAGCGGCGTTCAATAAAGACGATCGTCGCTTGAGAGAGTTGATGATAATAGGAACCAGTTTTTGGCTAATTCATAACTATTTGGTTGGCTCTCCAACCGCAGTGGTAATGGAAGTCTTGTTTATATGCAGCAATTTAGTGGGTTATTACCGTTTTTATTTCAAAAAAAGTGCAGTGGTATAAACGGAGTACGTCGTGGTTAAAATTCGAAACTATCAAGCGAGTGACGCCAAAGCACTGTGGGAAATTTACTTTAATACCGTTCGTAATATTAACGTTCGTGATTACTCTCAAGAACAAGTCGAGGCTTGGGCACCAAGTTATTTTGACTCCGAACTTTGGCAAAAGTGTTTGCACCGTATACAACCCTTCGTGGCCGAGTTCGAGGGAGTTGTGGTTGGTTATAGCGACCTTCAACCGGATGGGTTGATTGATCATTTTTTCTGTCATCATGAATACCAGGGCAAAGGTGTAGGAAGAGCCTTAATGGAACATGTGTTTTCTATTGGTGCAGATCTCGGAGTAACTCAGTTTTTCTCTGAGGTGAGTATTACCGCCAAGCCTTTCTATGAGCACTTTGGTTTTACGGTGGTGAATGAGCAGGAGGTCGACATGCGTGGAGTTAAGCTGACAAATTACGTTATGGAGAAAGTGACCTAATAACCTAATCTGATTTTAGTTTGTTTCTCGCCAATGCTATTTCATATTAAGAGAGGCAGAGTGTCGATAAGTTCAAGCGATGAGCGCCTGTTTGCTTGATACAGATCTTTATTTGAAAGTGTTACTTATTTCGTTGCAAAAGCATCGTTTGTAGTGAAAGTACAGTTTGTAGTGAAAACACAATCTGTAGCAAAGGATGAAGGGGCGTGAACCAATCACACCCTCTAAGAATTGTTCGTGTTTATTTCTTTTGCTTACTTTGGCAGTAACACTTTATCGATCACGTGGATTACGCCATTGCTTGCTTCAACGTCTGGCATTGCGACTTTAGCGTTATTAATCATTACATTACCATCGTCAATTGCTATCATTACAGCTTCCCCTTGCACCGTTTCAGCACTATTAAGCTTCATGACTTCTGTGGCCATTATTTTGCCTGGCACCACATGGTATGTGAGCACAGCGACTAACTTGTCCTTGTTTTCAGGTTTCAACAACATATCAACAGTGCCTTCTGGCAGTGCCGCAAATGCTTCATCGGTTGGTGCAAACACCGTGAAAGGGCCATCGCCTTTCAATGTCTCGACTAAACCTGCAGCTTTCACTGCTGTTACTAAAGTGGTGAAAGAACCATTTTCAGCCGCCACATCAACGATATCTCTCTTCATTTCATGATGGTTAGCTTGAGCAAAAGCGGTGAAAAGAAGTGTTGCAAATAGTACTGACAGAGTCTTACTTAAATTATTAAACATATTGTCGTCCTTTGAGTTTGTCTGTATTTTCGACAATCACTACGAAAGTTTAAACTGGATAGATCAACTAACTGAACCTTCGATCAACATCCTTTGATAGCCAACGTCATCATACGAATAAAAATACACTGCTAAATCATTGTTATCATTTCACTTATCTACGTATAGCTGAAAGTCATTACTCAATTAATGGATGTGAATATGATTTTTTACCTGTTTTACTATCGGGATTTGCGTCAATGTGGACGCGAAAGGTGATTTGATAGGTTATCAAGATTGGTCCTAATATCGATTTTTATAACTCCGAGTAAGTGTTAGCAACTGTTGGTGTCGACGATAAATTCTAACCGCACTCAGATTCCAAACTGCAATTTTTATTATTCGTTTAGCTTTCTCTTCATTATTGATTCAAGTATCTTGATTATTTACCACCTTCTAAGGTTGTAGGTGCTCGTTGCTATCCGTAATATGAAAAATAGGTTACAGGTAGGAAGAATTAATAAGGAAGTGCTTTGGAAATACAAATTAGACATCTTGAACTCACGGACAATTCAGATATTTTCGATATTTATCGACATCCATCAGTATCTGAAAATACTTCACAAAAGCCTTTCCTTAGTTCAGACCAAGTTGAAAGGTTGTTTGGACATTCTGATCATTTTTCTTTGGTGGCTGAAGTCTCGGGTAAAGTCGTGGGACATATGACCTTATTCATGACCACGAAGGTCAGAGACAGACACTGCGCAGGGCTTGGTATCGCGATTCATCCTGATGCCCACGGCAAAGGGGTCGGTAAGGCATTAATGCAAGAAGCAATCAACCAGGCGGATAACTGGCTTAATCTCGTGCGCCTTGAACTTGAGGTTCATGCTGATAACCACGCCGCAATTGCTTTGTATGAAGGTGTCGGTTTTCAATTTGAAGGCACTAAAAGGCTCAGTACATTCAAAGCCGGGAAATACATCGATATGTTATTAATGTCGAGAATTCGACCGGATTACCTCTAATATCTCGTTATTCGTTTACCTTTAGTGGACAGATACTACAGTGATAACTGACAGCCCCAAACCGTTTGTTGTTTGGGGATTTTATATAGAATGAATGGGTTATTTATTATTTATCCCAAACTGGATTAATTCAGTATGGTTGTCGAGTTCACAATATTACTGAGTAATTTATTAGTGAAATTCCCATCTGATTCTGTATAGTTACAACAGTTTGCTTCGTATAACCCCAATGATATGGTTTGGGGGTCTCTACCAGCTCCCGCAAAGTGCTGATTACGAAGGGTTTAGATCACAATAGTGTTCTTGCTCTTTGTAATGGCGTTCAAAAAACATCTTGTCTATTATTCAGAGTAAGTACACACCTAAAATCCATAGTAGGTGAAATATGAACGCATTTATTCAAGGGCTTCCAAAAGTAGAGCTGCATTTACATATTGAAGGTTCATTAGAACCCGAGTTACTTTTCCAACTGGCTCAACGCAATGGCATCGATCTGCCTTATTCATCTCCAGAGCAATTAAGAGCTGCTTATGAGTTTGATGATCTGCAATCATTTCTTGATATTTACTATCAGGGCGCTAATGCTCTGCGTACAGAACAAGATTTTTACGACCTAACATGGGCATATTTAGAGCGCTGCCGAGCCGACAACGTTATTCACACTGAAATTTTCTTTGATCCTCAAACACATACTGATCGTGGCATTGCATTCGATACCGTGATTAACGGCATTCACCGTGCGCTTGAATACGGTCAAAAAGAACTAGGAATTACCTCTCAAATCATTGCCTGCTTCTTGCGCCACCTGTCTGAAGAGAGCGCCATTCAAACGTTCGCTGATATTATCAAGCATCAAGATAAAATCATTGGTGTTGGATTAGACTCTTCTGAATTAGGGCACCCACCTGAGAAATTTAAGCGAGTATTCCAGAAAGCCAAACAAGCGGGTTTCCTAACGGTAGCTCATGCGGGAGAAGAAGGGCCAGCTCAAAATATTGTTGATGCGATTGAAATGCTTGGTGTTAGCCGAGTAGACCATGGTGTGCAGTGCATGGCTGACAAGGCCTTGATAGAGGAATTGATTGAAACCAAGATGCCACTGACTGTATGTCCACTGTCTAACACTAAATTACGCGTTTTCGATGCGATGGAAGACCATAACATAGTCGAGTTGTTAAGAAAGGGCGTAGCTGTCACCATTAACTCTGATGATCCTGCGTACTTCGGTGGTTATATGTCGGATAACTTTAATGCTGTGAATCAAGCTCATGACATGACGCAGCAAGAACTGGCGCAGTTTAGCTTGAATGCTATTGAAGCGAGCTTTATTGGAGAGTCATTAAAGCAGAAATATAGAGGAGTTGTGTTGGCTTATATCGCATAGCTTTCTGCAATATATGAAGGTAAGAAGCTGGCTATAATAACGTGCCAGCTTCTTTAGTTTGAACGAGAGATAAATCGATCTACTTGTTCACGTAATCTTTGAATTTTTGTTTGGTTTCAGAGTCAGCTTTTTCGTACCAGAAATAGAGCATCTCCTCGGCTGTGTTCGCAGCGTTAGTATCTATCTTAGCTGGCAGAGTAACTGCTTGGGCATCAACGGACGTAGTCATGCCAATGGCTAGTGCCGCAATACCACCTTTCTTGTTGTATTCTTTAGCTTCTTGAGGGAACTTACGACCAATTTGCATGCCGTCTTTAATTAACTTGTCTTGCTTAACACTGATAACGTTTTGGTTCTCATCAACCAATTTCCAATCTAGGTGCTCAAGGCCTTTCTTCGCTTCACGGGTATTATGGTATTTAGGCATATCGAACATCAATGCAGCGTCGGTAGCACTGAAGGTTGCAATAATAGCATCGCTATCAACAAACTCACGGTCGTTACCTTTGTCAAAAGCAAGCTGATATTGGAATACGATCTGGTTTTTACCGTCTGGAACGGTGAGCGTTTTATGGGAAGAGAATAAGCTGCCATCTAGATCTGGCTTAGCTTCGTTGACCGCTAGAATATCAACACTTGATGGAACTTGAATTTCAACGTCAGCTAATACTGCAGGTGTTGCAACGATAGCTGTAAGTAGGGCAATGCTTTGGATTGTCTTCATAATCATACAGTTGTTTATAGTTAGATAAATCACATTCTCATGCAGAGCGAAGTATTTCAAGTTACCTTGTCTCGATTTGATAAAATTCACCGAAACTTAACCTAAGCCTAATTTTTGAACGAATTACTCGCACTTTTCCGCTCAGATAAGGGGGCGTTTAACGACTCATGATGTGTAGGGTTTATATCGAAGCTTTAGGACTCGAATCTTTAGGGTACATGGGGAAACACTGCATACATTGAAAATATCAGAAACCCAACGGGCAACAACTTATTTGAAAGCGGCAAACCAGTTTGTTGCTCGTTTGAAGAGTAAACAAGCCAAACGTACGAACAATTGCCCACATATCGGCTGAGGAGGTCTACCCCGTTTTTCGTTGTTGATGGAGTTTGTGTATTAATCGCATTGCTTGGTGACTATTGACCATTAGCCTATTAATGAGTTGTTGAAGTAGCTCTGCTTCGGGCATCATATGTTGTTCGGTGATTTCTTCAGCGGAGATTGATAGCTCAAGAACCTCTGACATTTGAAACTCTATGGCGATATTTTTTACTGCTTGTAAGGTGTCGTAGAGTTCATCAGGTTTTGAATCAGAAAATATCTTTATTAATTGATCAATTTCGTTCTCTAACTTATTGACTAGAGATCTTAAACATTCAAGCTTCTCGCTGGCTTTAAGCTCTTCGCCAATCAGTAATTGGCAGCGAGATATCTCTTCTTCTGTCATCGGTAGCTTATCTTTTGGATGACGAGTAAGTACCGTAACATTGCCTCTAGCCTCGTTCTGAAGACTTTGCAAATGCGAGGATCTGTGTCGATTTATCTCAAACTTATGACGAAATTCATTAATGGCATTTTGGAGGCTGTTTTTTTGTAGTGGTTTAGTGAGAACGAAATCAGCCCCTGAAAGCAAAAAATCGTCATGAGCCTCCTTGAATACGTCTGCGGTGCACGCGAAAATGACGGTCTTGAGTTTAAGCTCATTTCGAATCTTATGTATCGCTTCTATACCGCTCATATTGGGCATGTGGTTGTCCATGATGATTAAGTCATATTGGTTTGAAATCAATTTATCCAATGCCTGTAATCCGTCGTAGGCATTCTCAACGGTTAAGTTTATCGACTCACAAAACTTTCTTATCACCATTGCGTTAATCTTGTTGTCTTCTACTAATAGCACAGAAAAATTATCGAGTGTTTCACTATATTTGGGTAGTGCTTTTTCTACTATTTGTCTTTCAATCTCATACATTTCTAACGGAAGAGTGATGGTAAATTTAGTACCGAAATTTATCTGACTGAAAACCGAGATCGTCCCGCCCATCAATTCGACTAACTGCTTCACAATAGAAAGCCCTAATCCTGTTCCGCCAAACTTACGTGTCGTTGAAAGCTCTGCTTGTTCAAATGCCGTGAATATGTGGTCGATTTTGTCTTCGGCAATCCCAATCCCTGTGTCGGCGACCGTAATATGTACACTTGGTGGGTTCGTTGATGTGATCTGGAATTCAACTTCGACTTTCCCACTTTCGGTAAATTTAACGGCGTTGCCAGCAAGATTAAATAAGATCTGACGTATACGTGCGGGATCTCCAATGAGCTGAATATTGGTTGGTGTGCTGTCTTTTATGAGAAAAGATAAGCCTTTTTCGGCGGCTAATGGTGTCAGGGTTTTATCAAGGTGGGGGATGATGTCTGTAACAGAGAATGGGCTTAGTTCTAGCTCCATTTTCCCTTGTTCTACTTTAGAAAAATCAAGAATGTCATTGAGTATTGTGACGAGATGTTGACCTGAATCGATAATAATTTGGGCCTGTTTTCGGGTATCAGTACTTTGTGAGTCCTCTTTGATGATTTGAGCGATGCCCAATACGCCATTCATCGGCGTGCGTAATTCATGGCTCATGGTCGCGAGGAACAAAGACTTCGCTTCGTTGGCTTTGTGTGCTCTATCAGCTGCCTTTTGGTAAGAAAGGGTGTTCCGTTTCAACTCGAATACACGCAGAATAAAGATCGTGATTGAGAAGGCAAAGGTAAGCAGGGAGAGGGTGATGATGAGTCGAACGATAAACCCGACGAGTTGGTCTTGAAAATTTGTAAACTGATGTGCAATTTGATCTAGATATTCCATGCTATGAGCGGCAAGGACTTGCGAGAGAAGCTGGCTTTGTTGTTGATTAAGCTCCACAAACGTTTCTGATAGATTCGCTAAATCTGAGTCCACATTTTGTTGCTGGATAGAGGATCCGGTTTGCAAAATACTGGCGAGAAGTCCGCTTGGTATTTTTAAGTTCATAGAAGAAGATAAGCGGTTATCAGTGAGCTTAAGAGTCAGAGATTGCAGAATGAACTCTCGAGCGACACTCAGCCCGACAAGGTTGTCTAGCTTATCGATATTAGCCATTGAAGCATTGTGGAAGCGCTCAAGTAATTGAACCGTTTGTAAGTCGCTAAAGAACGTGGAATGTATTTTCTTTCCTTGATAACTCTCCCTTAATGTTTGTAGTTTCTTTTCTAAACGGACTAGATTTGCCGACATTTGATAAGGGTTTGAAATACCTGCGAGAGCACTGTTCGTGACTTTATCGCGCATTTCTAAAATTTCATGGCCTAATTCACGAACAGACTCACTGTATTCAACGACATTCTCATGTTCAGCGTAGGTGAGTACAATGGCGCTGATTAGACCCACAAATAGAGAAACAAAAAGTAAGAGGGCGAACCTGATTTTATTCATTTTCAAACTCCACTAATATTGGAGGTCGGTGACCTGTAAGTGTTTTTAAAAATACTTTAAGATCACTAATAGTTTGTTTTTCGAATGTTTTACCGAGCTGGCTTTCACCCATGATTTTGATTGCTTCCTCTAAAGTGGGCGTTTGACCATCATGAAAATAGGGTGCTGTAATTGCCACATTTCTTAGGCTGGCGACACGAAATAGATGCTTATCTTGTGGTTGACCGGTAAACATAAAACGGCCTTGATCTTTACTTCTCTCTGCACCTGTTCTTGATAACCCAAAGTAGCCAAATCGCATTACCATGCCGCCGCCAATATTGGTGCCTTGGTGGCAACGAATACAGCCTTCCTCTTGAAAGGTTCTCCACCCCCTTTTTTCGCTTTCAGAAAGTGCAGAACTATTGCCTCTTAAATATTGGTCGAAAGGAGAGTGTGGTGTCGTTAAGCCTCGCATAAACTCAACGAGAGCCGCTTTAATTGAGGCCTCGTTAATATCTGTTCCCTCTTCATTGAATAGATTAACGTAATCATCTGACTGGGAGACATAATCAATAATATACCCCCAGTTAGAATCCATTTCGGCGACGTTGTGTACAGGGCCATCGATTTGGTCAGTAAGGTTGTTAACGCGACCATCCCAAAAGAAGCGGTAGTTAAAGGTTGCGTTGAACACTGTGAGTGAATTTCTCATTCCGCTGCCGTTTACCCCTGCGGATACAGGAGTCACTTCAGCCCCATTGGTTTGCAGGCTATGACAACTTTCACAACTGACACTTTGATCGGATGATAAGTTGGGATCCCTAAATAAAACCCAACCTATTTTGGCAAGTTTCTTATCAATTTGAATTGAGTCTGGAATTGGTGATACTGGAGATTTTGCAGATGGGAGCTGTTTGGTATTTTGGCTATCTCTAGTGGAGGTGTGCGCTGCTGAAAGGAAGGTTTCATCGTCGTTATTACGAGAATGTTGTTCTTCATGTTCAAGTAATACATGGACCTTTGAAGAGGCGGTATCATAAACCAATACGGCGATTGAAACGCAAATTACCGTTATGCTTATTACAGCCAGATATGGCGTTTTCATAGCATTAATTCCAACTGATTATGACCATTCAGAGTCGCTCTGATTCCACCTTCATTTTCCTTGTTAAGGATAGGTGTGACTTTATAAACCTAGTTGCATTAAATTGAAGTTGCAAGGCAGGTGGAAGGAAATTAAACCGGCTTGGAAAGTATGGTCGGGGAATAGACTGACAAACTGGGGGCTAATGTCGGTTAGATGAGGAAAAGCCGTAGTCACTGCATTGAGTCACCACGGCTTGGTTATTTCATAATGCACTTACTTTATATATTTAGTGCGTATGTTTACTGAGGTACTAATGTTTACTTGAAACATCTCGCCTAAATCGGCTTATTTAGCTTGCGCTGCTGCCGCTTCTAGTTGCTTTAGTCTACCTTGAAGCATGTAAGTATTCTGGTTGAAGTTGCCAGAGTTCAGCACTTGGCTATTCTGCATTGGGTAATCTGGTAGTGTGTTCATAAACTCTTGTACTTTGCCGCCTACCGGTACGAATAGCCACATGTTGTCTGCCATCCAGCGCAGGTACATGCCAGATTCGTGTGGTGCTTTTTCGAATGGGTCGGCACGCAGGTGTACGACTTGGGGCCAGTTTGGTTGGAAACGTACCGCATCGGTAATGTTACCATCCATAACAGCGAATGAGATCTTGAAGTCATTCCAACGTACAGCGTTTAACTCAGCGTTAGCAGAGAAGTAAAGCATGCTGTCACGAGGGCCTTTTTCTTCTTTACCTTGGAAGTAAGGTAGGAAGTTGTAACCATCTAGGTGTACACGCCAGTTTTTACCGTTGTAAGTCGCACCTTTATCAGAAGCAAGCTTCTCAACCACTTTATCATCACCAGCCGTTGCTAGTAGCGTCGGGATCCAGTCTTGGTGACTCATGATGTCATTGATCTTAGTTCCCGGTTTGATTGTACCAGGCCAGCGAACGAGCTGAGGAACACGCATACCACCTTCGTAAGTGGTACCTTTCTCACCGTGGAAGTAAGTTGCACCGCCATCAGGCCAAGATACTGTCTCTGCACCATTATCGGTAGAGTAGATTACGATGGTGTTGTCTGCGATTTTAAGCTCATCAAGCTTGTCTAGCAGGATACCTACTTGGTCATCGTGCTCTAACATGCCGTCAGCGTAAATGCTGATACCCGATTTACCTTGGTATTTTTCTTGTAGACGAGTCCACACGTGCATACGTGTTGTGTTGTGCCAGATGAAGAATGGTTTGTCAGCTTTCACTGCTTTTTCCATGAAGGCTAGAGATTCTTCTAGGAACTCTTCATCCGCGTGCTCCATACGCTTACGCGTCATAGGGCCAGTATCTTCGATCTTACCATCAGCCGTTGACTTGATTACACCTCGAGGGCCGAAGTTCTTACGGAACTCAGGATCTTTAGGGTAGTAGTATGTCTCTGGTTCTTCTTCTGCATTCAGGTGGTAAAGGTTACCGAAGAACTCGTCAAAGCCGTGATTCGTTGGAAGGTGCTTATCTTGGTCACCCATGTGGTTCTTGCCGAACTGAGCGGTCATGTAGCCCTGTTCTTTAAGAAGGTCAGCGATAGTGGGAGCCCAATCTGGGATGCCGTGATCAGAGCCTGGCATGCCGATAGTCAATAGACCGGTACGGAAAGGTTCTTGGCCCGTTAGGAATGCAGCACGACCAGCAGTACAAGACTGTTGCCCGTAGTGGTCAGTAAACAGCGCGCCTTCGTTAGCAATACGGTCGATATTAGGTGTTTCGTAACCCATCATACCGTTGTTGTATGCACTGATGTTGAATACACCAATGTCATCACCCCAGATAGCAAGAATGTTTGGTTTTTCTGCTGCTGTTGCCGCTGAAGAAGCGGCTAATAAGCCAACACCTAATGCCAGTTTATTAATTGTAGTACCCATAAGGACTCCGATTCACTTTAAAGATTAATGCGTTAGAGCAACACATCGCTGGACAAACATTAATCTTTAAAATCGGTTGTGTCTTTTTATAGTGGTTATAACTAATTGTTATGGGTGTTTATTAAAGTTTTGATTTTTATGGTTCTTTACTGGTTTAGTCGATTTGCCTTCTCACATCAGTTGTGATCATTATCATGTTTGTGTGCCTAATTTCTATCATCTAGTTGTGCGTGTCGCTGTTAAGAAAAATGACAAATAGATTAATAGTTTAGCGAATCTCGCGATCGTTCAAAAAATGGACTATATGTTGTATGGCAGGATGCAAACAACTAACGAAGAGGTTTTTATGACAGCGAAATATGGCGTCAAACGTCGATTAGCAATTATGGGTATTGCGATGATGGTGGCTTCCACCACCACATTCGCGGCAGAAAAACCGAATATTCTCGTCATTTGGGGTGATGACATTGGTCAATCTAATGTCAGTGCGTACACCTTTGGCTTAATGGGGTATCAAACTCCGAATATTGATAGCATTGCCAAAGAAGGCATGATGTTTACCGATTACTACGCAGAGCAATCTTGTACCGCAGGTCGTTCTACGTTTATTACAGGGCAAAGTGTACTGAGAACAGGCTTGAGTAAAGTAGGCTTGCCGGGTGCAGACATTGGCTTACAAGCTGAAGATGCAACCATTGCAGAAATGCTGAAACCTATGGGTTACATGACAGGTCAATTTGGTAAAAACCACCTTGGCGATAAAGATGAATTCCTTCCAACAGCACACGGGTTTGACGAATTTTTTGGCAACCTTTACCACCTAAATGCTGAGGAAGAACCAGAAAATGAAGATTACCCGACCGATCCTGAGTTTCGTAAGAAATTTGGCCCGCGTGGTGTCATCAAATCATTTGCTGATGGCAAGATTGAAGATACGGGTCCTTTAACGCGTAAGCGTATGGAAACGGTTGATGAAGAAACACTAGACGCGGCACTTGATTTCATGGATCGCGCAGTGAAAGCGGACAAACCATTCTTCGTGTGGTGGAACGCGACACGTATGCACTTTAGAACCCACGTGAAAGCGGACAGTAAGGGTGTGACAGGTGTGGGTAATTACGCTGATGGTATGGTGGAACACGATCGCCACGTAGGACAGTTATTGAAGCAAGTCGATGAGCTGGGTATCAAAGACAACACGATTGTTTTCTACTCAACGGATAATGGTCCACATATGAACTCTTGGCCGGATGCCGGTACAACACCGTTCCGTGGTGAGAAAAACACTAACTGGGAAGGCGCATACCGTGTACCAGCAATGGTTCGTTGGCCCGGTAAGATTGAACCGGGTAGTGTTTCTAACGAGATCATGCACCATATGGACTGGTTGCCAACTTTTGCAGCCGCCGCTGGTGATGACCAAATCAAAGAGAAACTTCTGAAGGGTCATAAGGCAGGCGATAAAACGTTTAAAGTTCACCTAGATGGTTATAACTTCCTTCCTTATCTAACCGGTAAAGAAGAAAAAGGTCGACGTTCTGAGATCTTCTACTTTACCGATGACGGTGATTTAGCGGCACTTCGTTACAACCAATGGAAAGCGGTGTTCATGGAGCAGCGTGCAACGGGTACCATGCAGATTTGGTCAGAACCGTTCGTGACGTTGCGTCTTCCTAAGCTGTTTAATCTGCGTATGGATCCTTATGAAAACGCAGATATTACGTCGAATACCTATTATGACTGGTTGTTAGACCATGCTTATATGTTCGTTCCTGCGCAAGCGTATGTGGGCAAATTCTTAGAAACGTTTGCTGAATTCCCACCACGCCAAAAAGCAGCAAGCTTTAGCTTGGATCAGGTTATGGAAAAACTTCAAGAGAACCATAACAAGTAAGCTTTAGTTTATTGAAACTGATAACACGAAAGAGCTCCTAGGAGCTCTTTTTCATGTGCATTTCGATGAGTCAATACTAGTCGCGCATGTGAATCACAACTATCGTGCTCACTGCCACTAAATAATTGTAAATTCGTTGTTTTTACGTCTACCTTATTAAGCATAAGGATGTATAAAAACAAGGAATGTTATGTCTGCATGGTTGTGCTTGCTAGTGAACGGATTGAAACACCAGCGAGTTGCAGTATTATCCGCAATGTTGTCTTTACCTATGTTGTTGATACTCAGTGTCAATACGCATGCCAATGAACAGGCTTTATCAGTTGGATCAGAAGGTTCGCTTGTTAGCTCTCAAGCTACATATGTCGGCTCGGAAGCATGTATAGACTGTCACAGCGAAGAAGTGGAAGCGTGGCAAGGCTCTCATCATGATATGGCGATGAAGCATGCCGACGATGAAACGGTATTGGGCGACTTCAACGATCAAACCGTGACTCATAAAGGAAAACCCAACCGTTTTTTTCGCAAGGGTGATGAGTTTTGGGTCAATATCGAAGGACCAGACGGTCAATTCAAAGATTACAAAATCAGCTATACCTTTGCCTTTGAACCTCTACAACAATACATGGTTGAGTTTGAAGACGGACGTGTTCAATTGATTCCTTTCGCTTGGGATTCTCGTGGTGAGGGAGAAGGCGGCCAGCGTTGGTTTCACCTCTATCCAGATACTACCAACACCGATGAATTCTACTGGACCAACAGTGGTCAGAACTGGAACTTCATGTGTGCAGACTGTCACTCAACGAACCTAGAAAAGAACTACGACAGCGCAAACAATACTTACAATACCACTTGGTCTGAGATTAATGTTGGTTGCGAAGCGTGTCATGGCCCTGCGAGTGAGCATGTTGATCAGACCCGGTCAGCAAAAGCTAATGGTGGGAAGGGTGTCCAAGTCTCGGCGCATTATGGTTTCGATCGCGACTTGTCGAAGTCAGTGAAAGAGTGGATCTATCAAGAGGGCAACTCAACCCTACAACCAAAAGACATCATCAATACCAATCAAGTTCAAACTTGTGCTCAATGCCACAGCCGACGTACTCAGCTAAATGAAACGGGTGACCACGTTAATGGGTCATTCTTTGATAAATATCGTCTGAGCTTAATTACCCCTGAGCTTTACCACAATGATGGTCAAATCTACGATGAAGATTACGTTTACGGATCTTTCTTGCAATCAGTGATGGCAGAGAAAGGCGTCACGTGTACTAACTGTCACGATCCCCATACCGCAGAACTGAAAATTGCCGAAGAAGCCGTGTGTAGCCAATGCCACATTGCCTCTGAATACACACCTGAAAAGCACACATTCCATGAAGCCAATACCGAGGCTTCACAATGTACCACTTGTCACATGCCTGAAACGACGTACATGGAAGTTGACCCAAGGCGTGACCACAGCTGGCATATCCCACGTCCTGATATTAGCCAGCATATTCAAACACCGAACGTGTGTACGAGCTGTCATGAAGACCAAACTGACCAATGGGCCGATCAACAAATTGGCAAATGGTTCCCAGATTCTAAGTATCGTAACCAGCAACACTTTGCTGTCGCCTTTTACGCGGATTCAATCGGGCATAGAGGTGCAGAAGATGCATTGGCGTATTCAGCTCAGGATTCAAGCTTAAGTAATATCATTCGTGCTTCGAGCTTAGAACGTTTGGGTGGTAACGCAGGTAAGAACACGCTCATCTCATTGGCGAGAGCGGTGAAACACGACGATGAAATGATCCGCTTGGGCGTTGTGCAAGGCTCGTCCGGCTTTCCATTTACTGACCGTTGGCAGATTATAGAGCCACTACTGGAAGACTCTGTATTGTCGATTCGTTCAGAAACCGCAGGCGCACTAGTACGTTATTGGGGAGAAATGAATCCGCTGCAGAAAGACCAAATCAAGCCTGCATTAGAAGAGTACATAGAGATACAACAATTCAATGCTGACAGAGGGTTTGGCCGCACGAACTTAGGTAACGTTTACCGAGATTTAGGTCAGCACGACAAAGCCATTGAATTCTATCAAGGTGCTATCGAGATTGAGCCTTACTTCGAGAACAGTTACGCCAACTTGGCTGATTTGTATCGTGCACTGGGCGACGAGCCAAAGGCATTAGCAACATTGAAACAAGGCATTCAAGCGCAACCAAAATCAAGTGTGCTGCCATTCAGTGCAGGGCTATCAATGCTGCGAGTGAAAGATTACAAACAGGCAACCAACTATTTAAAACAAGCGGCAGAAACCGCACAAACCGACCCGCAATATTGGTATGTGTACGGTTTGGCTTTAGAGAAGTCGGATGTACTTGCGGCAAGTCAATCACTGCATAAGGCTTACCAATTTAGTCGCAACCCACAGCACCTGTATGCTCAGTGTGAAGTGTTGGCGCGAAACAGCCATATACCGGGCGTACCAAAGGCGTTTGAGCAATGTATTTCATCATTGAGCAAAGTGGCTCCGCCGGAGGCAATTAACCAATTGAAAGCTAGGTTTAAATAAAGCGATGAGGTGAGCTTGGCTATCGAGCTTATAACTAATAGTTATGGGGCTTGTGAGTAGGATGTACGCAGCCAGATTGAATTAAGGGAAGGCCTATGAACCATGCGCAACAAGCAATAAACCAACTGATTGAACAAACAGAGAAAAGTGTTATCGGTCAGAGCCTCGTCGTTCGGGCTCTGGTAATCGGATTATTGACCAATGGCCATGTGCTTCTAGAAGGGCTTCCCGGTACAGCGAAAACGCGCTCGGTGAAGTCGTTGGCGAATTTATTGAATACAAGCTTTGGCCGTATTCAGTTTACGCCCGATCTCCTGCCATCAGATGTAACGGGTACTGAAGTGTATCAAGAGCTAGATGGTAAGCCTCAACTGCATTTCCAACCGGGTCCTATTTTCAATAGCATTGTTCTGGCCGATGAAGTGAACCGTGCCCCTGCAAAGGTGCAAGCGGCACTGCTTGAAGCGATGGCGGAAGGCACAATAACTGTGGGTGGCCAAACTCATATACTTCCAGACTTGTTCATGGTGTTAGCGACTCAAAACCCGGTTGAACAAGAGGGCACGTATCCGCTACCTGAAGCACAAATGGACCGTTTCATCATGAAAGTGACGGTCGATTACCCAGAAGACGAAGCGGAACGCGACATCATTCGATTGGTGCGTAGCGAAGAGCTAGGCAGCGAGACCAGTTCTGAATTAGTCACACCACAGCATATTGAACCTGAATTGGTACTTGAAGCTCGTCGCCAACTTCCTGATATTGCGGTTTCTGATTTAGTCGAAAACTACATTGTGGCCTTAGTGATGGCGACTCGTAAGCCAGAGCGTTACCCAGAATCAAACTTGTCTAAATGGATTGAGATTGGTTCAAGCCCACGAGCGTCAATCTCATTGGATAAATGTGCTCGCGCTTATGCTTGGCTGCAGGGGCGTGACCACGTCACGTTAGACGATGTGCGTGCAATGTTACCTACCGTATTAGGTCATCGATTCTCATTGTCTTATGACGCATTGGCCGATGGTGTTGACCATCAAAGAGTGGTTGAAGAACTGCTTGATAATGTTGAGATCGGATAACTAGGGGGCGTCATGGCGAAGCCAACACAAGCTCCCAAACCGCAAGGCCTTGATCCACGATTATACTGTGATTACTCAAGGTTAGTGCGAATACAGGCTCAAGCTGAGTCGTTTTCTCTGTTGCCTCATCTTAAGGCGGGCAGTGTACTGTCAGGTCGACATAATTCTCTGTTCCGTGGCCGTGGTTTGAACTTCGAGGAATTACGGCATTACCAATTAGGTGATGATATCCGTAATCTCGATTGGAAAGTTACGATGCGAACGGGTAAGCCTCATGTTCGCAGCTATACCGAAGAGAAAGACCGTAATGTGATTATCTGTGTTGATCAGCGCAGCTCGATGTTCTTTGCTTCTCAAAACACCATGAAATCCGTTGTGGCGGCGGAAGTTGCGGCATTGTGTGGATGGCGAGTACTGAAAGATGGCGACCGTGTTGGCTTTGTTTTAGCCTCACATCAAAAGCTATTCCATACCAAAGCACAGCGCTCACAGTCTGATTTACTCGCTCAACTTAAACACCTTACTAAAGCGAATCAAAGCTTAGGTGTGAGTAACAGCGAGGGTGTCGGGTTCAGTCAATGGATTGAACTGATAAAGCGAATGAGACTAAAACAGTCGACCTTAATCTTTATTAGCGATTGGCGTGACTGCCAAGAACAACATCTTGATCGACTCAAGCAGCTACAGCAGCACAACGACATCCTTGCCATTATGGTGACCGATCCCTTAGAGCAATCACTGCCTCATGATCTTGCTAGCGCGAACTGGGTGGTGGGTGATGGTCGTTTTCAGCTCAATCTCGATAGCCAATCTAAGGTCAACCTTGCGAGCGAAAGCCTTGCTCAAAAAGCGGCACTTCAAAAACAATCTCTTGCTGAATTAATGGCGATGAAAAACCTTCCTTATATCGAATTAGATACGTCTGGTGCTCATATTTCACAGCTTCAAAAGCTAGTAGGAGGGCGCTAAATGGCCATTGAACATACGCCTCCTAGCACTTATATCCTTCGTGAACTGCATGATGTCACGATTCCCGACAGCGTGAGCTGGGTTCCCCAAACGATCGGCTGGAAGATCCTCGGTGTGGTCTTGCTATTGGTTGCTTTCTATCTGACTTATCGCTTGGCGTTAAGATGGTGGAATAATCGTTATCGCAAAGAAGCGCTTAAAGAGCTCGTGCTATTGGATGCGCGAGACAAAAATTCGACCGAGCGAACTTTCAAGGTGCTCAAAGTGGTGCTTCGTTATCTAGACAGCAGCAATGCAAAGTTGTTTGGCCAATCTTATGTAAACCGATTGAATGCTTATTTGCCTGTTAGTGCTGGCACGAGTGCAAACAGCAATGCTTTCTTTACCGATGAAGTGTCGGGGCTGTGGATGCAAAGCTTAATTGATCCCAAGGTGCGTTTGACCTTTGAACAGCGTTTAGAGGTGATTCAAACTGCGATGATGTGGTTAAAACTTCATAAACCCGATGTACAAACAAAACCGAATGTACAAGCGAAACCAGAGGGGCAAGATAATGTTTGATAGTTTATCTGCCAGCTTTGAGTTCGCGCATCCATTGTGGTTTATCGCGTTACCATTACCTCTGTTGGTCTACTTGGCTGTACCTGCTTATCGCACCAAGCAAATGGCCATTAAGGTGCCGTTTTTCAGTGAGTTGGTAGAAGCGATTGGCGAGGCGCCATCCGAGGGTGCAAGCCAGTTAACACCAAGTTGGTGGCAGCGCACCACGTTGATTATTACTTGGGTACTCGTGGTTTGCGCGTTAGCTAAACCAACCATCTTAGGTGAGCCACAAGTTCGTGAACAATTGGGCCGCGATGTGATGGTGGTCGTCGATTTATCGGGCTCAATGGCTGAACAAGATTTTACTTCTAAACAAGGGGACAAAATCTCGCGTTTAGACGCAACTAAAGATGTGTTAGCCGACTTTGCTAAAACTCGAAAGGGCGACCGACTCGGTTTGATTCTGTTTGGTGACGCAGCATTTGTACAAACGCCATTCACTGCTGACCAAGATGTGTGGCTTGAGCTACTTAATCAAACCGACGTGGCAATGGCAGGGAAAAGTACGCATTTAGGTGATGCCATTGGCCTAGCGATTAAGGTGTTTGAACAGAGTGAGAAGCAGAGTGCTGCGGTTCAAGGTTCAATCATTGATGCCAACGCAAAAGAGAAAGTAGTGATAGTGCTGACTGATGGTAATGATACTGGCAGCTTTGTTGAACCTATCGATGCGGCCAAAGTGGCTAAGGCGAAAGGCGTTCGTATCCACGTTATCGCCATGGGTGATCCGCAAACCATGGGCGAAGTGGCTTTGGATATGGAAACCATCAATCGTGTGGCTCAAGAGTCTGGTGGCGAAGCCTTTGAAGCCCTTAACCGCGATGAATTGATTAAAGCTTATGCTCAAGTTGGTGAGCTGGAGCCTAAGTTGTATGAGAGTACGACTTATCGTCCTAAACAGGGATTACACCATTATCTGATGGCCATTGTTGTTGTGATGTATTTGACTGCGTTTAGTTTAGCAACAATCCGCCGACGCTTGATTTTGGCTTCTTCAATGAAAAATTTGAAAGGAGAGAACGATGCCTGATTCTCTCATGTTGCAACAGTTCTTTACCCAGTTTCACTTTATTCGACCATTGTGGTTGTTGGCCTTTATTCCGATGTTTTTCCTACTGTGGATTCGTTGGAGAGAAGAGACTAAGCCAACGTGGAAAGACATTCTGCCTGCACATTTACGCGATGCATTGACCATTGGGGAAACCGGCTGGCGCAAACAGTTACCACTGAAGCTATTAATGGTGATTGTGACCATCGCCATTATTATCTGTTCAGGCCCAACATGGCAGCGTGAAGCTTCACCTTTTGGTGAAGACAAAGCGTCGATGTTAGTGGTACTTGATAACAGTGACTCCATGTTGGCTAAAGACTTACCACCAAGTCGCTTGGAACGCTCTAAGCAGAAAATTAGAGATTTACTTGCAGCTCGCAAGGGCGGCAACACGGGTTTGGTTGTGTATGCAGGCAGTGCTCACGTTGCGATGCCAGTGACCCAAGACAGTAAAGTATTCGAACCGTTTCTGGCGGCTATCACCCCTGACATCATGCCAGTATCCGGAAAGTCAGCGGAAGAGGCATTGCCACTCATCAATCAACAATTGTCGGGTGAGTTAGGTTCGTCAGTGTTGTTGGTATCTGATGGTGTTAACCCTAGTACTATCAGGGCGTTCGAAAGTTTCTTTAACGACAATCCGTATCAGTTGCTCATTCTGGCGGCCGGAAATAGCAATGTGGTGAGTGATAATCCCGTTGATCTCGATTCATTGCGCAGCCTAGCGAGTAAGACGGGTGGACGACTGTTCGAAGTGACCGTTGATAACTCCGATATCCAACAGCTCAACCAAGCGGTTGAAAGAAACATGCAACTTAACGGTGAATCTTCAATGCCTTGGAAAGACATGGGATACGGCCTGCTTATCCCAATGGCTATCATCATGCTGTTGTGGTTTAGAAAAGGGTGGTTGGTTCAATGGTGTGTGGTTGGCGCTTTGATTACAAGCAGTGTGTATTCTCCGCACACTTTGGCGAAAACGGTCAGTTTAACTGCTGACAAGCCCATGGTTGAAGAGTCCGTGACCGTTTGGGATAAAACAGCCCAATGGTGGTGGGATTTATGGCTGACGCCTGATCAACAAGGACAACGTTTATTGAATCAAAAGGAATACCTTGAAGCCGCCAAGCATTTTAAGGATCCAATGCGAAAGGGCGCGGCTTATTACTATGCTCGTGATTTTAAGTTAGCTCATAGCGCCTTTTTACAAACCAAAACCGATTATGGTTTGTATAACGCCGCAAGTGCGTTGGCTCGACAGCGTGAGTACCTTGCTGCTCGTGATCTACTGAAATCACTGAGTGAGAAGCCCGATCTGTCGCCAGAATTAAAAGCTGATATAGATAATAACTTAGCGGTTTTGAGTGGCATTGTCGAAGAGGTTAATCGCACCAGTGAAAGCCAATCAGGCACCACCGACGGCCCTGAAGAATCTTTAGAGCTGGAGGATGATCAACCGCGCACGGGTGATGGTGCAGAAGAAGAAACGGTGGCGGAATTAATGCTTAAGGAAACCCTTAACGCCAATGAGATTTTGGGTAGCCAAGAGCTTGCCGACAAGTGGTTGAAGCGAGTAGAAGCCGATCCTAAGTTCTTCTTGAAATCGAAATTTCAAATTCAGTTGAGAGATCCAGCGCCTTTGCTCGAACGGACATCGCAACAGGAGCAGTCGTCAAAACAAGAACAGGCACCAAAACAGGAGCAAACACAATGAGTCGATATGATTTAGCTCTTGCAGCGGTTCAAGTAAAGGCAGGGCGCTCAGAGTCCTTTAACCTAACCAAGACCTTGCTTGTGTCGATGGTTCTGTTGATTAACACTGTTTTACCTACTCTTGCTTCTGCGGCCGATATCTATGACCTGCAGAGGAATGGCGATGTCGAATTGATCGCTTGGGTCGGAGAAAAGCCAAAGTCTGGCGATAAAATTACGCCTGCAAAAGTAAGCGTTAATGAGCAAGTGATTCTGAACATTGAGGTGGCGACACCACGTTGGCTAACCGGGGGGACTCGAATTGGTAGCATCGAAATCCCGAACGTTATTGCTAAGCAGCGAAATCAACTTGCGACCAACTACACTGAGCGAGTGGAAGGTACAACATGGTCACGCCAACGCTGGGAAGTGACGCTTTATCCGATGACTTCAGGCGAATTCGTGATTCCTACTGTGCCTGTTCGTATTCAAGTGTCAGCTCCTGATGGATCAAACGTTGGTGGTACGCTCTATACGCAACCCATTAAGTTTGAAGCTTCATTACCTTCAGGTTTATTAAGTGATGAATCACCTTGGTTTTCTGCGATAGATGTGGATGTTGAACAGCAATGGCAACGTTCGAATGAAAACTTGAAAGTCGGTGACGCGGTTACACGAACAGTGACGATCAAAGCCAAAGACAGTTTGTCGGTGTTACTGCCGGATGTGTTGTCCAATGAATCGACTCAGCAATATCAAGCTTACCCACAACCTAATCGTTTAGACGATACACAAGAACGTGGTGATTACCGTTCTAGCCGAATCGAAGAAACGGTTTATGTGATTCAACAAGGTGGCGAATTTACCTTGCCGGATTTCTCATTCCAGTGGTGGGACAGCAAGAATCAACGTCTTGAAAGTGTTGTCATAAAAGGTGAGGTGTTTGAAGCAAAACACACTGTTCAATCCTTCATCAAGGCTTATATGTCGGTCTTTATCAGCGTTGGCTTGGCATTAGTGCTGTGTGTTGCGTTGTTTGTTTCTTTGAAGCGTTATTACAAGAACCGACCAACACCGAGCTGGTTGGTATTCCGTCGTTTGCTTAAGCAAGGTAATTGGTCTGCATTGAGAACCTTTATCTATCGTGAGTTACGAACTCAGACTACTCAGCTAGAACTGGATAAAGTGAAGCTGAGTAAAGTGCAACTGGGTAAATTGAATGGACAAAAACGTTGGGTGGAGGACAGCGAAGCACTTCAACAAGGGCGTGAAGATAAAAACGTATTCGCTCGTTTGTGGAGAGGGTTACATAACCTGCCTAGTGACCAATCAAACTCAAGCCATTCTCATTCGATTTTCGCTCGCTTGAAAATCCCTAAAGCCTTGCCAGACTTAAAAGATAAAACTAAGTAGCAAACTTTAGTTATTCGCATCGAACATAATCGGCAGGTTCTCTATTATGGGGAACCTGCTTCTTTAATATGGAACTGTATGAAAAATACCGAGCTAAATTTAATTCCTATATTTGTTGCTATCTATGAAGAGCAGAACTTGTCTAGGGCTGCTAGTCGCATGGATATCAGCCAGCCAGCTGTGAGTAAAGCGCTTGCGCGGTTGCGAGATATCTATGACGAGCCACTGTTTCATCGAACCACTTCAGGCGTAGAACCGACTACTTTTGCTATTGATATTTACCCTGCAATGGCTGCCGCATTGAAGAACTTCACTTCTACTTTATCGGATTCAAGAGACTTCGATCCTAAAACCTCAGGCCGCGTCTTCTCAATTGCTTGCGTTTCAGCGGCGAGTTACGAAATGATGCCAAGAGTCATGCAGTTAATTAGCCAAGTGGCGCCTGGTATCGCATTGGAAGTTCACCCTCTGTTTACTGAAGACTACGAGTCTGATTTAAGGCTCCAAAGACACGATGTGATTGTCGATATGACTCCAAAGGGAAGAACCATGCTCAAGCATGAGGTGATTTCTAAAGAGGAGCTGGTGATTGTATGCAGAGCTGACCATCCTACGATTGGCGACACCATTAATATGGATCAATTTCTTTCTCTTGGTCACGTCGTGGTATCTCGTTGGCATGCCCGTAAAAGCTTGTTAAGTTCTGAACACTATGATGGCTTAGAACAGCGCAGAGTGGTTTACCGAGCGGCTGGCGTTGTCGAGATGCTCCCGGTCATTGAGAACTCAGATTACATCGGTATGCTGCCAATATCGTCGGTTCGCTGCTTCTCGGAGAAGTACAATGTCAAAATACTGCCTTTACCATTCGAGTTGGAAGACCTCGAAATGTGTATGATTTGGCACCCAAGCCGTACCAATGAGCCAAGCCATAAGTGGCTGCGTGCTAAAATAAAAGTGGCGGCAAAAGAGATATCAAGTTACTAGTTAGACTATATTAGTTAGCATTATAGAGGACATAGCATGGACAGCATTCGCGCGATTTTCAATGGTAAGAAAGCCAATACTCCAGAGTTAAGACAAGCGGTTTTTGATGCAAGAGACCGTGATATCGACCTACAAGTTAGAGTGACTTGGGAGCCTTCAGATATGCATCGTCTAGTAAACGAGGCAATATGCGATGGTATGAAACGGCTCATTGTTGCTGGTGGCGATGGGACGGTTAATGAGGCCGTTAGTGCGCTCAACCAGTTTCAAGTAAGTGAAAGGCCGCAACTTGCGATTATTCCCATGGGAACCGCGAACGACTTTGCTACCGCTACCGGCATCCCAAGCGATATACCTTCGGCATTCGATTTGGCAATAAAAGGTTCAGCTTTCGCGGTCGACAGTGTTCGTGCTAATGACCGCTATTTCATGAATGTAGCGGCAGCAGGATTTGGAGCTGAAGTGACTGCTGAAACGCCTGTTGAATTGAAAGACTTTCTTGGTGGCGGTGCGTACACGTTAACAGGCGTGGTGAAAGCGTTAGGCTTTAAGCCTTACAGCGGCACCTTAACCGTAGATAAAGGCACTTTTACTGGCGAAATTCTGGTTGGTGCGTTTTGTAATGGGCGCTTGGCCGGTGGCGGTCAATCACTTGCGCCTGAAGCTTTGATAGACGATGGCTTAATGGATCTAACATTAGTTAAGTCATTTGTAGCGTCAGATTTACCGCAAGTTCTTGAGGAGTTAAAAAGTCCTGATGAAGACGGTAAGTATGTTGTGCATACCCAAACGAGCTGGCTTGATATCGATTTTACTCAACCTTTACCGATTAATTTAGACGGAGAGCCTTATCGCTCAAATAACATCCGATTCGAAGTTGTTCCATCAAGCATCCGTCTGGTACTTCCTGATGACTGCCCTTGTTTAAGTAAGAACTGCGTTTGAATATGCTCAATGTCATATGGTGTTACTGAACGTGAGATCTGCTTTGCTTCAATAGTGTGCTCTGTTTACTGAGTGTGCTTGCAATATTTTCTGCGTTCTTATCGCCAGCCGAGATCCGGGTTAAGGTTGTGCTGTGTAATACTGAATTATCTTAACCCGCCTGTAACTAGTCTACGTCTTTAACTAGGCGCAGCCCCATGTCCGACATGGTGATTGACTGACTTGCGAAATCACGACGGTAACTTTCAGACTCATTTGCGTCATAAGCAAAGCTGCCACCGCGCACCGATTTATGTGATAAACCTACGTCACTGTGCTTTGCATTGTTTGGATTATTTGTTGGACCGAATCTATAGAAGGTGTCATCGAAAGCATCAATGACAAATTCACCAACGTTTCCTGTCATGTCATATAAGCCTAGTTCATTTGGCTTTTTTAACCCGACAGGATGCGCGCTATTTTTCGAATTTGCTGAGTACCACGCAACATCATCTAAGTTGTTGGAACCACTGTAAGTATAGCCTTTGCTTTTGTTGCCACCTTTGGCTGCAAATTCCCATTCCGCTTCAGTCGGTAGGCGGTATTCTTCGCCTGTTAGTTCATTCAACTGCTCAACGAAATAGTTCGCTTGTTGCCAGCTTAGGTTGTTGACCGGAACTTGCGGGTTTTGGAAATAACTGAGAGATGAACCCATCACCGATTCAAACAATTCTTGAGTCACCTCAAACTTCGCGATGTAGAAACTATCTACAGTTACATCACGGGCTGGTCGTTCTGCTTTGGTCGCTTCCGAACTGTTTGAACCCATGGTGAATGTTCCGCCTTCAACCAACACCATCTCTTGGTCAATTTTTTGAGCGATAGGGTGTGTAGGCACGCTTGCACAGCCGCTTAGGAAAATAGTCATGGTGACGCCGCTAACTGTTGCTAAATGTTTGTAATTGATAAATTTCATCACGTGCCTCAAATGTTCGAAATAGGGCGTAATTCTAACGTTTTTGGTCATTCCTATTGGTTATAAAGGGTATAACATGCCACTGACTTAATTCGGAATTATGATGGGAACAAGACACTAAGATAGGTAGGTAAATCATGCACATTACTCAAGGTCCACAATATAACGGTAAAGCGTCTAAGCGCCTGCACGTTATGGCTAAGCCGATTGGTGCAGCGTGCAACATTGACTGTAAATATTGTTATTACCTAAGTAAGCAAGATTTGTTGGAGTACAAGAAAGGCAGTTCTCCAAGAATGGATGATGAGACGCTAGAGACTTACATCCGACAATACATCGAAGGTCAAAATACGCCTGAAATCATCTTCTCATGGCAGGGTGGTGAACCGACTATGTTAGGTTTGGCTTATTTTGAGCGCGTGGTTGAGCTACAGAAAAAGTATCAGCCTGAAGGTGTGTTAATTTCAAATGACCTACAAACTAATGGCACATTACTGAATGACGATTGGGGTCGATTCTTAGCTAAGAATAACTTCCTGATCGGTTTGAGTATTGATGGCCCTGAAATGCTACACAACGCTTACCGTACCAACCGAGCGGGTCGTGGCACATTCAAACAAGTGATGGCTGCTGTAGAGTTGCTGCACAAGCACCAAGTCAAATTCGCCACGCTTACCTGTGTGAATAATCTCACTAGTCAAAACGCATTAGAAGTGTATCGTTTCCTACGTGACGTGGTGAAGTCCCCCCAAATGCAATTTATTCCTATCGTAGAACAGAAAACCTTTAGAACCGTTGCACCGCAAACGTCTCAAGTGAGTGAGCAACTCAAGCAAGGTGATAAGCGTCTTATCCCGGGCCACAAAGATTCGATCATGGAATCATGGTGTGTTTCGGACTTAGCGTGGGGCAACTTCCTGATTGCTGTGTTTGATGAGTGGGCGAAGCATGATATCGGTAAAGTGTTTGTTCAGTATTTTGAAGCAAGCTTAGAAACGTGGATTGGTCGTCCGAACCCGCTTTGCACCTTGAATGAGATCTGCGGTAAAGGTTTATCGATGGAGCCAAACGGTGATGTGTTCTCTTGTGACCACTATGTTTACCCTGAATATAAAATTGGCAACATCCACCACGAGAAGCTTGATGACTTAGCATACAGTGCACCACAACAGAAATTTGGTTTCGCTAAATCACGTACGCTGACGAGCCAATGTCAGCAATGTGATTACAAGTTTGCTTGTCATGGCGAGTGCCCGAAAAATCGCTTTATCAAAACTCGTGCGGGTGAGCCGGGCTTGAACTATTTATGCGCGGGCTGGCACAAGTTCTTCTCTCATGTTGATAAATCGATGGCGTATATCGCGCGTGCGATGAGACACCCTGTTGCTCATGGTAAGTACAGTGATTCTGTGATGATGGCGCGTCGAGCAGAACTGGCAAAACAAACGACGTTTGAGACTAAGTTTTAACTCAGTGTCTAGGTCTATCGATCCTAACGAAATTTAATCAGATATGAGTCTAGGGACAGGCTAAGTTCTCCAGCTTAAGGTAATACTATGATCAAGAAGAGTTTAGCGACAGCGGTTGCTTTGTTTATTTCAACGTCCGCATTGATTTCAACGTCAGCGATGGCAGCTAATAGCGTTCAACAAACCGTTGATGCTCCGGCACAAAATATCAATCAAGTGCTTGAAATGACGGACACTCAAACCCGCATTCAACAGTTGTCTTACATGGCGCAAGATCAGAATCAGTCTATTGAAAACCGTACTGGAGCGCTGCAAGAGTTAGCTTCATACCCAAGCCAGAATGCGCTGGTGGCGGTTGCTAGAAGTTTGAAAGATCAAGACCCTGAAGTTCGTGAAGCGTCTGTGATTGGCTCTGAACCTTATCAATTAGAGCACCGTTGGGCATTGGTATCTCCCTTGCTTAAAGACAGCGATACCATGGTTCGCCACACGGCAACATCAAATCTAATTCGTGACTTTAATGCCTTAGATGATCAACAAAAAGCGCAAATCGAACCACCAGTAAAAGAGTTGATCAGTTTCTTAGAAACGCAAGAATCTGAAAAATATCAATTGCTGTTTGCTGATGTACTTCGCTGGCACAACGAATGGGATAAGGCGGAAACGGTTTATCTAGACCTGAGCAAAATGCATAAAAAAGAGCCACAAGTTTGGTTAAGTTACGCTGATAATTTCCGAGCGCAGAAAAAAGACCAACAAGCGGTCGATGTATTGGATCGCGGTTTGAAACATGTGCCTGACAACGCAGCTCTACATTACTCTAAATCTTTAACTTTGGTTCGCCTTGAAGACAAGAACGCTGCGGCCAATGAGATTGAAGTGGCCGCTAAGTTAGCGCAAGATAACAGCTATTACTGGTACCTCAATGGGGTATTACAAGAAGAGTTGGATATCGACAAGTCGACCAAGTCGTTTGAAAAAGCGTACCTAATATCGGGTTCCCCAGAGCAGTTGTACGCAGTATGTGACATTTACGTACGCTACGGTAATGAGAAAACGGATGAATGCTTAGTTGAGCTTTCGAAAGTGGCTCCGAGTTACGTGATTGATCAGCTGAAAGAGAAGCGAGTAGCGCCAAGCTCGTAATATCTTCAATAACAACGTTGAACAATTAAGAAGTCAGTTGATATATTCGATTGGCTTTTTTGTCTTGTCCTGAACTGTGCGACTCGTGTGTGGGTCATCTCGTCTAACAAGTTGCACTTTCTATTTGATGGAATAGTTTGTCTTTTCTTACGGGCTTCGCGACGTACCCATCCATTCCCGAATCAAAGCACTTTTGAATGTCATCATCGATAACGCTGGCGGTTAACGCGATAATAGGCGTTTTATTTAAACCTAGATTTCTCTCGTATTCTCTAATCGCTCGAGTTGCGGTGAAACCGTCCATTACTGGCATCATGCAATCCATTAAAATAATGTCAAAGTTACTGTCGCTCTTATACATATCAACAGCGATTAGTCCATTGTCTGCAATTTCAAATGCATAGCCCGCTTTTTTCAGCATTAAAGATGCCACCTTCTGATTCACGCGATTGTCTTCGACAAGAAGTATCTTTTCAGATTTACTCGGCACTGTGTTTTGTTCTGTTTCTTCTGGCAATGTCTGTTTGGCTTTGCTTGAGTTATTAATAGGAATGACAGTTGATGCTACTGATGTCGACTTTTGATGAGAGGTGACAGGCAAAGGCATTGTCTCAACAGCGGCTAGGATTTTCTCTTCCAACATTTCGAACTTGAATGGCTTTGGTACATAGTCGTCCATTCCTACATCGAAACACTTTTGAATATCATCATCAATCACACTGGCGGTAAGTGCAATAATAGGGATACGACGTTTTGCTTTTGTTTCCTCTTCAATTCTTCGGATGTTGACTGTTGCTTGAAATCCATCCATAACTGGCATCATACAATCCATCAATATTGCCGCGTAAAGAGAGTTATTAGCAAACATATCCACGGCTTCTTGGCCATTGTTTGCAAATTCGAAGTCAAAGCCACTTTTACTTACGTGAAGGCCAGCAATCTTTTGGTTTATTTTATTGTCTTCCACGATCAGAATTTTATGTTGAGGCATTAGATCTTGTTGATTGGCTTCTGAGCGAGCAGCAGAGCCCTGTACATCGCAAAGTTCAATGGCTTTTATTAAGCGTATGCCAAGTAGCGGTTGTGATACTTGAGCGGTGATACTGTTACCAATATCACCTGGTTCGCTGAGAAATGAACGAAGGAGACAAATAGTAGCGCCGTTTTGATGCAGTTTATCTAAGTTGTCGGAATGGTCGTTAACTCGGAACGAATCATCTTCAGCGAAAATGACAGTGGTCGATTTACTGTACTTTTTCGTTCTGATTTGCTTAACAATATCGTCTGCGTATTCCGTTATTTGAGTCACTTTCAAACCATAAAGATTAAGGTCGTTTTCTATGCGATCAGAAAGTGCATTTTTGTTACCTAGAATGTAAATGTTAGCGGTTGCTAAACTTGGCTTCGGCAACATTAAGTCAACGGGTAATTCTAAATCGAAGTAGAAACAACTGCCTTCCCCTTTAACTGAGGTGAGTTGAATCCTACCACCCATAAGTTCAACGAGCTGAGTACTGATGGCGAGACCAAGACCTGTGCCGCCGAATTGTCTAGTGGTTGAATTGTCCTCTTGAGCAAAAGGTTCGAATATTTGTTTTTGTTGCTGTTTATCTATACCAATGCCGGTGTCACGCACAGCGAATCTAATGGTAACACTATTGCTAGGTTGGCTGAGAGTTTGGATCGATAATGTCACCCCACCTTTTGCGGTAAACTTCACTGCATTCGACATAAAGTTCATTAGAATTTGTCTTAATCGGTGATCATCAAGCATGACTCGTGCTGGTGTATCTGAGCTGATGTCGACGCTAACTGTGATATTTTGCTCTTTTGCTTTCGGTGCAACAATTGAGGCGATGTCGTATATTGATTCTCTGATGGATGCGGAATGTGGGCTGATTAATAGCATGCCAGATTCTATCTTAGAAAAATCTAAGATATCGTTGATTAAACTCAGTAGCAGTTGAGATGATATTTCAATGGTATCAACATAATCTCGTTGTGTTGGGGTAAGCGGAGTATCGGAAAGGACTTCTGAGATACCGATAACGCCATTTAATGGAGTACGTATTTCGTGAGACATATTAGCAAGGAAGCTACTTTTTGCCTTACTCGCTTGGATTGCGTGATCTTTTGCCTGTTCAGCCTCTTCTTTAGCCTGTTCAGCCTCTTCTTTAGCCCTTTCGGCGTCTTCTTTCGCTATCATCAGTCTCTCTTTAGCGAGCCCTTGTTCGATGGTCAATCGTTTTACTTGCTGAGCAAATAGACTGAGCTCATCTTTTCCTTGTATTAGTTTATCTAAAGAAGGCCGAGTTTGATCGTTCTCACTTTTTAAAAACTTGAGAACCAAATTAAGGTTATTGGTGACCTGCCTTGTCAAACTTAAGGTTAACCCCATCACTAATGTAGTGAGTAGGGCGCCGATAGAAATAAACAGCGTTCTCTGCATCTGAGCGGCATAAATCGCTTGCTCAACTTCTTGTTTGAATTCTTGTTTAATGATACTACCGAGGCTTTGTAATAGGCTTAGGCGTGCGTTCATTGCCTCTAAACCAACCGAGATTTCTTGTGGACTTAGCTGGCTTATTGCGTTGAGGTTGAGTAAGGCACTTCTTATTTTTTGGCTTTGAGTAAAAACGTCATTTCTAAACACCTCAACCATTAAAGCGACTTGATCCTCGTTAGCATTTAATAAAACGAAGCGTTCTAGGAACAGTTGTTGCCTTTCACTGAGGGTTTTTATTTGTTCTGCAAGTTCTGGGCTGTATTCTTGGCTGCTTTGAAATATTTCAATCAGTGAGGTACCCAGTTTGAATTCCTCATTTGACCAAAAAGCTAGCCACTCAAGCTGTTGTAATGCAGTGAGGTGCTGCTGAATCTCACGTTTGGTGTTCTCAAACGGGACTTTTTCTATTTCGATCAATAACCGTTTGTACGTATCACTTTGCCACTCAAGGGCATCTAATTTATCGTAACTATCGGTTGCTTCCATCGTAAATAGAGTCGCGTCGCTGAAGTCTGCTACAAGTTGATTTACTTCATCAGAGGCGTCTAAAAAAATGGATGGGGAGACCTTTTTCAGTTCTTCTCTTACTTGACTGCTTTGTGTCGCAAACTCCTCCGAGCTAAAAGTTAGAGCACTCCGAGATAAGGCTGAAACATCCTGAAGGTAGACAAATAGCTGATTGGTTCGTTCAAAATCGTCTAACTGAGTTGTTAAGATATAAGCCTGCCGGCCTGCAAGGAAGAGCAAGAGTGAAATGGGGAGTAAAACTAAGCCAAAGAGTTTGTGTTTGACTGAAAGGTTATTCCAGACCGTAATCGGCATATAAGGATCCATGCTACTGTTTTTATATAAAAACAGTAGAATAAAAATGACAATATGGAAACTTTGATAAGGTAAATTTAGTGGAAGTGTGGAAGGGGTATAAGTTCCGAGGATCTTATCGCTTATCTTGCAATACATTCCGTTCTTGGCCATTGATAACGTTTGGCCTTAGGTTCATTTTGTATTTTTATTGATGAGAAATTTTAAAGAAAGCTTAATGATGATGGTTGTTGTCTTTATTTACTTCTAATAGAAGTTGCTCTAGTGCTGATTTTGCAGTCGGTTCTAATGTCCAAATCCCTAGCATTCGCTGGAGTGCGGCACGATATACTCTGTTTTTTAACAGGAAGGCGAGAGTGCTAGTGTCGTTATTCAAAACATGGCTTTGTATCACGATTAGCTCAGCTTTGTTTGCGATGTCAATTTTCTGAAGATTAAAAGCGGGTAGAAATGCACACTCATACCATACCTCAACAACCTCTCGGAGTTCGATTTCCTCTTCAGGTACGTCACAGCCCTGAAATTGATGATTTTCAGGAATAGTGGATAAGTACGATACATCAAGCTTGTCTGCAACGAATGTGTACATTTGCTTCCTAGTTAAATGTGACTTGAGGGTAAATCATCTCTTTCACTTATGTTTTTGTCAATTACATCCATTTACCTAAAGAGTTAATTGTGAATAAAGGTTGTAGTTTTAACTTAAACTGTTTAAGTATTTGTCTGTTAAACCAAAATATTTCAAATTACCATCTGACTCTAAGACTAAGCTCATGTTTGATGTAATGATCAAGCCTGGGTCATTAGTCGAAAAAATCACGGTCGTGTTCAACAGTTTATCGGTGAACAAGCGATTAAAATACTGTGCGTTCTCGTTTTCGGCACCATTGAAAGGTTCATCTATGATGATCAGAGATTGTTCACAATTACCTAAGCCAAGCGCTAACCGCAGTTTTTGCTGAACCCCGTTGGGAAGGCTTTTGCATTTATCCACGCTCAATTGAGTCGACAAACCTTCTGGTAGCCACTCATCCAATTCGAAGAAGCTGATCATCTCTTGCATATCCTCTATTGGAATGAGTCCATTGTGCAAAATGAAGTTAGTCTCTAGAGAGCCCTCGAAGATGTGCAAGTTAAAAGGGATGTAGTTAATCGATGTGCGATAGCGATAACTGTTGAATTGTTTGATGTTGTAGCCATCGACCGATACCGCGCCTTGATAGCGGTCTTCTAGCCCGGCAATGATGGAAATTAGCGTTGTCTTGCCGCAGCCTGTCGGGCCACAAATCACGACTTTTGCACCGGGTGGTATCTTGAAACCAAGATTGGTTAAACCGGTTGCGGCCCCTGTGTAACGGTGGCTCACACCACTGCCCACAATACTGCCTTGAAACAAGCGAATGGGCGGGCTCTTTTCTAAAGTCAGTTTGTCGTCATTCATCGACATTAAGTTGTTGATCTGAGCTGATGACGCCTTAATTGATTGGAATTTGGAAATGGAGTTGTAAATACCCATGATCGGTCCTAATGCCTTCCAAACCAAAATAACGGTTGCGAGCATGGCACCAGCATCTGAAGTACCTTCCATTACGCCGATTACCGCAGCGACAATACTCGCTGTGCCAATCACTTGGATCAAACTGCCCCCTGCAGCCTGAATTTTGCTGTTGGTCACGGCAACGTTCTCTGCATCATTAGTGCTTTGCATATGGGAAGCACTAAAGCGAGATTGAACCACACGCAATAAAGGTAGACCTTGAATGGTCTTGATACCACGAAGGATCTCATTCCATTGATAAGAGACCATCGCATTGGCACGAGAGCTTTTGGATGTGGCTTGTGAGTAGATATAGCGAGAGTACACACAGAATACCAACATTAAGACTAAGCCGGCCATTACTACCAGTGCTGCCGTGCCAGACATTAGAGCTATCGCGATGATAAATACAATCACGAATGGCATATCAAAGTAGCTGAGGGTCGATTCTGCCGTTACTAATCGTCGGAAGGTATCGATATCTTTTAAGCGAGCCAACTGAGACGAAACCCCAGCGGTTGATGTCATAGCGTAGGGCAGCCATAGAAGCTTTGATATAACGGCTTGGGATATGTGTACCGCGAGATCTTTACCTGAGGTCGCTATGATATTGACCCGCATTTTCTTAAAAAAGTATTCAGAGAAACCAACAATAATGGCAAATAAGGTCAGCCAGTAGAGTGTTACTTGAGAACTAGACGTGAGCGCGAAATTATACACACTCATAATAAAGAAGGGTTGTAATGCCCCAAGTATGCTGATGAAGAAGCTCAAAATTATTAAGCTCTTGAATTCGTTGTTATAACGATAGAAAGCATATTTGATCCAATTACTTCTATCTTGAGATTCTGGTGGTGGTTCACGAAATAGACGAGAGTACTCGCTGATAGAAATCAACAAGCATGGCTTATTACACATTGGATACTCAATAGTATTGTTGTTCGTGTAATCAAACAGCAGCAATTTTCCATCCTTTGTTCCCAAAAAGATGGCGTTGAGGTTTTCTATCTCAATAAAGCTTGGATTAGGGTGCTTATCGATATTTTCGAGTGTTTTAAGCTTAGTGGCATCACAACGGTATCCAAGACGCTCTATGGTTGCGGTAAAGCTGTCGCTGTCTTTTGGTTTTGGCATAAACGCATCACTGAGGATAGCAGGCGTACCTTCCCATTCAAGCGCTATCAATGCGTAAGCTAATCCACGAATCAGAGGTGACTGATTGTAGCGTTCGTTATATCCGATTGCTTCAAAGTCCAATACACGCTGCGATACATTGTTGAAGTCAACGAGAATACTCATTGATTACCTCCCGTCAGTTTGACACGTTTGAGGCGGTGGTTAAGCTTGTCCATTTTATTGCTGGCAATGATCAAGATCTTGTCATTAGAACGATAAGCAGTACTGGTCAGCACCACTCGGGCAAATTCATCGTCAAAGACACAATCGATATCGTCGAATATTAATACGCGCTTGCTAGCGAGCAGGGCGCGGACGAGTAACAGAGCATAACCAACTTGGCGTGAGAATGGGTTGCGCATGTGACCTTTAAGTTCGGTGTAAAATCCGGCGGGAAGAGCATCGATTTGTGTCTTGATGTTCATGGTTTCACACAGTGCGAAAGCCGTGTTATTCAGGCTTGGTCGGAAACAGGTGAGGTTATCAATAATGGTACCTTCTACGAACGAGCTCGTTTTATCGACCATCAACACGCTGTTACGCCAAACGTTGTAGTTAATGTCACTCAGAGGCGTGTCGTTGATCATAATTGCCAGATGGTCATCGCTGCTTTGTCTCGTAATACAGTTGGCGAGGTGGGTCTTGCCTGCACCACTTTTCCCCGTGAGCAAATAGGCTTGACCACGCTCGAATTCGATACGTTGCTTGTCAGAGTACTTGACTGAAATGCGTTCAACTTCTGTTGTTTCATGTTGATGTTCTACTGAAGCCGTCAGTTCAAGCAGTTCCGCGATACGTTGTATATGAAGTTTATTTAGTTCCCAACGGCTCGCGGTACGCATTACTTGTTGGTAGGGGGCAAAGTAACGGTTGGTTAGCATGATGATTGCAGCCATGATCCCTTGGCTTGATTCCATGTTGATAACCGCCATTGCCAACACCACAACAACACAGGCGATGGAGAGCTGTTGGATCAGTGCCAATATCAACCCGAAATTAGATTCAATTTGCTCATATTTGATGTTTTCGACTTCGCGTTCTTCGACCATTTGTGTCATCAAGCTTTCGACGCGGTATTCCATGTTTCGCGCTTTGATATCCAGTGGGCTAGAGATGATTTCTATGATTTTTGATGTGGTTAAGCCTTCGATATCGGATTTATTTTGCAGGCTACTAATCTTTTGTTTAGAGAGGCTAAATGCGAAAATAGCCAAAATAATCGAGGCTATCAGAAGAGTAACGCCCGCCCATATGTTGATTAGCCCTATTATTATGATAGTTAATAAGCTAACCGCTAGGTTGATTAGAGCCCGAACAGACTCTCCGCCAAAGAAGGTTTTAAGTTCAGGAATAGTAGAGATGCGTTCGAGGTACTCACCGGGCTCTAAGCGGCGGTATTTGGAAATCTCAGCCAAACAGATGGATTGAAAAACCTTGTTAGTTAAGTTGGTCTCAAACTGCCTCATGATGACAGATGAGATCTTCTCTTCCTGATTCTTGAGATGGTAATCGAGGAAGATAGAAATCAAGATAATAGCGAACAATAAGAACAGAGTGTTTTGTGCTTGATTGGGTAAAACACGGTCGAAAATAATCAAAATAGAGAAGGGCAAAACTAATCCAAATAGGGTGGAAATTATCGTGGAGAAAGTCAGATAACACTTGTCTGCCATATTGATCTTTTGAGAAAATTGTTTAGTTTGCATTGCGATCTCCTTTCTTCAAGGACGAAGTCGAAAGAAGGTGTTTAGGCACTAATTCTTGGCTGTCTCGATCTTCGATATCACTCATCAATTGCATGATACTCTCTATAGATTCTACGGAGAGCACGCCCTTAATTTTTTCGAGTTTGATGGTCTCGATGATGTAGTCATATCGTGCACTTTCGTAATCTCTTAAAGCGCTGAATAATTTACTCTCGGCCGCGAGCAAATCGGTGATAGTACGCGTACCTAATTGGTAGGCTCTTTGGATCCCTTTGTAAGACGCATAATTAGCGCGAATGATGTTTTCATAACTGCTTATAGACTGGGAAAAGTCGTTAATGGTAAGTAGCGAGGTATTCACATTGTTACGTGTGGTGTAAAGCGAATCTTGGTAAAGCAATTCGGTACGTTCAATGGCCGTCGAGGATTTTTGATATCCGTAATAATCAGAACCACCGGATAAGATAGGTACGGCTAGATTTAAGCCAACACTCGTTGAGTTACTTTCACCAGTCGCTGTTATATCGGTCTTGTCGTAGTTATTGGCGTCATCATGCCGATAACTGGCTGAAAGCGATACTGTAGGTAAGAAGTTCGAACCGCTCTCTTTTAAGCCTCTACGGCTTCTCTCGACGTTTTTCTTAGCCACGAGTAAGTCGTTATTAAGCTTTAATGCTTGATCCATGATTGAACGTTGTTCTGTTTCGTTTATCTCTTTTAAAGGCACGCTTTCGTATATATCTTGCGAAGGTGTGATTGGGTATTGAATCTGAATCGATAGCCCATTGAGAATGACTTGGCGATCTTTTTGTAATGTTCTTAATCGATTTGCCACCCCCTCTTTTTGTGCAATCACTTCGTACAGTTCACTGGCAGCTGTGTTGCCTAGTTCCACGTTACGTTTCATCTGATGTTCACGAGCCTCAGATGATTTAAGTTCAACTTTCGTTGCTTTTATCTGTGCGTTGTTTTTCAAGTACTCAAAATATTGAGAGCCGACTTCTGAGATGGTGTCTTGGATTTTGTTCTCGTGTTTAATCTCTTCAATGTTGAAGTCGAGCTTTGCCGTTCCATACTTAAAAACATCGCCAAGATTGAATATTGACTGGGAAAGGGAAAGGCTGTAGCTGTTCGAGTTGTAGCTTGAGGTCTCATCGGGCACGCTCCGCAATAAGGTCTCATTTTCATTCCATGTGGTATCGGCTGCGCCATTAAGAGAAGGGAGGAACTTAGAGCGGCTGATACCAATGTTGTACTCGTTCTCTTCGACACCTTTATCACTCGCGCGAAGTGAAAGGCTGTTTTGCAGGCCGAGTTCTACTGCCTCAAGCAGGGTCGTCGCCGATGCTGAAGGTGTAGTACTTAATGCAAGCGCAGCCATGATGCTGCTAGTTAAGTTTCTGTACCGCCACATATTTGTTGATCACCTTGATGATTTCGTCGCTTTTGTAAGGTTTGCTGATCACGTAATCCATTCCGGCCTCAATACAAGCCTGGTGTTCGTTACTGCTGGTCAATGCGGTTGCACCTATAATGGTGCAAGGTTTCCTATCTTTATTTTTTTCAAACTGTCGAATACGCTGTGTTGCTTCTATGCCGCCCATTCCTGGCATGATGCAGTCCATAAAAATAATGTCGGAACGTTGATTCATGAAGTGTTTCACGGCGTCGGCACCGTCACCAACAGTGTCTGGTTCGTACTCTTGCTTGGTTAAAATGCGCTTAAGTAAGATTTGTTGAACTCGGTCATCCTCGACGATCAGGAATGAGCTGTTTTCCATTTGTCCTTCCGATGCTTCCGCTTCCATAATGGAAAGTAAGTTAGGAATAAACTCGTAAGGAATAGCTGGTGAGTTTATGATTTTATCGACGAAGCTGTGGCACTCTTGCGCGTGTTGTGTGTTGGTTACGGATAACAACAACTTGGTATTCGGGTGATTCTTGAGCTGTGATTTGACCGTTTTACAGAGCGATGAAAGCTTATTGGGTTCAAATGTATCGGTCAGCATTATTGCATCGTATTCACCGAAGGAGTTCGCTGCTGAAAATAGCTCATTAGCAGTGCGGATCTCGGTGATATCGAGCCCCAAATTGGAGAGCATCTTTCTCATGACATCTATGCGAATTTGAGTGTTTGCGCAGAGCATCAAACGCTTACCGTCGAAACGAGTTTTCTCCGTATGGAAGCTTTTAGCCTTTAGGTCAAGTTCTATTTGAAAACGCTCTTGAGTGCCTGATTGGAACCAGCGGCTTTCGTAGTATCCGTAATCTTTCAAAATGCTCTTTGCTAAGTCGTCTGTGCTGGTGGTGTGGTCTTTGTGAGCGCTCCAATGGAGTGTATTTAGTTTTGCAACAAACACATCAAGCGTTGAGAGGAAATTAAGGTTGATGGTGACGCGCGTATTTTCCATATTAGAAGCCGCACCAGATTCAATCGTTACAAACAATTTCTTGTTAGCTTTGAGCTGAATAGCGTTAGAAAGCTGCAAGAAAAGTATCCAGAATAAGCTGGTGGATTGACCTTCAACGCGATTTGGTAAATTGTCAGAGATAAGACAGTCGAGTTGGCTTTCATTACGCTGAACTTTCGCACTGATATGAATCATCAATTCAGACAGCACGCTCAAAAGCGAGAACTCTTTAGATTTACTCTCTGAGCCTTGAGAAATCAATCGGTTATAGTTTTCAGCAAGCTCTGATAGTGTATTGGAAGCAGACGTAATGTCCTTCGCCATTAACACGCCGCTCTCATCGGTCTCTTGAACTAGGTATTGCACGCCACCATTGATAGTGTTGGTTATTCCGCGAATTTCATATCCTATTAGGGCATACAGTTGCTTGTAGAGATCGTTATTGCGCTTTTGGTCTTCTAATTTACTGAATACCAATTTGAGGTGAGAGTAGATCTGACGTTGTTTGGGGTTGATGCTCACTTCGTTAAGAAGCTCTTCAAGTCTTTTTAAATCGAGCTGCTTGAGTTCTTGGTATAAGGCATCGAATTCACAGTCTATTTCTCGTTCGTTTGAGCTGGATTTTTTCAGTTTCAATATAGCTGCTGAGTTAGAAATAACGATAATAACAGCCAAGATTACGGCTATCATAAACAACCACACAAAGAACTTGTTCTTTTCTGACATCAAGTCGCTCGCGTGCTTATTAAACATGTTGCGATAGTTGTCATCCATTTGCAGGTAGCTGTTAGTGAGTGAAAGGTATAAGTCCAGCATGTCATTACGTGTTTTGGAACTATCGACAAAGCGATTAATAGCTAATTCCATTTGTGTATATTCGGTCGCCCCAACCAAGCTGAATTCGGTTTTGTTCAAAGAGGCTAAAGACCTAAACTCATCTATTTCGCTTTTTAAGGTTGATAGTTTCAAATCATTGCTGCTGCAATTGTTGGTTCTTAAACAACGTTGCAGGGTTTGGATATCAAGTTCGATAGTCTGGTTGAGTTCTTGAGCCTTTATTAGAAGTGGGGCGCTTTGCACTTGAGCGACTGAGTCTATTTTCGACCAAGAAAAGTACAAATAGAAAGCGAGCGCGGTTAATACCACACTAAACAATATGCTAAGGCGTAGAGCTGGAACGGAAATGTTGTATGAAGGTTTTCCGCTCATTGATTACCTCTCATCGAACGCATCTTCGATGGCAGACATCACGGGTTTTGCTGCATATTCGATCACACGACGTGACCCTGTTTTCACATCGGCGGTAAATTCCATATAAGGTGATAACTTGTATTGAGTGCCTCCTCGCTCAAGAAAATTTTGGTCAATTTCAATCTCTGCTAAATAGAATTCGGCATCCTCTTCTTCGTATGATGAACGACTGATTGAAGCAATGGTCCCCTCAACAAAGCCATACTTGGCGAAGTTATAAGTGTCCATTTTTACTTTCACTGCTTGGCCAATTTCAACAAATCCCATGTCTTTACGTGGGATCTTTGCTTCTCCGTGTAGCGAGTTATTGATCGGTGCAATGTCAGCAATGCTTTCGCCTGGCGGAATCACTGCAGAGCGAAAGTTGAAGTGTAGCTTGTCGACTACACCATCGACCGGAGAATAGACAATAAGACGATCAACTTTGTCGGAATGTTGTGGTTGTAAGATTCGCTTTAGCTTAAGATCTTTATTCACTTGAATAATTTGTGCTTGGTATTCTGAATTTCTATTTTCAACCAAATCTCGGTGTTGCTTTTCTAGTTTATCGAGCTGAAAACGCTCATTCATGACTGACTCATCAAGGTTTTCAATCTCACGTACCATGTTGGACTCTTGTACTTTCATATTGAGAACATCAACGTATGAGGCCATCTCTTCTTTATAAAGTGTATTTTTGATGTTGAGTTGTTTACGAATCAGAGAAAGCTGGTTCTCTGAGCTCTTTCTACGTTTTAACATCGAACTTATTAGAGAGTTTTTATGCTTAATATCGTGAGTGATGAGCTCTTCATTAGAGCGGTTTTTTGAGAATTCTTGTTGCCACGTATTCATGTTTACTTGAACCTGATCAGGATATTTTTCAGTGAAAGCAGTAAAGTTTGGCTTCTTCATGTCTCGTAAACTCTCATAGCGAATTTTGTCTAGCTCTAGCTGAATGATTTCTGTATTAACCGTATCGAGTTGGGTATTACGATCAAGAGAGCGTATTCTCGCGATAGGCTGCCCCTCGTAAACGACTTCACCTTTCCTTACTAGCAACTCTTCTAGAATACCTCCTTCTAAGTGCTGGACCTTCTCAACGTCAGATTCCAACAACAACTCTCCACGCAAAGAAACGACAATATCGATACGTGCCTGCGACGCTACAGCGATAGCAACTAAAGCGAGGAGAAAGATGATGAGCAACGTTTTGTGAACGCTGGTCATAGCACTAGCCAGCACTATGGTGTCGTCCGCTGTGACCTTAGAAGCATCGTTGTTAGAAACCAATGCTTTTCTGAGGTGATGCTCTATTTGGTTATTACTCATGACTGCCTCGGTTATTTGTCATCTACTACGTCCTTCATATCTAACAAATGCTTGATCTGTTGATTGACATTTTGTAGTTCGGTTTTGACATCCTCCAAAAGTTCTTCCGGAACAGGAAAGTGGTGTTTACTCAAATATTCCAACTTTGCCATTTGGGGGGGAAGATCTTGGTCACAAAGTAAAATTAGTATCGCCTTCAATTTTTTTGAGTAGCAGTTGAGTTCATCGAAATGATTACCTTTGTGAAGCGTCTCTATATTTATGGCAGCGTCTGAGAAATCCTTACAAAATTCGCTTAATAGCAATTGCAGCCCTTTGTGGTTGTTCTTGATTGAACGCAATAAATTTGTCATGTCTATCATCATTCCACTGCCTAAATTGCTTTAATGACAATAACTAAGGATATTCGAAGGTGCTTTTCAATTTTTTTTGATTATTCGCGTCTAGAAATTATGAAAATTGTTGCATAAAAACTTGGTTTTCTAAAATGGTGTCCTTTAATGCCTCTAAATACGATTAGTTAGCTAGTAGCAACGGAGGCTGTAATGGCAGGCGAAAATAACCAAAACAACCAAAATGAAGATCTCAATGACGCGGTAGAACAGACGGACACGAACGACGCGGGTACGCCCTCCCAGCAGCAGAATCAACAAAACCAACAGAACACGATAGCGACGACGATAGCGACAGGTGCTGAAAACACGGACGCAGCCGACGAAGTTAACCAAGCGTTGGAAGATAATCCAAGTGGCGCAGGTAATGAAGAAGAGGCCTCGGCTTCTGGTGGTTCTGCAGAAGAAGAGACGCAAGAAAGTGACGAAGGTTCAGATGATGCCCAATCGAATGTAGTTGGTGGTGCTGCTTCTGATGCCAGTTCGGATGATGCCTCGGGTAGTGGAGGTGGTTCAGGTGCCGGCGCTCAAGCTGTCGGTGGCGAAAACGCTGCCGCTTCTGAAGGCGGTTCAGATGCCGAAGGTAACGAAGACCAAGGCCAAGCCGCAAGAACATCAGCGGCGCCTAGCGCGGAGGCTTCGGAGTCTGACGAGCAGCAAATGGGCGATGATTTAGATTCACAAACGGTAGAAGAGACATTTGCCGTTGACGTTGAAGCTTCTGACGAAGAGACCATCAGTGAAGTAGAAGATGACTTTGATTCAGAGACGGTAAATGAAACGTTTAAAATCAAAGTGGAAAGCGAAAATGATGCACCAGAAGCTGAACAAAACCTGGCTTACATTATGGATGAAGATGGATCCATAACATTCACTCAAGAACAATTACTCGAATACGCAAGTGATGTTGATGGTGATGAGCTGGTTGCTTCAAATGTTCAAGTCGGCGCAGATGCAACGGTTCAAGAAAATGGCGACGGTACTTTCACGGTGGTTCCTTCCGCTGATTTCAATGGCGAACTTGACCTAACTTTTGATATCAGTGACGGACAAGAAACAATAAGCAGCGCAATTGATCTAACGGTTCGTCCTATCAACGACGCGCCTGTACCAGAAGACAAAACGTTTGTAATAGAAGAAGACGGTACGCTGCAATTTACAGATGCCGACCTATTAACCGGTGCAACGGACATTGAAGGCGACAACCTAACCGTTGAAGGTGTGACCTACGATGGTGGTGACGGTATCCTTACTGACAACGGCAATGGCACGTACACCTTCGCGCCAAACGAGAACTTCAATGGTGATGTAAACTTCAGCTTCGATGTGTCTGACGGTACTGGTACGGTTTCAGCAAACATCGATGTCAGCGTGACTGCGGTTGATGATGCGCCAGTGTCTGGCGACTTAGCGTACTCTGTCGATGAAGACGGTTCTATCCGCCTAAGCCAAGAGCAACTGCTATCGCAAGCATCCGATGTGGAAGGCGATGACCTGACGGCGAGCGGGCTAACAGTGGGCGGTGACGCGACGGTCACTCAAAACGAGGACGGCAGTTTCACCATCACACCAGATGAGAACTTCAATGGTGACATCGATATCAGCTTCGATATCTCAGATGGCACCAATACGGTTCAAGCTTCAGCAGACCTAACGGTTAACCCAGTTAATGACCTGCCAGTTCCACAAGATCAACAGTTTTCTGTTGAAGAAGACGGTACGCTCATCTTTACGGACGCAGACCTTCTAACCGGTGCTACGGACATTGAGGGTGATGATCTCACGGTTGAAGGTATCAGTTATGAAGGGACTGATGGCGTACTGACTGACTTGGGTGAGGGCTCATATAGCTTCGCGCCAAACGAAAACTTCAATGGTGATGTGAGTTTTAGCTTCGATGTGTCAGACGGTACCGATACCGTGTCTGCAAACATCGATGTCAGCGTGACTCCGGAAAATGATCCTCCAGTTGCGGGTTCTACTTCTTACACGGTGAATGAAGATAACTCGATTACCATTTCTGATGCACAGCTATTGGCAACATCTTCAGATATTGAAGGTGATGTATCAATAGACAGCGTGACTTATTCAGGTAGTGACGGTGTTCTTGAAATCAACGGTAACGGTACTTATACCTTCTCACCAAACGAGAACTTCACCGGCGAAATTGCTCTGGATGTCGTGGTTGCTGATGAAGATGGTGCGACCGACGCGACAACAGCGGGTATCACTGTACTTGAAGTGAACGATCCGCCAGTTGCAGGGCCAACGTCTTATACCATTGATGAAGATTCTGTGCTCACGTTTAGTGAGTCACAAGTTCTTCTTAATGCTTCTGATGTTGAAGGAGATGTTGAGCTTGTCGGCATTAGCTATGACGGCCCCGACGGCATCTTCTCAGTCAATGGTGATGGGACTTGTAGCTTTGCTCCGAATGAGAATTTTAACGGTCAAGTTCAGTTAGATGTAACTATTCGTGATGAAGATGGGGCAGAAGTTGATACGGTCATCAACGTGGATGTTCTGCCAATCAACGATGCACCAGTATCGGGTGATTTGGCTTACAACGTTAACGAAGACGGTTCAATTACCTTGAGCCAAGAACAACTACTGTCTCAAGCGTCTGATGTTGAAGGTGAAGACCTAACCGCGAGCGACTTAACGGTTGGTGGTGATGCGACGGTTGAAGCTAACGATGACGGCAGTTTCACCATCACACCAGATGCGAACTTCAATGGTGACATTGATATTCAATTCAACATCACTGATGGTACTGACACAGTTCAAGCAACCGCCGATCTTACTGTTAACCCAGTTAATGACTTGCCGGTTCCTCAAGACCAACAATTCAGCATTGAAGAAGACGGTACGCTGCAATTTACAGATGCCGACCTACTCACCGGTGCCACCGATATTGATGGCGATGACTTAACCGTTGAAGGTATTAGCTATACAGGTGGTGATGGTGTACTGACCGACCATGGTGATGGTACTTATACCTTTGCACCAAACGAAAACTTCAATGGTGATGTCAACTTCAGTTTCGATGTGTCTGATGGCACAGAAACGGTTAGTGCAAACATTGATGTGAGCGTAACGCCTGAGAATGATCCGGCAGTGGCAGGGTCTACTTCTTATATGGTCAATGAAGATAATGCGATCACCATTTCTGATGAGCAATTATTAGCTAACTCTTCGGATATTGAAGGTGCGGTGTCGGTCGATAGCGTAACTTACAGCGGCACAGATGGTGTGTTCCAAGATAACGGCGACGGCAGCTATACCTTCCTTCCTAACGAAAACTTCAGCGGTGATATCAGCCTTGACGTTATTGTTGCCGATGAAGATGGTTCGATTGATGAAACTACTGCGGGCATCACCGTTCTAGAAGTGAATGATCCACCTGTTGCGGGTCCAACGTCATACACCATTGATGAAGATTCGGTTCTGACGTTCAGTGAATCTCAGATTCTTGTGAATGCTTCGGATGTCGAAGGCGATGTAGAGCTCGTTGGCATTAACTACGATGGCTCTGACGGTATCTTCACTGTAAATGGTGATGGTACATGCAGCTTTGCACCCAACGAAAACTTCAATGGTCAGGTTCAACTGGGTGTGACCATTCAAGATGAAGATGGCGCAACGGTTGAAACACACATTAACGTTGATGTATTGCCAATCAATGATGCGCCAGTATCGGGCGATCTGGCTTACACGATTAACGAAGATAGCTCAATCACGCTAAGCCAAGAGCAATTGCTAGCACGAGCGGGTGATATCGATAGCGATAACTTAGAGGCTATCAATCTATCTACTGATGAAAATGCTACCATCCAACAAAACGACGATGGTAGCTACACCATTACACCAGACGCCGACTATAACGGTGATCTAGACCTGAACTTCGATATCATCGATAACGATGGTGGTTCAGTTCAAGTTGGCCTAGACATTACCGTCAATCCGGTTAATGACTTGCCACAAGCGCAAGATCAACAGTTCACGATTGAAGAAGACGGCACGCTGCTCTTCACAGATGCTGACCTGCTTGCAGGTACGTCAGATATTGATGGTGATGAACTGTCGATTGAAAACGTGCTTTATACAGGGGCAGATGGTGTTCTTAGCGATAATGGCGACGGCACATACAGCTTTGCTCCGAACGAGAACTTCAATGGTGATGTACAATTCTCATTCGACGTTTCTGATGGCACCGATTCAACGGCTGCGGTTATCGATGTTAGCGTAACGCCAGAAAACGATCCGCCAGTTGCGGGCTCAACATCGTACACAGTTCAAGAAGATGGCCAAATCACGATCAGTGATGAGCAGCTATTAGCGAATTCTTCTGATGTTGAAGGCGATGTTTCACTATCAAGTGTTAGTTACACTGGTGATGATGGTTCGTTTGTTGATAACGGTAATGGTACATACACCTTCACGCCAAATGAAAACTTCGATGGTGACATCTCATTGGATGTTGTGGTCGTCGACGAAGATGGCGCTACGGCAACTACCACAGCAGGAATTGATGTTATTGCTGTGAATGATGGACCTGAAACTTCGGGTATTCAGGCTGAAGTTGACGAAGATAATTCAATCACTATTACTCAAGATCAGTTACTTGCGAATGCGACCGACGTTGAAGGTGATGAGTTAACGGCAACTAACCTACAAACCAACGATCCTGACGCGACAATTGTTGCTAATGACGATGGTTCATTCACCATTACGCATACAGAAAACTTCAATGGCGAGTTGGACTTCACATACAACATCAGTGATGGTGAGAATGAAGTTCTGACGACACTCGACTTGACGGTTAACCCTGTCAACGATGCACCGGAAGCGGGCGATGAAATCTTCATCCAAGCGCAAGAAGACCAAACAGTTGGTGTGACACTTCGTGAAGAGCCAGCACTACGTTTAGATCAAGCGCCAGAAAATGGAATCATTGAAGCGAATGTAAATGACGAATGGGTGGTGCTGGAAGTAGGACAAGAAGTTCCTGCCGACACAGAAGTGCGCTTTATTCCAAATGATGAAGCACTGGCGAACGGTACACACACCACACAAATCGGTACGTTTGACGATAACGCGAGCGTGGACGATTGGGGTACAGAAGTCGACCCTTACACTCGTGAGTTCTCGGATGGTGATTTAACGGTAACCGTTCAAAGTAACGATGATCCTCTTGGTGCCTGGAATGGTAACACTCACATTGGTCACGGTATTGGTGATACAGACCGCCAAGGCCTAAGTGGTGATGAGAAGCTTACAGTTTCGGTTGAAGGTCAAGACATCAATGAAATCAGTTTCCACCTTGATGGTTTGGGTGGTTGGTTCATGGAAGAGTCTCGTCACTTTACTGAAGTGGAAATTCGCGCCTTCAACGATGATGGTGAGTTAATCGATTCGATGACTTACCACAAAGAAGACCGAAGCAATTACGAGACTGACTATACGCTTACGGTAAGTGAGCCGGTGTCTTACTTTGAGCTTGGTACCGTGCAAGGAAATGGTACTTACGTCGTTCAAAACATGACAGTGTCACAAACTTGTCCTGATTCAGCTGTGTTTACATCAATTGGTGTGGATGGCTCAGAGATCACCGAAACGGTTGAGTTGAATATCCATGCGGGTGATAACGAAATCGAGTTAACGGCTGAACTTCCGAATATTACTGTCGATACCGATGGTTCTGCTCAGTTTGCTTCGGTTGTGATTACCGAAGAGCAACTACTGGCGCAAGCATCGGATATTGATGGCGATGACCTTGATATTCAAAATCTCGAGCTAGTGGGTGAAAATTCAGAGCATGCCACGCTCATCGATAATGGTGATGGCACTTGGACGGTAACACCGGATGAAAACTTCCATGGTGAAATCGAACTTGGTTACCAAGTTAGTGATGGTGAGCTGACAGACAACAACATCATCAACATCAACTTCGAGTCGGTGAATGATGCGCCAATCGTTTCAGGCCCAATTGTTCTATCGACAGATGAAGATGAAGGTATCACGTTCAGTGCGGATGACTTGCTAGCGAACACCACAGATGTAGAGGGCGATACGCTGTCTATTTCTGACATCACTTACGGTGGTGACAACGGTGAACTAGTTGATAACGGTGATGGTACGTTTACTTTCATGCCGAATGAAAACTTCAATGGTGAAATCGACATCGACTACAAGGTGTTTGATGGTACTGATGAAGTTGCAACGCATCTAGACCTAACGGTTGTACCAGTCAATGATGTGCCGGTTCCGGGTGAACCATTGCACACCCAAATGCTTGAAAACGGCTCTATGATCATCGAAGCGAAAGACCTATTGTCTGGCGCGACCGATGTTGATGGTGACATTCTACATGTTGAAAACCTATTACTTGCAGACCAAACGCAAGGTACCTTAACGGATAACGGTGATAATACCTTTACCTTCGAACCTGCAGAAGACTTCTACGGTGAAGTGAATCTGACTTTCGATATTAGTGACGGGCAAGCAAGCGCACCAAGCACAGCAAGAGTTGACGTTGAAATTGTCAATGAAGGCCCAGAGGTTAGTGGTCCAATTGAAGCCGTTGTTGATGAAGATGGTTCAATCACTATCACTCAAGAGGATCTATTAGCGAATGCAACCGATGTTGATGGCGATAACCTTGAAGCGGTTAATTTTGCGACCAACGATCCAAATGCGGTTGTTGTAGAAAACTCAGATGGTAGCTTCACGATTACACCAAGTGCTGATTTCTTTGGTGAAATTGAATTTACTTACGATGTCACTGACGCGATCGAAACTGTTGCCGCTGACCTCAATCTAACCGTAAATCCAATCAATGATGCACCAGACGTGCCTGATATGTCTTTCACTACGGAAGATGGTCAAGCGATTACTATTACCGAAGCTGAGTTACTGGCACAAGCGACAGACGTTGAAGGTGATGAACTGTCAGTTGTGAATGTGACTAGCGCAAGCGATACAGTGGAAGTCACAGATAACGGTGATGGAACATACACACTAACACCAGAACAGGGCTTTTTCGGCAATGTTGATCTAGCGTTTGATGTGAGCGACGGCACCGATGTCGTGGCGGCAAACATCGACCTGAAAGTTGAATTCGTCAACGATGCGCCAGAAGCAACTCCAATGGTTGCGGATGTTGACGAAGATGGTTCAATTCTGGTTACACAAGAGATGCTGTTGGAGAACGCGAGTGACCAAGATGGCGATGAGCTGTTTGCTACTTCGCTTGAAACCAATGATCCGAACGCCAATATTGTAGACAATGGTGATGGCACGTACACAGTGACACCTTCTGAAAACTTCAATGGTGATATTGCATTCACTTATGAGGTGAGTGACGGTGAGCTGAGCACGTCTAATGATATGACATTGACCGTTAATCCGGTGAATGACACTCCAATTGTTGCTCCAGGCCTGTACCACATTGAAGAGGATGGCAGCATCCTGTTCACTCAAGAAGATCTGTTGAGTGGTGCGATTGATATTGACGGCGACGACCTAAGCGTTACTAGCATTAATTACTCTGGCGATGAAGGCACAGTCACCGACAATGGTGACGGCACGTTCAGCTTCGTTCCTGAAGAGCACTTCAGTGGTGATCTACAGTTCAGCTTTACGGTGACAGACGGCACGGATGAGGTTGAACAAGACATCAATGTTCACATTGAAGCCGTTGCTGATGCACCTGACTTAGTGATTACGGATGGCGATGGCGTTAACGTTGATGATGAAGCAATTCTGGTTGAGCCAGGCGGTATTGTTGAGCTTAATATTGCGGCGGCACTTGTCGACCAAGACTTGTCTGAAACACTTACCGTAACCGTAGATGGTGTACCGGAAGGCTCAGTTATTCAATACGATAACGAGGGTGTTCTGAATGACCAAGAGAACGGCATCACCAGTTACAACGATACTGAAATTACAGTAACGTTTGAAGGTGAGACTGCGGGCTACCAAAACACAGCGGGTTACTACAAAGTTGACGAAGACGGCAACATCACGGGTGTTGAAGTTGTTTACGAGAACGCATCAGAAGTTGGCGGCGGCGGTGACCTTGTCCCTGGGCAAGATCAATTCAGCTTCCAAGTTGCAGAAGGTGAAAGTTTCAACTTGTTTTTGATTCCAAACGGACATCAGCACAACGACTTTGATGCAATGCAAGACGGTCAGTATGAGTTCCGTGCCGAGGATGGTTCGCCTGCGAATATGGATACGGTTGATCCTCAACTTGTCTTTGTGGCCGCAGATGGAACCGAGACCGTGATTCAAGGCCAGAATGGTGACGCGATCTTCCATGGTGGTTCAAGCTCTCAGCTAAACCAAGATGGTATCGAACATACTCGCACGACGGTTAATGAAGACGGCGAGCTGGTTTACGGATTTGAAGATTTGTATGGTGGTGGTGATGCTGACTATGCAGATTTCAACTTCACAATCGATGTGGGTGAAGTGAACAGCCAAATCTACAGCGGTGAAGTGACGGTTGGCCCTGATGGTACAGTGAACTTACCAACAACGGCTATCGAAAATTCACTACAAATCCAGTTACCAGAAGACTTCAACGAGCAGCTTGAAGTTCATGTAACCGCAACCGCAACAGAGCTATCGAATGATGATTCTGAAACGGTCTCTCAAACCATCTACATTAACGCGACAGGCGTGCACATTGAGCATGCTCCTGAAGCATTACCTGTTTCTGCCACGGTTGAAGAAGACGGTTCTATTATCATCACGCAAGACGATTTGTTGGCTAATGCTCGTGATTTAGATGGCGATCAACTAACCGCACTGAACTTAGCGACCGATGATGACAGTGTGACCATCACGGATAACGGCGATGGTACGTACACATTAACGCCAGATGCTGACTTCAACGGTGATGTTAACTTCACCTTCGATGTTTCGGATGGTGATGATGTTGTCTCTACCAACCTAGAGCTAACGGTTTCACCAGTGAACGATGGTCCAGAAGCACAAGACCAGACATTCACAGTTGGCGAAGATGGCGTGTTAACTTTCAATGACCAAGACCTATTAACAGGCGCTACGGACATTGAAGGAGACGACCTAAGTGTTGAAGGTATAACTTACACGGGCGCAGATGGTGTCCTAACCGACAATGGCGATGGCACATACAGCTTCGCGCCAAACGAAAACTTCAATGGTGATGTGAACTTCAGCTTTGATGTGTCAGATGGCACGGATACGGTTCAAGCCAATATTGATGTGAGCGTGACGCCAGAGAATGATCCACCGGTTGCGGGTAGCACGTCTTACACCGTTCATGAAGACAACTCCATCACAATCAGTAACGAACAATTGCTTGCGAACTCTTCAGATATTGAAGGGGAAGTCGCGATTGATAGCGTGACCTACAATGGTAGCGATGGTGTGCTTGAAATTAACGGTAACGGTACCTACACCTTCTCTCCAAATGAAAACTTCAACGGTGAAATTAGCTTAGATATAGTTATTGTCGATGAAGACAATGCGATTGAAGCGACCACCGCAGGTATTACTGTTCTTGAAGTCAATGATCCGCCTGTTGCTGGCTCAACGTCATACACTATCGATGAAGATTCTGTACTGACTTTCAGCGAATCTCAAGTTCTGCTGAATGCTTCTGATATTGAAGGTGACGTAGAGCTCGTTGAGATCAACTACGACGGCCTAGATGGTATTTTCTCAATCAATGGTGATGGCACATGTAGCTTTGCACCGAACGAAAATTTCAACGGCCAAGTGCAGTTGGATGTGACCATTCAAGATGAAGACGGTGCTCAAGTTGATACCTACATTACGGTTGATGTTCTTCCTATCAATGATGTACCAGTGTCTGGTGACTTGGCATATAGTGTTGAAGAAGACGGGTCGATCACCTTAAGCCAAGAGCAATTACTTGCTCAAGCTAGTGATATCGAAGGGGATGATCTAACAGCGGCTAACTTAACCGTTGGTGGTGATGCAACGGTGACCGCCAACGATGACGGTAGCTTTACCATTACGCCTGATGCGAACTTCAATGGTGATATTGACCTTGTGTTCGACATCAACGACGGTACAGATACGCTTGTCACGACCGCTGACCTAACCGTGAATCCAGTTAACGATTTACCACAGCCACAAGATCAAACGTTCAGCATTGGTGAAGATGGTATCTTGAACTTTACCGATGAAGACTTGTTAACCGGTGCGACTGACATTGATGGGGATGAGCTATCGGTTGAAGGCGTGACTTACACAGGTGCGGACGGTGTTCTTACTGATAATGGCGACGGAAGCTACAGCTTTGCGCCAAACGAAAACTTCAATGGTGATGTGAACTTCAACTTTGATGTGTCAGATGGTACCGATACGGTTCAAGCCAACATTGATGTGAGCGTGACGCCAGAGAATGATCCACCGGTTGCGGGTAGCACGTCTTACACCGTTCATGAAGACAACTCCATCACCATCAGTAATGAACAGCTATTAGCCAACTCTTCAGATATTGAAGGGGAAGTGGCAGTCGATAGCGTGACTTACTCGGGCGCTGATGGTGTGTTTGAGGATAACGGCGACGGCACTTACACCTTCTCACCAAACGCAAACTTCAACGGCGAAGTTAGCCTAGATGTTGTTGTTACTGATGAAGAGGGTGCAACCGAAGCGACCACCGCAGGTATTACCGTTCTTGAGGTTAACGATCCACCAATCGCCGGTTCAACCAGTTACTCAGTCAGCGAAGATGAAGTTATTACTATTAGTGCAGAGCAATTGTTGGCGAACGCTTCTGATATCGAAGGCGAAGTGGCGATTGATAGCGTTAACTATGTCGGCTCAGACGGTATTTTCACTGACAACGGTGACGGCACATTTAGCTTCGCACCAAACGCGAACTTCGACGGCGATGTCAGCCTTGATGTTGTTGTTACTGATGAAGATGGCGCAACTGCAACAACCACTGCAAGCATTGATGTTCTGCCTGTTAACGATGCTCCGGTATCAGGTGATTTGGCATATAGCATTGATGAAGACGGGGCGATCACCTTAAGCCAAGAGCAATTACTGGCTCAAGCTAGTGATATTGAAGGGGATGATCTAACAGCGGCTAACTTAACCGTTGGTGGTGATGCAACGGTGAGCGCCAACGATGACGGTAGCTTTACCATTACGCCTGATGCGAACTTCAATGGTGATATTGACCTTGCGTTCGACATCAACGACGGTACAGATACGCTTGTCGCGACCGCTGACCTAACCGTGAATCCAGTTAACGATTTACCACAGCCACAAGATCAAACGTTCAGCATTGGTGAAGATGGTATCTTGAACTTTACCGATGAAGACTTGTTAACCGGTGCGACTGACATTGATGGGGATGAGCTATCGGTTGAAGGCGTGACTTACACAGGTGCGGACGGTGTTCTTACTGATAATGGCGACGGAAGCTACAGCTTTGCGCCAAACGAAAACTTCAATGGTGATGTGAACTTCAACTTTGATGTGTCAGATGGTACCGATACGGTTCAAGCCAACATTGATGTGAGCGTGACGCCAGAGAATGATCCACCGGTTGCGGGTAGCACGTCTTACACCGTTCATGAAGACAACTCCATCACCATCAGTAATGAACAGCTATTAGCCAACTCTTCAGATATTGAAGGGGAAGTGGCAGTCGATAGCGTGACTTACTCGGGCGCTGATGGTGTGTTTGAGGATAACGGCGACGGCACTTACACCTTCTCACCAAACGCAAACTTCAACGGCGAAGTTAGCCTAGATGTTGTTGTTACTGATGAAGAGGGTGCAACCGAAGCGACCACCGCAGGTATTACCGTTCTTGAGGTTAACGATCCACCAATCGCCGGTTCAACCAGTTACTCAGTCAGCGAAGATGAAGTTATTACTATTAGTGCAGAGCAATTGTTGGCGAACGCTTCTGATATCGAAGGCGAAGTGGCGATTGATAGCGTTAACTATGTCGGCTCAGACGGTATTTTCACTGACAACGGTGACGGCACATTTAGCTTCGCACCAAACGCGAACTTCGACGGCGATGTCAGCCTTGATGTTGTTGTTACTGATGAAGATGGCGCAACTGCAACAACCACTGCAAGCATTGATGTTCTGCCTGTTAACGATGCTCCGGTATCAGGTGATTTGGCATATAGCATTGATGAAGACGGGGCGATCACCTTAAGCCAAGAGCAATTACTTGCTCAAGCTAGTGATGTAGATGGCGATGACCTAACGGCAAGCAACCTAAGTGCAGGCGATAACGCGACCGTCGTTGATAATGGCGATGGTACCTTTACGGTGACACCAGGCACTGACTTCAACGGCAATATCGACCTAAACTTTGATATTTCGGATGGCACAGAGTCGATTGTGGCGAATGCCGACCTAACGGTAAATCCAGTCAATGACTTGCCAACGACATCTGATGTTTACGCAAGCGTTGATGAAGACAACGTCATCACTATCACACAGGAGCAGTTACTTGCGAATTCCGCTGATATTGAGGGTGACGATCTTGTCGCTTCTGGCTTAACCTTAGTGGGAGATGATGCAACGATTGTCGATAATGGCGATGGTACATTCTCAATCACCCCAAGCGAAAACTTTAATGGCTACATTGATGTGGCTTACAGCATCAGCGATGGTGACACACCGATTGCGGCTAACTTAGGCTTAACGGTTGATCCTGTTAACGATGCGCCGATTGTCTCTGCTGATGTGGCGATAACCATTGAAGAAGACGGTTCGTATACCATTACCCAAGAAGAGCTTTTACAATTCGCGACTGATATCGAAGACGATGATATGACCGCGATTATTGGGGAGCAGGGCGATGAAACAACCGTTATAGGAACGGTTCTAGATGCTGAAACGGGTAACCCAGTAGTTGGTGCAGACGTCATACTGACCGATAACGCAGGTCACACATATACAACGGTAACAGACCAATCTGGTAACTATACCGTGAATGGCCCTGTTGTTGACCAAGGTAGCGTTACTATTGAACAAGAAGGCTCAATTACTAGCAGTTTCCTTGTTCCAGCAGGTGAAGATACCAATGGTGGCGTGACGGCAATATCTGAAGTACTCGAAGAAACAGATATGCGTATCGTCGTCACATGGGGTGAAAGTCCTCAAGATATGGATAACCACTTGTGGCTTTACGATACAGAAACGGGCAATGAGTTAGACCATATCTACTACCGCGACATGAGCCACGACCTTGGTGAAGGTAATGTCGTCCAACAAGATGTTGATGATACGAATGGTAATGGTCCAGAAACCATCACTATTCCAAACTACCAAGATGCAAACATGCATTATTCAGTACACAACTACACCAACAGAAGTTGGGATGTAGATGGTGTTGAAGATGTGCAAGTTCAGGTGTTTGTTGGTGATACCTTAGTTGAAACCTTTACCCCAGAACTACCAGAAAACCCATCAGGCGAACACTGGCACGTATTTGATATCGTTAATGGCGTTGTCGTTCCAAGCCAAGATGTGGGTAGTGAAAACGCATTCGAGTTACCAACGTCAGAAGAAGTATTAGCGAATGTAAACGGCATTGATATTTCTGAATTACTAATGGGTGATGAAGGGGGTGACTCTGGTGATGCGGGGGGTAACGAGCCGAGTGTTGGAGACGTCTCAATCGAGAATGCACTTATCACTGACAATGGTGACGGCACTTACACCATCACTCCTGAAGAGAACTTCAACGGTGAATTCTCAATTAGCTATAACGTGGATGACGGTAACGGTGGGGTTACTCCTGCGGAACTAGACGTCACCGTAACTGCAGTTAACGACCTTTCTGTTATTTACGACCACGACTACACCATCAATGAAGATGGCTCATTGACCTTTACTGACGAGCAGTTGCTGGCTGGTACAACAGATATCGATGGCGACGGCCTTACTGTTGAATCTGTTAACTACGAAGGCACCGATGGTGTGTTTACGGATAACGGTGATGGTACTTACACTTTCGCTCCAAACGAAAACTTCAATGGCAATGTCGACCTAACTTACGATGTCAGTGATGGTACTGATGTTGTATCGGCAAATATTGATGTTCAAATTGTTCCAATTAATGACGTACCGGTAGCTGGCTCTACCACTTACAGTGTTGAAGAAGACGGCAGTATCACCCTAAGTGATGCTCAACTTCTGGCAAATAGCTCGGATGTTGAAGGTGAAGTGTTTGTCAGCGATGTAAGCTACAGCGGCACCGATGGTGTATTCACCGATAATGGTGATGGTACTTACACTTTCTCTCCAAATGAAAACTTTAACGGCGACATCAGTCTTGATGTGTCTGTTATGGATGAAGATGGCGCAACGGCTGAGACAACTGCAGGTATCGACGTCATTGCCGTCAATGACTTACCGGTGGCAGGTTCAACGACCTACAGCGTTGACGAAGATAACGTGATTACCATCTCTGAAGCGCAACTTCTTGCGAACAGTTCTGATATTGAAGGTGATGTATCCGTAAGTGATGTTTCTTATTCCGGCGCTGACGGTATCTTCATTGACAATGGTGATGGTACTTACAGCTTCGCACCAAACGAAAACTTTAACGGCGACATCAGCCTTGATGTGACCATTATCGATGACGATGGTGTAACAGCGACCACAACGGCGGGTATTGATGTTATCGCCGTCAATGACGCGCCAGTGGCGGGCGACTTGGCTTACTCAGTGGATGAAGATGGTTCAATTACGCTGTCTCAAGAACAGTTGTTGGCGAACGCTTCCGATGTGGATGGTGATGCACTGACCGCAAGCAACCTATCTGCAGGTGACAATGCAACCGTAACAGCCAACGATGATGGTTCATTCACCATCACGCCGGATGCGGACTTCAACGGCGACATAGACCTAAGCTTCGATGTCTCTGATGGCCTTGAAACCGTGCAAGCGGGCGTTGACCTCACGGTGAACCCTGTGAATGACGTCGCGGTGGTTGAAGATGTCGCTTACACCATTGAAGAAGACGGCTCGTTAACCTTCATAGACGCTGATCTATTAGCGGGCGCTGCAGATATAGATGGTGATGAGCTGTCTATCACGGATGTATCGTACACGGGCGCTGAAGGTGTGTTCACCGATAACGGTGATGGCACGTATAGCTTTGCTCCGAACGAGAACTTCAATGGCGATGTAAGTCTGGACTTCTCAGTATCTGACGGAACAGAGACCGTTAATGCAAACATCGACGTAACGGTAACGGATGTCAACGACGCACCAGTGGCGGGCGCAACGTCTTACCAAATAAACGAAGATAGCACCATCACATTGAGCCCTGAGCAGTTGATTGCGAATAGCTCAGATCTAGATGGTGAAGTATCGCTTGATAGTGTTAGCTATTCAGGTGCCGACGGTATCTTGGTTCAAAACGAAGACGGCTCAGTCACTTTTGCTCCAAACGAAAACTTTAACGGCGATATCAGCCTTGATGTGACCATTATCGATGACGATGGTGCAACAGCGACCACAACGGCGGGTATTGATGTTATCGCCGTCAATGACGCGCCAGTGGCGGGCGACTTGGCTTACTCAGTGGATGAAGATGGTTCAATTACGCTGTCTCAAGAACAGTTATTGGCGAACGCTTCCGATGTGGATGGCGATGATCTAACGGCTGCCAACTTAACCGCGGGTGATAACGCGACGGTGACGGCCAACGATGATGGTTCATTCACCATCACGCCGGATGCGGACTTCAACGGTGATATAGACCTAAGCTTCGATGTCTCTGATGGCCTTGAAACCGTGCAAGCGGGCGTTGACCTCACGGTGAACCCTGTGAATGACGTTGCGGTGGTTGAAGATGTCGCTTACACCATTGAAGAAGACGGCTCGTTAACCTTCACAGACGCTGATCTATTAGCAGGCGCTGCAGATATAGATGGTGATGAGCTGTCTATCACGGATGTGTCGTACACGGGCGCTGAAGGGGTGTTCACCGATAACGGTGATGGCACGTATAGCTTTGCTCCGAACGAGAACTTCAATGGTGATGTAAACCTTGGCTTCACAGTGACTGATGGCACTGAGACAGTCGATGCCAATATTGGTGTAACGGTAACGGATGTCAACGACGCACCAGTGGCGGGCGCTACGTCTTACCAAATGAACGAAGATGGCACCATTACATTGAGTCCTGAGCAGTTGATTGCCAACAGCTCGGATGTGGACGGTGACGTGTCGCTTGATAGCGTGAGCTACTCGGGTGCCGACGGTATCTTGGTTCAAAACGAAGACGGCTCAGTGACCTTTGCTCCGAATGAAAACTTTAACGGCGATATCAGCCTTGATGTGACCATTATCGATGACGATGGTGCAACAGCGACCACAACGGCGGGTATTGATGTTATCGCCGTCAATGACGCGCCAGTGGCGGGCGACTTGGCTTACTCAGTGGATGAAGATGGTTCAATTACGCTGTCTCAAGAACAGTTATTGGCGAACGCTTCCGATGTGGATGGCGATGATCTAACGGCTGCCAACTTAACCGCGGGTGACAACGCGACGGTGACGGCCAACGATGATGGTTCATTCACCATCACGCCGGATGCGGACTTCAACGGTGATATAGACCTAAGCTTCGATGTCTCTGATGGCCTTGAAACCGTGCAAGCGGGCGTTGACCTCACGGTGAACCCTGTGAATGACATCGCGGTGGTTGAAGATGTCGCTTACACCATTGAAGAAGACGGCTCGTTAACCTTCACAGACGCTGATCTATTAGCAGGCGCTGCAGATATAGATGGTGATGAGCTGTCTATCACGGATGTGTCGTACACGGGCGCTGAAGGTGTGTTCACCGATAACGGTGATGGCACGTATAGCTTTGCTCCGAACGAGAACTTCAATGGCGATGTAAGTCTGGACTTCTCAGTATCTGACGGAACAGAGACCGTTAATGCAAACATCGACGTAACGGTAACGGATGTCAACGACGCACCAGTGGCGGGCGCTACGTCTTACCAAATGAACGAAGATGGCACCATCACATTGAGTCCTGAGCAGTTGATTGCTAACAGCTCGGATGTGGACGGTGACGTGTCGCTTGATAGCGTGAGCTACTCGGGTGCCGACGGTATCTTGGTTCAAAACGAAGACGGCTCAGTGACCTTTGCACCAAACGAAAACTTTAACGGCGACATCAACCTTGATGTGACCATTATCGATGACGATGGTGCAACAGCGACCACAACGGCGGGTATTGAAGTTCTAGCTGTGAACGATGGGCCTGAATCTGAGGATGTGAAACTTACTACAGCCGAAGACAGCACCATTTTGATCACTCAAGATATGTTGCTGGCTCAGGCTACGGATATCGATAACACCGCAGATGAGCTGTCAGCTTCTGGTCTACAAATCGACCCTAGCTTGGGTGAGTTGCTAGACAACGAAGATGGTACTTGGTCATTCACACCGAACGAGAACTTCAATGGCGATGTACCAATGACGTTTAACGTTAGCGATGGCCAAGAGACAATTTCGGTCGACGGCAACATCGATGTTACGCCAGTGAATGATGCACCTGAAGCGCCAACGATTGAGATGCAAGGCGAAGAAGATGTGGTCATGGTGATTGACCCTGCTTACATTGCAGATCAAGTGACGGATCTTGATGGTGACGAGATCAGCATTGAGAGCATCACGGTTCGAGCTCCTGCGAATGCGACCTTAACTCAGCAGCCTGACGGCATGTATCACTTAGTCACTACTCAAGACTTTAATGGCTTAGTAGAGCTAGGATATCAAGCAACTGATGGCGAAGAAGTGGTTGAGGGCTCACTGAATGTAGATGTGATTCCAGTTAACGACGCACCATTTAATGTCGGTAACGCAATGATGACCACAAACGAAGATGGTGCGTTCACCTTCGATGCTGGCGATTTGATGAACCTGTTCGGTGACATTGATACTACAGACTTAGTTGTTTCACGAATCATCAACGCAGAGGGAGAGGATGGCGGTGAGCTCACTGACAACGGTGACGGAACTTGGACATTCACACCAACCGGCGACTTTTCTGGTACGTCTGATCTACAAGTGGTTGTAAGTGACGGCGAATTTGAAACGGTTCTTGATGTTCCTGTGTTTGTACGTCCAGTCGCAGATGGCGCGGTTATTACAACCGACCATGACGGTCCGTTAGTCTTCGGTGAAGATGAAACGGGTCACCTAGGACTGAACGTTGGTCTGGTCGACGATTCAGAAACGTTAAGTAACCTAGTGATGACCGGTTTCCCTGTCGGATTCGAAGTGACGGATGGAGTAAACACTGTGATGATCACCGAACCGGGTCAATATATAGACCTGTTCGAATGGGATATCTCAAACATTCAAATGACGCCTCCTGAAAACTTCAGTGGTGAATTCTTCATCACCGTTAGCGCAACAACGGTCGATTACGGCGATGATCCAGAAGCGTTCCAAGATGGTATCGATTCAGGTGACTTCGAAACGGTAGCGGGTGACGCCATCATCTTAACAACTGATGAACTGATCGGCTTGGCTGAAAACGTGAATGCGGATGGTGATGATGAAGTGAAACTGGTTCATCTTGCAGACCGTAGCCAAGGTGAAATTATCGACAATGGCGATGGCACATGGACTTTCACACCGGCTCCAGGCTTTACTGGTGAAGCAGACATTGCTTACGTGATTGATAAAGATGGTGTGCTTCATGATGAGCAAACAGGCGTAGTCGTAAAAGAAGGCGATTTACAAGGGAATGCAGCACCAGAAGTTAACAGCATCGCGACAACAGAAATGTCGGCGGATGCCACTTTGTCATTTACTGATGAAGACATGTTAGCGAACCTGAGCGATGCAGAGGGCGATAGTTTGAGCATTGAGTCAGTAAGCTTAATGGAAGGTCAGGGCGTGATAGAGAGTGATAATCAAGGTAACTATCAATTCACACCTGCTGAAAACTACACCGGAGATGTTCAAGTTGGCTTCATTGCGACGGATGGTGAAAATCGCATCGAGAGCTTTTTCAACGTAGATATTCAAGGCGGCGATGAAGCAACGGTAAGTGAAGGTTATGCCTTAGCAGGTGATGGTTCATTAACTATCACAGAATCGCAATTGGTGGATGAGTTAGGCGTTAGTGATACGGCAAACATTGTCGATGTTGCAGATGTTAACGATGCTGGTTTCTTTGCTGAATCTGGCGAAGGTGAGTGGACGTATTGGCCTAATGAAGATTTCGATGGCAACTTAGCCATGAATGTCGAAGTTGACGATGGCGGTGAAGTGTCGAGCCATAGCTTAGGTCTTCAAGTTGCCGATGATTCGGCACAAAGTGAGGAGTCACAAGTACAAGCCGCTCAAGTACCAGAAGAGCAACCGGTGGAAGTTGGACAACAAGCTGATGACCAAGCTCAAGAGGCTGAAGCCAACGATAGCTCTGCTGATGTCACTGCCGCACCGGGCGATACTATATCTATCTCAATACCAGATGAAGTGAGCGCTAACGAATCCGTTGATTACGCTGAAATGTCCGGCTTACCTGAGGGCTCGACTGTAAGTAACGCGTTGGATAACGGTGACGGTAGCTTTACAGTCAGTGGCAACTTGGATCAGTCTGTATCGGTTGAATTTCCTGAGGGTTATGAAGGGACTAGCGAGATCCAGTTCCAAGGTTACGACGAATTGGGTAGCTCAATAGACGGTGCAAGTGGTTCTGTTGAAGTTGAAGTCGATGATCAATACACCATGCAAGGTTCTACTCAAGAGCAGCAAGCGGACATGGCAGGTATGGAGTCTGGCAGTAGCGATTGGACAAGTTCAGGTGGTCAAGAGCAAGGCGTTGACTTCACTGACGACTCTGGCAGCTACGATTCAGATTCACAAACCGGTACCGACCAAAGCAACGATTTTGACCAAAGCTCAATTTAATTTCTAGAGCCCTGTGTTAATTTGCTTGAATAAAGCCATGTAGAGTTATCTCTACATGGCTTTTTTATGGTTCAGGCGGATTACCCAGCAACAAAATATTGAGAATTGATAAAAATGCTCTTAGCTATAATAAAGACTAAACAAAAGGAGGAACGACATGTATCGATATGTCAGTTCACCGCAAGCGTCAAAGTACATCGTGCCGCCCCCTCTACACCGCGAGTTGTCGAGTGTGGATGTGCCTGAGTCTGAATTGGAAATGCGGGAAATCCTAAATAATTGGTTTGCTGATGGGTTAGCTCCTATTATTAAAAGTGATGATAACTACATTTCGAAAAGCGACCAAATCCGCTTTGAGAAACTGAGCCATACTGTTGGGGTGTTATTTCGAAACAGAGATTATTATTTCGCAGCCAAACGAATTCTATCTGTGTGGGATCAAGACTGTATAGAAACCACTTATGTCAATTACTTGTTATTACGCAGTGAACGAGTTTTATATGAAGAGCACATATTGTAGTGATGAAGTTCCGTTTTCTTATTGGCTTTGTTATAGGGTCTAATCAGCAGTGTCGTAAGTACTTACGACTGTATCTATAAAGCTTTAAGTTATGTGATTTGTAGTTAAAATTATTGATATTGTGATTAACTCATCGAAAAAATGTAAAGATGGAAGTGATATTGAGGGAGAGGAGGGCGGCATAGTTCGCTCACCCTTAAGTCATGTTTTTTGGCTATAGTGGTTTATTGACAATATTTGGTAGCGCCTACAACTGGTTATAGGCGACGAACATATTGATGAAAGTTTGATCGTGTGTCTGAACAGGAAAAAGGTTTAATTACACCCAACCGTCAAATTGAAGCCGCTTTTGAATCCTCTCAATCGCCTCTTTTTGCATTTGCCTTACCCGCTCATTGGAAACATTGATATCGAGCATTTCACCAACTTCAGATAATGTTTTTACCTTATTTTCGAAGAAGCCAAAACGATGAATAAGCACTTTCTGTAACCTAGGCGGCAACGTGTTTATAATTTGCTCTAATGCTTCTGTAAAACATTGATCCTCACAATCTTGCTGAGGATCTGGAATATGTTCACATTCACATTGCTCCAAAACTAAAGGTACGTGATTGATATCAACCGTTGTTGTGACATCAATAAACCCACTTAAAGAGACTAGTTGGTCAACACGTTCGGCTTTAATACCAGAATTTTTCGATAGTTCTGAAATAGAAACCTCTTTACTCATTTTTCTACTCATAGTGAGTTTTTTTGATGCGAGGTTATTTATTTCTTTGCAAACGTGAGCCGGTAACCGAACAGTACGCCCTTTGTTCATCAATGCGGATTCGATGTTTTCACGAATCCACCACACTGCGTAGGTTGAAAACCGATAACCCGGATCAGGGTCGTATTTGTCAATCGCTTTGATCAGGCCGATGTTGCCTTCTTCAATGAGGTCCAACAACGTAAAGTTATTCCCTTTACGCTTCAGATAACTCTTAGCAACTTTTACCACAAGACGTAAGTTAGATTCGATCATGAGATCACGAGCTTTTTTGTCGCCTGAACGGTTCAATTTTGCGTAATATAATTCATCTTCACGCGATAACAAATCGATGCCCACAATATCTTTCAGATAGTGAGCATAGGGCTCCCGACTTGCACAAAAGCGGTCTTTAATAGGAGAATCATCTATAAATCCTTGGAACTTAGCAAAACCTTCATTGTTCATTTCCTTGTCCTTATATAGCCGACTGAACGTTCTGTTTTTATGCAACTTGATTGTTATTATGTTGTTTCATTAGGGTGTAGGTAACAGTTTCTTCTTTACCAACAAATAAAATGTAATTTCATATGTTGTTGTCACAAAAGTTAGTACAAATCTTTAACTGATTTTTGTTTGAAAGTACGCGTTTCGTTCTGAGTATGTAATCGTTTGCAAAGTCAGTGTGATCTGTCGTCGATTCGAAATGGTCATGGTGAATTTAAAGACGTGCTTTTGGGAATTCAAATATAAAAACAAGCCAAAGAACAAGGCTTTAAATAATCCAGAGCACTCGAGTTCTTTTCTATGTTTAGCTATCACTTGCCTGAATTACCGAACCCTGTGGTTAATAGGTGCTGAGTACTCCATCTATTTGTTGGTTGATAATTTTTATTTCTCTATATATAACGGCAAGGTCGTTATCTTGTGGTGCGAGTTTATTAAGTGTGTTCTGCTCAACCCGTTCTAAGGCCGCTGTGGCTTCTTTTTCGCCAAAGCTGGCTAATATGCCTTTCAGTGTGTGTACCGTAAAGTGAAGCTTCCCCCAATCTTGCTGTTGCACTAATTCATGTATTTCGTTTAACGAATTGCCATGATCTTCTTGATACGTCGATAACACTACGAAGATGACATCTCTGTCGTTATCTAAGTAATCGTTTAAAGCATCGAAATCTAGCATAAGGACTCCTGTCGGTTACATGTTGAAATTGGGCTCGGAGGTTTAGTGGAAAAACCATAACGCGATGCCTCGTTAATCCATTGCTTCCATCTTTTGGGAAGTTCTAATTGTGTGATGTCTTGTATAAAATCGTTACTAAGCTGTTCTTGTATTTGAGTTCTATTCACAGCATATAGATAGTCAAGCTTAGCGGCTATCGAATAGGGATAGCTGTGAATATAGTCTTTAATGACTTTTATCGAATCCAAACTTTCGAGGTTGACCAACATGGAAGGTGACAGTGTTTTAGGCTGTTCTCGATGCAATACAGTAGCACCACGCAATTGGATACATTCTATGACTACACGATATAAGGAGTACTCTCCAAAGTGAGCAAATAGTGGCAACAATCGGTTGAGTAGGTCGGTTGGGGTTTCGTAAAAGCGGTAAGAAAGTAACGTGGCCGCTTTGACCAGTTTTTGATGTGCAAGCTTTTCATTGTTTTCAAGTATGAGTATGTGACAGTGGAAGATAGCCAAGTTTGAGAGTACTTGATTTTGAAGATTGCTTGGTAGTTTTAAATTGACCTGTGTTGCGAACTGGCCTGCATGTTCGATCAGTGTTTTTTTATTGTTGGTATTCGTTTCACGCTCATACGTCGCTTTCAAAGAGTTGAAGTAGGTTGATATGGAATTAAGGGCATCAATATCGGCAGATGAAATGCTGCTCGCATAAATCTCACCTAATTTGATTAATACTTGTGTATTGTCGGCGTTTTCAGCTAAATCGATGGCGCGAATTGCGCGATGGCTGACACTAGGCGTTAATTCAAAAGATCGTAATGCTAACTTTAAGGCTGGCAATAACATCTGATGTTTTTCGTAAAGACAGCTTAGACAGTCTATTACGCTCAAAGAAAGCGGTTGTGCAACGAGGTAGTTGTGCAGTTTATTTATCGCTGATTTTGGTTTACCTAACCCATCTAAAATCAATGCTTCTGCGACCAGTTTTGTTGGGTGCATATTGGTCTTCGATTCATTGAGTAAATCTGAGAGCAGGTCCCACTTCTTACCAGTAATCAAATGCTCAATTAACGTTGCTTCAAACTGTCCCTTGGTATTTTTACCGGGAATTTTTAATGCGGATTTCAGTGCTGCTTGATCATTTATGGGGTAAAGGTTAATGAGCTGAGATATTTGTTTTGCTTCAAGCAGTGCTGTTTGGACCTTCTTTCCAAGCGCGGTAGTATTGATTGGTTTGGTAATAAAATGTTGTGCTTCACCGGATAAAGCAGTCAATACCGTTTCCTGACGCATGTCACCAGATAGTAATATTGTCGCAACGGTATGGTCTATAAGTCGGTTACGATAGAGAATACCTAGCAGTTCAAAACCGGTAAAAGATTGCTCTAGATGATAGTCGATGAGAAGTACATGGAAAGAGTGTGTTTCAACTGCTTTGACCGCTTGTTGATAGTTGGTCGCAATGAAAATATTCCCATGCGAAATACCCAGGCTGACAAGTTGCTGTTTGATAAGAATAGTGGCACTCCTAGAGTCGTCCACAATTAAAACCCTTAGGCCTGGCGATAAGTTCAAATCTTCTTTCCCTAGATATTCAACTATAAATTCAATTTAGGTGTCGTGTTGCATAAAGTCAAGGTCCTGGAAACCTGGATTTTTAACTATTAAGATATTGATAGAATACTATTTTCTATGCTGTGAAAATCTCATTTTATAGAATGTTCTGTGTAGCTACCTATAAAAATAACGAACAAAAAAATGACGAACTGATTAGCTCGCCATTTGAATGTTAGGTAAAGAGGGTTAGAGTGATCTAATCACGCATATTCAGAATCAATACAGCGGCTAACGCTAAGAATGCTGTCATCATCAAGAACACATCATTATAGGCCATGATAGCGGCGTCACGTTGCATGGTTCCTAACAAGCTTGCTTGCGCTTGTTGCATCGCTGTCGCGGCATCACTGCCAGATTGGATAAAGAACGCTTGCTGATCTTTGAGTGTTTGCCAACCTAACTGACTCACTGAAGGTAGCGACTCTTTGATATGTGCAAGATGCTCGCGTGTCTTGTTGTCCAGTAGCGTAGCGATAATCGCAATACTGAACGCACCACCTAGGTTGCGCATTACGTTGGTTAAAGTAGAAGCGTCAGGAGTGTCCATTTTGCTGATGTTCTTCATGGCAACCAAAGACAGAGGAACCATAATAAACGGGCTACCGATAGCGCGTAGAACCATAGACAAAATCAACTGTTGGCCACCAAAATCAATCGTCATGTGTGTGTTCACGTAACAACTGAAACCAAACATCGCGAAGCCAAAGGTCACCAAGTATTTGGGCTTAATGATTTGAGTCAGTTTGGGCACGATGGGGAATATCAGTAATTGAGGAAAACCCATCCACATCAGTACTTCGCCAATCTCCATCGCGTTGTATTGCTGGATCTGCGTTAAGTACAATGGCAATACATAGATTGAGCCGAGCAACGCCATCCCTAAAATCAGATAGGCGATACAAGACATCGCAAACTGCGCATCCCGCAATAGCCGCAAATTCACCAATGGCTTCTTGTGTTGTAACTCGTTTATCACGAAGTAAACCAAACTCACCGCAGACACAATACTCAAGCCAACGATAAAGCTTGAGCTAAACCACTCCTCACGGTTGCCTTCTTCTAGCACGACTTCCAAACAACCTAAACCTAGCGCCATGGTCGCGATACCGAACCAATCGGCTTTTTTCAGCGTGCCAAGGTCGAGTTTTTCATCATCCAAGCCATACCGGATCATGGTGATCACAAGCAGAGCGGGTGGAATATTGATATAGAAAATATAGTGCCACGAGAAGTTTTCGGTCAACCAACCACCAAACGTTGGACCAATAGACGGAGCAAACGTCGCGGTGACACCAAACAGTGCCATGCCGACCGCCCGCTTATTGATCGGCAGCAGTTGAATAACTAGTGAGAAGGCGAGTGGAATTAATGCTCCACCACTAAAACCTTGCATCGCACGGAACACGATCATCGATGTCATGTTCCACGAGAAAGAACACAGCAAAGATGAAATGGTGAATATTGTCGTGGTCCACGTGAGATAACGGCGTTTACCGAGCGCTTTTGAAAGCCAACCACTGAGTGGAATGGCGATCATTTCTGCGACTAGGTAAGAGGTCGAAATCCACGAACTTTCATCCAAGGTTGCAGACAAGGCACCTTGAATATCTTTAAGAGACGAGTTGGTGATCTGGATATCCAAGATCGCCATGAACGCACCAATCAAACCGCCAAATAGGGCGATCCAATGGCGAGTTGATACTTTGTCCTCATCATGGGTTGAGGTGATAACACCGGCGCTGCTCATGGTCTAGCCTCGTTTATCGATGGTCGCAACCACCGACAAGCCAGGGAGTAATCGACCTTTCAATTCTTGTTGATCTGGGATGGTAATTTTCACAGGCACACGTTGAACGATTTTGGTGAAGTTACCGGTTGCGTTTTCAGGTGGTAGCAGCGCGAACTTAGCGCCAGTAGCAGGGGAGAAGCTGTCTACCACACCTTCAAGTGGATGACCTGGAAAAGCGTCTAGCTCAACTTCAACCGTTTGACCTTTGTGAATGCCACTTAGTTGTGTCTCTTTGAAGTTTGCTTCAATCCACACTTGGTTATTAGGCACTAAACTCATAAGCGGAGCACCGGCTTGAATCAGTAAACCTTCACGCACACTGCGTTTACCAATGATGCCATCGGTAGGTGCGTAGACTTTAGTGTAATCAAGGTTGAGCTGTGCTTGTTCTCTTTGTGCTTGAGCTTCAGTGACTGATGCTTTGGCTTGTTCAATTTCGCTGGCAATAACGATGAGTTGGTCATTGCTTGCAACAAGGTTGGCTTTCGCTTCTTCTAATTCCGCTTGGGTGACTTTTTGTTGTGCCACCATGCTGTCGACTTCATCTTGAGAAGCGTAATTGCGTTTTAACAAGCTGCGAGAACGTTGCACTTGTTGGATAGCACGTTCATATTCTGCTTGTGCGGAATCAACTCGACTTTCTGCTTGGTTAATTTGGCTACGTTGTAACGTTTGTTGGGCTGCAAGATTGTGCACGCTTGATTGAACAACAGCTAGATGAGCATTAGCCTGAGCGAGTGCGGACTGGTAATCACGATCATCAATTTGAACCAATAAATCACCTTGTTTAACCGATTGGTTATCACTCACGTAAGACTTAACAATATAGCCAGATACCTTAGGGCTAATATTAGTGATGTCGCCTTGTAGGTAGGCATTATCGGTCGATTCAAAATACTGGCCGTAGCCATACCAATATCCAGCGCCAGCTAAACCTAATGACAGCATGATCGCAGTAGCAATAAGCGGCGCTTTTTTACGTTTTTTTGTGCTTACTGATTGCGAAGCGTTGTTGTTCTCTGTCATTTCTATTTCTCATTGTGTTTCTATTTAAATGTAACGAATTGTAAATGAATTAGATTGATTGATAAGATAGGAAAAAAGGGAAACACTGTTGCAAAAATCTAACCAATAGAAGCTTTGGAGAAGTACGATGGACTTAAATGCAGTGACGGTTTTTACACAAGTTGTTGATTGTGGGAGTTTCACGCAAGCTGCTGAAGTCCTTAACATGACTAAGTCCACCGTTAGTCGAAAACTGGCAGAGCTCGAACAGCATTTAGGTGTGAGGTTGATCACTCGTTCAACACGTAGCTTGGTGCTCACCCCCGAGGGGGAGCGTTTTTACCTATCGAGCACGCAAATGCAAGAGATCATGAACCAAGCTGAACTAGAGGTTTCTGCCAATCAGGATTTAATTCGAGGGCCGCTTAATGTGGTTTTACCTGTCGAGTTGGGGCACCAAGTGTTGGCTAAATACATCCATCGCTTTCTTCTTGAACATCCGAATGTGACGATGAATTTGGAGCTGACTAACCGCGAAGTCGATATTATTGGAGAAGGCATCGATCTTTACGCACAAATTGGTGAGCTGGAAGATTCCAGTTTGGTCTCTCGTTATCTAACATCCTCTGAGCGTGTTTTAGTCGCTAGCCCTAAATATTTAGAACAGTTTGGCGAAATCAAAACTCCCAAGGACCTCAAGTCACCATTTCGTATGGTTGAGGTCGCTAATAAAGCGGCGCGCTTGCCTAAGTGGGAACTACAATTGGGCGATGGAGAGCCAGAGCTGATAGAGCTACCGAGTCAATTGAAGGTCAATACTATTACGGCATGTCTTACCGCGTGTGTTGATGGGTTAGGGCTTGCAGTACTTCCAGAATTTATTTGTAGAGACCACTTTAAGACTGGTCGGTTAATCCGTCTTTTACCTGAATATGAGATGCCACAAGTGTCTGTGAGTTTGGTGTATGCCGATAGGCAGCTCATGCCCAAACGTAAAAAGGTGTTTATTGATTACCTACTAACGGCTTTTCTAAGCGAGAAAAATAAGTAGCGTTCGTCTAGTTTATCGAAGTGATTCAAAGCCGTCAGTTCTTTAGCATCAAAACAGAAAGTTATGGGAAACAAAGAGCTAAAGAACCGAACATTAAGACCTGACATTAAGAACTAGAGCACGAACCTAATCAATTCAGCGCTGGTTTCCACTCAACGACTTGCCCATTGCTTAATAACGCTTTGATAGAGGTCGCCGCTATTTCAACTCCGTTTTGGCTAAACGCTTGGCCAGAGAAGTTTGCGATGATTTTACTGCCGTCATCGAATACGGTTTGTTGAACATCGCCGTTTTTGTCTAACCAGTCGAAATCGACCAACTGCTTATTCCATAGCTGTTTGTGTATCGGTTCAAAGCCGTCTTGATAGTGTTTTAGTGCTTTGAGCCTTGGGCTCGAATTTGATAAAGCTTCATCTCTTGTTAAGTGAACCATCGCAGGCGTGTTGTACAGCATGGCAGTTAAGTCGCGGTTGGCTTTCACATTACTGAACTTGAGACTGTCTGAATGCCAATGGTGGGTGTTAATCAATTCATCATGGAATACGGCTTGATATAGTGGAATGCGGTATTGAGGCGAAAACAGTAGCGACTGGTATGGCTCTTTAACCTTTGCAGGCTTGAAGAAGAAGTCCGGTTTATGATCAGGATACCAGCGACCCAAGTAATAAGGCGACTTGCGGTTTTCTTTCATGTCTTTGTCTGTCCAACCAAAGCCGACCGTTTCTAAGCCGTGTGCAAACGCGATGCCTTTGGTTGTCAGGCTATTGCCATCTTCAGAACCCAACACCAAATTTGGTTGCTCACTTAACAACTGCATACGGTTATTGAAAGTAAAAAGCATATCCAATTCATTGGAATTGTCTCGATAGTCCTCACGCGCCATTGCTGTTGCATCTACATCTAAGAACAAGCTATTGAAGTTGCCCAACCTCATGATGTCTTGTGCGCGCTGCTTTACATAATCTAAATGGCAATTCGGATTTAGATAATAACCGTTACCTCGGAATCCTTTTTTCAAGCTGCCATCCGCTAGTTCAATCGCGCACTTCTCGCGAATAGGTGTTGGTAATTGAGCCGTTAACCAGTTGTCGTTTAGCTTGGCGGGTATGGCTGTGTTGTAGGAGTCGTAGGTTCCAACCAGATAACCAGACTGTTTAGCTAGTTCCACCGCGTTCGGTTGATAGAAAGCTGGCATCCAATTATCAAAACCCAGCCAAAGCTTATTCAGGCCTGCTTTATTTAGGTTGCTGACCATGTCCGACGACAGGGCTTGTCCCCAAGTTTCAGGAGTATTGAGATAAGAAGACGCGTTCTTAATCAACCAGTTTTTCTTGTTCTGTGCAGCGGCATATTGAGCTTGAATAGTGTTGTCGGTGAGTGTTGGCGTGGCAACAGGATACAAGCCTTGTAGTGACTGGCTGATAGAGTCCAACAACAGTTGTTTGTGATATTGGCTGAACCAATCTTTGCTTTTAGACAGTGAAGACAGTTCTCGCTTGGCCTCACTTGGAACAATCAGTTGAGATCTCTCTAGATACCAAGCGTTTAATCCCCACCAGTCGTTCACATCTTGGACGCTTAACGGATCTTTACCAAATAGGTACACGTGGCTCGCGCCAATTAGCTTGCTCACATCTGGATTTCGCTTTTTCTTTTCCGCAAGTGATTTAGATAGATCATGATCAATGCGCCAATCGCGGTATTGTTTAGCGCCATCTAACCAAGAGTCTCCAAGTGTTATTCGAACGATAAAAGGTTGTGACTGATTCAGCGCGGTAAATTGATGTGATGCGCTCATATCAATCTTGGTCTTGGCTTCGGAGGGCATATCTGAGGACGTATCAGAAAAAAGTAATTGGTTATTGGTTGGATTAATCATCTGATAACTGATGAATTGATCCTTCTGTTGTGCGGTCCAAAACGGCATCTTTAAGTCTTGAGTTGTGTTACTTCCTGAATGATTGTCGACTAGATGGTTTGCCCAATGTTTATTGTTGGTAGGCACACGCATCCCTTCGCTAAACGGCAGGAATAGGGTTTGAGTTTGTTGTTCAGCAAGGTCAAACCAAGCGAGTTCAATGGGGTGGTTTCGTTTTAGTTGTGTGTTTTCAGGTAAGGTGAATTGGACAAGGAGATCATCTTCTTTCAACTCCGCTTTAACATGGATTCTGCTTGGTAGGAGTGTCCAAGAAGCCTTGGCTTGGGAGTGAGCGACAAGTTGAGTGACTTGCTGAGGTTGACGATCAACCGTTAGCGCTGCGCTATTCACGCTTATGTCATTCCAATCTATCGCTAATGTTTTTGTTGAAATCGATATGGTGTCGCTGTTGTTGGTATTCGTTAGCGTTATCTGGCTGTCTTGTGTGTTTGCTGAGAACGCACAACTGCTGAAGAGAGCCGCAATGGCGAAAGACGTAAAGTTAAGGTGGTGACGTACACTGAGCATATCTAGGTTTCGTAAAGAGTAAGTACGGTTATTACACCTAAGTCGTGTTGGTGCTTTGTCACCTATATGTCTCCATTCTTTCCCTTAGGGGTTTAATTCCATTTTATAGCGAGCTTAACTCAGAAAGGTATTAGCTTAGAAAGGTACCGCGACACGCTGTACATATTGGATTTCAATCGCACCTTGATATTCAAACATTTCCACCGAAGCACTCAGGTGCTTGGCTTTTGAGCCTGAAGGGCTTTCTGTTGGAACCGGTGCTTGCGTTGTTTTGATTGGCACCTTGAAACCTAACATATTGTAATTTTTATCAAACCACTGCCAACTGACATGGGTGTCTGGACAGTTGTCGATTACCTTGGGCGGCGTTACCCAAATATGCGGGTTGTTGAGTTTACTTTCGAGTGTTAGCCATCGTTTACTGTCATCCAAAGCCACGATAATAGGGTAGTTGTTTGACCCTATGGTTAACTGGTAAACACCAGACTCCGGTTTGAGAAACATTTCGCTAGTTTCAATCTCTTGATATGCCGCATCAGAATTGAGTTGCCCGTCGATAATGGTTTTCCCATAAGGCGACACCAGAGATATTCGTTGTGTTTGAGCTTCTATCGCTCCATTCAACTGCTCGACAGAGAATTTAATCTGATAGCCTTGTGAAGAAAGGCCATGGCGCCAGATAAAGCTCACTTGGACGTGGCTGTTGGGTGCTGCACTTTGTTCAAGAGTGCTTCCACATTGAGTCCTACTTAAGATCTCTTGTTTTACGGTTAGCCAACGTTGGCTATCAAGTTTCTCCTGATTAAGCGCGATTTGCAGTTCTTGCCATGCCACTTGCGGTTGATCATTGAGCAGTGATTGATAAGTGTGTTGCAATGGCGTATTGGTAAACCATGCCGCATGACACGCAAAGGGTAGCGTGCAGATTAGTGCTGTTAATGTCCTTAATTTCATTGTGATTCTCCAGCCAAACGATAACCAACTCCACGATGTGTTTCTAGATTCAGTGCTGGTAGCTTTTGACGTAAACGCAGTATGTGGTTATCAACGGTTCTGGTACTTGGGAAAGCTTGGTAACCCCAAATCTTGTTGAGCAATTCATCTCGGTGAAATACTCGCCCTTGGTTCTGAACAAACAAAACTAATAACTGAAACTCTTTAGGTTTGAGTGCGATAGGCCTGCCATCCAGATAAGCGATTCGTTCCGACAAGTTGATTTGGATGTTGGCGTAGTTCAAGTGGCTAACACCTAATGGACGGAGCTGTGTGATCACCCGAGCAAGCAACTCTTCATTTGAAAATGGTTTAGTCACGTAATCTTTAGCGCCAGCCATCAAGCCTTCAACACGTTGTTGAACTTCCACTTTCGCGGTTAACACAATCACAGGTAGAGCTTTGAGCAGTAACCAATTTGGAAGGTGTTGTAAGCTGTCGCCGTCTTCGAGTTGTCGATCCAGTATCACAAGATCGGCTCGAAACCATTGCTTACTGGCACTCTGTGAATCCTTCGCCCAAAGGCAGTGGTAACCACTGGACTCAAAAAAACTGACGAGACCTTGTCCAAGCAGATGGTCATCTTCAATCAGCAGTAGGGTGTTCATAAACTAGTTCCAAAATACATCGGGTCGGGTTACGAAGAATAATGAGGCGACCATTCACTTGCTTCATCAGGTGTTCGACAATCGTTAGGCCAATGCCCATGTTGTCTTGTCTGTGATTGGTATTCGGTGTTGTTCGAGATACAAACCGTTGCAGAAAAGAAGGGAAGTGGCCTTCGTCTTGCACCTCAATCCTGAGCTTTTCAGCGAGTTCGACTTTTACCAACACCTCACCTTTACCGTGTTGTTTGGCGTTTTTAATCAAGTTATCTAGGCAGATGGTTAGCCAGTAATACGGTAGGTTAAGTTCGGCATCACTTGATTCACATTGATACTCGATATTGTGCTTTTCACATACATGATCGAGCCACTCCTCTAAGGATGCGTTTTGCTTTAACAAAGGCTCCGACTGATCCGCACTTAGGTACACTTTGCTGTTTTCGGTGAGCTGAGAGAGCCTTTGATAGTCTGAGATTAAGCGCCAAACCGCATCTTGGGTATCATCGGGAAATTCATCGTACCGATTTCTAAACATTTCGACGGTTAAGCCAAGGCTAGTGATCGGGGTTCGAAGCTCATGAGTGAGGAGCTGCAGCACAAACTGCTTCTCTTTGCGCTCTTTTCGTCGCAGGTATAAGACTCGACCTAGTACTGAAAGCAGCAACAACAGCAGGCAAAAGGTCAAAATTTGCATTAGAAGCGTGCCATTGCTCGATTCAGTCAGGCACAGGTTACTGTAACGAAAAGAACAGTTTTCGCCCAACAATGTTACTTTTTGTTGATCAGCGATAGGTTGCCAAATTTCCGACGGAATCGCTTTCCAACCTTGTTCGCCACTTAACCAAAGCACATCACCTTGTTGCCAAGCGCGGTATCCATTGAGTAGCGCTTCTTTTCCGTCTTTTTCTAAGCTTTCTAGCTTGTTGTGCAACGGGTGCTGAGGATTGCTAATACTCAAAAATGGATGAATTTGTTTACTGTTCTCTGGGGAATGAGCGACATAGCGATCAGCAAAGCTGCCACCAGCAGGATGTCGTTTTGAGTGTGCCGCAAACCAGATGGAATCCAACGGTTTTTCCTGACACAAAGCCAGCTCGAATTCGATCGCATCATTCAAAAAAGGGTTGGTGTTTTTAATCGCTAGGCAACTATCTTGTATTGTGGCTAGCTCAGCGATATCGCCCCAACTGAATTTGGTGAAATCGGGGTAGCGGCTGCTTTCCTGAAGCAGAACTTTTGGATACTGAGATAACTCTTGTTGAGAAATAGAGATAGGAGACGATTGCCAACTGAGTTGATACAGGGTTTGCCATTTGTTTTGCAAACTTTGGGCATTGGCTAATGTTGGGAGCCAAAGGGTCAAACAAAGGGCTAATGTCAGCCTGCGCATCCAGTCATTCTCATTAAAAGTCATTAGGGCGAGTCTAAAGAGTTTTGGTTGAGATTTGTAACCTGAATGTCAACAAGTGCATTTTTATTTAAAACTGTGATAAGCCTGCAAGATAAATAATACAGGTAGCTAAAATTATGTACTTGTATAATGAGGATGAATTTCAGTAAGTATCATTTACTGGTTCAAGGTTGGGTGATTGTATACTTACTGTCATTTTTTAAGAGTGAAAGTGACTATACTGGATTTAAATCTAATAAGAGGAACCACCATGAAAACAACTAGTAAATCAATATTGGCAATGAGTATTTTGGCTGCAGGGGCGGCTCAGGCATTTGAACTAACGAGTAGTGATATTCAAGAAGGTCATCCTATGGCGAAGACGTTTGAATACTCTAGCTGGGGCTGTGATGGCGATAACTTATCACCGCAGTTGATGTGGAAAGACGCGCCAGAAGGTACCAAAAGCTTTGCTATTACAGCGTACGACCCAGACGCACCAACAGAAAGCGGCTTCTGGCATTGGGTGGCGTTTGATATCCCTTCATCGGTAAAGGAGCTTCCTAGAGGTGTTGATATCTCTAAGCTGGGTGGTAAAGAAAGCCGCATCGATTACGGGACGATTGGTTTTGGTGGTGCTTGTCCTCCTGAGAACGACGGTATGCACCGTTACCAATTCACTGTTTGGGCGTTACCAACGGATAAGCTTAACCTAGATGAAAACACGTCGTCTGCTGTGGTCGGTTTTACGTTGGACAGCATGGCGTTAGATAAAGCGAGATTAACCACGACTTATACTCGTTAGTTGGTTAATAAAGCAATAAGCAATTATTGCTACAAGAAATACAACCAAACAAGGGGATGGGATGAATCATCAATATCAAGTGACCGTCTTTCGATCTGAGCAATTACAGACGCTGCGAAATGTGAGGATTCTATCCCCGAGTATTATCCAGATCATCACCGGCAGTAAGCGCTTGTTTTGGAAAAATTCATCAACCGAACTCACACACTCGGAGCTATTGCTGTGTGAAGCGTCGGCATCACTGAGTTTCGAAAACATGCCGCATAAGGGGCGTTTTCTTTCGCGTGTATTCAGTTTTTACTTTCAACCTACGCAAGTGATGCTCGATTTTAGTGAGCGGCGCTCAGACGAGTTAGGACTAGCCACTGTAGAAGCCGACCGTAGTTTGCAAGATTCATTGAGTGCTTTGTTTACGTTTGATCGTCAAAGCATGAGCAAAGAGACTCAGCAATTTTGGTTGCAAGGTTTATATCAGCAATTGGCGGAGAAGGGTGTATTGCATCGACTGTTTACTAGCTCAAACATCTCTTTTAGTCAAAAGCTCAGTCACTATCTTTCCCACTCTCCAGATGAGAAACACCCGTTAGAGTCAGTAGCAGAACATTTTGCGATGAGCCGCACCACGCTTATCCGTAAACTCAAACTTGAAGGTATGCAGTATCGTGAGGTATTAGCGGAAGTGCGTTTAAGCCACGCACTGTATTTAATGCAGTGCGGTCAGCACAACGTCGCTATGTTAGCCCAGTCTTGTGGCTACCAATCTGAAGGGCGTTTTAGCCAGCGCTTTAAAGGAAAGTTTGGAGTGTCACCAAGTGAATACATTAAGACAGTCGCAGGCAATAAAGTCGCGACGCCATAATCATCCTGTTTGGCCTAAACGCTGACTTTTTTGTCTCTTGCTGCCAGTACAGTGAAAATCGTGCACGCAAATGCAAGAGATGCGATCAGCAGAATGGGAACGCTCCAAGAATCGGTTTGAGCATGAAGCTTATCCACCAGCGATGCGGCTTGGCTGCTATTCGATGTACGTAAGTCAACAAAAGAGAGTGCGGTAATAAACGTCGAGCAGTTGGCTAATCCAAAGAGTGATGAGCCATTGTTGATTTTCACTTTTGGCTAAGAATGGCAGTAACAGCAGTCCCGGAACCATAGTCGAAAATTGCAGAAATGTGCTATTACGAAGAAAGGCCCTCATAGGTTGCTCTATTGGTTACTTATGAGAAGAAAAGCTAGCCTACAGATCATTGAATGATTACACAACTACCGTTTAAATAGGTTTACTAATAACTGAACCAGCGTAGTTCGCGCTTTACTAGAGAAGGTCACCCATGACTGTATTGAATATTGACAAGCTCATTTCAGACTTCCCATTGCTTCAACGGTTAGTTGATCTGGAAGAAGTGACTTGGTTTAACCCAAACATCACGACGTTGAAGCAAGGTTTACCCTATGTGGGATTAGGCGAACAAGATACTCACGATGCGAGCATGAGGCTGCAAAGGTTTGCTCCTTATCTAGCCAAGGCGTTTCCTGAAACTCAAGCGACCAATGGCATCATCGAATCTGAGCTTATCGATATCCCTGCAATGAAGTTAGCATTAGAAGCTCATTATCGGCAGCCAATAAAAGGGCGTTTGATGATGAAGAAAGATAGCCATTTGCCGATTTCAGGTTCAATCAAAGCGCGCGGTGGTATCTATGAAGTACTAACGCATGCTGAGAAGCTTGCCATTGAAGCCGGGTTATTGTGTGAGAGCGATGACTACAGTAAGTTGCTCAAACCTGAATTTCGTGACTTCTTCCAACAATACAGCATTGCGGTAGGCTCCACAGGTAATTTAGGCATGTCGATCGGTATCATGAGTGCCAAATTAGGCTTTACGGTCTCTGTTCATATGTCGGCAGACGCGAGAGCTTGGAAGAAAAGCAAACTTCGTGAGCATGGCGTCAACGTTGTTGAATATGAACAAGACTATGGCGTTGCGGTGGAGCAAGGACGTAAAGAGGCAGAACAAGATCCTCGATGCTTTTTCATTGATGATGAAAACTCGCAAACCCTGTTCCTTGGTTATTCGGTGGCAGGGCAAAGGCTCAAACAGCAATTTGAGCAACAACATATTTCAGTGGATAAAGAACACCCATTATTTGTTTACTTACCATGTGGCGTTGGTGGTGGGCCCGGTGGTGTCGCATTTGGCTTGAAGATGGCTTTTGGTGATCATGTCCATTGTATTTTTGCTGAACCGACTCATTCACCTTGTATGTTGCTCGGTGTTCATACCGGTTTGCATGATGAGATTGCGGTGCAAGATCTTGGTATCGACAACTTCACCGCCGCAGACGGTTTAGCGGTGGGGAGGGCATCTGGCTTTGTCGGTCGAGCGATGGAGCGCTTGCTTGATGGTTACTACACATTAAACGATGAACGCATGTATCAATTGCTAGGCGAACTGAACCAAGCAGAGGGTGTTCAACTTGAGCCTTCAGCGCTAGCGGGTATGCCGGGTGCGATTCATGTTGAGCAAAATAGTGAATACCTTGCTCGTCTAGAAATTGATGAGTCGACGCTAGCGAATGCAACACACCTTGTGTGGGCGACAGGCGGAGGCATGGTGCCATCACAAGAAATGGCAGCTTACTTAGCTAAGTCATCGGTTTAACCCCAAAGCTTTTATGAGCTAATGTTTTTACAAAGAGAAGCTGTTATAAATATCAGCGATTAAAAGATAAGTCATGATAGAAGAGTGTTGTTTATCGGTTGAACACACTCTTTCTCACCTCTAATTCCCACCGTAACTTAAACAATAACTTGCGCAGATCGTTATCCAAAACACACATTTTATAAATTAAACTTCTTAGATGTTCTAACTATCAGTTAGGTTGAGTGGCATTTAACTTGATAGGGATTAAGCAATGCAAACGGATAAAGTGATGCAGACAAGACACATAAACACACCAGAAAAATTACTCCAGCGTTTAGATGCAATCGGGGAGTCTTTGGAAGCATCGAGTAAGGCTCATGCTTTATTGGGATTGGGCTCAGTAGGTATTGAAACGGAGCGACTTGATCAGTATTCAGATGTCGATTTTTTCGCGATAGTACAAACAGGGCACAAGCAGTATTTCTTAGACAGTTTGCATTGGCTATCTAATATTCACCCAATCGACTACGCGGTGAGAAATACCGTCGATGGCTATAAAGTCCTGTACGCCGACGGAATTTTTTGCGAGTTTGCGGTGTTTGAACCCCACGAGTTAGCGCATATCCCCTTTGCTGAAGGGCGCATAGTTTGGCAGCGACCTGAATTTGATACTCAGTGCTGTATCCCATCACAGAAGGGCACTGCAGAAGTTAATTCGCAAGCGTGGATCATAGGTGAAGCATTAACCAATCTTTATGTCGGTATGTCTCGTTATAACCGAGGCGAAAAACTGTCGGGCAGTCGGTTTGTTCAATCTTACGCTCTCGATCGTTTGATCGATCTTGTGGATCAAACTGAACAGCCTGAGCCTGAATTCGTTGATGAATTTATGTCTGATAGAAGGCTAGAAGTACGCTTTCCTAAGTTTGCTCAATTGCTACCAAGCTTTACACAAGGTTACGAGCGTACTGCTGAATCGGCACTTGCCCAATTAGCGTTCCTCAACACCCACTTTATAGTCAATAAAGCCATGTGTGACCGAATCACTGGACTGTGTGCCAGTAACGATTAAGCCTATAACCTGTTAATCTTAAACCTATTTTCTTGGTGCGCGTAAATAACAGTTGTCGCTCGTCAGTATTGTTGATAAGTTTTAACCATGAAATTTAATTCTGCTTCAACTTCAATTTTCTTTTGGTGGTGCTCTTAACAGAGCAGCACGGAATACTCACATTCTTTAGCTGCTGGACGGTAGCTAAGAATGTCATCAAAAATGTCGCCTCTTTTTATCTCCAGTAGCCTTTTTAACTTGGAGATACCCCATGAAAACACCTCAAAACACGAACAAATCGGAAATCATTCTGACTGGCGACCGAGCGACAGGTCCTTTGCATCTGGGTCACTATGTTGGTTCACTTCAGCAGCGAATTTCATTGCAGCATATTCACGACCAAACGATACTGGTTGCCGACATGCAGGGGCTTACTGATAACGCCCATAATCCGGCAAAGGTTTCGTCTAACATTCTCAATGTGGTGGCTGATTATCTCGCGGTGGGCATTGATCCGACCAAGACCACGATTTGCCTTCAATCACACCTATCAGCACTGGCTGAACTCACCATGTTCTATAGCAACCTTGTATCTATCGCTCGGTTGGAGCGTAACCCAACCGTGAAAAGCGAAATCCATAACAAAGAATTTGGGCGCTCAATTCCAGCCGGCTTTCTCACTTATCCTATCTCACAAGCTGCTGATATCACGGCCTTTAATGCAACCTTGATTCCTGTTGGTGACGATCAATTGCCAATGCTAGAACAGACCAATGAGATCGTGAGAAAAGTAAACTCACTCGCGGGTAAGCCAATCTTAAATGAGTGTAAACCTCTGCTTAGTAATGCCTCTCGTCTTCCGAGCACCGACGGCAAAAGCAAGATGTCTAAATCAATGGGCAACGCCATTAATTTAGGTGCAACAGAGAAAGAGATTCGGGTGGCTGTGAAATCTATGTATACCGATCCAACTCATCTAAGAATTGAAGATCCTGGCAAAGTCGAGGGGAATATAGTGTTCACTTATCTTGATGCTTTTCATACTGACGTTAACTATATCAGTGAACTAAAAGAGCACTACCGAAGAGGTGGATTAGGCGATGGTCAGACGAAGAAAGTACTGGAAGAGTGCCTGCAAGATATGTTGCGTCCAATCCGCGAAAGAAGAGCTGAGCTGTTAGATGACAAAGCACAGCTCATCGATATCTTACGTAAAGGCACTCAGGTCTCGAAAGAGAGAACTGAATCAGTGCTGTTGGAGGTTAAAGATCTATTCGGGCTGAATATTTTGTAAATAAGTAGATTAAATCTCTGATATTGGAACCTTACAAATCGACCTGCTTGAATAAAGATACAATCGACACAAGTAGGCGTTTGTTCGACCTATCATGTATTTATCGTGTCTAACGGGCTACGTGTATTAAAGCTTTTAAGACGATTCTTAAAAGCTTTTACACTGATATCAAAGTAAACAATGGAATCTAATCTTACTAAGACGGTACCTTATATTCGCTTTTGATTGCTGTAATATGTGCGCGGTGAAGCTTGATATTTAAGTCGATTTATCAATATTTTAGGGACGAAGCATGAAGAGTAGAAGTGTATTTTTAGGTGTAGTTATGGCTCTATTGTCAGGTCAAGCAAGCGCGTCTAACGCGAACCATGAGCCCGTTTCAGACAGTGTCATAGCCGAGCAAAGATCGCAGTTATCGGAAAATACACAAGGGAAAGGGTTTGGCCCGCAAGCTCCTCGAGATTTAGGTTCTTTCGAAGGCACTAACGCCCACCTGTTTTCGGACGCGCCAGATTCAGCAGCTATGAACTTGTGTAATATTCATTTTCATAAGAATGCTGAGCACAAAGGCGGTGAGTTTACTCAATACGTCGGTAACGGTGATGGTAAAGGTTTCCAAAGTGGTTACAAGTACACAGGTAAATTGAGTACCAATGAGCTTAAATCATTCGGTCAAAAGGTTTGCCCTAGTGAGCATGGCTCTCTTTATTCGGGTGATACTATTGAGGTGCATTACGTGTATTCAACGGCGCAAGTCGCACCGGGTGAAACGCTTGGGGCTTGTTTCAATGATGCAATTACTAACCCGCAACTGCGTGTAGAAACCCAAGTCTATGTGTTGGTGAATGACGATAAAGCACTCGACTTCGACACCTTGGCTAAGCACACTAAAGTCGATGGCTTGCACCAAGCCCCCAATATTCCGAAAGATACAGGAACTGCGATTCAATATTCAGGTTCTACCACCGGTCCTAGTTACAATGAACAAGGCTCGCCTTTCCAAGTTACATGGAACGTGAGACCACAAGTGGCGAAAGTTAATATTGCGACTGTTGGCCGTTGGTGTGAAGGAAACGACTTTAACGAAGATCACGCACACGGTGTGAGAAATTTAGTGGTAAACCCAGAACTACTGTCACCAATCCGCAACTAAATCGGTATATTTGATGGCTAGGCCATTATCTCCATTAGTTATGTGGCTTACTAGATATCACTAGCAGGGCGGTCTCCTTAGGGCCGTCTTTGTTAAATCCCCTAATCCTTCCTAAATTGGCATGATTTAAAACTGCGATACCGTAAGTATTTGTGTTTAATCATTTCCATTTATCGTATTTATACTCCTCTCCCAACCTTCAAGTAACTAACGCGTTCCAAATAATTAGTAAACATTGTGCAAATGTTACGATTTCATACAATTTCGCTAAAGTTATCGAGATTTAGACAGATAAAGAACAGTAGCGAGCTTTAACATGAGAAGTGTTGTATGCGAGCTCAGGTTTAGTTCTTAAACCTCTAAAGAATTTTTAATAAACTTGCGTTGAGACAACCTAAATGAAGAAAACAATCCTATTAGCCGTTTTTATTATGTTTGGTATTGCGGTCGCTGCGAGTATGGTTTCAACCTATCTCATTTCAAGCGAAAAAATTGATGAGATAATCTTAAATAAATCTCAAGTTCAAGCGGAATTTTTAGCTGGCAATGCAGGGTATGTCCTAGAAAACTCGAACAATCCAGTTCAAGACTTACAAAAACTGGTTAGTGAACTTAAACAGCGCAATGATGTTAGTTATGCCGTTGTTATTGATAGTAACGTAACTGCTATTGCACACAGTGATAAAAAGAAACTCAACAAAGTTTATGAAGATAGTTATACCGTTGAAGGCGCAACTAAAGGCGTACAGCAGTACTCGAAGTGGTACGCTGATGTGCAGCAAGTATGGGTGTTTGATATCATGGCGCCTATCTATGTCAACGGTGAACTTTATGGCACCTTTGATATCGGTATTCCAATCACCGAAGTCAGCCAAGCAACAAATGGAATAATTAGTTACCAGTTGGTTTCAATGATTGTTATTTTTGTTGTTTGTCTCGTTGTTCTGTCACTCCTTCTAAACAAATTGATGCAACCCCTCTTGGTATTGAAAAATACATTACATGATATTTCTGAAGGTGATGGCGATTTAACAGTCCGATTGCCAATTAAGGGGAACGATGAAGTCGCTCAAATCTCGTCAGCTTTCAATGTGTTCGTGGGCAAGGTACACGAGATAATTACGCAAACCGTAAATACCGGCGTTGAATTAAATAGCACCGCTATTGCTCTTCGTGAACAGTCACAACAAGCATTGCAAAGAGGACAAGAACAAAACGAACAAACGATGTTGGTTGTGACATCTATGAATGAAATGATTGCTACGGTTAATGAAATTGCATCGAGCGCTGCAAATGCGGCAAATGCGGCAAATATGGCAACCAGCGAGACTCAAGAAGGGCATAACACAATCGAAAAGACAACAACCTCGATTGCTAACCTTGAAGCAGAAATGACGAGTGCGTCTAACATCATCGTGAGTCTAGCTGATAACACACAATCGATCGGCACTATTCTTGATGTTATTAGAGGTATATCTGAACAAACGAATCTGCTTGCGCTTAACGCTGCAATTGAAGCGGCACGTGCCGGTGAGGCAGGTCGAGGTTTTGCTGTCGTTGCCGATGAAGTTCGTAACCTTGCAACAAAAACGGCACAGTCGACAGATGAAATTGACACCATGATCAACCAACTTCAAACTGAAGCTAAAAACGCCGTTAACTCGATGAGTAATAGTAAGAGCTTAATTGAAGAGGGCACCACCGAAACCGAAATGGCGCGCCAAGCTTTGGAAAAAATCTCTACACAAGTTTTGGCTATTCTCGATATTAACACTCAAGTTGCGACAGCAACCGAGCAGCAATCAGCGGTAGCGAATGAGATCAATATGAATATGGATACGGTGAATATTTCAGTGAAGAATGGCTTAAGTGCAAGTGAAAAGTTGGAACAATCGAGCCAGCAACTGGCCGATCTGTCGCAAGCCCTCGATCGTTATGTTGGTTCATTTAAAATCTAGACTTCCTAACATATCTCACTAAGAGGTATGTCGGATTTCCCGTTATTCAATAGCGCGTTATTGCTAATTAGCAGTAACGCGCTTTTTTGTATTCGAACACCATGCCGAGTGGCAGTGCCAAGCCCTAGTATGAAGCGATGGCTAAACAGCGGAATCAAGAGTTGTCAGTTCCTCTGGCAATTTATCCAACGCACGCTTTAATGCTTCAAAGCATTCAGGATCAATTGCAGTATTTAAATTTTCAGACATTATATCCAATGTTTTTGGGACTGGTACTGCTCCGCGGTAAGGTCGTTCTGCTGTAATAGCATCAAAAATATCAGCGGTAGTGATAATTCGGGTTGACAATACAATGGATTCAGCACTTAGTTTGTTGGGGTATCCAGTGCCATCAAGCTTCTCATGATGGCTACCTGCCATGTTTGATAGGTTTTTAAAGGGGGTTATCTGCGATAATATATCTTTAGTAAATTGAGCATGTTGTTGAACGGATAACCATTCATCGTCATCTAATTTTCCAGGTTTATCGAGTATTGTATTGCTCACACCTAACTTCCCAACATCGTGCAATAACGCTGCACGCTTAAGCCATTTCCGTTCTTCTTCTGATACCCCCATTTCGATAGCAATAAGGTCAGTAAAGAAGGCAACTCTCTCGCTATGACCTGATGTGAAAGGGCTTTTACTGTCGATAATTTTTCCAAACGCAAAAACGATGCAATCAAGGTAGTCATCATCAATGAGTATGCTGGCTTTTGCTGGCGCTAATGCCATGACTTTATCAATGATATTTGATGAGGTTAAGGCAGTGCTGAATTCGTTATCCTTTGCTATTTCGTTTATCGCAGAAACTAAAGTGGGATCAAACCAACTTCCACTTCTTTCGTTTGCTTCGTTTAGCGCGGTTTCGAAATTGTGTTCAAATTGAAAAACGTCAATAACTTGTGCGAGTAACGCAATACGAGAGTTTAATGGAATATTTTGTTGAGCGAGGTTTTCTGGCCGACCACTACCATCCCAATGTTCATCTAAAGAATGAACCCCCAATGCGACGTTTTCATTAAACCTTAATTCTCTCGCAATATCAGCACCTCTCGAACAGCGAGTTTCTATCAACTCTTGAGCGTAGGAATCGCCATTTTTTAAGATATCTATCGTCTTAGTGATGCGAGTTAACCAGTTTTTATTTTTCCCCGTATTGCGAATAACAAAGTTAATGACACTTGATAGACTTGTTCCTACCGTCTTAAAGTTACGTTTAAACTCTTGATCATCAGCGAGATAGAGTTCGCAAATACGGGCTGCATTACTACTACAACCAGTATCTTTTAGTAACAGGGTAAAATAGAGATCATGAAGTTCGCTTTCTGATAAACCGATTTTCTCACCTATGTGCATGCCTATCCAGCAGCAACGAATACAATGTTCTGGTGGTTGTCCTTCCGTCATATCCAGAGCTGTTGTCAACGATAGCATTAGCTCAGACAATTGAATGTAATTAGACTCAGGTAATAATGGCGTTACTTTGTTCATTCATTTAACTTCCTATGAGCAGTGTAGGTAGTTGGACTGTTATACCAAGACTTTGTTTTAATGTACCAGTTTTACGCAATAGAATGATAAACATTAAATGCCGCTTAATAATATATGCTCAAAATGTTTTTCTTAAATATGTGTGAGTGAGCGGTTCATTACTGCATCAATATAGCTCACTTTAAGTCTCTTCATACTGGCACTTAAGACGGACTGCACTCAAATCTGGGTATGGCAGCCCGTATGAATGAAATGTACTGTACTTTTAGGTGTTCCGAGAGAATCTTAGTATGTGGCCTTTAAATTTTTGCTCTAAGTAATCAGTATTTTCTGGTTGTATGTGGTCATTTGTAAACCCGTACTCGCTCATTTTGGCACTCAGTTTATTTTTTCGTCCACGGCCTGGATCGACAATGATCACTTCACAAGTATCGTTGGCGTGGTTTTGAATAAAATAGGACAACAATTCAACATGTTGGTCTTCATATAGAAGATCACTACCGATGATAAGATCAAAAAGACCCAATTGGCTTTCTTTGTCTGCCCAATCCACGCGTTCGAAAGCAATTTTCTTTCGGTTATTTAGTTGTATGTTTCTATTTAAGAACTCTTCAACTTCAGGGTGAAAGTCGGTAGCGGTGATGTTGGCTCGTTGCTCATTGAGGAGCAAACTAGATAAAGCCATACCACATCCTATTTCAAGAATACGTTTGTTTTTAGTATCAAAATGAAGCATATGGTGGGCGAGGACTAAACTTGATGGCCAAACAACCCCAAAAATTGGCCACGATGCGGATGAAATACCGATATTGAGTGCAACATTATCTGGGTCATTAAATTGTTGATTATCACGTAGGGTACAAAGGTGTATATCTGTGTTTTCGATTTCAATCGTTTGGTAGCGAATACGAAGTTTAGCTGTCATGTAATTTTAGTCCGATAATAAGGCTAAGCCAAGTATCAGAAAATCATAATTGACAAAACAAGATAGGATTCAGTTTAAAGGTATTTGAATTCAAAGCAAGGTCAAAAAATCGACTATACAATAGCTCTGACGCGATACATAAGGTGTTACATCGCTCATTACAATGTATAGTTATTGATAATTGATTCAACTATTTAATACTCTAGAGCTATCAGCTGATGTGGATGTCATGAATAAAAACGGATTTACTCTAATGGAACTGATCGTAGTGATCATTATACTCGCGGTATTAGCGGTGACGGCTGCCTCGAGGTTTCTTAATATCCAAGAGTCGGCGAGAGAAGCGGTACTTGAAGGTGTTGCGGGCGCAATGGAAGGGGTAATTACTCAGGTAACATCGAAAGCAATTATTGCTGGGCTTAATCCGGACGCAACAAACCCAGGTGACCAAAGTAACTATGTGATTGACTTTGGTATTGGTAGCGTTGAAGTTGATTGGGGTACGCTATGCCCTGAAAGTCAAGGAGAGTCCGGTGATAAACCATTAAAAATGCTCGATTTCCTTACCTTGTCAGATGATGACAGCTTAACGTCTGATTTCGGTAACCGACATACTGTAGTTGGTTATGATTACGATTTTACCCAAGCTGAACTAGATAGTACGAACATAACGGACGCGGATCTAGAGACGCGCCAAGGTTGCTTTGTTCTTTATGACTCTTTTGGCCGAACAAATGGCAGCCAATGTCCTGATGAAGGATGTGAGTGTACAGTCCGTATTGTTAACAACAATTGTTAAACCGCACTCTTTAACTGATTGATAGAAATTCAATAAAAAAGCGCGTTATTGCCGAGTAGCAATAACGCGCTTTTTTGTATTAGCTTGATGCTCTGTCTTAGTTTGCCAATGGAGCACTTGCTGGTGGCAAGTCACGCTTCTTAATCACGTATCGCAAGCGAAGTAACATCAGTGTCGCTGAAACGCTTAAGCCCGTCAGAATACCAATCCAAAAGCCTTTTTCCCCCATTGCTGGAACAATGTGGTCTGTTAAGCCCAACACCATGCCCAATGGTAGTGCCAAGCCCCAGTATGAAGCGATGGCTAAGATCATCGGGATCTTGGTGTCTTTATAGCCACGCAGTGCGCCATTAGCCGAGGTTTGCAATGCATCGCTGAATTGGTACATAGCCGTAAAGGTCAACAATACTGCTGCCGTTGCGCTTATCGCAGGGTCAGTGGTGTAAAGCCTAATGATCCATTCAGGGAACAGTAGGAACATCGCAACCGAAAGCAATGAAATTAATGCTGCAACCAAGATACCAACTTTGCTGCGCTCAATGGCGCCAAGTTCATCTTTTTCACCTAGTGCATGCCCAACACGAATCGTAATACCAAACGAGATACTCATAGGAATCACGTAAGTTAGGCTTGAGATGTTAAGTGCAATTTGTGCTGCTGCTACGTTCTCTGCACCAATACGGCCAATCATCAGAGCGATTACCGCAAAGATGCTGCCACATACTGCGATGCTCATCCCGATAGGCAGACCTAACCGTAGAAGGTGAAGCATCTCTTTTGCTTTTGGTTTCGCGTCCGCAAAGCTAATAATAGTTTTGTAGTGATGATGGCCTTTAATGTAAGCATACAACATTCCCGACATTAGCCAGTACACCAAGCTCGTCGCCCAACCACAACCCACAGCGCCCATTTCAGGGAAGCCGAACTTACCGTAAATAAGCACATAGTTGACAGGAATATTCACCAACAAACCAACCACGGAAATGATCATCGGTACTTTGGTGTTGTTCATACCCTCACAGAAGCCATTCAAGGTGTAGAACAGGGCAATACCCGGCACACCGAAGGCTAGGGCGAAAGCATAGTCACTGCCGATAGGGATGATCTCAGCGGCAACCCCAATCCATTCTAAGATCGGTTTAGCACTCACCAAGTAAGCGATAAGTAGCACACTCGCGATTAATGCCAACCAAACCATCTGGAAGAATTCAACAGAGATACTTTGAAAGTCGCGTGCGCCGCGGTGGTAAGCGACAACAGGCGTTAACGCCATAATCACGCCACGCAGTAGCAGTAATACAGGAATCCAAAGGCTGGTGCCAAGTGCAATAGCGGCGAGATCGGCAGGGCTTACTTGGCCAGCCATAGTCGTATCGACAAATCCCATCGCTTGGGTCGCTATTTGAGTCAAAATGATTGGAACCGAAAGGTGCATAAGTGCACCCGATTCACGAGTAAAAGGACGAAATTTCGTTAGCATGGAAGTTCACAACACCAATATAAATACACGAATGATGGCAGGATGGCCGGTGTGCATTTTAGGATGTGCCCCGTTGGGCGGGCGACAATATAAACACCTTACCGTATAGGGTCAAGCTTTGGATTTATAGAGTTTCACTTGCTTCGAGGTACGGATAGGTTCTGATGGTTACAATACGGGTTTGACGCGCATAAGTTCATGATTTCGTGGGAATCATACTAGATGGATAATTTCTATATTTGCCACGCTAATCACTAAGATTTAGGTATAAGTGATTGTTATGGAAAGACAAAGGCTAGTACAATTGCTGGCATAAGGAACTAGATAGGAAACTCTGTATTAGATGTAGAATTTTTTAGTCTAATAGCTGTTATGCGATTTAAGAGGAAATGATGGAGTACGAAAGGCCTAGAAAGAAAAATCCGTTTGGGATTACGATTGAGCAACACTTTCATACTGCTCATTCAATTGGTAAGTTTTACGATCACATTGAGAATGTTGAAGTGTATGAAAAATCGACACTTTCTACATTTCATCGCAATAAACGAGCAAAAATATTTTGTACTAAGCGCAATTGGGATGAACGTGCTGAGCGTGGATACATGGTCGATATTGAGCATGGATTTCACGAGCAAATTGACAATCTTGGGGTCTGGTCTGAAAGAAACCACGAAGCTATCTCTAAGTATTTCATTTTATGGCGGCTGCGCCATCAATTTCATTTCAATCGTTTGCCAAACGTAAAACTAAATGGAATTCCGGGCGATGACTTAACTAAGGAACAACAAGAGATTCTAGAAGTTAAACATGTAGGATTTGTTAATTCTGATGGTGAAGTTCCTGCGAGGCAGATAACTGGTCTTCAAATCCAAATTGGCATCAACCAACAAATACTCGAGCTTAAGGATACAAAGTGGGGCTTACTTCAAGCAAAGAAAGGGCATTTTTTGTGTGCAGATAGTTACCATGAACTCTGTTTAATTCCAGTCTCCCCAAAGTTCGCATTTGCTGCAAACGTGTCGGATAGTCTTCTTTCTTATTCAGAAGTTGCAGCTATAAATAAGCAAAGTGTTGAAAGTGCCAAAGAGTTTTATTTTGCTAAATCACTTAAGAAGTGCCCAATCGCATAACAAACGACTATGGCGCCAATATCAACTTGGCGCTATCCATTGCACCTTCAAACCTAGTGTGCATTAGCTTCTTACTGCCACAGAGCTAACATGAACACAAATAACCCAATCCCAAGCGTGACTTTTAGAAGCAAGCCAAGAGGGGCACCACCTTTTGGCGCCTTGTTGCAACATCCCATCATCGTTTCCTAATTTGTCGTGACTGTCATTGCACCTTAAACCTTTACCTTACGGTAAGGTCAATGCTTTATTGCCCTCAGATTTCAGACAACAAAAAGGCGAACCGTTTGGTTCGCCTTTTCTTATTTTGTGCTGCTTAACGCCGCTACGAATTAGTCTTCGTAGTTATCGATGCTTGGGCAAGAACAGATTAGGTTACGGTCGCCGTATACATTGTCTACACGGTTAACTGTTGGCCAGTACTTCGAGTTCTTCGTTGCTTTCGATGGGAAGCAAGCCAGTTCGCGAGAGTAAGGGCGGCCCCATTCTGCGCCTGAAAGGTCAACTTGTGTGTGCGGAGCGTTCACTAGAGGGTTGTTGTCTAGTGGCCATTCACCGGCTTTCACTGCTGCCATTTCGTGACGGATAGCGATCATCGCTTCACAGAAACGGTCTAGCTCTTCTAAACCTTCAGATTCAGTTGGCTCAACCATTAGTGTGCCAGCGACTGGGAAAGACATAGTCGGCGCGTGGAAACCGAAGTCCATTAGACGCTTAGCAATATCTTCTTCGCTGATGCCTGTGTCTTCTTTAAGTGGACGAATGTCGATAATACATTCGTGCGCTACGCGGCCGTTAATGCCACGGTAAAGAACAGGGTAGTGAGGACGTAGTTTTTCCATCACGTAGTTCGCGTTCAGAATCGCTACTTTCGTTGCATTTGTTAGGCCTGGTTCGCCCATCATAGCGATATAAGCCCAAGAGATAGGTAGGATTGAAGCACTACCTAAATCTGCTGCTGATACCGCGTAGTCAGAACCTTGTACACCGTTTTCGATGTGACCTGGTAGGAAAGGTGCTAGGTGCGATTTAACACCGATAGGACCCATACCCGGACCGCCACCACCGTGTGGGATACAGAATGTTTTGTGTAGGTTCAAGTGAGATACGTCTGAACCGATGAAGCCAGGTGAAGTTAGGCCTACTTGAGCGTTCATGTTCGCGCCGTCTAGGTAAACCTGACCGCCCGCTGCGTGTACTTGTTCACACACTTCTTTCACTTGCTCTTCGTATACGCCGTGCGTAGAAGGGTAAGTGATCATGATGCTTGATAGGTTGTCTTTGTGCTTCTCGATTTTCGCAGCTAGGTCTGTCATGTCGATGTTGCCATCTTCATCACACTTAACAACCACTACCTTCATAGAAACCATAGATGCCGTTGCAGGGTTAGTACCGTGCGCAGAGCTTGGAATCAGACAAACGTTACGGTGAGCTTCACCGCGGCTTGCGTGGTAACGTTGAATCGCGATTAAACCGGCGTATTCACCAGATGCACCAGAGTTCGGCTGTAGTGAGAAATCGTCGTAACCCGTGATTTCACATAGCTTCTCTTTTAGATCTTTCGCTAGCGCTGTGTAACCCGCCGCTTGCTCTAGAGGTGCGAATGGGTGAATTGAACCAAACTCAGGCCATGTTATTGGAATCATCTCAGCAGCAGCGTTCAGCTTCATCGTACAGCTGCCCAGTGGGATCATGCCGTGCGTTAGTGAGAAGTCTTTGTTCTCAAGCTGTTTTAGGTAACGCATCATTTGCGTTTCGCTGTGGTGCGTGTTGAATACTGGGTGAGTTAGGAACTCAGATTCACGACGACAGTTTTCTGGAATTGCTGCAAACTCGTTTGATGCGATGTCAGAAGAGAGTGCTTGAACGTCTTCTTTCACGTCGAAGATTGCGAATAGTGCATTCACGTCGTCGATCGTTGTTGTTTCATCTAAGCTGATACCGATCTTACCTTTAAGAAGGCGAAGGTTGATGTCTGCTGCTTGCGCTTTCGCGTACAGTGCATCTGTCTTCTCTTCAGAGTTGATCGTGATGGTATCAAAGAAGCTGTTGTTCGTTAGCTCGTAACCCGATTTAGTCAGGCCAGCCGCTAGGATAGCTGTCATGTGGTGTGTACGACGAGCAATAGTACGTAGGCCTTCTGCACCGTGGTAAACCGCGTAGAAAGACGCCATGTTTGCTAGAAGTGCTTGAGCTGTACAGATGTTCGATGTCGCTTTCTCGCGGCGGATGTGTTGCTCACGAGTTTGCATTGCCATACGTAGCGCTTGGTTACCGTGAGTATCGATAGAAACACCGATCACACGACCTGGCATTGTACGCTTATGCTTTTCACGAGTACCCATGAATGCAGCGTGTGGACCACCGTAACCCATAGGAACGCCGAAACGTTGCGCTGAACCGATTACTACGTCTGCGCCCATTTCGCCAGCTGGCTTAAGTAGAGCAGAAGCAAGTAGGTCAGTAGCCACTGTAACCAGTGTTTTGTTAGCTTGAGCTTTCGCAATGATGTCTGTTAGGTCACGAACTTCACCCGTTGTACTCGGGTATTGAAGAAGCGCACCAAATACGTCTTGCTCTGGAAGTGTTTCAAGAGCGCCAACCATTACTTCAAAACCGATGTACTCAGCACGAGTTTTAACAACTTCTAGTGTTTGAGGGTGAACATCGTCAGCAACGAAGAATACTTTGCTCTTGCTTTTGCCAGCACGTTTACACAGTGTCATCGCTTCGCCTGCCGCTGTCGCTTCATCAAGAAGGGATGCGTTCGCGATTTCCATACCGGTTAGGTCCATTACCATTTGTTGGTAATTGAGTAGAGCTTCAAGACGACCTTGAGAAATTTCTGGTTGGTATGGTGTGTAAGCTGTGTACCAGCCTGGGTTCTCTAAAACGTTACGTAGAATAACGTTTGGAGTGAATGTGTTGTAGTAGCCTTGGCCAATGAAAGTACGTTTCACTTGGTTTAGGTTAGCGATCTCTTTAAGAGAGGTCAGCATGTCCATTTCGCTCTGTGGCGCAGCAAGTGTCATTGGTTTTTCAAGACGGATTTGTGCAGGAACCGTTTCGTCGATCAGTGCGTCTAAGCTAGTCGCGTTGATCGTTTCAAGCATTTTCTGCTGGTCTACTTTATTTGGGCCGTTATGGCGAGCAACAAACTCGTTTTGAGTACCCAGGTCTTTCAGTAATTGGCTTTGAAGTAATTCAGTCATGATATGTTCTACTTTCTCTCTGGAGCCGTGAGCTAGCCCCTAAAATTAAGCTGCTCACAAGAGCAGCTTTATCGTAATGAGGAACCTATTAGTCTTCTTCGATAGAGCTTAGGTATTCTTCCGCATCTTTAAGGTTGTCTAGTTCAGACGCGTCAGACATCTTCACTTTAACAATCCATCCACCTTCATAAGATTCTTCGTTAATTAACTCTGGGCTATCTTCTAATTCTTCATTGATTTCTACGATTTCGCCAGAGATTGGTGCGTAGATATCAGAAGCTGCTTTCACTGATTCAACGAGGGAGAAGCTTTCGCCAGCTTCTATTTCGTCTCCAGTGTCAGGCAGGTCAACAAACACAACGTCACCTAGCATCTCTTGAGCGTGCTCAGAAATACCGATAGTTACAGTACCGTCACCGTTGTCTTTTACCCACTCGTGGCTGTCTGCAAACTTTAGTGTATTGTCCATTGCTTATTCTCCAAAAATTTATGAGGTTTTAATTTAAATCTTAAAAACGGTCTAACGGTAAAGAGGGAAGCGCTTGCAAAGCTCTTTAACTTGCTTGCGAACACGTTGCTCAACTTCAGCGTTGCCTTCAGGGCTTTCAACTAAGCCATCAAGTACATCGCCGATCCATTCACCGATAAGTTTGAATTCTTCAGTGCCAAAACCACGACTGGTTCCAGCTGGCGTACCTAAACGAATGCCAGAAGTAATCATAGGCTTCTCTGTATCGAATGGTATGCCATTTTTGTTACATGTGATCCCTGCACGCTCTAATGCCTCTTCCGTTACGTTACCTTTCAAGCCTTTAGGACGAAGGTCTACCAGCATTAGGTGCGTGTCTGTTCCACCTGTCACAATGTCACAACCGCGAGTTTGCAATACTTCAGCAAGAACTTTTGCGTTGTCGATCACTGAATCAATATAAGTACTAAATTCAGGACCAAGTGCTTCACCAAACGCCACTGCTTTAGCTGCGATAACGTGCATAAGTGGGCCGCCTTGTAGGCCAGGGAACACTGCAGAATTGATCTTTTTGTTGATGTCTTCGTGGTTAGTCAGAATCATACCGCCGCGTGGGCCACGAAGTGTTTTGTGCGTTGTTGTGGTAACAACGTGTGCGTGTGGTAGTGGGCTAGGGTGAGCACCTGTCGCGATAAGGCCCGCGATGTGTGCCATATCGACCATTAGGATAGCGCCAACTTCGTCAGCGATTTCGCGGAACTTAGCGAAATCAATAACGCGTGGGATAGCACTACCACCAGCAATAATCATTTTAGGTTGGCTTTCGATAGCTAAAGCGCGAACCGCTTCATAATCGATTTCAAGAGTGTCGCGGTCTACGCCATATTGAACAGCGTTGAACCACTTACCAGACATTGCAGGGCGCGCACCGTGTGTGAGGTGACCACCAGCGTCAAGAGACATACCTAGGATAGTGTCGCCCGGCTGAAGTAGCGCAAGTTTAACCGCGCCGTTTGCTTGAGCGCCAGAGTGAGGCTGTACGTTTGCGTATTCACATTTGAAAAGCTGTTTAGCGCGCTCAATAGCGATAGCTTCAACGGTATCTACGTGCTCACAACCACCGTAGTAACGACGGCCTGGGTAACCTTCTGCGTATTTGTTAGTTAGGCAAGTGCCTTGAGCTTGCATTACTGCTTTAGAAACGATGTTCTCAGAAGCAATAAGCTCGATTTGTTCATTTTGACGAGTGTTCTCTGCTTGGATGCCAGCAAATACGGCGTCGTCAGTACCAGATAAGTTCGTAGTGAAAAAGCTGTCTAAGCTATGGTTTTGGTAAGCGTTCATTGTCGAGACCTTTCATTAAGCTAATGGTGATTGTTTTTATAGTCCATTAGGTCTTACGTTGATTTCTGCATCGGTATCGTTTGCGCTGTATAGGTAGAGATAAACGTTAATTGCGTTTTAAATATACTCTTACAGCATCTAATCGATCGTTGTAGGGTCAATGCAGCACGAATTGTTTCCCAAAAAGTTCGGGTAAAAAAACAGCTCTTACAAATGTTAAAATACTCATTTGGTGCAAGCTGAAGTAGCATCTCTTCATCTAACAAGTCGATAACATAGCTCCGATAAAATCAATTTTCAATAAAAATTTCCAATAGGAAACAACTTTTCTTGTTTTGCTACGAGGAGCACGCTTTATTTCTGTGTGTGCTCTTTAATCAACAAAGCGCTTCATGCAACAATGAAGTGACTAGACAGGAAGTAAGAATATAATGAGGGACCTATGTCAGAAGACATTTATGATGAGTACCCATCTTTAACGTTGGCGAAGGAAACGTTAGATCAGAATATCGAACCACTAAGGCTTGGTCAGCGTATTAAAGATATCCGCGGTAAGCTTGGGATTACGCTAGAAGAAGCAAGCCAAAGAACGGGCTTGGCGCGTTCTACGCTCAGCAAAATCGAGAATGAACAAATCTCGCCAACCTTTCAAGCTATGCAAAAATTAGCGATGGGGTTGCAAATTGACATGCCACAACTCTTTGAACCACCAAGGAAAAAAGTCGCAACAGGACGTCGTGACTTAACTAAGGCGGGTCAAGGAAAACCTCACCCAACACCGACTTATGAGCATGAATTGCTTGCGACTGAGCTTTCTAATAAGAAAATGATGCCGTTTAAAAGCCGTGTAAGAGCACGTACTTTCGAAGAGTACAGTGATTGGGTTCGTCACGATGGGGAAGAGTTCTTAATGATTATCTCTGGCGATGTGATGTTCTACTCAGAGTTTTACGAACCCGTACCGATGAGTGAAGGTGACAGCATGTATTACGACGCCAATATGGGCCATATGTTGGTTTCTATCAGTACAGAAGATGCGCTCATTTTGTGGGTGACTGCAAAATAAATTAACAATCTTAGAATTTCTTATAGTGAATGCAAACGTTTGCTTTTGTTTCGAACGTTAGCCAATAGCCGCGATATTGATGTGAAAATCATCAATGTCGCGTTTTTGTATGTAACGAGGGATTGTTTTTAAATTGTTAAATGTCACATTTTGAGCTGTTTTAATCTTGTTAAGGGTGTAAAACTGATTCAGGCTTGTTTACTATAGTGAACGCGGTTTACTCATATTGATTGAAGTTTACTGAAGTGAATTCTTAGAAAGTGAGTTGTAGAGATTTTATACAACCAACCCGATGTATCAAGCTAACGATATAAGCCTATATACAAGGCATCACTTTTTACTATCTACTGCTTCTAAGGTTAAGACGTCAATGTTACTAACGCGAGTACGCTGAGGTGACTTATGATGAAACTTATCGTTAGAAGTGACTCTAAATAGAGATATAAGCGGCAGACTCGATTTGGAAAGCCTGCAACGCTTCATGGAGAAGAAAATGACTCAAGAACACGCTAATCAAGACCTACTAAAAACACCACTGCACGCACTTCACGTTGAAGAAGGCGCAAAGATGGTTCCTTTCGCTGGCTACGACATGCCAGTTCAGTATCCACTAGGTGTAAAGAAAGAGCACTTGCACACTCGTGATGCTGCCGGTCTTTTTGATGTTTCTCACATGGGGCAACTTCGTCTACATGGTGCAAACGCAGCTGCTGTCTTAGAATCTTTGGTTCCTGTAGATATTATCGACCTTCCTTCTGGTAAGCAGCGTTACGCGTTCTTTACTAACGAGCAGGGCGGTATCATGGACGACCTAATGGTGGCTAACTTAGGCGATCACCTGTTTGTTGTTGTAAACGCAGCTTGTAAGACACAAGATATCGATCATCTAACGGCTCACCTTCCTGCAGACGTAGAAATGGAAGTCATTGATGATCGTGCTCTGTTAGCACTTCAAGGCCCTAAAGCGTCTGAAGTTCTTGCTCGTTTCCAACCAAGCGTTGCCGATATGCTGTTTATGGATGTTCAAAAAATGGATATCGATGGCGTTGAATGCATCGTGAGCCGCAGTGGTTACACGGGCGAAGATGGTTACGAGATCTCAGTTCCTAACGATCACGCTGAAGCGCTAGCGCGTAAGCTAACTGCAGAAGCTGAAGTAGAATGGATTGGCCTTGGCGCACGTGATTCACTTCGTCTTGAGTGTGGTCTATGTCTATACGGTCACGACCTAGATACAACAACGACGCCAGTAGAAGCTAGCCTTCTATGGGGCATTCAAAAAGTGCGTCGTACTGACGGTGAACGTGTTGGTGGTTTCCCTGGTGCCGATATCATTCTTGAGCAAATCGCAACGAAAGACGTGCAACGCAAGCGTGTTGGTCTAGTGGGCCAAACTAAAGCGCCAGTACGTGAAGGCGCTGAATTGTTTGATGCTGAAGACAACAAGATTGGCGTAGTTACAAGTGGTACAGCGGGCCCTAACGCGGGCAAGCCTGTTTCTATGGCGTACGTTCGTACTGACCTAGCGGTTATTGGCACTGAAGTATACGCTGAAGTTCGTGGTAAGAAGCTACCAATGACAGTAGAAAAAATGCCATTCGTACCTCAACGTTACTACCGTGGCTAATCTCTTTTAAGAGAAAACACTAAGTATAACGAAAGCCTATTGTTTGCTTTTCTGTATTGAAAAGTCTAACAGTGGGCTTTTTTGTGTTTAAGAGCGTATTTAGTTTGAATTGCTACACTTAAGTCTCGTCATTTTAAATTGGCTTATAAAATAATAAGTATCTCATTACAGTTGAGAATATTCACTATACTGTTAGTTATGACATGCTATGGTAGCGAATCTTTCATTATTCAATAAGTAGTAGGGATTGCAAGGAGTTACCTATGAATGAGATCCATCCAGTTAGTCCGATTCGTAAAGCCGTTTTAGGGCTCTTAGTGCCATTAATCTGTACATCAAGTGTTATGGCAGCAGAAAACACGGTCGAGATGACTGCTGACGTAGGGGTGACACCTTATATTGTGAATGGTAGTGACGCTTCAGTCAGTGAATTTCCTTCAATGGCGAGCTTGTTCATTGACCGTATCGATTACGATGGCGTCTATTCAACAGGCCCTTATTGTGGTGCGACAATTTTAGATCCAACGCATATTTTAACCGCAGCACATTGTATTTACGGTAATGAAGAAGGGCAGTTGTTTACTTCAGTTGTCCCTCAACTGGAAGACACTTCTCAATTCCCTAACGGTAACATTCAAAAAGCACGAGTTTCAGAAGTTTACTATCGCAGTGACTATTCAAATGCGTTGAGCGATCTATTACGCAATGATGTTGCTGTACTCAAGCTAGAAAGCGCACTTAATATCGATTCAATCAATGATGTTGTGAAATACCCGCCAGATGATACTTATCGTAATGTCGCAAAGGATTTTGTTGTTGTAGGCCATGGTGATACAAAATCGGACTTTGATGGCACAACGATATTACAGAGAGCGCCACTAAATTATGTAGATAACCCCACATGCGCAAAAGCATTCTCTGGTGGCTCAGCACTGACGAGTAATCAAATTTGTTTTGTTGGTGACTATAGCGCCTTCACTAAGTTATACGGAGGTACTTGCCAGGGGGACTCTGGCGGTCCTGCTTACTGGAAGGACGGTTCGATTTACAGACAAGTAGGGATCACCAGTTTTGGACCTGAAACATGTGGCGGCAGTTCTGCCGTAACGTCTGTATTTACGGAAATATTAGACTACAAAGTTTGGATCGACAGTGTTATTGCTGGTAACGAAACCGCTCAGTTTGTTTCTACTGACGCCAAACGAACGGCTTATGTGAATGCGCTAAATTCATCTGGTTCTGGTAGCAGTGGTGGTAGCGTATCGTTTGGTTTGCTTGGTGTGTTGATGTTACTTGGTGGCGTCAGAAGAGCAATATTACGTTAAGAGCTAGTCACTATTAATTAAGCTTAAATAACGGTTATTGAGTCAATGAGTCGATGAATCAATAAAGTCTGACTGCTATTTTATATTTTCCCCATTTTGGTGCCATAGAACGATTAGCTGATTTTTCCTCGGAGTTGTTTTGTGGTACTTCTTTGTTTTTTACTTTCTAAACGTCTCTTTTGAGAACCTTTTGTCGGTTTTGTCGCTCGCCTAACTTTTTGAACTTTTGTTGCTTCTAAGATGAGTTCTTTCAAACGCACCAAAGCATCGTCTCGGTTTTGTTCTTGAGTTCTATATTGTTGCGCCTTAATGATAATCACACCCTCTTTGGTGATGCGGCTATCTTTGCATGCTAAGAGTTTCTCTTTGTAGAAATCAGATAGGGTGGAGTGCTTAATGTCAAAACGTAAATGTATCGCGCTTGATACTTTATTGACGTTTTGGCCGCCAGCCCCTTGTGCTCTGATCGCTGTTAACTGGATCTCCCAGTCTTGAATCGAAACAGAGTTAGATATTTGTAACATAAACATCCATAGTTAACGGAAATATGCGGTCATGATACTGAATATTGGTTATGGTATCAGTAACTTTCTTAAAGAGTGGTAGTAGTAATGAAAATAGATTTGACGATGTATGAAGGGTTAATCTTTGATATGGATGGTACGTTAATTGATACAATGCCTGCTCATGTCAAAGCATGGCAAAAAACGGCAGAGCAGTTCGGCTTTCATTTCGAAGCGTCTTGGCTACATAGTTTAGGTGGTATGCCGAGTTATAAGATCGCCGGCGAAGTGAATCGTAAATATGGTTTATCACTCGATCCCCACGCGGTGTCGACATTTAAAATGGCTGCGTTTGCGGCTATTGAAGACAAAGGAGACGTTATCCCTTGTACCCATTCTTTGTTGTTAGAATACTTAGGCGACAAGAAAATTGCGGTAGGGACGGGCAGTCAGCGTAAAAGCGCTGAACAATTGCTAGAGAAAACGGACATCTTAAATAAGCTTGATATTTTAGTAACAGCGACCGACGTTAAGAATCATAAGCCAAACCCTGACACTTTCTTGGATGCATGTTTAGGCATGGGTTTGCGGCCAAAGCAGTGTGTTGTATTTGAAGATACCAATCTTGGTAAGCAGGCGGCGCACGCTGCGGATATGGATTGCATTTTAGTGGTGGAAGGTAATCAATTAGAGTTTTATCCAGCACCAGACTAAAGCACTGCCTAGTACAGGCGATATTGCTCTCTCCGCTAGGCGATCTCGTTCATTTCTGCGTCTAGGAACAAACACACATTATTTCGACCTGCCGCTTTTGCCTCGTATAATGCTAAGTCGGCGCACTTATAATTGAGTGCAGGGTCATCTGTGAGGTTGGTGATTCCTCCGCTTACCGTTGTCACGTTGTCGAGTTCAATACTGATAGCGATTCTTAGCCTGTTAAGCACATACTCTGCTTCTTCAGTTGTTGTATGAGGTAAAATAACGCCAAACTCTTCGCCACCAATACGAGCGACAAAGTCGGTTTCACGACATTCTCTTTGTAATATTCGAGCGACGGTTTGAATGACTCGATCACCATAGTCGTGGCCAAACCGATCGTTAATACGTTTGAAGTGGTCAATATCTAAGATAGCTAAGCAAGACTGTTCTCGGGTGGGATAACGATTTACACGAGAGCATTCGTCGCGAAGTTCACGGTCGAACTTACGTCGGTTCCAACAGCCTGCTAATGCATCTTTCTCACTCAAATTTCTTAGTTTGTTCTCAAGTTCTTTGTGTTTGCTTATATCTACAAATGATGCGACGTAAAACTGAATGGTACCTTTTGAGTCTTTGATGGTTTGAATTCGAAGTATTTCCGTAATCAACGATCCGTCTTTACGACGATTCACCACTTCACCTTCCCACATGCCTTTTTGCTTGATTACGCTCCACATTTTGATGTAGAACTCCTGGTTGTAGCGGCCAGAGGCAAACATAGAAGGTTGGCGGTCTTTTACATCTTCCAAATCGTAGCCACTTACACGAGTAAACTCCTGATTCACTTTTATGATTCGATTATTTCTGTCGGTAATGACTAAGGCCGACATGCCATTCATTGCCACTTTGGCTAATTGGCTTTCGATGCTGTTCTTTTTGTGGTTTCTATTCCATAGCACGAAGCCAGCTGAAATCATTGAGATTAGTATTGTGAGTGTAATAACTTGCACAATGATCGCGTGGTTTTCTCGTTGGTATTGACTACTAAATTGTTGATTTTTAATATGAAGAACCATGTATATTGGGCCTTCAAACTGCTCTATTTTGGGGCTGATATTTGCATAGAAGTACCAATTTTTACCGTCAAAATAGCTAGAAGAAGTGTTGTCTTGAATTGCTTGCCAAAGTTCGGGGTAAAGATTTACGTAAGTTTTATTTGAGCGTGACTCAACAAGGTGTCCAAATGATTCTTCAAGATCAGGCCCCATGATGATATGTCCCGTTTTGTTGAGTATTACAGGGACGGCTGCAGATGTGTTGATTTGATAAAGAAGGTGTTCGTAGATTTTTAGAATGTTCAGGTTTGCAATAAAATAGCCAAGAATACGACCTTCTGAAGCAACTGGGGTCATAATTCGCAATGTAGGAGTCAATGGGTGAACGACTTCGCCATTTTCGACTTCTAAATCAATGCTACTTGAAATGACTTCCCCTATTTTCAAGTGGCTAAGCCTTTCAAAGTAGTCACGATCCGATTTATTTTGAAGCTTATGAGTTGGAACTATCGTCGCTTTCTTATTGCGGTAGTTTATACGAAAAACTTCATCACCTTTTAAGTCTAAGTAGCGAAGTTGAGAGTAATATTGTTGGGTACGAGCCAGCATTATCCAAAGATCTTGCAATACTTCTCTATGAATAGTCGATGGTTCTTTAATGGCACGAAGTAACGTTTTTGAATCGGCAATGGAAGGCACTGAATTGGATACTTGTTCCACAATAACGGCTAGCTTGTGGAAGCTGTATTCTATTTGGTTTTGACTGGATTGTTTGATATTTAGCGTATGCTGAGCTTCTACTCTGTCAAATTCAGAGTTGATGTAGAGTGCTGGTACTAATCCTAAGGCAAACATAGTGCACAGAAATTGGCTGATCAGCTTTTTTATACTTGTATTCATCCACCGTCCTCAAAGAATCCGGTGCAATACTATATATTTTATAGGGCTTTTAATGTGATCTTGACCCAGAACTTTAAGCAATAATTGCATATTACTGCGGTTTTAGTGCAACTTTTTGCTTCGAGGCTGTTAATTAAGCCATATAAGTAATAGTAAGTCATCGTTAAATGAAGGCCCGCTGATGACAGTAATACTCGGAGGAACATGAGCAGGACCTTTGTTCGTGTTTTTACTCTATTTACTAAGGCTCTGTAATCGCTAATTTAAACCAATGATGCTCCCTTCGTCATCAATGTCTAACGACATAAATGCAGGTCTATCTGGTAAGCCGGGCATTGTCATTACATTGCCGCATAAAGCGTAAATGTAACCAGCGCCTGCACACAGTTTGAGTTCTCTAACGGGTACATCAAATTGAGTTGGCGCGCCTTTTATGTGCGCTTCAGTAGAGATAGACAAGGGGGTTTTTGCCAAACAAACGGATAGACCGCTATAACCATGTTTGTTGAACTCTGCGAGCTGTTGCTTAGCAAGTGGTGATAGTGTGATACTTGATGCGCCATAGCCGGCTTCCGCTACAGACATCAGTTTTTCTTCCAAGCTTTGCTCAGGATAATACAGAGGCTTAAAGTCTCGCTCATCTTGGCAAGCGTTAACGATGGCATGCGCCAACTGAGTCGTACCTTCGCCACCTTGATCAAACGCTTCACTTATTTCAACGCCAACGCTTGGATCGAATTTTATGATCATCTGTTTTAGTGCGTCTAATTCTCTGTCTGAATCTTGTGGGAATCGATTAATCGCGACTACTGTAGGCACTTGATATTGCTTGACGTTGTTGATGTGCCATTTGAGGTTCTCAAAACCTGCAATGAGTGCGTCTTGGTTTTCATTAAAGATCGAGTCTGGTAGGGCTGTACCTAGCTCCAAATCGTATAAGCCGGAGTTAGCTTTTAATCCACGTAAAGTTGCTACAATTACTGCGCAATCGGGCTTCTTGTTTGAGGCTTTTACTTTTATATTGCACGCTTTTTCAAAACCCATGTCTGAGCCAAATCCACCTTCTGTTACAACAAAGTCACTGAGCTTTAAGGCTATCTTGTCGGCAATAATTGAAGAGTTACCATGGGCGATGTTCGCAAATGGTCCCGCATGAATTAAGGTAGGGACACCTTCAAGGGTTTGCATTAGTGTCGGCTCAATAGAATCCTTCATTGTTACTGTCATAGCCCCTGCAACGTTGAAGTCATCTGCCGTTAATGGCATACCTTGATGGTTATAGGCGAGTACGATACGACCGATACGTTTTCGTAAGTCTTGAAGGTCATTAGCAAGAGCGAGAATGGCCATTAGCTCTGAAGCGGCTGATATATCAAATCCATCTTCGCGTTCGTAGCCATTGATGGTTTTGCCAGGTTCGTTTTTACCGACAGTGATCATGCGCAGTGCACGGTCATTATGGTCGAGTACACGTCGCCATACTATTCTGTTTGGGTCGATATCCAGCGCTTTTAAGCCAGATCGCGCTTCAAATACTTCTAAACCTTCGCGTTGTTCATGGTACAAACGTGCGTCAATTGCGGCAGAGGCGAGATTATGAGCTGCAGTAACCGCGTGAATGTCACCTGTTAGGTGAAGGTTTAACTGCTCCATAGGGGCAACTTGAGAGTACCCACCGCCAGCTGCGCCGCCTTTTACGCCAAATACCGGCCCCATTGAAGGTTGACGAATGCAAGCCATTGCTGAGTGATTAATCTTAACGAGGCCTTGCGCTAGCCCAACTGTGGTAACGGTTTTGCCTTCACCGAGAGGAGTGGGAGTGATAGCGGTCACGATAACTAGTTTGCCATCTGGTTGATCTGCTAGACGCTCCAACAATGTTAAAGACACTTTAGACTTATATAAGCCCAATGGCTGGTGTTCGTTATGTTGTAGGCCTGCTTGTTCAGCAATATCACGGATGTTTTTAAGAGGAGTTGTGAGACAAATATCAATATCAGACAGCATGTTTGATCCTTATATCAGAACCGAAAGGTAGTACGTAAACGGTTGCCTGGCGATAGTACTGTATAAATCGGCCAAGTAAAGGCAACCACACGAATTATGTGCTGGAAGATGGCAGATCTAAAGCGTTATTGCTCAGGATCAATTCTTAAACGAGCAAAATATTTGACGTGGTCGCCTTTCACCACGTTTATATTTATGTTGAATACAAAAAGAGCTGCCTATAGCAACTCTTTTTGAGAAATGGATGATCTGGATTTGGTTCATCAAACCAACTAACTGACTATGGCCAGATTAACGATCCCAGTATGTTTCTTCTAAGCTATCTTCGCGCTCAGGTAATGCACGAGAAAGACGAGGAGAGTGCTGAGTTAACACTTCGTAGCTGACGCGGTTTGCGTACTTACAAATTTGAGACAGTGACGAGTACGTAAGACAAGTGTACTCGTGTTTCTCTGAATTCGGTACGTTCACATGGTGGTAGCTATTAGCAGCCATGTCGTGTAACAGAGCAGAAAGCGCGCCATCACCAGCGCCATTTGTGTTCTTGATCTCAAGGGGACCACCAAGGTAAGGACCGATGTGAGAGTACACTTTTACTGGTTTTTTACAGTCTTGCTTACGCATCGAACGGCTGAATTCATATTTGTTGAATTCTGCTATATTTCCTGGCAGTAATGGAAACGTTGTTTCGCGCTTCGCTAACTCGTCTGTATAGCCAGCCATGTATAAGCCGATAGGGCCAGCTGTACATAGAACTAAGTCAACCCACTCAAGTGCTTTGTTGGCAGCCAGCAGTGGATCTTTCTCACCAGTTAACGCTTCACCTTCATCTTCATTCATCGCGACGATCGTTACGTTTTCTTTGAGGTATTCTTGCCACCATTCAGCGTTGCCTTCGATCACGTATTTAGTACCAAGCGTTAGTACAACAGGCACATTATGCGCTTTCGCGTATTCGATCGCTTTTTGTACGGCTTTTGGCATTGGATCGTCAGGGTTACCACGCATCAGGTATGAAGAGACAACTAATGCAGAGGCTTTTTCGAAAATTTGTTCAGGAATACTTTCAGGAAGCAACTGGTTCATATGACCTTCGTTGATCGCAAACGTACGTTCGCCATCTTCGGTAATGAGCGTGTAACAACGACCAATTGGACCATCAACAGTTTGTAGGTGGTTTAAGTTCATACGAGAAGAAGTACGACAAAGGTAACGGTAACCAAATGAGCCAACTTCAATTTTCTTAGACATTACACCAAGCAGTACTGATTTGCTGTCTGCTAGAACAGAATAGTTGTGCAGTGTATTGCCGATAGTATCGCCGGGGTATTGATGCGTGATCAAACCAGATTCAACGAGTTCCTCATACAGCGCATCGGCTTTACTTTCTTCCAATACAAGAGAGTGGCCTTTACTCAGTTCATATTTTTCTAGGAACGCGTCGTCAACACGGGCTTCGATATCAACAATAGTCTGGCCAACACCAACAATGGTTGCGCGGTGCAGTTTAGGTGTTTGTTGAATTTGGTTGACCAACGGATCACGTGCGTGAGTTGGAAAGTAGTGCTTAGATTTACGCTGTCCAGGAAACTTCATATGAAAAATACAGTGAAAAAATTTTGCCGCATGATATCACGTTTTTATTCTGTTTCTTTCATTTTTATTACATTCAGAGTCACCTGTACAATGTCTGTACAGGTGACTCGGTATCACTATTCTGTTGGTATTAACGTTGACGGTTCAACGTAAGCTTTTGTACCTAATAGTGGAACAGTTGAAAGGCTGTGTTTAAAACTGCCTTCTGTTTCTTTGGTTGTGTAAGACAAGTAGAGCAGTGATTGATTCGCCGCGTCGTAGATACGACGAACCTTCATGGTCTTAAAGAAGATGCTTTTTGATTGTTTAAAGACCACTTCACCAGATTTACTCTTGTCTATTTGAGCAATCATTTCTGGTGTGATTTCACCGGTTTGACGACAAGAAATAGAGCTGTCACTTGGGTCAGAAAGGCTAAGATTTGCCTCAACTGAAGCTATGTGACACGTCACGCCTGGAATTTTATCATCATCCAAAGATGACATTTTTATATCCTTGAGAGTGAAGAAGCCCAAAGAGACGTCACCAACCTCGTTGTCTGAACAGCCGGCTAACATAAAGAGGATACCTGCTGCTATTAAGGCTTTTTTCATAAGAAGTCCTTTGGTTTGTATAGTTCTGTTTAGTATGAAGATTATTGAAAGTTCGCATATTAGTGTAGAGCTTTTCGCTAACTTCTTAAAGGATGTTGTTGGATAATGAAAACTAAGAAGCATTTAAACTACTTGTTGGCCATGTTCATGCTCTGTATGCTCTCTGTTTGTAGTTCGGCACTTCAACCGACCATATGTCTTCCAAATAATTGTGATATTTGGGGATACTAACCGTAGGTACTAAAAGAATGAATAATGAAATACCTGAAATTGCACATAATAAAAACCAATGGCTATTTGGCCAGCTTGACATCGCGTACCCCGCAAAGGAAAGTCTTCTAGGTCGAGAGATCTATAAAAAACAACTCTCCCAAAGAACTTATCAACTCCTCCCGCAACACCAAACTCCCACTGAAATAGATGAACTGCATAAAGTCGACTTCCATAAGTTGACGGTACTATTCTCACTTAACCAAGCCAGTGCTTACTCAGATAAAGCGGATAGGGCCAATATCGTAGAGTTTTTGAGCCAGATAATGTTATCGGATGAACATGAATTATATGTAGGTACTCAAAAAGGTGATGTTGTGGCGAGTGCCATCGTTACAGAAAAAGATGATGAGTTGCTGATATCGGATGTTGTGAATAAAGATGATCAAAATGTGATCGGCTTTGCTAAGCAGCTGCATGACTTTTGGGTAGAAGGTCAAGATTCTAGCCGTAAAGTGTGGCTAGAAAACTAAAGGTTCCTTGAGAAAGCGTTGACCTTAATACAATGCACGGCCTTTTAACAAAGGGGGCGGTATATATGATCACTAATTTATTGTGATTGGTGTTATATTTATGCGAACCCTCTTCAAAGCTCTCCTCTCAAACTTACATTTTTATTTTTATACGACATTTGATGACTTTTATAAGCCAAATAATATTCAGCATTGTTCAATCTAAGCAATTTAAACAATTAAAATGAGATCTGTTGCTTATCTTGGTGCGTTAAAGTGATCCACTGCATATTTCGTGAAGAGAAATAAGAGGGTATCGGTAAACTGTTACCTTAGTCATCCTTAGGAGTGAAATAACGCTATAGGATAAAGCTTGGATTCAATACGGGTGATATATCTATGCGGTTAGAACAGACGAAGTGTGTGATTTTTGATTGTGACGGAACACTTATTGATAGTGAAAAGTTATGTTGCCAAGCTTTGGTGAATGTATTCGCCAGTTTTGGGGCTGATTTAAATGTTACTGACTGCTATGCACACTTTCAAGGCGGGAAATTGGCCGATATCTTAATGGATACACGAGAACGTCTTGGGCTATCTATTTCTATTGATACACTTGAACCGCTATATCGCGCAGAGCTAGAAGCACTATTCCAACGACATCTAAAGCCAATGGATGGTGCGATCGGTCTTATTGAGTTCCTAAAGCAGCAAGACATCGAGTTTTGTATTGCCTCAAATGCGCCTAAATCTCGAGTTGAATCGTCATTGGCAATGACAGGAATGCTCGACGACTTTAAGGGGAAAGTGTTTTCAGCCTTTGATGCAAATAGCTGGAAGCCAGAGCCAGATCTGATTATGTATACCGCAATGAGCATGGGTTTCTTACCCAATGAGTGCATCTATGTTGATGATACCTTGAAAGGAGTGGAAGCTGGCGTTCGTGCCGGTGTTCAGTCATTCCGGTTACGTCCAAGTATTGATGAGTCTATAGTGGATCCAGAAGCCGACTCAGCAGAGCTAGCGGCTCAGGATATATACAGTTTAGAAGAAATTTCGGTTTGGCTTAATGGCAAGCACTGTTTAAGTGATGATATACCGAACTCGGAAGCTTTGGCGGGTTAGCACCCAACTGAAGGCTAACGATTTTACTGAACTGTTTGGTATGGAAACCACAAGATGCACACGTAAACTTTTCTCCACTTTCCGAAAGCAGATATTCGTCGTGTTGGCATAAAGGGCATGTAACGTTTTCGATATTTGATGCTTCTGTATTATTCATTATGTGTCACCTGCAGCAAGAGGGTAAGCGAAAGTAAGACCTGCTCCACTAGATTACCCCTAAGCTCGATTATTAGACAGTTTTGATGTCTCATAATCTTTCCTTTGCGACTTGCTTCATGGTAATGATAATTCGATAGTTAGTGGGCACACAGTGGTGCGTCTCATTTTAGATGAATACGTTACTTTTTCGGTGCTAGTTTCGATGTTGTAACGGTAGGCTTTGCTGCCAATGGTTGGATTGAAACTGTGAGATCCAACCTCAGACCGATATATCTTTAATGACAACCTAGCTTTCAGCGTAAACTAATTTAAAACACTCATAAGGGAAAAGGGCTCTATCGAGCCCTTCTTCGTTTCGTTGATTTTAACTTAGAGTCACTTAGTGTTATTTAGGTCGAACGCTAAGTACGGTATCTTGCTAATGTTTTAGATAAAGACACCGATGCTTCTGTTAGCTTAGATACGCCATTTGAAGAGTTTTGTACCACGTCTTTAATCACATTGGATTGACTACGGATATCGTTAAGTTCCGCTGCGACGGTATTCGCGACGTTACTTTGCTCATCCGCTGACGTTGCTATCTGAATACTCATGTCCATTAGAGCTTGAGCCGAGTCGGCGATAGAGTTCACGTCATCACCAATATTTGAAATCAACTGGCTACTGGTTTGTGCTTGATTGACCGTTTTCTCGGTGATCTTTGCGATATTTTGACTTTCTTGTTGTAAACGTTCAATCATTGCGTGGATTTCAACCGTAGCTGATTGAGTTCTACTCGCCAGGGTCCTCACTTCATCAGCAACGACCGCGAAACCACGACCTTGTTCACCCGCACGAGCTGCTTCAATCGCAGCATTCAGGGCAAGTAGGTTGGTTTGCTCTGAGATAGCGTTGATCGTCGTGATCACTTCATTAATTTGGCTGGTGTTCACATTCAAGCTGGTAACAGAAGAAGAGGTTTGCTCAATCAAAGATGAAAGGGTGGTGATCTCTGAGATTGCGAGTTGAACTTTAGCGTGGCTGTCATTGATTTGCTGCGTATCGTGCTCAGTTTGCTCTGTTGCACGCGCGGAAATATTAGTCACTTCATTCGCAGATGCCGTCATCTGATCCATTGCTGTCGCAACAGAGTCTAGGGATGAGTTCTGGCTAATGATTTGTGTTTCGCTGCGCTTCATCTCTTTTTCGAAAGAAGCAGACGTTTCACTTAGTGAGGCTGCGCTGTGATTAACGTTATTAACCAACTCACTTAGGGTGTCCATTGAGCGATCGAGTGCACAACCAATCGTACCAAATTCATCACGGCCAGGGTGGAAACCAAGGCGTGAAGTTAAGTCACCATCACCAATCTTTTGAGTCGTTGAGTAAAGTACCCAAAGAGCGCCACCTAAGAAGGTCGCTACCCAATAACAGAAAAGACCAAAAGGCACACACCATAAAAGACTGAGTAATAAAGTGTACAGTGCTTGCTGCTTTTGGTTTTGTGTATCGTTGTTTGAGACGGTAAGAGAGTAGTAATTACCATCTTGTCCAATAGCTGTTGCGGTAACCGCGCCATTGTTCGAAATGATGGTTTCTTGAGCGCCTGTTTGTTGGCTAACAGAACGAACAGAGGCAGGGGAATCTGACGCTGATAAAATGCCTTTGAGTTGATATTCAACTTGCTGTTTTGCACTTGCGTCAATTTGTTCCATTTTGTTGACGTAGCTCATTCCAGCTAGGCTCGCCACAGCGGCGAAAAAGATTAAGAAAATAACCCAAAACTTATCGTTGATAGACATTTTAATAAACAGCTTGTCTATCGTTCGAAATTGTACTTCTTTCATAAAAACTCCACGGTAAATCCTTTACCGTGGACTCTAAATAACCGATCTCAATAAAAATGTGACAACAATCAATTAATTGTGAAAATTAATGATACCAACATGCCATTTATGAGATCTCCATCAAGTGTAATTGTTAGATATGGGTTTATTAACCTAATGAAGGTAGTAATCCCACTGAAATAAGAATTTGAGTGGCAATGATAAATACACCAACGCTGCCGGCTAAAAATAACGCTTTGCTTCCGCCTAACACTTGGTAGGTCGCTTCTGTACCTTGAGGCTTTGCTGAGAAGTTCGTGTAGCGCACTTTGTATACCATCACGGTTGGTAAAAGAATCGCCAATACTGACAGTGCAATTGCGGCGTAACCCAAGGCCATGATGAAACCTTGTGGATAAAATAACGCAAACCCCAGTGGTGGCAAGAAGGTGATAGCGGCTGTTTTAACGCGTTTTGCATTACCTAGTTTCTTGCTCAATGAATCGCCCATGAATTCAAACAAACCTAAACTAACGCCAATAAAAGAAGTCAGAAGCGCAAGATCGGCAAATACACCAACTATCACACTTAAGTTTGATTGTTGAACGGTTTGCGACAGTGAGACTAAAAGTGCGCCTAAGCTTGTGTCTGATAGCAACTGTTCTTGGCTAACTACACCTAAAGTTACGCTCTGCCAGAATACGTATATAACCAACGGCAATGCAGAACCAATAATCATTACCTTACGTAAAGAGCGAACATCACCATCTAAGTACCGGACAATTGATGGAATACTGCCGTGAAAACCAAAAGAGGTAAATACAACCGGTATCGCTGCAACAACAAGGCCTTGTTGTAAAGGCATGCTCATTAGGTACTGCGAAGTAATATTTGGAGCTAAGAAGCTGAGCACGATGACCATTGCGATCAACTTTAATCCAAATAAAACTCGGTTAACTTTATCGACACTATGTGTACCAATGGTCACAACGCATGCAACTAACAGTGTGAACAAAAGCGTTGTGATTTGGCTATTAAGTTGAATGTTAGTGATCTCAGAGATACGCTGATTAAATTGTGCACCACCGCCGGCTATGTATGCCGCACATAAAGCGTAGAAGAGAAACATAACGGCGAAGCTCGCTATCCACTTTCCTTTGGTCCCTAAAATTGTGTGAGCTAAAGTATGTAGGGTGGCGTCCGATTCTGCGAATTGGTGAAGCTCCACCATTAATAATGCAGTGAAGGCCATTAGAGCCCATAACCCCAGCATTAAAAAAAGTGAAGTTGAGAAACCAATTCCAGCTGAAGCGAGTGGAAGGGCGAGCATGCCAGCACCAATTGTAGTGCCTGCAATGATCAAAGTACTACCAAAAACCTTTGATTTATTCATTGTATATAATTCTTTACGTTAAGGTGTGTTTACGTTGTAATTCTTCTAGCTTAAGAGAATAAACCCAAAGAATATCTCGATTTTTAAGTATTCTGATTGAGTTTAATTTCAAATGCAATGCTTAATGTAATTTTAAATATCCACTGTAAATTTTATTGTACATTCGATTGAGTTCGATGAGTGGAATGAAAAGGGCAAACGTTTGACTATGATCCGCTTCAAAACTTTTAGAGTAATTAGTTGTACTTAGTGTAAGGTGTTAGTACATATGTCGTTCGCGCATACCCCTTTAGCGTAACAAGCGTTAATGATCGCGAGTAGCTTCAAGCTATAAATATGGAATGGGTAAAGTAGAGTGCTTTCATCAAAGTGACATAATATAAGTCCAAGATGGTGCACTAGTTAACAGGACATTATGTCCACACCAAGGAATAGAGGGGGCACTATGAGTGACCAATCTTATAATGACGAAAGTCTTGAGTTGTTAGATGCTATGGAAATCGGCATTGATTTATCTGACTATGAGCAGACCGTTCAACAGCTGGCAGAAGAACTTTTTAAATCTCAAACTAAGCTTTCTTAGCTAAAGATTTTGTAGTTCAACATTCTCAAATTAAACAATTCTTAAACTGAGCAAATCTCATTCGCTCACACTTCATAGCAAAACTATCCTCATTAAAGTTCGCGAAGATAAACGAGTACGTTTACCATGTTACTTAGTTCTCGATACTTTAATGAGGTTCAATGAACTTTCTCGCACACCTACACATCGCTCAACATTGTAACAGCAACTTAGCCGGTAATTTGTTAGGTGACTTCGTTAAGGGTGACCCCAATAAACACTATTCAGATTCGCTTTCTAACGGCATAAGACTTCATCGATTCGTTGATAGCTATACCGACCGTCATGATGTTTCACGCTCTGCAAAATCTCTCTTTTCAGACCAAACAAGACGCTTTGCGCCTATTGCGCTCGATGTATTCTGGGATCATTGTTTGGCTAATCATTGGCAGAAGTTCTCGACACAATCGTTAGAGCACTTTTGTTTAGACAGTCATCAACAGATTTTTGAGCATCAAGAGTCACACTGGCCTGAAAACTTCATTACTATTCATCAGAAGATGGCAGAACAACGATGGCTGGAAAGCTATCAAGACATGTCTTCTATTGAGCTAGTATTACAGCGAATGGCTTTAAGAAGGCCTAAGCTAGGCATGCTAAAAAACTGTTACCAAGACCTCGAACGCCACTATGATAAGTTGCAGTGTCACTTTCATGAGCTATATCCAAGCGTTTTAGCGGAAGCAAACCAGTTTAGTACGCTTCAATTGATGAAAAATCAAAAGGAAAGGTAAACAGCGTAATGCAGGTTTGCTACAATCCGCGCCTATTTAATCTTTGAGCATCATACTATGTCTGAACCTACTAAATCTTTTAACCAACTTGGATTGTCTGAGCACCTTCTTACTACGCTATCAGAGCTAAATTTTACGGCTCCAACCAGTGTTCAAGAACAAGCGATTCCTTTGGTATTAGAAGGTAAAGATGTATTGGCAGGTGCGCAAACGGGTACCGGCAAAACGGCAGCATTTGGTTTGCCGATTATTCAAAGATTAATCGAGACTAAAGACAACGTTATCCCCAACCCTAAGTTAGTTCGCGCATTGGTTTTAGTACCAACTCGTGAACTCGCACAACAGGTATTTGATAATGTAACCAGCTACGCGAAAGGCACGGACCTGAAAGTGGTTGTGGCTTATGGCGGCGTAAGTATGAAGGTTCAAACTGACAACTTACGCGCAGGCGCAGATATCTTGGTAGCAACACCTGGTCGTTTGATTGATCACATGTTCACTAAGAACATTATGCTGAGCCAGACAGAAGTATTGGTATTGGACGAAGCTGACCGTATGCTTGATATGGGTTTTATGCCAGATATTAAACGCATTCTTTCGCGTATGAATGAAGTTCGCCAAACCTTGTTCTTCTCGGCTACGTTCGATAACAAGATCAAAGCAATGGCGTATCGCATGATGCAGTCACCAAGTGAAATTCAAGTGACGCCTAAAAACAGCACGGCTGACACCGTGACTCAGATGGTTTATCCGGTTGATAAATCACGTAAAAGTGAACTGTTGGCTTACTTGATCGGTTCAAAGAACTGGCAACAAGTGTTGGTCTTCACCAAAACTAAGCAGGGGACTGATGCGCTCGTAAAAGAACTTAAGCTAGACGGCATAAAAGCGGCATCAATTAATGGTGATAAGAGTCAGGGTGCTCGTCAAAAAGCACTCGACGATTTCAAATCAGGCAAGGTGCGAGCGTTGATTGCAACTGATGTCGCAGCGCGTGGTATCGATATTCAGCAGCTAGAACAAGTTGTGAACTATGATATGCCATTCAAGGCGGAAGACTACGTTCACCGTATTGGTCGTACTGGCCGTGCAGGTAACAGTGGCTTAGCAACCTCTTTAATGAGTCAGGATGAGGCGTACCTATTGGGGGATATCGAGCGACTACTGGATACGCGTTTGCCTCAAGAGTGGCTAGAGGGCTTTGAACCAAGTCTTGAAAAAGACCTTGCCCCCGAGCGCGGTGGTCGCAGTAAGAGTCGTTCATCAGAAAAGCGCAAGATGAAAGCGAAACTTAAGATCCATCAAAATCGTGGTAAAGCGCGTCGTTAAGAAAGGGGTTGTACACGGCTCTTCTTCTATTCGTCTCAATGCTTTACATTCCGCATCTTATTGACCTTGAACAACAATTTAACTCTTCGCCTAACCTGTCAATCGATTTTTATGCGGAAAGTATTGCTGGTATTGTTTCCATGTCGTCTATCTCTTAGGACCGCCCCTCTAATTTGGTTAGAGGGGGCGGTAATTGTTGGTAGGTTTGCGAGTAGGGTCATGCGCGGCTATTTTGGCTGCCACTGTTTAGACGTGACGAGGTTATCCATCACTTTGTTTACCGCTTGATGCGCTTTATCGACAATGGTGTCGATGTCATTACGATTTGCGATAAGCGGTGGAGCAAAGCCGAGGATGTCACCATGTGGCATTGCTCGTGCGATCAACCCCTGTTCTAAACAGGCCGCCGCGATTTGTGGACCCACTTTCAAGTTTGGATCAAAGTGTGCTCGGCGGAGTTTGTCGGAAGAAAACTCCAACGCATGTAACAAGCCAATACCACGGGTATCACCGACTAATGGATGATCGTTAAACGTCTCCGCCATGCGTTGCTGCAAGTAAGCCCCGACGTCGGCTGCGTTTTGCACCAAGCCTTCCCGCTCAATGATATCGAGATTGCAGTTCGCGGCCGCCGCTCCCATTGGGTGACCAGAATAGGTGTAGCCGTGTCCAATGGCGCCCCATTGGTCGGTGCCGTTTTCTAGCACACTCCAAACGCGTTCTCCAACGATCACACCTGACAGAGGTTGATACGCTGAGGTTAACCCTTTCGCTACCGTGATGAGATCCGGTTTCATGTCGTAATGAAGTGAGCCAAAGTCGGAGCCGAGGCGACCAAAGCCACAGACCACTTCATCCGCAATCAAGAGTACATCGTATTTGTCGAGCACTTTGCGAATTGCCTGCCAGTAACCTTCTGGTGGTGGCACAATACCACCAGTACCGAGCACCGGCTCTGCGATCATCGCCGCCACCGTTTCTGGGCCTTCTTCCAAGATCATCGCTTCGAGTTGATCCGCACAATATTGAGAGAATTCAAGCTCAGACATACTCTCGTCTTCACGGCGGTAGTAATACGGCGCCATGGTGTGCTTGATGCGATCAAGCGGTAAATCAAAATGTGCGTGGAACAGAGGTAACCCGGTCATTGAACCCGAAGCGATACTTGAACCATGGTAGCCACGATCACGGGAGATGATTTTTTTCTTCTCTGGTAGACCACGAGCATTGTTGTAGTACCACACTAGCTTAAGTTGAGTCTCGTTCGCGTCACTGCCTGACATGCCGTAGTAGACTTTGCTCATGCCTTCAGGCGCCATTTTGATAATGCGGTCTGACAGTGTGACTAGCGCTTCGTTCGTATGGCCGACGTAAGTGTGGTAGTACGCCAACGCTTTGGCTTGTTCATAAATGGCATCGGCCATTTCAGTCCTGCCATAGCCAATGTTCACACAATACAACCCGGCAAAGCCGTCTATTAGCTCGATGCCTTCTGAGTCGGTGATGCGTATTCCGTTTCCGCTCGAGATAATTCTTCCCGAAAGCTCCCCAGCCGCATACTGCTTCAGGTGGGTTGAGGCATGAAATACTCTCTGACGATCGATCTCTAAAAGTTGTTGGGTTTTGTTGCTCATGATCCTTCTCCTCTTGGATATCCATATTTCGTATCTCAACTGCCACTGACGGTAGGCAATGCGCCCAAGCAGCAGTATTTGATTTCACTGTATTCTTCAAAGCCGTGGCGACTGCCTTCTCGTCCAAGCCCTGACTGTTTCACGCCGCCGAATGGGATAGGGTGGCCAGTCATCTTGACCGAGTTCACGCTCACCATGCCAAACTCCAAACCACGCATGCAGCGCCAAATTTGGTGAATATCGTGACCATAAACATAGGCAGCTAAGCCGTACTCAGTGTCGTTGCTCATTTCAATCACGGTATTTAAGTCTTGGTAAGGCAATACGCCTGCTACAGGACAAAAATTCTCTTCGCGATACACCGCCATGTCTGGGGTGACATCGGCCAGTAATGTTGGCGCGAAGAAGTTTTCGCTTGGTACGGGCTGGTGGTATCCCGTCACCAATCGCGCGCCCTTGTCGAGTGCGTCACGCACCAAATCATGTGCTTTATCGACTGCAGCTAGATTGATCAGCGGCCCCATGGTGGTTTTTTCATCTAAACCATTGCCTAAAACGATGTGGTTCATTTCTTTGGCAAACGCTTCCAAAAACGCTTCGTACTTATCATCAGGGACGAAGATACGGTTTGCGGCCAAGCAGTCTTGTCCCGCAGTTTGAAACTTGGCATCCACGGCGGCTTTGGCTGCTTGCTCGATATCCATATCTGCCAGTACGATGAAAGGGGCATTACCGCCGAGCTCCATGCTGCATTTCTTCACGGTTTGTGCCGCGTCGCGCAGCAGTAATTTACCCACTCGAGTTGAGCCTGTGAATGAGAGCGCTTTGACTTTATCGGAGTGACACAAGGTTTGTGACACCATCACCGCATCGCCAGTGATCACATTAAATACACCTGGCGGAAAACCAGCTCGGTCCGCCAACTCTGCCAAGGCCAATGCCGAGAAAGGCGTTTCACTGGCGGGTTTAATGAGCACTGGACAGCCTATCGCTAATGCCGCGGCGGCTTTTCGTGTGATCATGGCATTAGGAAAGTTCCATGGCGTAATCAATGCTGCGACACCAATCGGTTCGCGCATCGTCGACAGTTGCGCATTCGGAATATGACTTGGGATGGTTTCGCCATAGTTACGTCGTGCTTCCTCTGCAAACCAACGAATAAAGGAGGCGCCGTAGTCAATCTCACCTAAAGCATCACCTAATGTTTTGCCTTGTTCCATGACCATCAAACGAGCGAGATCTTGTTTTGATTCTAGAATCAGATCGTGCCAACACATGAGAATTTCAGCGCGTTGTTCTGCTTGCATTTTTCGCCATTGACGAAAGGCTTGATCGGCTTCATCAATCGCTTGATAGAGTTGTTGTTGAGATAGCTTAGTGATGTAGCCGATGACCGTACCATCCGCTGGGTTAACCACCGGGTGAAATTGGTCACCACTTACCCATTTGCCATTTACGTACGCTAAACCTCTCACCAAGCGTACATCTTTCATTATCGCCATCATGTCGTGCGAGGCTTTTAATTCCTCTGCATGTAAGCTGTGCAGTGCTGTCATGATTCCCTCTCCCAGCGTCGTTGTCCATCGTTAAACTGTAGTGGAGAAGTGAACGGAATAATTTCTGATACCGAGGTTTAAACCATCAGAATTTTCTTTTCCGCATTGTTAGATATGATGAATTTTCTGGTTGCGTTTTAAGCGTATTTTCTCTTTTAGAACAAGACGCTTTGTTTGACTTCTAATATGTCTGCATCACGTTTAATTGTTTTCGTCACGATGTAAGTAAAGTAGCGCTCAATACCCACTTCTGACTCCAACCAGTTGTCGATAAGACGCTGATATTGATCGATATCTTCAGCCTGAATTTTGAGGATGTAATCGACACCGCCACCTGTGGCATAACAATCCGTGACTTCTGGTGAATGTTGAACCAGTTTCTCAAAACGTTTGAATGCTTGAGCGTTGTGTTCTTTGAGCGTGACTTCAACCATTACCGACGTTCGTTTGAACAAAACATCGGTATTTATTTTTGCACCGTAACCTTCAATAATGCCGGCTTCTTCCAGTTTTTTGACACGCTCCCAGCAAGGGCTAACGGATAGATTAATGGCCTCGGCTAGGTGAGATTTGGTGATACGACCGTGGTCATGGAGTATCTGTAGAATTTTTATGTCGTAGCGATCGAGGCGCATAATTGCTCTCCCTATAAAATACCAATCAGTTCAATTCGCCACAGTCTTTAGCGATCACGGCGACAGTGTCACCAGTATTCACCATGGAGGGGAAACGACGTGCAGCAAAAATACCACTACGCTGAGCTTTGTATTCGATAGGGGCGGTCCCTGTGCGCTCGGTCGAATAGATCCTCATCAAAACATCGCCTTGTTTGATGGTGTCGCCAAGCTCAAATAAGTATTCGGCGATGCCATTGTGCTGGCTTTGCACGTAGCAACTTGCATCGGGCATATCAAGTAACTTGGTTGGCTGGGTTGTTTTTTCGTAATCACCAGATAAGTTGCCTGAAAAACGTAAGAAATTACGGATTCCACGGTCGGCATAAGCGATGGTTTCTGGGGTACTGGTTCCGCCGCCTCTGAGTTCTGTGGTGACAAATATTTTGCCTTGAGATTCGACGGTAGTGTCGTACAGGCTAGTGGTGTCCATTTCGAGTAAGATCATGGTGTAAGGCGCGCCAAACAGTTTTGCACCTAAGATGCATGCTTCTTCTTGGTCGAGGTTGTCGAGACGGTGGGCTGCGGCGAAAGGTACGATGTCTAGCGTTTTACCACCGGAGTGAATGTCTAACGCAAACTCGCACATGGGTACCAAGTAACGAGTAAAATAATCCGCGATTTTCTCGGTCACGGAGCCAACAGGGTTTCCTGGAAAGCTGCGATTTAAATTCCCTTTATCGATAGATGACGTACGCGAAGCATTTTGTACCGCAGGTAAGTTCATCATAGGCACAATAATAACACGGCCTTGGATTTGCTCGGCTTGAAGCGAGTTTGCTAATTTAAGTAGGCTGGTGATACCTTCGTATTCATCACCATGATTACCGCCAGTAAGTAGTGATGTTGAACCGTGACCATTCTTAATCACGGTTATAGGTATCATGATGCTTCCCCAAGCGGAGTCATCGTGGGAATAGGGGAGCGTTAAAAAACCGTGCTGTACGCCTTCTCGGTCAAAGTCTACGGTGGCTGTGATCGAGGTTTTTTGCATATCAACTCCTTTTTGTTCTTAAGCTTAGTTCACAGAACTTAAGGTTTGAAATATTAGTGTTTAATAAAGAGGTGTCGTGGAAAATCACACAGGGTTTTTGCACCATCACTCGTGATCACAATACTTTCGGTGGTTTCTAACCCCCAATCTTCAAACCATAGTCCCGGCATAAAGTGGAATGCCATGCCTTCTTTCAATACGGTTTTATCAGTGTCTCGTAAACTCATGGTCCGCTCGCCCCAATCTGGTGGGTAGCTCATACCAATTGGATAACCACAACGCGCGCCTTCTCGTGAGAATCCTGCTTTATCGAGAACTTGGTTTAATGCATTGGCGATTTCGGCGCAGGTGTTACCGGGTTTTGCCACTTCTAAGCCTGCTTCGAGACCTAAATTTAAGGCTTCATCGGCACGTTTAAACTTGTCGTCTGGTTCCCCAAGAAAAATGGTGCGAGAGAGTGGGCAATGGTAACGGCGGTGCGCCCCAGCGATTTCGAAAAAAGTACCTTCGCCTTTTTTGAATGGTCTATCGTCCCACGTTAGGTGAGGTGCAGAGGCATCAGCACCAGATGGCAAAAGGGGCACTATCGCCGTGTAATCACCAAAGTGGTCTTCATGTCCGAGCACCGCTTGGCGGTTAATCTCGGCGACAAGGTGGTGTTTCGGCAACCCTGGCTCGATCATATCGAACGCAACACGGTGCATGTTTTCAACAATGCGAGCCGCGCGGTACATGTAAGCGAGTTCTTGATCGGATTTAACGGCGCGACACCAGTTCACTAGCCCGGTAGCATCGAGAAGTTGAGCATTCGGTAAGTGAGTGATAAGTGATTCATAGGCGGTGGCACTAAAGTAATAGTTGTCTTTTTCTACACCGATACGACCGCGATCCCAAAGGCGCGGAACCAGTACGGCTTCTACCAGAAAATCCATCGGATGTAATGGCGGGTTCATAACATAATGGTCAGGGTAATAGGTGATGTTTTCTGCAGACATATACGCAGTTCTGTACGCCCCATTTGCATCTTGGCAGCGCCCAAACCAAACAGGCTCGCCAGAGGAGCCCACAACGACACATTGTGGTACATAAAAAGACCAACCGTCGTAACCTGTCAGCCATGCCATGTTAGAAGGATCGTGAATGATAAGGACATCCAATTCTCGTTCTTCCATCGACAGCCGAACTTTTGTTAATCGGTCCTGGAACTCATCCAGTGTAAAATGCAAAGCAACGCCTCTCATAATCTCTCCTTGTTAAAAGTCCGACGCCTTATGGGCCTTCGGAGACGTTGAGGTATTTCTACCTTCCACTAGGTCTGTTAGACCTGCGTTTAAACTGTTGCAACTCACTACTGCGGCTGTGTTTGATTTAAACGATGTCATTTAGCATGCTTGTTGAATCTATACCTCTGATATCAATCATTACAATTGTGGCTCATTTTTGTGGTTCACACCGTATTTATGATTGAAATTCCATCGATTGTTAATTTTTAGTTACAGTTATTGTTGAGAATTAATCAATTAAAATATTGTGTCATGCATATGGTTACGCGGAGAAAAACGTGCTCTCGAGGCTTGGGTAGGAAATGGTGCGTTGGTAAGATCAGGTTTTTAATCGACCAATGCCTTATGTGCGATGTCTGGTGCAGCTTACGTATTCTACGTAAGCAATAATTGGTTATGTTGGACCGATAATGTGGCCGAAAATACTGGAGTATCTCTACATTAAGATCGACACAAATAAAAATGCGCCGTTACAGTTGGCTCTGTAACGGCGCATTTTTTATCAAGTAAACTAATTTACAATCAGGATATATTCAAACATCGGTTTACTGATGTTCTTGGTTACACTTCCATACGCAAGGCACATCGTAAATCAGCTCTCCAATAGAGCTTGGATTCAACACCCATTCACTGTCGACATTAAACTTGCTGACCATTTGTGTATTGAACAACTGCCAATGCATGTGCAAGGCTTCTTCTGGAGTTGCTTCCATTTCACCTTCGTTCCACGTACTTTCCATAAATGGTGTTAGGCACACAGCACCATGTGCATACATGATCATTTGCCACTTAACTTCATAAATATTGATCATTTTGTCTGGATTCGCATCATTATATTGCGCTGCCAATTGATTTATTTCCTTTTCAATATCACCAGTGTTGTCGATAAAGTAATCAACTAGGTGATCTTCTTGGCGGACTGAATCAGAAATAAGCTGCATTGGTCTGCGTGAGTGAATCATGTTGCTAAAAAGGCGCATGCTAAACAAATAGATAGAAATGTTTGGTGCTACGTCTTTGGGAAGCTCTTCCATTATCTTAGCAATATAAGACTGAAAATATACGTGTAAACAATCGCTTATCGCATGCCATATCTTCTCTTTACTACCAAAATGATGGCGGATAAGGCTATGCGATACACCTGCTCTTTCACTGATGTTTCGCAGTGAAACACGATCATAGCCAAAGTCACAGAACATATCTGCGGCAACGCCCATGATCAAAAAACGCGTCTCTTCGGCGTCTTTTGCACTTCTTCTACCTTGTTTCTTTTCAGTCATCTTCAATTCACACATTTATCTGATTGCCGCATTCTACACTGTTTTCACTCAAATAAAAAATACTGCACAAGTGGAAAGTAAAGGTTGTACATTGTCAGGCTTTGAATATACTGCACGAATGGATAGTAAACTGTAATAATTAAATGGAGAAGCATCATGCAATCCAATTTGTCTATAAAAAATATGACGAGTAAGCAGGTAGGAGTGGCTCTAACCACATTATTGCTCGCAGGCTATCTGGCGGGATGTGACAAGGTTCAGTCAGAAGAAAATGTTCAAGTTGTTAAACCAGTAAAGTTGTTTAAGGTTCCACTACAGACTGATGTTGGGTTTGATAATTTTATCGCAAAGATTGATGCGACCGACCGTGCTGCACTCTCTTTCAATGTGGGGGGAGATATTGAAACCTTCTTTGTTCGTATGGGGCAAGAAGTGAAAAAAGGGCAAGTGCTCGCCGTGTTAGATGCAACGGATTTCCGTATTGCGGTGGATGCTGCACAAGCTAAATTTGATCTAGCGAACAGCCAATACAAGCAAGCGTCAGAGTTGTACTCGAAGAAGCTGGTGAGTACGGATTACTACGACCAAGCCGTAAACACCTTTACTGCCGCTCAAGTTGAGTTGGACCAAGCAAAAACAAATCTTGGTTACACCACGCTAGTTGCTCCATTTGATGGTGTGGTATCGATGGTGTTTGGTAAGCAATACCAATTGATCGCTGAAAAACAGCCGGTACTTAACATTTTGAATCACAGTGAAATGGATGTGACTTTCTCTATTCCGGTATCAAAGCTTGAAGACCGTTCGGTTCAAGACCTAATCAGCTCAAACATGTGGGTTGTGATGGATAGCCACCGTGGGATACGTATCCCAACACGTTTTAAAGAGATCTCAACTCAACCCGACGAAGACACCAACAGCTTCCAAGCCGTTGTGTCTATTAAAAAAACTGATGATATCAAGCTTCTTTCCGGCATGACGGCGCAAGTCGAAGTTGAAAAAAGCAAACCTGACAACGGTGTCGGTATTGTCGATTCAGCATGGTTAAACAAACAAGCAGACCACGGAGAACTTTGGCGCTATGACCCAGAGTCTCAGTTGATCTCTAAAGTAAAAGTGACGCTGGATAATCAAGGCAATGTAATTGACGGTCTTTCTTCGGGCGACCTAATCGTCGAAGCTGGTGTCAGTGGGTTATCAGATGGGCAACAAGTAAAAGCTTGGTTACGTGAGGGTGGTATCTAATGAACCTTTCCAAATTATCAGTTGTGGTTGCTTCGGCCTTATTGCTGCAAGCGTGTAACAACGAAATGGAGCTCCGCGAGCAACAGCCACTTTTGGTTTCAACGTTTAAAGTCGGTGCGCCACTTACTGAACAACACCGTAGATTTAACGGACAGGTAATGCCTGCTGAGCTCACTCCTTTGGCATTTAAACTAGCTGGTGAGATCCAGCAAGTATTGGTTGAAGCGGGAGACAAGGTCGAAAAAGGGCAGTTACTGGCTACTTTAGACAATGCGACTTACCAACAAAACCTGACCGATGCAAAGTCTCAGTTCGAACTTGCGAATAAGCAATTGACTCGTGGTACTGAGATGTTCGGTAGCAAGATGTTGTCGCAATCAGAATACGATCAACTGACCGCTAACCACAAGCTGGCATCGGCTAATTTGGCTGCAGCAGAACGTAAGCTAAGTTACACAAAGCTTCTAGCACCATTTTATGGAACGGTTTCAACCGTCGATAAGCAACGCTTTGAAAATACGACACCAGGTGAAACGCTACTTAGTTTGTATCAGAACGATAAGGTTTACGTACGAATTCAAGTATCCGATTCGATCTTAGCGTCGATCAGCCCTGACATGCGTTCAAGTAGCTACCGTCCTGAGGCGACCTTTGGTGGTCACTCTGGAGAATATCCTCTGACGTATCTAGAGCACACCAGTGAATTGCACCCACAATCACGTACATACGAGTTTTGGATGCAGATGCAGCAACCTGAAAGTGAAATTCTGCCGGGTACGAGCGTTACGGTCAATGTCGACATGGGGAAAGCAGGCCTAAGTGATGTTCAAGGCTACCAGTTACCAATGACGACGCTACAAGCAGGCGCTGAAGCGAACCAATTTTACGTGTGGAAAATGGAAGACGGCCAAGCATTCAAAAGCGAAGTGGAAGTCGACAAGATCAGCGGCCAAGGCGCACTTATCGCTCATGGTGTTGAGCAAGGTGAGCTACTCGTAAATTCGAATCTAAGAAAACTCCGTGACGGAATCCAATTGTCAGGAAAAGCAGAATGAACATCGCAGAATATTCAATAAAGAACAAAGTAATCAGTTGGCTGTTTCTCGTCATTTTGGCCGTTGGCGGTGTCACGTCTTTTGGTAATCTATCTCGTTTAGAAGACCCTGCTTTTACTATTAAAGATGCCATGATTATTTCAACTTACCCTGGCGCTACGTCTATGGAAGTTGAAGAGGAGCTCACTTACCCGCTTGAAAAGGAGATAAGACAGCTCCCTTACATCGATAAGATCACATCGACCTCTTCGAACGGTTTGTCTCAAATTACAGTTAGCATGAAGATGGACTACGGGCCCGACGAGCTGCCACAAATCTGGGATGAAATGCGCCGCAAGATCAACGACCTACAGCCAACGTTACCAAGTGGTGTGAATTCCGTTCAGATCATTGATGATTTTGGTGATGTATTCGGTGTGATGATCATGTTGACCGGTGATGGCTATGATTATGTCGAGCTAAAACAGTACGCAGATTACCTAACGCGTGAAGTTGAACTGGTTGATGGTGTTGGTAAAGTCAGTATTGCGGGTGACCAACAAGAACAACTGTTTGTTGAGATGTCTCTGGAACGCTTAGCCGCATTGAATCTAGACATGTCGACGGTTACGTCACTGTTAGCACAACAAAACAGTGTGGTGTCGGCAGGCGAAGTAATGCTGAATGGTCAAAGCCTAACGATCAAACCTAACGGTACATTGAGCACAGTTGAGGAGCTCGAAAACCTGATCATTCATGGTCGTGATACAGGTAACTTGATTCGATTAAAAGATGTCGCTGAAGTGACTCGTGGTATTCAAGAAAAACCGGGCAATGTATTAACGTACAACGGTAAACCCGCAATCAACCTAGGTATTGCATTCTCTTCAGGCGTAAACGTGGTTGAGATTGGTAAAGCACTGGATGTAGAACTGGATCGCCTAGAAAGCATTAAACCAGCAGGTGTAGAGCTGAACTACTTTTACAACCAAGCGCAAGAAGTCGATAAATCAGTGGCTGACTTCTTAATCAGCCTAGTTGAAGCGGTAGCCATCGTTATCATTGTACTGCTGTTCGCAATGGGCTTACGCAGTGGTTTGATCATTGGCTTGGTTCTTCTATTGACGGTATTCGGTACCTTCATCCTGATGGACTACAACGATGTTGAACTGCACCGTATCTCACTGGGTGCGCTGATTATCGCGTTGGGTATGCTGGTGGATAATGCGATTGTTGTCGTTGAAGGTATTCTGGTTGGTTTGAAGAAAGGTAAGACCAAGCTTCAAGCCGCGAAAGACATTGTGACACAAACACAATGGCCACTATTGGGCGCGACTATTATCGCTATCACAGCCTTTGCGCCGATCGGTTTGTCGAAAGACGCGACAGGAGAGTTCATGGGTTCACTGTTCTGGGTACTGTGCTTCTCGTTATTCTTGAGTTGGGTTACGGCACTAACATTGACGCCATTCCTTGCTGAGATGTTGCTTAAAGAAGAAGACAAGGTCGATGAGAACCAAGACCCGTACAAAGGTATTTTGTTTGTTGTATTCGGCACGTCTCTGAAATTTGCATTGCGTTTTAGATGGTTAACCGTAGTGAGCATGATAGCTTTGTTGGCTGCTTCGATCGCCGGTTTTGGTATGGTGAAGCAACAGTTCTTCCCACCATCAAACACGCCAATGTTTTTCGTGGATATGTGGATGCCTGAAGGTACGGATGTTCGTGAAACCATCAAACAGACTGAAAAGGTTGAAAGCTACATTCGTCAGCAAGACGACGTTGAGTTTGTAACAACAACGGTTGGACAGGGCATGCAACGTTTTGCGCTGACATATCAACCAGAGAAAAGCTACGAAGCGTACAGCCAGTTACAAGTAAGGACCACTGACCGTGAAACCATGTTCAAGGTTCTAGCAGGGTTAGACAAAAACTTAGTCAACAAATTTGAACAACCGACGTTTCAATTCAAATTGATTGAGTTTGGCCCTTCACCAGCTTCAAAAATAGAAGCGCGTATTATCGGCGCTGATCCACAAGTACTGCGTAACATTGCCGTTGAAGTCGAAGATATTTTGTTGACGGATCCAGGCTCGCGAAATGTTCGTCACGACTGGCGTGAACGTACTAAAGAGCTTATACCATTGTTCAACGAATCTAAGGCTCGTCGCCTAGGCATTTCAAAAACTGATTTGTCTGAGACGTTACAGATGGCGTTTGGTGGCCAAAACATTGGGTTATTGCGTGATGGTACTCATATGTTACCTATCGTGGCGCGTTTACCGGAAAAAGAGCGTTTTGATTTTGAATCGCTAAACAATGTGAAGATTTGGAGCCCATCGCTACAAACTTACATCCCAGTTGAGCAAGTGATCGATGGCGTAGATCTTCAATGGTCTGAACCACTGATTCAGCGTCGTGATAGAAAACGTACGCTAACGGTGCTAGCTGACCACGACGTGCTTGGTGATGAAACACCAGCGAGTTTGTTTGCTCGTGTGAAACCAAAGGTAGAAGCATTAAATTTACCAGAAGGCTACAGCATTAGTTGGGGAGGGGAATATGAGACCTCTAAAGATGCTCAAGAATCTCTATTTGGTTCACTGCCAATGGGTTATTTGTTGATGTTTATCATCACCATGCTTCTGTTTAACTCGCTTCGTAAGCCGCTTGTGATTTGGTTTACGGTTCCACTCTCTATCATTGGTGTTTCGATTGGTCTGTTAGGTACTAATATGCCATTTAGCTTCACGGCATTCCTAGGCTTATTGAGTCTAAGCGGCATGATTCTGAAGAACGGTATTGTACTGCTTGACCAGATCAACAGCGAGCTAGCAACAGGTAAAGACCCTTACTTAGCGGTTGTCGACAGCGCGATTAGTCGTGTACGACCGGTATCTATGGCAGCACTGACGACTATCTTGGGTATGATTCCTTTGGTATTCGATGCATTTTTCGGCTCGATGGCGATTACCATCATGGCAGGCTTAGGCTTTGCTACAGTACTAACGCTAATAGTAGTACCAGTGATGTTCGCTATTCTATATAGAATCAAACCGTCCACTGCGGGTTATTAGGGATTGATATAAAACAGATTCTTTTAAGCCAGCCCAGTCAGTTTTGATTGGGCTTTTTTACATGTGTGATGTGTTAACATGTGAGATTGGCAAGCGGTGACTAGGGCGTGTTGACCCATATTCTTACTGCCATTGAAGTACAGCATAAAGTTGCATGTATTTACGAACCAACTGTTGATTCCCTGACCGTTTTAACGGGTGACCGAATTTAATAAAACATGGGCTGATACTAAAGTTATTATTTAAATCAGTAGCGAATTGAGAATCACTCTCTCTTAGCGTGATACCTTGTTGGCTATATTCAGTGATCTCGTCTGGGAGTTCGCCCATCCACCAATGTAAGAGCTCACCACTGCTTTTGCCTCGGCTTATCCAATGATCAGAGACAATGATTAAAAGGTCATTGGGTTGGATAGCAAACCCATACTCTGATTGCCAATTATGAATGTCTAACATTAACTTTCTACGACAGGTTTTACCTGCACTCACCATATGATGGCTGATCGTCCATACGGTACCTATCTCAGAAGAAATTCGGAAATGTCGAGGGGCATCACTGGAAGAAAACATTTCAAGTGGACTTGTATGACTCGCATGATTAAAGCTAACGAAGGTGTGTTCCATTCGTCTGGCAAAAGCTTTCCCTATGTGATGCTCACTGATCCCTTGATTATGTACGGTAGGATAATGGTGTTCACAGAGTTTTAGGCAATCATCTTGAAACTGATTGACGCTTTTAATCACGAGATCTAATAACAATGAAGTCCCTTATGCATAGTTACTATTTTATTGATGGGCAATAGTACGGTAATTTTTGTGTCTTTACCTATTAGCAAAGTGTGAGTTCTTGATCTCTCTATCAAAATTAGCTATTCCTAGCCGTTTTTATGGATAGCGCTGGCACTTAGCTGATCTGTATTCTAAATTATGAGGAATTCTAATCAGTTAGAAAGACTATAGCGAGTTAGCTAATGTTCATTGGGTTAGCGAAATTATAGTTTAGTCAGCTGATCTCGATTGACTTATTTACTCTTAACTTGGAAGTATTCATGACCATTCAATTAGATTCGAAACAAAAGTCTGAGCTAACCCATGCCCTTCAAAAGTACCTGCAAGATGAACTTGATGTAGAACTTGGTCAGTTTGATACTGAGTTTTTGATTGATTTTATAAGTAAAAAGTTTGGGGCCATTTACTACAACAAGGGGGTAGAAGACGCTCAGAAAGTAATGGAACGTAAAATGTTAGACATATCAGACGAGCTCTATGAAATTGAGCAAATCGTTGAAATTTAACCTCTATGACCAACTTGTTCAAAAAAGTTGAATAACTCGTTTAATTTGGAACGATGTAATTAATGTAAAGCTTGGTAAATAATATGTTACACAAACTTGGTGTAGGGTACGCTTTTCGAAACTACACTACTCGTTAATATTCGGAATAGGTTCATGGACAATAACGTTAGAAATTACAACCCCTTAGCAAGAGCGATGCATTGGGTATCAGCCCTCGCGATTTTTGGACTATTTGGTGTAGGCTTGTGGATGGTTGATCTTTCATATTACAGCGAGTGGTACAAAACAGCGCCAGATTACCACCGTTCGGTAGGTATTCTTTTGGCTATCGTTACTGTTATCCGTTTGCTTTGGAAGTTAGTTACCGCGTCACCTAAAGTGGAAGGTAAAGGCTACGAAGTTGCAGCAGCGAAGGTTGCTCACGGCTTTATGTACATCAATTTAGCGGTTTTATTTATTTCAGGTTATTTGATTTCAACATCAGATGGCCGCGGGATCGAAGTATTCAATTGGTTCACTGTACCAAGTATGGGTGAACTATTTGCAAACCAATCTGATCTCGCAGGTACGGTTCACTACTATGCTGCATGGGTACTGATCATCATGGCATCAGTGCACGCCTTAGCGGCGATAAAACACCACGTTATCGACAAAGACGATACGCTACGAAAAATGATAGGAGCTTCAAAATGAAAAAGTCAATTATCGCTACAGGATTAGCATTTGCTATGGCAATGCCTTTCGCTGCGAACGCCGCTGATTACGTGATTGATACAAAAGGTGCGCATGCTTCAGTTAACTTTAAAGTTAGCCACCTAGGTTACAGCTTTATCCAAGGTCGTTTTAACACATTCTCAGGTGATTTCTCATTTGATGAAAGCAACGTTGAAGCGTCTAAAGTCAACGTAACTATTGATACAACAAGCCTTGATTCAAACCACGCAGAACGTGACAAGCACATCCGTAGCTCTGACTTCATTGATGCAGGCAAATTCTCAGACGCAACATTCAACAGCACAAAAGTGGTTGATAAAGGTGACGGTAAACTTGAAGTTATGGGCGACCTTAAACTTCACGGTGTAACTAAACCTATCGTTATTGAAGCTGAATTCATCGGTGCTGGTCAAGACCCGTGGGGCGGTGAGCGTGCTGGCTTCGTTGGTACAACTCGTCTAGAACTTGCTGACTTCAACATTCCAGTAATGGGCGCTTCAAGCTATGTAGACATGGAACTACACGTTGAAGGTGTAAAGAAATAATCTAGCTATTAATGCTAACTGGTATCAAGCTTATGTAGTATCAAAGTTGAATAGATACTTAGAAAGCGGCAGTTAGAAATAGAGAAAGGCGCAAAGTTATCACTTTGCGCCTTTTTATTATGGTAAATGGTCACGCGTTTAGATCTGTTTTGTGTCAAATCTTTAGTTGCGCTTTAAGCCACCATTTACTTTTAGCCAGTCAACGTTGCCATGACTGATTTATCTAGGCGAACAACTAATCCCTAACTGTTCAACCTTGTCCTAGTTAACTAACCACTTCCTAGTCAAACAGTCGTTGGCTACACGCTTCCTAGTTAAACCGTTGGTTGCAAGTTAAATCACTGTAAGTTAGACCATTAGCCAGTTAAGCCGTTTCTAGTTCCGCTTTTGGTACTGCGTTTAGGCGGTCACCGTAGATTGGGCGAAGTGCTTGCATCACCTCAATGCGAGTTAGAACCCCGACCATCACACCGTTTTCCAATACCGGCAGCATATGTGGTTGGCTCACTTTCATCGCTTTTGCACGCTCTTCTAGAGAAAGAGAAGTCAAGCGAGTTGCGAAGCCCATACTTGTCGTCGGGTACAGTTGCTCTTTGTCGATACATAGGAACTCAGCCACATCAACCAACTTGTCGTTTGCGCCGATAGCCACAACATCACGGCTCATTAGGTCTACGACTTTCTGGCCTTTAGTTGGGATGTAGTCTTGGCACCAAAGGTCAACCATTACATCGTGAACAGAGAAAATACCCACTAGACGACCTTCAACATCGCAAACTGGAGCGCTAACAAGTTGAGCATCTAAAAGTGAATCAATTGCCACAGATGTAGGCATTTCTACGCTCAGTGTAATTGGTTGAGTGTTCATGATTTGCTTGATAGTCGTTGCTGTATTCATAGTGGTTTCCTTAACTGACGTAATTTCTGTTGTTTGTGTAATTGTTGTAATTTTTGCTGCTGTAAGTTGTGGGCGACGATAAATGCTCCAATTGGCTAAGCCGACCAATACTGCACCACCGACTATGTTGCCGATTGTTACTGGCACCAAGTTTGCGGTGACAAATTTCATGATGTTTAGGTCTGCGTACTGGGTTGGTGTTGCGCCAATTTGCATCCAAAAACTTTCTGGTGCGAATGTTTGAATCGTGATGCCTAGTGGAACCATGAACATATTCGCCACACAGTGTTCAAAGCCTGAACTAACGAACATTGCTACGGGTAATACAGTCATCATCGCTTTGGTCATAGCGTTAGCAGAACTGAACGTTAACCAAATGGCTAAACACACCAATAAGTTACAAAGCACACCCAAAGCAAAAGCTTGAACAGGGCTGTGGTGTAGCTTGTGTTGAGCAATATTCAGAGCATTTAACCCCCATTGCCCGCCATCTAATTGATACAATCCTGCTGCACTTACTAGAGCCAAAAGGAACATGGCACCGATAAAATTGCCGACATACACCTTGCCCCAAATAGACAACATCTTAGTGAAAGTAATCTGTTTGTTAGCCCATGAGATGCTTGATAACACTGAGCTGGTGAACAGCTCGCCACCGCAAATCACAATCAAGATTAAACCCATACTGAATGCAAGACCGCCGGCTAAGCGACTCAATCCCCATCCAGCATTAGCGCTACCCGTGGTTACCGTGATGTAGAATAAGAAAGCCAGCCCTATAAATGCACCAGCCATGATCGCCAAACTCACTGTCATGCTGCTGGTTTTATTTGCTTTGCTTAAGGAAAACTTCTCTGCTTCCGCCATCATTTGTGCTGGTGAGAACAGTTGATAGTTTTCAGAAGTACTGGTTACCATACTCCCCCCTTGAACAATCCGTCATGTGTAATTCCTAGTGTTAATGACTCGGTTAATCCGTGATGTTTTGCAGGTTTCGTTGTGTCCTGCCATTCCAGATTAGGGAGTTGAGGAGTTGAGGTAAAATTGATAATTTTTAGAAACCACATCAAAATTATTGATATAGATTTGGTTACGCGTAGAATGAAATTGATTGCTCATCGGCTTAAAAAAACGAGCAGCAGGACACAAATAATTAAAATCATTAAGGATGAATTTTGCGTTATTCATTAAAGCAACTCGCGGTATTTGATGCAGTGGCAGATTCCGGGAGTGTTAGTCATGCAGCAGACAAGTTGGCGTTGACTCAATCAGCGACAAGTATGTCTCTTGCACAGTTGGAAAAAATGCTCGGCAGGCCTTTATTTGAAAGGCAGGGTAAGCAAATGGCTCTTACTCATTGGGGGATGTGGCTAAGGCCAAAAGCGAAGCGTTTACTGCAAGATGCGCAGCAAATCGAAATGGGATTTTACGAGCAGCATTTATTGAGTGGAGAGCTCAAATTAGGCGCGAGCCAAACCCCGGCAGAACATCTCGTTCCTGACCTCATCAGTATTATTGATAACGACTTTCCAGAGATGCGAATCTCGCTTGGAGTACAAAGTACCGATGCCGTTATCGATGGCGTATTAGATTATCAATATGACTTAGGTGTGATCGAAGGTCGTTGCGATGACAACCGAGTTCATCAAGAAGTATGGTGTACTGACCATTTAACGGTCGTTGCATCCGCTCATCACCCCTTTGCGAAACGTGAACGTGTGAGTTTGGCGCAGTTAGAGCAAGCGAAGTGGGTATTGCGTGAACATGGTTCGGGTACCCGCAAAGTTTTTGATAGCTCTATTCATCATTTAATTGGTGACCTTGATGTGTGGCGAGAATATGAACACGTTCCTGTTTTAAGAAGCTTAGTAGCAAACGGGCCATATTTAACGTGTTTACCTTATCTCGATGTCGAGCAGTTTGTTGAATCAGGTCAGCTTGTTACTTTGAATGTCCCTGAGCTTGAAATGGAACGTACGCTTTCATTTATTTGGCGTGCTGACATGGCAGAAAACCCACTTGCCGAGTGTATTAAGCGCGAAGGTAAGCGCATGATGAAAGGCAAACCGTCCGTTCTCTAGCGATAAATTGCCAACAACCACTGATAACTAAATGTGTTGAATAAGCGATTCCGGTCTCTATCTCGTGATATAAGAACATTTGTGTACATTATTAATGTGATCATGATCAGCTAAAAGAAGGCGTTCTTACCATAATATGCTTACTTGATTTTAAGTGAGGCTAAATCCGGTTGCGTTCAATTGCGTAATTAGGCTTTAGAAATAGTATGAGTACATTAGTCGCGATTTCACTAACAACAGGTATTTTGTCAGGTCTGTGGGGATGGATTGCTATCTCTTTGGGATTATTGTCATGGGCAGGCTTCTTAGGTTGCACCAGTTACTTTGCATCGCCAATAGGCGGCGTTAAAGGATTAGCAGGTAGCTTATTGACCAATATGACAGGCGTGTTCTGGGCTATGGTGATAATCGAAAGCTCAACCTTCGTAGGGTTAGAGATTTTTGGCTATGTGATCACTGCTATTGTGGCTTTCTTTATGTGTATTCAAGCGAAACAAGCGTGGCTAGCTTATATCCCAGGAACCTTCATTGGTTGCTGTGCAACGTTTGCGGCAGGTGGCGATTGGCAACTTGTAGTACCATCTTTACTGCTTGGTGGTGTGTTTGGATACTTAATGAAAGCGACGGGGCTATGGCTTCACGATAAATCAAGCCAATCTTCGGAAGTGGTTGAACAACACACTAAGCAAGCGAAGGCCTAACTCGTTAAGTAGGTGCTGCTCTAGTGACGGTGAACTCTTGCAAGATAACCCCCAATTAATTTGTATAACTATTTATACAGGCACACCTATTTGGTGTGCCTTTTTTGTTCCGGGGAGTAGGAAAATGATATTACGTGTTTCCATTAGCCATTGTAATCACACGTTTTAATGTCCACCTTAGTAGTATCGGAATACACTCTTGTCCCCGGCTTTCACAATTAGAAACGATGGCAAGAGCAAGGTCTGGCTTCGCGTGTTTTTTGAGAACTCTAGCGACGACTTTTTTCGGTGGGATAGGGTGATCGTAAGGTATCTTAACCATGTCACGAAAAAAGTTCTCAAACCCGTTCATATACAAATAATGTTCGATATCTTTATCAGGCAATTCAGTTAGACGGTGTCGTGCTTGATCGTTACCAAGCTTTGAGAGGACCGTTGCCGCATACTTTTTACCTGCGGCATCACCATCGGTTACTACGTGCCAGTCTATACCAAATTCTTGTGCTACTTTGATGAGAGCTTTAAGCCCTGATTGAGCAAATTCGATGATCTGGACACCTTCTGCTGCAAGATTATACCCACATTGATTGGCTAACTCATTAAACAACCAAACTTCAGTTTCACCTTCTACCAGCAACCAGCATCGAGCAAATAAAGCACCAGGGCGGTGGAAGCGAAGATGGAAACCAATTCGTCTTAGCTCATCTTTGCTGAAGTGATTCATATTGAGTTTGTTAGCGATGGTTTTGTCAGACTGACGAACCAACCTGCGGATCGATTGAAGTGGTACAGCAGATAGTAATTCGCCACTGTTAGTCGTGAGCATTTTCTGCATGGGTAATTTTTGCATTAAACTCCAAGCTCTAGCTAAATGCGTTGGGTGCAAACGACCTTCTGGATCTTCAAGGATCAAAAGAGGACGGGCACACCGTCTTAAGTCAGTCGGCCCCTTAGCTTGTAGATAGGCATTAAGTAAACCCATAAACAATAAGCGAGTTTGCTTACTTTTGGTCTCTTCGACAATCTGATGAATACTCTTTTCATTTGCTCCTGTAGAGTAACGTAAACCATCCCGTGGCTTCCTTGGGTTATTGCGAGAAACGCTCTTAAATGAAAAATAATGCTCTATGAGGTTTTGCATCGACTCTAAGCTACTGCGCATTTCGCCTTTATTGACGTGACCGGGAATTGCCATAAGTCGACGGCAGGTGTTATCGATCCGTTTCTCTATTCTCGCCTGACGACCATTGCCACTAGCCACGTTGCTGACTGCTTTGTGATGGAAAGGGCGATTAAAGTGTCTTGCATCTCGTAAGCGAATTACAGGGTGCAAGGTCATTAACTCTTGGGCAAATTTCTCTGGGTGATGAAGCTTGAGCGGGTTTCCATCTAAGTCTAAAAATGCGTAATGTGTTGTCGTTTCATACTGTTCTAACGTTGCGCTGATTCGATAATAGATACGGTTGACGCCAAATTCATCTTGAACCCAAATCGGTTTCAGTTTGCGATAACGACCCGCTTTAAGCTCGTTTTTGTCGTTGGCTTTTAACGCAAGAACAATTTGAAGGTGTTGAAACTGTGGATGTGAAATCGAATAATCGACATGAAAGTCAGTCATTTCGAATTGATATGGTACTCCGTCAGAGGGGAGAACGACGGACAGGGCATCTAATAATGAAGACTTACCCCAAGTATTTTCACCAATAAGCGTGGTTAGTTCGTCAAACGTGAGTGACATACGTTTGACACCCCGAAAGCCAGAAATCTCAATTCTTTCTAGTTGCATAGACTTACTCCTAACGGAATACTCTGCTAATTGTTTGAAAGCTAACAAATATCTTTAATCATAATCTAAAATTACTAGGCCGGTATGCCCACTGGTCACAAAAACTATTCTTTGTTTGTACGGTTCAAAATGAGATTTATAGCTATCTTGAGTATTTTTTTTCAGTTCAGTTTCATAAAATTCACGATTCTGTCATTATTCTCGACCTAGTATGAAGGGACAAAGAGAGAAGAAAATATGACTAAAAAGAACAAGCCAATAAAAATAGTGTTGGCACACATCAATGACACCCATTCATACTTTGAACCAACCTCATTACAGCTATCACTTAAAATGAACAACCACATCATTGAACCTTATGTCAGTACTGGTGGTTTTGCGCGAATTTCAACTCGATTTAAGCAAATTGAGCAAGACGCTAAACGTCAGAAGTTCGGTACTCTGTTTTTACACGCTGGAGACTGCTTTCAAGGCACTTTGTACTTTTCATTGTTTAAAGGAAGGGCTAATGCTGATTTGCTCAATGCGTTGAATATAGACGCAATGACGCTTGGTAATCATGAGTTAGACATGGGGAATGAACCGGTTGCGATTTTCGCGAAAAGAATACAATTCCCATTGTTGGCTGGTAACTGGAATTTATCGAATGAGGATATCAATAAAACTCATACCCTAGCGGACAACGAAATTGTTAAGCCTTACCTAACTGAGACACGAAGTGCTTCTTTTATAACGAAAGAGTTTGATGGCGAGAAAGTCGCCATCTTCGGCTTAAGCATCGATAAGATGGCGAGCATTGCTAACCCAGATATTGACACCCCATTTGAAAATGCATTAGAAACCGCCAAAGCCACGATAGAACAGATTCATCAGGCAGGCATAAACAAGATTGTGTTACTGAGCCACCTTGGCTATGAAGCTGATTTGGAATTAGCAGCGAATGTAACAGGTATCGGCGTGATTGTGGGTGGCCATAGCCACCGCTTGCAAGGCGACTTCTCTGACATCGGTTTAGTGAAAGACGATGATTACGGTGTAAAAATTGGCGACACCTATGTGGTACAAGCGGGTTTCCATGCAATGAGCTTAGGTCACTGTGAAATAGAGTTCGATTCAGAAGGTAAAGTCACTCACTTTAATGGTAAGAACGAGCTGTTATTAGGACGTCGGCTGTTTATCGACGCAAAATTGAGCGAGGTTGGACAAGACGATGCCCACGATATGGCGTGTGAGTTCTTGAACAACCATTCTAATATCGTGGTATGTAAAAAAGATCCTGAACTTCAAAGTATCTTGACCGATAAGTACCAACCTCAAGTTAGAAAGTTGCAGCAACAAGTTATCACTTACGTCGAGAATAACTTGCGCCATGTACGAATTCCCGATGAACAAGGCCCAAGTCAACTAGCACCGTTAGTCGCACAATCATTTCACTACCTAATGAATAAAAAAGGGCATGAAGTCGAGTTTGCTATTCATAATTCTGGAGGAGTCAGAAACTCGCTAAATAGTGGTGATGTATCGGTTGCCGACATTGCCGGAAAATTACTACCGTTTGCCGTACCTATTGGCATGTACAAAGTGAGAGGAGAAACGATTGCCGACATGTTGGAAGGGGCTATTAACAATGCTTTGGACAATGGAGTGGTTGGTACTGGGTCGGGTAGTTTCCCTTATACTCATAACTTGAGGTTTTGTTATTACAAAGAGGCACCGCTAGGCCACCGCATTCACCACTTAGAAATTTATTCAGAATCTTCCGGGTGGCAAACCGTGAACCACGATCGAGTGTATAAAGGTACTTCTTCTGCCTATACCATGAAAGGGAAGGAGGGCTATGACGCCGTTTTAGGTATGTTAGGTAACGGAACTGTCACGACAGATTCAATGGCAGACTGTTTCATCGAGTTTCTTCAGGATCATCCTGAGTCATTACAACAACATGAAACGATGAATTGCTTAGAATGTTCTAAGTAATGCAAAGTAGTACGTCACTATTGATTGATTTATAAAATTGGCACCATTTATGCTTTATTCCTGCAGGTGTGTTTCCTGTGGGGGATAAAAATGGATAAGCAAGATTGGTTGGATGCGGCAGCGGTTGTTGGTTGGGTATCGGTTTGGTCTGCATTGGTATATTTAGTACCTATGGCCGGTTTATAAAAATAGTCGGTGATTGATAAGTACTTACTGTTGAGTAACAGTGGAGTCAGCATTTGCAATGCGTGCAACATCATCAGCATATTACAGACATAGAAAAGGAGCTGATAGCTCCTTTTTTGCTTTTTAGGTCAATTTTCTATAGACGAAATACGACGAGATGATTATGATCGTCGCGTTTGGGGAGTAGTTAGCGCAAGTTTACATATCGTCATCTCGTTAGGCCAAGTGTCTATCCGGTATGTAAAGGTGAAATCCCATATTTCACTTCAACGAGACCAACGCAATCACAGTCAAGATCCGTAATGGAACCTGATATGCTTTGTTTGCGGAAGGTCTTTATACAGTTCTTCCGCCCGGAGGAATAATGAACTCAACTCAATCTCTATTATCTACCAATAGTGAATCCTTTTTTTCATCGCCGATCATGACGACTTATGCGGGCTTTTTTCTGCTGACGGTTGCTCTCGTCGCTATTGATATCTATCAGACTCGTGGCGGTAACGTCACCATTAAGAAAGCGGCAATCTGGAGTGTTTTCTGGTTTGTTCTTACGTTTTTGTTTGCAGGTTCCATCTATCTATTCTGGGAGGTTTACGCGCCCAATAGTGATTACACTGCGCAAAAAGCAACCGTGTCATTCATTACGGGTTACTTGTTAGAGAAATCACTGAGCGTAGATAACTTGTTTGTCTTCGCGATGATCTTTGCTCAATATCAAGTTCCTGAGCATCTACGACCTCGTGCGCTTCTTTGGGGCGTGATTGGTGCATTAATACTTCGTGCAATTATGATCTCACTAGGCGCACAGCTATTGGCGGAATACCACTGGGTACTTTACGTGTTTGCTGCGTTCTTGATTGGCACTGGTATTAAACTGGCATTAGACAAGGGTGAAGAAGAGAGTGTGAATACACTGCCTGAAAAGCTACTTCGCAAAATCATGCCGGTAACAGAAGATTTCCATGGCCCTGCATTAATGGTTAAACAGAGTACAAAATGGGTACTAACACCAATGATGTTGGTGATTGGTGCGATTGCAGTCATGGACGTGATGTTTGCACTGGACTCTATCCCTGCAATCTTCGCGGTAACACAAGAACCGTTCTTAGTACTTGCTGCTAACGTGTTTGCGTTACTTGGCCTGCGTTCGTTGTACTTTGTACTTCAAGGCATGATGGATAAGTTCATCTACTTGAAGCCAGCACTGGCATTTATCATGGTGTTTATTGGTGTGAAAATGCTATTGGTCGACAGTGAATGGGCTATCCCAACGTATTGGTCTCTAGCGGTGTTGATTTCAACGATGACGATTGCGGTTATAGCGTCGATTTATGTGAAGAAGCCAAGTATAGAACAAGTAAATTAAAACAAATATAACTTATCGAAAACTCGATAAGGGATACGTGGTCGATGATGCGGGGGATTTATTTATGTAAAATATTTGTGACTTCGCCCACTTTTGTTTGTGGCTTATTTGTACAAAATGCATGATATAAGCACTATTTTGAATTTATAGTCGCTAGGTGTGAATATGTATTTCTTGATGTTGTTAATGGTTTGTTTTATTAGAAAAACTAATTCGAATGTCCAATTTTAGTCATTTTTTAACCTAAAAAAGATCACCTATTATTCTTGTCATCAGAACGAAACACACAAACAAATTTATAGAGAGGCAATCATGGCTCAAGCAGTACAAATGAATACTATCGCTGTTCCTAACTCTATGGATAAGAAGACCTACGCGGTTAACTTCAAAGGATTGATTGCACACATTTTCGATATTCTTTTCGTAGACAACTCTCCACGCAGTTACTACGCAAGCGACCTATCTGGTCACATGCAACGCGATATCGGTATCAACCGTTAATTTTAGCGTAAACGTATAGAATTAAAGAAATATAGAATTAAAAACGCCAGCTTCAGAAGCTGGCGTTTTTGTATCTGAAAGAAGGGGACCTGAATTTGAGTGAACGTTTACAAAATTGGTTCTCAAAAGAGACAAGCGACATAAACGTGAAGCTGATACCGTGTTCACAACTCACTTGAAATCGATTACTTCATATCTTGAACTGCTTTGTTGGGGCTTAATCGCTTAAACCTTTGGGAAAGGGGGCAAATTAGTTACGTAATACTGCTGAAATACGTTAATATAGCGCGCTATTATTTTAGCTTTGAGTTCCTGCAATTAATGACTAACACCACGACACCAACCAACTTCTCTGATCTTGGCTTAATCTCACCTTTGATGGCTCGTTTATCTGAGCTTGAATACCAACAGCCAACGCCTATCCAAGCGCAAGTTATTCCAAGTGTGTTAGCAGGACGCGATTTAATTGCAGGCGCAAATACGGGTTCAGGTAAAACCGCTGCATTTGCACTTCCTCTGTTACAACAGATCCATGAAGATGCACCTCTGGACCGTCGTTCAGGCAAAGGTAACTTCGTTTCTGGCCTTATCTTAGTGCCTACTCGTGAACTTGCTAAGCAAGTTGCTGATAGCGTTAAATCTTACGCAGTGCATTTTAACGGTACGATTAAAACGGTTTGTGTATTTGGTGGTGTGTCGGTCAACACTCAGATGCAAGCGTTACGTGGCGGCACTGATATCTTGGTGGCGACACCGGGTCGTTTACTTGACCTTATTTCAAGCAACGCAATCAAACTTGATAAAGTCAAAACGCTCGTGCTTGATGAAGCAGACCGTATGTTGAGCCTTGGCTTTACCGAAGAGCTCGATGCTATCTTGAAGTTACTGCCGAGCAAGAAGCAAACTCTGTTGTTCTCTGCAACGTTCCCTGAGCAAGTTAAAACATTAACTCACGAACTATTGAATGATCCGATTGAAGTACAACTTCAAAGTGCCAACGCGAGCACATTGGTTCAGCGTGTATTTGAAGTCGAAAAAGGTCGCAAGACAGCATTGCTAGCGCATCTAATTCAGCAACACGAATGGCGCCAAGCTTTGATCTTCGTGAATGCGAAAAACAGCTGTGAGCACCTAGCAGACAAGCTTTACAAACGCGGCATTATCGCTGAAGTATTCCACGGTGATAAAGGGCAAGGCTCACGTACTCGTATCCTTGAAGATTTTAAATCTGGCGAGATCGACGTTCTGATCGCGACTGACATCGCGGCACGTGGGCTGGATATTGAGAAGCTTCCAGTCGTTATCAACTTTGACTTACCACGCAGTCCGTCAGACTACATGCACCGTATCGGCCGAAGTGGTCGTGCAGGTGAGGTTGGCCTAGCGTTATCTCTGATCGATCACGAAGACTACCATCATTTCACGATCATTGAGAAGAAGAATAAGATTCGTCTTGAGCGTGAGCAAATCGAAGGCTTTGAAGTGGATGAAGAAGCAACCGCTGAACTCGTTGCAGCATTGAAACCCGTTGCGCCACCGGCTGGCACAGGTAAAAAGAAGAAAAAGAAAAAAGCACAAACTAATCAAGATGTGTGGTTGAGAAACAACTGATATTAATTCAGTAAACGATCGATATTCTAAAGGCGCTTAATTGCGCCTTTTTTTGTGTCTGTAATACGAGAAAGTTAAGTCGTGGGTAAGCGATTGTTCTTGTTTTAATAACCAGACACATTCATTGAAGGGTAGCGTCCTCCATATGAGATTTAGTGATTTTACGCTTTGCTCATAACCTATTCGGGTTTTAAGCAATTGGGCAACCGCGTGAAGACCTCGATTAAACAAGTAGTGCTGGCAGCTTCATTTCTCCTGTTTACCCAACACTCTTCGATAGCTGCTGAATTTGAAGTTAAAGGGCTTAATAAAACTCTCACCGAGAATGTAGAACTGTATTTAAAACCTTTAGCTGATGTTCCCACTTCAAAGCTATCGAAAACTAAGCTCATTCAACGAGTTCAAGACGCACTCAACCCTTATGGTTACTACCATTCCCAGCTAAATATTCTTGCTAGCGATCCCGAAAGTTTAGTACTTGAGATCGATTCAGGCCCTGTCATGCGCATTAAAGACTCTGTTATCAAAATAATAGGTGAAGCGAGTGAAGATTCAGACTTCATCAATGTACTAGAGAAAAATAAGTTGGCTTCAGGTTGCGCGTTATCACATCCGGAGTACGACAGAGTAAAGCGAGAGATCTTATCTCTAGCAAAAAGGAAAGGGTATTTTGACGGTCAGTTTATTGAGTCAGAAATGGAGGTTATTCCTAGTGAAAACGTGGCCAATATACATCTGCAATTTTCTAGCGGCGCACGTTATAAATTTGGGTCATTAAGTATCCCTGATGACGGCGTTGACCCTCTGCGTATAGGAAAAATCCCTACGTTCAAACAAGGTGACTATTTCGACACCATAAAGCTAGGCCAACTCCAATCTGACTTATCAGAAACGCAATGGTTTCGCAGCGTCGTTGTCCACGGTGATTTCAAAGAACTAGAGAGTAACCTAGAAGTACCTATAAAGATTGTTGCACAGCCAAGTTCGCGAAACATCGTGCAAGTTGGTGGTGGCTATTCAACGGATCTAGGGTTAAGGGCTTCTCTAAATTGGTCAAAACCTTGGTATAACCGAAGAGGACATAGTTTTGAGACGAAAACGTATTTGTCTGAACAAGAGCAGTCTCTCAAGCTAGGGTATAAAATTCCAACGCAAGAAGTCACGACTGACTATTACGGTATTCAGTTCGAGTCAAAACGTATTGATCATCGAGATACAAAAAGCTTCACGAATGATCTTAAGTTTGAGCGTTATTGGCAATTAGACAGTGATTGGCAAAGTACAATTTACGTCAAATACCTGCATGAACAATATAGTCAGGCGTCAGAGGAAGACCAATCCCAACTGTTGCTACCCGGAATCAGTTTTTCTCAAATCGATCGTAAGAACGATCAACTCGAGATTAATCATCGCCATATCTATTCTTTGGAATATTCTGATCCGAGTCTGCTGTCTGATTCAAGATTGTTGAGACTAGAGGGAAGCAGCGTTGTTTCTTGGGATATTAGCGAACAACAAAAGCTCCATTTTCATTCAAACGTTGGTATTAACATCGCCAAATCATTATCTGATGTACCGTCATCGCTTCGTTATTTTGCCGGTGGAGACGGTAACTTGCGAGGCTATGGTTATGAATCCATTTCTCCTAAAGACGAAAATGGAGAACTAACCGGTGCGCGTTACATGTTAACTGCAGGGATCGAGTATCAACATCAAGTGTATCGCTCAATATGGATGGGGGCGTTTCTGGATGTTGGTGATGCGTTTGATGACAAAGCAGATTGGAAGCGTGGTACAGGGTTGAGTTTGATTTGGAACTCACATTTTATGCCAGTAAAACTCGATTTTGCTTATGGTCTGGATGCGCCCGAAGGCGATGAGTTTCGTATTCACTTTTCATTAGGTACTCAGTTCTAATACCCATCACCGTAAGTAAGTGATCAGAAATAGTGTGTTAACCAGCTAGAATGACCCGTTGTTTACTACGATTGGCATAATTGTCTATGTTGTTTAAAGTTCGAGTGGGTTTGATACTTTGTCGATGACCACTACCTTGAAAAACGCCACCATTTTCATGTGGCAAATATAAAAAAACCGCGAATTACGCGGTTTTTTTGTACCTATGAGGCTGCGGCTGGCGTGTTGACGCTAACTAGGGTCTATTGAATAAAATGTAACCACGAAAGTTCAATAGACCTTAATACCTTTCACTATTCGTGGCTTGTAGACGTTAGAGCTCAAACTCTCCATTCATTTTTCTGAATAACCAGTCTGGTAGTTTGTTCCATGAACTGTAATTAGGGTTCTTAGTGTATTCTTGTTCTCCTGAAACCCACTTTGTTTCGCCTGATTGGTCGCGCGACACAGCCCAAAACAAATCGTTTTTCTGACGTGTTAAATAGTGTGTTACTTGTTCCGCAAACTCTTCACTATCAATCAGCACGCCAAGCTCAATATTCAAAAAATCGGACCTGGGATCGAAGTTCGATGAACCGATATACGTAACACGGTTATCTAGAATCACGGTTTTATTATGATAGTAAGTATCAACATGAAAATAGTGGTCATCATTGATCGCTTTGCTTTTGTACTCAAAGATACTGACGCCTTTATCGAGTAAGGTCTGGCGATGTTGCTCGTAATACGCAGGAACAAACCCCGAATCATTAGAAGCCGATGAATTGGTCATTAAAGTCACTTTGGCCTGTTGCTCAGTTAATGCATCAATAAACACAAATTGGTTGTCGCTCGGCACCACATAAGGCGTAGAAATCACTGCTTTTGAAGGTGTCGGTATTTTTTGCTTGATCAAGTGCTCTGTACGTTGGCGAAAGTAGGGCTTGTTATCATTGAGTTTCTCCAGTGAATCAAATACTGGCGTGACAGAAGCAGAAATGAAACTCAGATGGTTTAAGTTCTTTATCTGTCTCTCGACTTCAGACGTGATCAACGCTTTATTTTTCTCGCCTTTATTCAACGCTTTGGTGAACGCTTTATATTGCTCCGTTCCTTTGATTTTAATGCGTTCCTGAATCGGCACCACATGTTCGCTGTTCCACAATGCTTGGTAATTTTGGTTGAACGCAGCAATCACATCGCCTTTGAATAGCACATCCATATCAAAGAAGTTGGCTTTTTCACTGTAGCCAAAGTAGTCATCACCGATGTTGCGCCCCCCGAGGATCATCCATTGGTGGTCAACATTAAAGTATTTCTCATGCAGTCGGTTATCTAACTGTTTTTGGTGAGTCGAGAAGTTAAACGCGCGTCCTATCCAGCTCTCTTTGCGAGAATCAAACGGATTGAACAATCGAATTTCAATGTTTGGGTGCGAGTCCAATTCAGCCAACCATTTATCGTTAAATACCAACAAATCATCGAGAGTTAGCCGTACAGAAACACCACGATCGGCCGCTTGTTTTAATTCATCTAACAGCATTAAACCAAGCGTGTCTTTTTCCCAAGAGAAGTAGGTGATATCGATTGAGTTTTCGGCGTGGCGAACTAGGTCAATACGACGAGCAAACGCTTCAGGTGCGGTTGGAATTAGATACACTTCAGCTTGGTGTTCTGTGCTTTGCCAGTTAGCTTCGAAGCCGGGCTCGACATCAGGGTAAGGTTGGGCGCAGCCGGCTAATAAAGCAATGCAAAATATCGCACATATGGCGCGCATCTTATTCTTAAGCATAGGGGACTCATGACATTTTGGCGAATAAAAAGGCCAGCAAGCCGGCCTTAATTTAGGAATGAATACAAATTTAGATGGAATCCAGATTACTCAGGCATGTAATTTAGTAGGAGACCTAGATTTTCAAGACCAGTTAGGCGACCTTGACGTAGGTTGGCATCTTTACCTGGGTTTTTTGTTTTATCCCAGTTAGGAGCGGAAAGCGCCATACCATCAGTATCAATCACTAACACCTGGTCTTCGTTTGCATTATATTGATTCGAATCTGAGAATAATGTTTCGTCAAACCACGAACGAGATATCTCATTCATCAGCTTTTTGTCGGTTGAACTTGGGTGAACTTCTGTGCCATCCATTTTCATTGCTTTATTAAATACAAATGGCAGCTCTGAGCCATTGCAAGCACCCGTAATACAACTGATAGACTTAAGTAAATCACCAATATCTGTTTCGCCATTCGGACCTGTGTTATGTGTCCACACGTTGAAGCTTGGGCTATGGTCAAAATAGTACATGGTCGCATGTTCACTTTCAGCAGCTTTCATACGAGCTGGACCAGCAAACAGCGTATCGTTCATGATGGTACGATATTGGCCCATGTTGTTGATTGCCGACAGTATTTCATGTTCATCATTTGGGTAAAAATCGGTTAATTGGAGCAAATCACTACCTGTTTGGTTTTTTAATCCAAAGAATAACGGAGTCATCGCTTCGTATGCAGACTTTGGTAGCGCATCGATAAGGTCTTGCAGTTCAAGTTGAGCGCTGAATTCATCACTGTTGGCTAGAGAGTGCATACGTTGTTTTACAAGTTGCTTATTGCCATCAATCGCTAACCACTCGGCCATGCGTTGTGCAGTATATTCTGCATCACCAGTATCATCGCCCATTAAATCGATGATTAAAGGCACTAGTGAGGTTAAGTTGGGTAGCATGCTCATGTTATCTGAGTCTTGTGCATTGACACCGATAACCGTCGGTACAACAAAATTAGAGCGACTTGGCTGTGCTTGACCCATACCGTCTTTACAAGAGCTCGAATTCAGCAGTCCACCTTTAAGCTCCGAGCACTCCAAGTAAGGTGCGTAAGGCATTAAGGTTGCCATTGGCGTATTGTCTGACTTTGGTGTGACTGTTGGTATTTCCACACCAATTGAAGACAATAACCAGCTTTCTAATCGTTGTAATGGATCAAGTGCTGTCTTTTGTTCTTCAAGCACTTGCTTAATAGAGTTGTCGCGTAACGTATCAGTATCACTCGCTTGGTCTTTTGCTACGTTGTAGCTTTTGTACTCAAATCCATAAGGTATGCTTTGCATAATGGCGCGCTGGAAATAGCTATCTTCTAGTTTTTTTTCTGTCACTTTTTGTTGCAATAAAGCAATCGACATTGCACCAGAACCTTGGCCCATTAGGGTTACGTTGCCAGTATTCCCACCGAAATTTTGGATGTTTTCTTGTACCCATTTCAATAACGTTTCTTGGTCACCTAAACCGAAGTTACCATTAACGTCGACGCCTTTTACCCAGTTAGACCCCAGCAGCCCCAAACGATAGTTAAACGTCACAGCAATAAACGGATTACCTTCATCGGCACCTTGTGCAACAACCGTGTCACCATGAATCATTGGGTTAGCGCCAGAGCCGTATTCGAAGTCACCACCATGAATGAACACGTATACAGGTAGTTGGTCTTGTGCAGTGGTACCTTCAGGTCGCCAGATATTCAGATTCAAGCAATCTTCACTTTGCTCCAGTTCAAGGCCAGAACCAAAGCTTGTCGATTTATTCTGTGGGCATGCATCACCAAACGACGTTGCTTCAACAATGCCTTCTGAATTGATGAGCTTATTCAAGCCGACAGGATTACTGTGTTCAAAACGCTCAGCTTTTGCAAAGCGAATACCTTTAAAAACTTCAACAGAAGCCAGTTTGTCATCTTCAGTATTTGAAGTTATTAAGAGTTCTTGTTTGGTCGCGTTAATGTTCGTATCACCTATTTGAGCGGTAAACGTTTCCGCTGGTGCAGGAACTAACGCCGCAGGCGCTTCTGGAGAACTAGGGGTATTAGAGTTATCACTGCCACATGCTGCTAACAGCATCGAGATCGTTACAGCTAAAATTGAACGTTTGTTGAGTTTCATTATTATGTCCGCAGTTTTTGTTGTGACCAAACCAGCAATTCCGTGCGCTATCGTCGACCGTTGTCGTGCTTGGATATATGTAATTTTGTTATGGGATGTATATTAAAGACATTATTGTGATTGATGGAATCGCATAAGTAGGACGCTACCCTACAAGAGTGGCCTGCGACCACTCTATGCTTTCTTAGGTGTTAGAATCGATAGCCGAAGTTCATAGTTACAGAATTACGAGTTTCGCCTTTATTGTACATCACAGTTAAGTTGTAATTTTTACCAAACTGCTTGTTAAAACCAACTAAGTAAGCCCATTGATCGAGTTCAACACCAATGTCATAGTCAAATTCAATATCACCGGCAATGACGTGACCATCCATACGTGCGTCTAGCCCTTGATATTCTGCGCCTAAAAAGACTTGCGCACGGTAATCAACTAGCTGGTAACCCAACATTGGTTGTACGGTCACGATACCTTCTCCCCAATCTGTCATGCCCTTGAGGCGGGTTTGTGAATAAGTACCGGTCACAGAAGCAAATAGTTCGCGATAACCAACAGAAAGGGTAGTACCTACACCACGTAGGTCATATTCAAGATGAAGTGGAACTCCTAAGTTACCTGGCCGGCATAAAGTGCCCAATGTATCGTTGTTACAAAATGCATCACCAGCTCCTGAGAGTTTGTTATTCAATTTATCTCGAATGAGCTCGCCTGGTGCACCGGTATAACCGGCATCAACTTTGGCATCTACGTTAATCTTACCGACATAACCAAACACGTTCCAAAACGGTAAAATATTGACATCACCACGTACGCTGACACTTTCAGCATTCACGACACCAATAGAATCTTCAGGCTCGAATATATCGTTTAAACGAATACCATCAATGGTAAAGTCGTTAAATGGGACATTCATATCTTGATTACGATAAGCAACTGAGACACCAAATGGTAATGGTAAATCGATACCTTGACGACGCACCATGTCGCCCATCAGAGGAAACACTCGATCTAACTTAACACTCGCCTCTTTCATGCGAGGGTCAGAGACTTCTTGTAGTCTTTCTTCGCTTAATACTTTTACACCATTGTCTTTTTCATATAGTGCAACAGGTTCTATCGATGTATTTATTTTCAGAGGTTTATTTTTTCTTTTACCAATGATGTCTGTCTTTTTACTTGCAATGATAACCTTGCCAGATTCTATGGTCTGAAATTCAATAACTTGGTTATAGCTCTCTACTTGATCTTTCTCTCGTTTAAATGGTTCATTGTTAGTAATCACCATTCGTTTTGGTTCGCCATTAATAAGCTCTATATCAACCTCTAGGAAACGGAAGTAAGCGATATCTTGAGGTAAGCCATATTTAGAGTAGTTGAAACTGATGACCACTTTTCCCTCTTTTTCTTCTCTTACTTTTACCGAGGAAGGATCGAAGCTTTCTGCATAATTACGTAAACGGTATTCAAGACGTGTAAATGACTCGATATCATCTAGGACGTTTTCGTGCTCGTCTAACTCATCTGGGTTGTATTTAATACGAAGGTCAATATTCCCTTTATTGTCAGTGTTCTTTACTAAAAATGCCGAAGAATCTTGAATTTCATCACCTAATTGTATTGTACGGTGAGTGTATTCAACTAAGTGTTCGCCCTGAACCAATGAGCTGATTGCTAGTTTTGGTAAGTCACGACTGATGCCGTATTTGTCAAAAATTGCACGTCCTTGTTCCATGACGTTGGCATAAGTTTTTGTTTCTTCCGCCGCATGAACAAAAGTGGGAACAGTTAGGATTAAGGCACTCATCAATAGAGATAGAGTGTGTTTTTTACGTGCGTTCGTACATTTTTTTAAAAAACTCATGACGGTTTCCATTCTGAGTAGCCTCAAACCTTCGAGACTTAAACAGTCGATGTTGTACTGAACATCGTGTTCAGTTGTTATATATGCATCCATAAGGATTGCTGTTGTGAATGTCGCAATTAATAATGCATTGCATCAATCTATGGGAAGAGTCTAAATTGAGGATGGAAATGTCGTTAATCGCGTTTGATGGACGATATCCTCACTTGATTGGTTTGGTGGTGTTTTTTGTTAAATTTTTGATTTTATGAGTCTTGATGTCAGCATGATGCGGAAATAAAAACAGCCTGAAAAACAATATGTTTAGCAGGCCGTTACATTTCTATGAGGTCGCTTGGATTTAATTCTAAGCCGTCGCTTTTACTCTAAACAGATCAGTAAAGAATTTCGCTACCATTAGAATCATTAATATATTAATTAGCATAAGTAGCGGTGTTTCGATCTGGTAAATAGGCGTTAGATTCAGCGCACCAGACGTAAGTACGACCAACAAGTTGACACCCAGTATGCGATGCACCATAAGTTTAGGTGCATCGAATACTTTCCATATCACCATAATATTGATGAAGTAGAATAGGGCGAGTTGCCATAACTCAGTCATCAAAGGCATCACGAAAATGTACTGCAGTAGGATCACGGTTCCCGTACCGAGTACACCGAAAAACGCATCTTTGATGATACTCGGCGGCATCGTTGGCAGCATCGAAGAAAATACACCGGCAATCATAGGGAAAATAAAACCACCCGGCATTGGAAGATATATCCATATTAATAACGACGTTACGAACATCGACACTCCTTGTAGGACCTTGCGCCCGTCTTCATTCAAATGTTGAACAAACGTACGATGAGCGTGATGCCAAGACACCTCTTTGTTATCGCCCATTACATTGGGTTCACCCTCAACAAGAGATTGATCTGGTGTTAATACATCGAACGTCTTCAAGTTGTGAGTAAGAACTGCCCATTGGATGCCCAAGTCAGATTCGCTGTTACTTTGTTTGAGTAATGTATCTTGGATATGCGCCATTTCATCGATACGCAAACGCCATGTTTGGATATTCTCTTTAAGGTGGTAACTTCCGGTCAGTGGGAGATCTAAAAGTTGATACAGCTTATCAATATTTGCGGTATTGCTTTCAAGTGCGGCAATGTCGATGTCGTCTGTTTTTTCCATCGCATCTAATAAGGCTTGTTTACTTGTTTCGAAACGTTGTACAAAGTTGAGTTCAGTATTCACAGGCCACACGATGCGATACACAATAGAGAAGACGACAACACCTAATAGTGTTTCTTGAAGTCGAAGCACAGCAAAATGAAAGGTCATTTGGCTATCAAACCCGCCCATGCAAGCAACAATCGAACACACGGCAAATCCTATTGAAAAGATATAGCCGTATTTCTCATCGCTCGACATGAAAATGCAAGTGCCTAAGAACAAGGTAAAAAATGTCAGAAACAAAAATCTGTCTTGTGAAAACATCGCAATGAGGAAAAAGGCATAGCCGGTCCCTAACAAGGTTCCCATTAACCGGTTATGGCCTTTGTTTATTGAATGGGCGAAGCTCTCGTTCAACGCCATCACTGCAACCGCAATCGCCGCCCAATACGGTTTCTCCCATTGAAACCAAAGAGCAAGGCAAATTGCGATAACAATAGAAAGTGCGGCTTTGATCGCTTCTTTAGTTGATGTATTGAACATAGAAACCCCCAGTTATTTAATGATTTTGATCGAGGCTGTCATACCAACACGCAGCTGCACGTCTGCAGGTACTTTATCTAATTTAACTTTAATAGGGATTCGTTGAGCGAGACGTATCCATTGGAAGTTTGGATTCACGTTTGGCAATAAATCATTACCTGTGCTGCCGTCTTGTTTAGCGATACCAAAGCCAATACTTTTGATATGGCCTTCTAGTTGAACATTGTTGTGCATCATAAGTGTTACGTAGGCCTTATCTTGAGCATCAACGCCGACCAGATCGGTTTCTTTGAAATAACCTTCAATCCAAAAGCTATCTTCATCAATTAACGCAACCACAGGTGAATTCGCAACAACTTGAGAGCCCACGCGTAGGTTCAAGTTAGTGATGTAACCGTTAGTAGGCGCGTATACCTTGGTGTACTCAAGATTCAGGTGTGCTTCTTCTACGTTAGCTTTTGCTAGTTCGACATTCGCGGCGCTTGTTTCTACAGCGTTGCTTAAGTTGTTTAGAGTAAGAACGGGGACGGCTCCGGGCGTTCTTTTCTCTAAATTCAAGGCGCGTTGTTCTTCATTTTTGGCTTTGGCGAGTAGGGCAACCGCTTGTTTTTGAGTGGCAAGCGCTTTTTTGTAGGTCGCGTTGTAAATACTCGGATCGATTTCAAAAAGAAGATCGCCTTTGGACACTTGTGAGTTGTCGTCCACGTGCACTTTGACCACTTGCCCGGTGACGCGAGGTGTGATTGAAACAATGTATGCGCTGACTTGACCGTCTCTAGTCCACGGATTGCTTGTATAAGATTGGTAGTAGTTGTAAGCCACAGAACCAGCAGTCGCAACTAATAACAGTGTGATGAGATAACGTTTGATCACGGTAAGTGCCTCAAAAAATGGTAATAAAATGGCCGATAGCGCCAGTAAAAATCACGATTAAGCTTAGTTCTGCTATTGCAGGTAAGGCGACATATTTATGTACTCCAAGCCTTGTGGCGATTGACCCAGTTAAGATTGTTAACATGTAAGCCAATGCAATAACCAGTAACAGCGGTGGGAAGTAGACTTCGCCCCACACGAGTTCATGCGGCATTGTATTCATGGTTCTTTTCTCTATTCGTTTGATGAATACAAAGATAACGGAATTCGATTTATTGTGACAATCGCTTATAGAGGGTCAGATCCATCAAAAATCTGACTTTATTAGGTGACTGTGCTGACCACGTCTTTTTTGGTGCCCTAAGCCAGTAGAACAATGGTAGGTAGGTTATCGTTCTGGGTATAAAAACATTTTTCGAAATTTATTTCGAAAATAATCCACTTATCCTACCTTGAACTAAATGCAGTAAAAACAACCACTTTAGATATAAATTATACTTCAGGTTCCCTCCAAATAGTCAAAGTGATGATTTGATCCGTCAAATGGGATTACATAATTAAACCTTTTGTTATTAATATTCGGTTCGAAGCAACGAGATGCTTTATTTAATTTGAATAATCCAACAAATATCAATATTAAGTTATTCGTTAGGTTATTTACTCCTTTTATTTAATAACAAGAGTAAATTTGTCATGGACATTATTTCTAATCTATTTGACATGGCACCATTTGTCGCTCTATTTATTACACTATCTCTTGGCTATATGGTTGGTAAAATTACCATTGGTCGATTTGTTTTAGGCGGTGTTGCCGGAACATTATTGATGGGCGTAATTATAGGACAATTTGGTGTTAATATTGACCCAGGTGTGAAAAGTATTTTCTTCGCGCTATTTATATATGCAGTCGGTTATCAAGGCGGTGCTCAGTTCTTTAAAGCACTTAACTTTAGAACCATCAATATATTACTTTCAGCTGTCGTGATGACTGTGTCCGGTTTACTCTGTGTATTAGCTGCAGCATGGTTATTTGACCTAGACAGAGGTACTGCTGCGGGCCTTGCAGCTGGTGGTCTTACACAGTCTGCGATAATTGGCACAGCGGGCGATGCTATTGCTCGTCTTGGTGGCGTTTCAGAAGAAGCAAAGCACCTAATGCAAACCAATGTTGCCGTTGGTTACGCTGTAACATACATCTTTGGATCTTTAGGCCCAATCTTGATGGTAACATGGGTATTCCCAACACTGATGAAGTGGGATATTCGAGCTGAAGCGATTGCCTTAGAAGAAAAAAACTCTAACGGTAAACGTGAGCTAGCGCCAGGTGAATTTAATGCAGTTACGGCATTAGTTACTCGTGCGTTCAAAGTGAGTTCTAGCGATAAGCTAGTAGGAAAGACTTTAACACAGCTAAATGATACATCACTTTCTGCTTGTATAGAGCTAATTGAACGTGATGGACAAGAGCTTGATGCAGACAAGTTTACTGTACTCAAAGAAGGTGACATCGTCGTTGTTACTGGTCGTCGAAATACGGTTCAAGATTTACAGTGTAAGGGTGAAAGCAATGAAGTATCTCTTCCTGAAAGCTATGAAATAATTGAAGAAAATCGACAACTGATTGCAGATAACCACAAGCTTATCGGACAATCTCTTAAAGAGCTCAAACAAAACTCAAACAAAGGTCTATATCGCGGAGTCTACATTACTGACTATATCCGTGAGGGTGTCTCGCTTACATTGACACCGGAACTCGTTGTTAAGAAAAACGATATTATTCAAGTTACGGGGACTGCAAATGATATTAACCGCGTAGAGAAAAATATTGGCAAACGTATGAGCTCAGCAAGCATGACTGACTTTGTCATTCTTGGTTTGGGTATGGTTGTTGGTCTTCTTATTGGTTTGATTAGCTTTAAAATTGCGGGGATCCCAGTAACGATCGGCTCTGGTGCAGGTTGTTTGATCTCTGGTTTATTCGTTGGTTGGATTCGTAACAGAAACCCTCACATTGCACAGTTCCCAGTTGGAGCCGTTAACTTTATTCGTGACTTTGGCCTGGCAGCTTTTGTTGGAATTGTAGGGTTGCAAGCAGGGCCACAAGCCGTTGACACCATTAAGGAACACGGCATGTCATTATTGTTCTTAGGTGTTGCTGTAACCATTATTCCGCAACTTATTTCATTCTTCTTTTCATACTTTATCTTGAAAATTAAGAATCCGGTCGAGGCATTAGGTTGTGTGACTGGTGGACGCAGCGCAAACCCAGGCTTTGCGGCATTACTGGAAAAAACAGGCAATGCAACACCTGTCTTTACTTTCACAGTAACTTACGCAGTAGCTAATGTCTTACTTACATTGTGGGGCCCAATCATCGTCGGTGTCATTACTTTAAACGCAGGCATGTAAATAATAAACAGTAACTTATCGGCTAAATATTTAGTCGATAGGATAAGTATTCCCAAAATTTAACAAATATATAATTAGGTAAATATTATGACTACACAAAATACTAATATCGACTTTTCAAAATTCGCTGATTTAAGCCCATTTGAATTAAAAGACAAATTAATTGAAGTTGCTCAAGCCGTGCCAGACCGCGCTTTACTAGACGCAGGTCGTGGCAATCCAAACTTCCTAGCAACATTGCCACGTAAAGCGTTTATTCGTCTTGGTGAGTTCTCTGTTAATGAAGCAGAACGTAACTATGCGTACCTTGGGGGTGATTTCGGCGGTATCCCTGATGGCGTGGGTATCGTTGAGCGTTTCGATACGTTTGCTAAAGAATACTCAAACGACAAAGGTGTTCAGTTCATCGAACGCGCACTAAGCTACGCAAAAGATCGTCTAGGAATCCAAAAACAAGCGTTCTTAAACGAGCTCGTTCTTGCTTACCTAGCGTGTAATTATCCAGTACCACCACGTATGTTGACTAATATTGAGAAAGTGGTGAAGCAGTACATTGCACAAGAGATGTATGGCCCAGTTCCAATGACCACAGACTTCGACTTGTTCGCAACGGAAGGTGGTACGGCATCAATGACCTACACATTCCAAACGATGTTCAATAATGGTCTATTGAAAAAAGGCGATAAAGTGGCGTTAATTACGCCAATTTTTACCCCTTACCTAGAAATTCCAGAGCTTTCTGAGTACGAACTAGAGATCGTTGAGCTGCGTCTTGATGAGACCACTTGGCAGCTACCAATGTCTGAAATCGAGAAACTGGCAGATACAGACATCAAACTACTTTGTGTCGTTAACCCTGCTAATCCAGCATCAGTGAAATTCTCTGACGAGACTTTAGAGAACCTAACAAACTTTGTGAATGAGCAACGCAGTGACCTATTCATCATCACTGATGACGTATACGGTACGTTTGCCGATGACTTCGTTTCTCTCTTTGCAAAACTACCGTACAACACACTTTGTGTTTACTCGTTCTCTAAATACTTTGGCGCAACCGGTTGGCGTTTAGGTACTATTGGTATCCAACACAAAAACGTATTTGATGACGCACTAAGCTCTTTCAGCGAAGAAAAACAGTGTCAACTTGATGACCGTTACAAAACACTGACTCCGGAGCCACGTGACATTAAGTTCATCGACCGCATCGTTGCAGACAGCCGTAGCGTAGCCTTGAATCACACTGCCGGTCTATCTCTACCGCAACAAGTGCAAATGGCGATGTTTGCCCTAACGTGTCTCATGGATTCTGAAGGTAGCTACAAAGCAGCATGCAAACGCATCATTCGTGAACGCTACATAACTCTATACACCAACATGGGGCTAGAAGTTGAAGAGAACAAAGACCGCGTTGATTACTACACACTGCTAGAGCTAGACACTCTAGGTGGCAAACTATACGGTCAAGAGTTCGTTGAATGGTTCAAAGCAAGCGGTAAAGGTAAAGATTTCTTATTCCGTCTAGCTCACGAAACGGGTGTTATTTTACTACCAGGTAACGGCTTCGATACTGTACATGCATCGGTTCGTGTATCTCTGGCTAACCTGACTCACCATGAGTACGAACTGATTGGCCGTGCAACTCGTAAGGTGTTGGACGAGCACTACGCTGAGTTTCAAGGCGCATAAGCTCTAGTCAGGCTTAGAATCGAATACATGATTCTAGGCCAGCTATGTTCAAATCCTTAAGAATAAGCCTCGGCGATGTCGAGGCTATTCCGACCAAATAAGCACAGAGGTTAGAATGATAAAACTTCCTATCTTGATGCTCCGTTGTGTTTATTTAGTCGTCTTATCTAAGTAATCAAATCCATTTCAAACTGAAAGAGCGACGCATGAAAAGCATTATTTCTATTCAATCTCACGTGGTTTATGGGCATGCAGGCAACAGTTCTGTGGTTTTTCCAATCCAAAGAATGGGACTCGATGTGTGGCCAATCCATACTGTTCAGTTCTCTAATCACACTCAATATCAACAAGGTTGGACTGGGCAAACATTTGGCTCAGATGATATTCGAAACTTGATTCGAGGCCTAGACAACATCAACGCGCTGAAAGACTGCGGTGCGATCCTATCGGGTTATCAGGGAAGCGCAGACCAATGTAAAGCGGTTGCTGAGTCGGTTAATCTAGTTAAAGAAAAGAACCACAGTGCACTCTATATTTGTGACCCTGTAATGGGTGATCCAGATAAAGGTTGTATCGTTGAGGATGGCGTTAAAACTGCCATTGCCAAACACTTGCTGCCTATTGCCGATGTCATCGTGCCAAACCAGTTTGAGCTGAGCGAATTGACCGATACCAAGATCCACTCGCTTTATGATGCGGTTACTGCCTGTAAGAAGGCACTGGAACTTGGGCCAAAGATGGTACTAGTGAAACATCTGCACTCATTACCCGATGATGCGTTCAGCATGATCCTCGCAACGAAAAAGGCATGCTATTTAGCTCAACGACCGAATATCGAATTTGATAAACAGCCAGTTGGTGTTGGCGACCTTATCTCAGGCTTATTTACAGCGGGATTAATGAAAAGAATGTCTCCGGTGGCTGCATTCCGCCATGCAAACAACGCAGTCTATGGTGTGTTGGAGCTGACTAAGATCTATGGCACTTGGGAACTACAAACAATCAATGCTCAGTATGAATTTGTAGAGCCTACCCACGATTTCAACGTGGTCAAAATAGGCTAGAGCGATTAACTCCAACAGTGGTTAAGGTCAAGTAAGGGGGCGTCTATTCGATGGGTGGTGTCCTACAAACGAGATTACGAGTTGAGCCGGATACTAGCTATATTACGACCACAAAGAGATGGACTTCACTTTATCCCTATTTACTAATCTTTCTGTTTTTTAACTTTCTTATTTATTAAACAGAGCCTCTGAATCACTTTAGAGAACACTAAATGAGCCTAAATATGAACCGTTTAATCTCTTCGGGTCTTACCGTTGCTTTGTCACTCTTGGTAGTGGCTTGTAGTTCACCTCACACACTGGATGTACGCGTAAACAAAGACAATTACAAAGAAGTCATTGTAGAGGATGCATCATCCGTAGCAGAGCCACTGCGTATTTGGGCGAGTGAGTCGCCAGACTTCTTATACTCTCCAGCGGATCAAACCACGCCGATTACTGTGTCAGGTGATCAATTGAACATCTTGGCGTTGTCGGGAGGTGGCGCTAACGGAGCTTTTGGTGCCGGTATCTTGATAGGGCTAGAAGAATCGGGCCAATTGAAAGACTACTCAATAGTGACAGGCATCAGCGCAGGCGCGTTAATGGCACCGTTTGTGTTCATCGGAGGAGATGCATTCTCGCGGATGAAGGACGTGATGTTGAACATAAATGATAAATCCGTACTCGGTAAAAAGAATTTTTTGAACACTGTCTTTAAAGATGCGTTTACTGATGGCGAAAACTTGTATCAGTTTATTGCTGAAGCTTTCCCAGAACCGATGATTGAGCAAATCGCAGCACAACATCGTAGCGGTAAGCGTCTGTTTATTGGTACTACTCATTTTGATTCTGGTGAACTTGTCATTTGGAATATTGGTGCAATAGCAAATAGCGACATGCCAGATAAGTCTGAACTCATATATAAGGTGTTGGCCGCAAGTGCGTCTATTCCTGGTGTGTTCCCACCGCAGTTCATCGATGTAGAGCATGAAGGTGAAATCTTTGAAGAACTGCACGTCGATGGCGGTTTAGCGACTCAAGTATTCTTCAATCCCTCTAACTTCGACTATCAACAGATCTCAGATGCACTTGGGTTAGAAACACCCCCACAGCTCGATGTTATTCGAAATGGCGCGCTGAAAGCGCCGTATCACTCGCTAAGAGATAAGGGACTCGATTTGGTAGCAAAGAGTGTATCAAGCCTAACGCTTGCACAAACGCGTGGTGACTTATATCGAATGAAATACATCAGTGAAATCAACAACATTGATATGCAATTCACTTACATCGAGCGCGACTTTGGTTACGCCAAACGAACCAAGGACATGTTTGATGAACATTATCTATTAACTATATACGAATATGGTTATTACAAAGCGACTCACGGGAAACTTTGGGTAACCGAATTACCTTGATTAGGGATATTATAAAATGAAAAGAACAGCATTAACGCTACTGATCTTGGCAACGTCTTGCGCTGCAATGGCACAAAACGTGCCCTCAATGGATCAGCAAAAAGTCGATAACGACATGTTACAAATGGCCGACGTTCAGCAAGAAGCGGCGCTAATCATAGTCGAAGAGGGTTTAGACTACGTGGCGATTGATTACATTGGTCAGTGGGTTAAGGTGAACAATTACGTCACACACAAAGAAGCGAAGCAACGCCAGCTTCAAAAGAGCACCAAGAAATACATTTACTCGCAAACGGGTGAAACTCTAGAGTCTATTGAGCAGCGTATTGCTGAACACATTCAAGCAGATCAACCTAAATATTTCAGTGTCGATGTTTACCGCAATTACCATGGTGACTCAGGCGACTTTAACTACCTAGCTCGAGTGATCGAATACATTTAAGTTATTCGTTACACATCAATGATAGAACCTACTGACTTAAGTAGTTTTTTTTTGTTTCAACCAGACGAATTCATTTCACTATTATTATTCTTACAAAGTAGATATTTCGTTAATCTGTGGTAATTTAAATACATAACGACCAACAGTAAGCACAATAAAATGAATTTCAGCATTGAACAACTTCTCGCGTTTGTGACTGTTTATGACCAACTGTCTTTCAGCAAGGCTGCGGTTAAGTTGAACAAGCACAGAACGACAATCGGGCAGGTTATTACAAACCTTGAAGACCAGCTCGCGGTAAGCCTATTTGAAAGGGTTGGACGTTCGGTTAAGCCAACAGAAGATGGCCATCACCTTTATCATTATGCTAAGCAAACGATTGAACAAGCCCGAATTTTCGATAAGGTCGCTTTGAGCTTGTCTTATGGTGGCTTGGAAAGCATTACTTTTGCTTATTCAAGTGTAATACCTCACCAAATACTTGTGGATATTCGAAAGAAGTTACGTCGTGATTTTCCGATGATGCGAGTGAATTTTCTAGTACGAAATAAAAAAGACATTAAGCAAGGCCTTCAGAGTGGTGAGTATCATTTTGGATTGGTCAACGTGCATGACAGTCGTGGAATACATAGTTTTGATGCGACCTTTTTAGGTCATATTGAGTTTTTCCCTTTCGTTCAAAAAAATGGTGAGTTTTCATCTTTGGCAAAGGAAGATGTGCTTTTAGCGTTAAAAAACGCGAAACAGTTTGTCTTAAAGTCGTTTCTTGAAGAAGGGATGTCCGAAAAAATAACCATTAGCTCTGACAATGAAGAAGTAGACCAATTGGCGTTAGTTATCAAAATGGTTGAAGCGGGCCTAGGGTGGGCGCTGCTACCAAAAACGTTCGCTCATTCTGAACTTTCGCATTACGACATCGAACCTATACAATCATCTGAAATGGAACAAGGATTTAAATTTGGCTTTGCTCTTTGGTGTCATCATTCTAAACAAATGAGTGATGTGAAGTCTTCGATCTTATCTGTTATTAAAGAAAACGTAGATCGACTGTTAAAGCGAGATTAACAAAGCAATAACACAGTTTATTTGTTTATAGAGGCTCATTTATATGAGCCTTTTTCGTTTCTGCCATCTATAGAATGATTTAATTTTGTAGGACGAGACCCTCCATATGAGAGTAGGGTAAACATAGAAAACGCTCTATTATGCTTGTGCTGATAAGGAACTCTCTTAGCAGTAAAAAGTTCTTAATTTCAATGTTTATTGCAAGGAAGCAAACTTTCAACCGAGGCTCATGCCTCGGTTTTTTTGAGGCAATTTATATGAACCGCTGTGGTGTGCTTGCGTTATTATCAAGCTCTTTACTGATCCCTTTTGATTCAATGGCATCGTTTTACGACCCTGTGGATGGTCAGTTTGATATGGGCCACCACATTGCAGAAAATGCAACGGGGTTTTTACCTATACCTATACTAATTACCGAGCCTGCGGTTGGGTATGGTGGTGGTGTTGCTGGGTTGTTTTTACACGAGAGCGATGAAGAAAAACGAATTCGTAAAGAAGCAGCGTTAAAGGCTATTGATGGTGGTGCGCAACTTGTCCCATCTGCGATGAGTGTTGTTGGTGCTCTGGGAACTGAAAATGGAACTTGGTTTGTTTTTGGTGGTCATAGACGTTCATGGTTGAACGACTCAATTCGTTATACCGGTGGCGGTGGTTTAGGTGTCGCTAATATCGATTTATATAAGCAACTCTCTTTTGGTGGCAAAGAACTAGACTTGAAATTTGGCACATCAACGTCGGTCGCGGTACTTTCACAAAAGGTGCAATTTAGAATCGGTGATACACCTTGGATGATAGGTTTGAAACAGTTATTCGCCAAGTCTAAAGTTGAATCTGATAATCGTTTGGTCGATAAGTTTATGGAGCTTACCCTAGGCACTGAATCAGTGACATCTGGTTTAGGTATTGAAGCTGAATTCGATACAAGAAACAATTTGTTTTACCCAACAAAAGGATATCGATTTTCTGCAGACTACATGGTATTTGATGATGCGATTGGCAGTGATTTAAATTACAGAAATCTCAATGTGGAAGCGGAAGGTTACATTCCAGTGTCAGAAAAGTGGACACTTGGTTTAGCGGGTAACTATCAAAATTATGAGCAAGGTGATGGATTTGTGTCTCCAACAGCTAAGCCATATGTTGAATTAAGAGGTGTGTCTTCATTTCGCTATCAAGGGGATGAAATTGAAACCCTCCAAGGGCAGCTGACCTACAGTATTAGTCATCGTTGGAAAGTATCAGGCTTCTATGGTTCAGGAAAAGCATCAGAGCGAGCTGAACAAAGCAACAAGGTGAATGCAGGAGGTGTTGGTTTCCGATACCAAATCGCAAGACGTTATGGTTTACACCTTGGTATGGACTACGCGCAAAGCCATGAAGAACGCGCTATCTACTTTAATATAGGCAGTGGTTTCTAGAACAACTAAATCGGTTTGATTTTTTCTAATAAAAAAGGCGCTAATTATTCATTAGCGCCTTTTTAGATTTTGTTCAGCTAAAAGGATAATTACTTTTTACGGCAGAACTCAGCGATTACGTACATTGATTGACCGCCGTTTGTTTTACCAGAAACAAGCTTAGGATCGTCACCAACGCTGATACCACGAATAACAGTACCTTGCTTAATCACTTGGTTAGTGCCTTTGATTGGCAGGTCTTTGATTACTGTTACGTCGTCACCTTTTTTAAGTTCAACGCCGTTCACATCAAGAGGCTTGTCATCAGCAGACATGCCGATTTGTGCCCAAACTGATGTTTCTTCTTCAAGGTACATCATATCTAGCGCGTCTTGAGCCCAGCTTTCAGAGTTCAGACGAGTAAGTTGACGCCACGCCATTACTTGAACTGGCGCTTCCTGGCTCCACATGCTGTCATTTAGGCAACGCCAGTGGTTGATGTCTTTAGGATCGTCGATCTCACCAAGACATTTGTCACATACCATGATGCCGTGATCCACTGTTACGTGGCTGTGTGGCGGTACTGCGTATGCAGTAAGAGAAGAATCAGAACCACATAGTTCACATTTAGATTGGCAGCGTTCTAGCATCGTAGCTTCAGAAGACATAATGGACTCACATTTATTAGGTGTTAAATTACGGAGGCTATTATCCACTTTATTCACAATAAAGAAAGAGATCGTACGGTATTCTGTCTTGATTAATTTTAGCTGAGATCAACCATTTGTGTTTTTTAATATTATGCAAACGGTTAACTAGAGAAGGTTGGTTGGTGATAAAAACAAAAATGCCAGCGGTTAGGCTAGCATTTGGTTTCACTGAGAAAGCATTATTGTTCCAAGACTGCTTCATTAATAGAGCCTACTGATAAAGCGTTGTCTACTAAGAAATCTGTAGCTTGTGTCTGCATGCTTGCATGATGACCTGCGTCCAAAGGTGTTGGTGTAGTGGTATCTTGCGGTAATACAAATGTACTATGCGCAGCAACATCACTGAACTTAACAAAGTCCTTCGCACCGTCGGGGGTCGTGTTACTCGAATCAACGACTGTTAGGCCAAGCTTCGTTGCTAACGGTGTGGTTCCCGCGAACGGAGCGTTTACCACAGTGTTTGGTACTGTATCATCACCTTGCACTTGCCCCATATAAATAGGCAGAACAGGTGAGCCAGAAGCAACTAGATAAGCAGCATTGGTAAATGGATCAACAGTATCTAACACAGTTTGTGCAGCGTAAGCGAACTGTTGAAAAGCGGCTGTCATGGTTGCTTTCTGTGCTGCAGTCGCGTTTGCTTCAAACGTTTGATAGCACTGCTTATTAGAAAGGCTTCCACAGTTTGCGGTTGCGAAACCTGCGTATTCAGTTGAAGCGCTCAACGCAACATTGTGTTTAACCTGAGGACCAAACTCTGTAGAACCTAGTAGAAGGTTAGATATTTGACCACCAGAGTTTTCAAAAGCTGCAGAACTAAACGAATACAGAGCATCAGCCGTTGGACTACCTAACGTACGGTTAGAGGCAGCAACAGCTGTCGTTCCAACAATACCGCCCAAAGAGTGACCTAAAAATTTAACCTGTGAACCTGTATTTAGATTGAATGCACTCAATGGAGAACTAGCGAGTAAACCAGCTTGCAAAGAAGCGGTTAATGATGCACGTAAGCCCATTACATCTAGTGCACTTTGTCGAACGTTATCGCGAGCTACTGGCAAGTTTGTTAGGTTTAAATAGGCCAAAACGTCAGCGTTTGCCGAACGAGTATCATCCAAACTACGTGTACCGTGAATTGGAAGGTCAATTGCTAGAACCGCCGTATCATCTCCCACTAAGTTATAAGCAAAGGCATAAGTATTCTCTTTAGCTGAGGTAATGCCATGCTGATAGATGACAACGTTTTTTGGTGTTGCTCCATTCTTAGTAAATAACAAGAATTCAACAGATTCCAATGATTTAACTTGTGGAACTGGAGAATATTTAGTGATTACTCTCTCGCTATCTAGCGGAGAACCATCAGCTAGTACAAGGTTTAAACCAATCAGTTTAAGTTGTTCTGTTTGGCTGGTTGCTAAGACACTGGTATCGATACCTGCCGCAATAAGCTGCGCAGCCATGTTAGCTTGTTCTGCGCTGTTGCTAAGAGCACTAGATACTTTAGCTAGGCTCGGCATCGCTGATTCGAATGGCTGAGCGTTCCAGTTACTTGCGTCTTTTTCCAAATAGTGCGGTAGTTGAACGAAGCCTTCGCTGACATCGACATTCGCGCCGGAGTTGGTATACATTAAATTGATTGCGCCTTTTGCTAAAGCAATGGCATCGGCATCACCGCCACCAATGTACTTGTCAAAGTCCGCATCTTCAGAAAGCGCTGTGGTAAAATCTTTTGTTGAAACAAACTGCATTCCGTATGCCGTCGATAAATCTACGCCGTTAGGGTTTGCGCTATCTTTCCAAACACCATTTAGATTTGCTGAAGCCAATCCTGTTGCGGTTGCTGCTTTGGTAGCGAAAAGTGAATCACCGACAGACTCTGTAGTAAACCACGTCGAGTAAATGATGTTCTCAGTATCAAGGTTAATTGCACCTGCAGCAGTCGCTCCAGCAAAGATCTTTTCAACACCTTGAGTGACTTGCTGTGCTTGAGCAAGGCTACCTTCGGTATAAGTTACTGCACTTGATTTCAGCGCAGCATAACTTGCCGACATGCCAACAGGATCGCCATTAACATCCGTTAGTTCATTGGAAAGTGCCAATACGTATTCACTTGAAGCATCTAAGGAATCATTGAACACAATTGTGAATGTGTCAGTTGAGGCGTTAGATAGAACTTTAAAGTCAGTGCCTAAGGTCAATACTCCAGCAACACTTGGTACTGTGTCTGAAGTAAGTGAACCACTAAGCTTTAATAGGTAAACACCACCTGTAGCGAAACCATCAGCTAAACCAGTACCTTCAAAGTTCATGATGATTGGCATTGAAGTAGACCAGCCATCCATTGTGTTCATTGCTGCGATAGGGTTGGTTAATGAATCATCACCGCCAGTTGGTAAACCAAGTGTACCGTCGGTAGTATCCATTAACGCGAAGCTAGGAAGAGGAACGGCAATATCCGCACCCGTTAGTTGAAACTTGATGCTCGTCGCTTGTGCGAGTGAATCTTGAATGTATTGCTCATATTGAATCGCTGTTGAAGCACCTGAACTCGAAGAGTCATCACCACAACCAGCAAGAAACATTGCTGAAGCGAGCAGCGAAACATTAAATAACTTTTTCATGTTTTAATTCCGTTTAGTTGAAGGTGTAGTTCATTTGAATTGCAGATAGGTAAGCGACTGCATCACCAGAGAATTCAAGTTCTTGACCAAGTTCATTGGTTTCAGTGAAATCACCTTCTTTACTTTGAACAAGAGCGAAACCAGCATCGATTGAAAGGTTAGGACTGTACTGATAAGTCAAACCTGCGCTGTACCAGAAACGATCGCTATCTGGAATACTCAATGTCGCTTCACCCGCTTGCTCGTCATAAGCTAAACCAGCTCTTAAGGTCCATGCTTGGTTCAATTGGTAAGTAGCACCTAGTGAGTAACGGTTATTGTCGTCGTAATCTTCAGTCTTTTTGAAGCACTCGCCATTTGCGCAATCTGAGCTAGTCGCTTTGAGTTCTTTAAAGCTACTCCAACCCGTTTGTTGCCAACCGTAATGGATAGCCCATTGATCGGTTAGTTGGTGGAAAGCTGAAATCTCAATGATCGAAGGTAATGTGATTTTTAGACGACCGGTTGTGGTCGTTGCACTACCTTGGACGATTCTACCTGTGTAATCGCTGAAGTCGCCATCATCAAAATCTAGGTCAACCTCTGAACGATAAGCGATAGAGAATCGATTGTTTTCATTCAGTTCATATAACGCACCTACGTTCCAACCAAATGCAAAGGTTTCACCTGTCATGCTAATCAACTTTGTTGAAGCTGGATCGCCAGTGATGTTCGAAATAGAGCCCTGATGACGATTAAGTTCTGCCTCTGCGTAAACAAGGTTTGCACCAGCACCAACACTGAATTGGTCATTAATACGATAGGCGACATTAGGGTTTACGTTTACAGATATAAGTGAAGTATCACCAGCAAGATCACCAGCATAAATATCATCTGGGTAATCGGTAGCAACTCCGTAATTAGAGAACATACCAATGCCCCATGCCCACTTTTCATTGATCGGACTGATGTAGTAAGCGGCAGGAACCACTTGCAAAGGTGCAACATCTTTCGATACTTGGCTTTGACCGCCAGAACCTGGGACATTGTTTTGAGTGATATTAACCTCGGGATCAACGATAGAAACCGCGCCTGAAAACTGTGCTGTATCAAAGAGGGTCATTGCGGCGGGGTTTCTCGCTAGTACACTCGCGTTATCAGCTACGGCACCTTCACCTGAAAAGGCACGACCAAGACCTGAGGCAGAATGCTCAGCAACTTGGAAACCAGCCGCAAGTGAGTTACATGCAAATAGTACTGAAAGTGAAACGAGAGAGCGTTGTATTGTTTTCATCCTTGACCCTCCTAGGGCATCGAATTTCGTTATTATGGTTTGAAAACACACTGAGCATTTTTGGTGTTGAAGCTCTAATGTAAATAGCATGTTAAATTCATGTTTAATATAAAGTCAAAGAAAGAGTTGTGATTTTGTGAGGTTATGTTTTAAAGGGGCGGCACTTTAACATCGATAATATAAACATAATCAATAGTTTATTAATGGTTGGAGGTGTGACCAGAGTGTTTATGCGTCGTTGCGGTATAAATAGTGTTCAATAGCTCAATATGTAACAACTTTGTTTGTGTTTACCGCTATTCGCTAAATCGGCATAATATCGACTCATTTTGATAGTCATTAAATTGGAATTTTAAGTTTGGAATTACTCGCGATAGAGTTTCTTGGTAAACCGCTTCGTTTAGAAGGATCAATGGCAGGGTGGCAGCAGTTGTTTTGGGACAACACGTTGGTGTCTCAACTGGATGCGAACTCAGAAGAAGACGATCTGAGAACACACACATTTACCCTTCGTTCTGGTGAAGAAACGTTGCAGTGTCACGTTGAGTCGACCGTTCAATGGCAGCCCTTTGAGATGACGTATAAAGCATCGGTTAATGGGCAAACCATTACCGAAGGAAATCGCAACACTAAAGATATCGAACAACAGACTCCGGTTATGGCACCTAAGCCTGAAAAGCGTTTTAGTTTGATTGGCTTGGTGTCGCTCGGAATGAAAGCGCTGAAGAGTGCTAAGTTGATTAAAGTGGTGCTTGCTTCTGCCAGTTTAGCGGCGTATTCATGGCTGTTTTCTATTCAGTTCGCACTGGCCTTGATCGCTTGTCTTATGTTCCATGAGTACGGGCATATCAGAGCGATGAAATACTTTGGGATGAAGACAAAAGGGATCTACTTAATCCCATTCCTTGGCGGATTAGCGCTTTCAGACGAAAAGATTAATACTCGATGGCAAGATGTGGTTATCTCGATCATGGGACCATTGTTTGGTTTGATATTGTCGTTGATATTTACGGTTTTGTACTGGGCAACTGGCGAGATGTTCTTCGCTGGTCTTGCCGTGTTTAACGCCTTGTTAAATCTATTCAATTTACTGCCAATTTTGCCACTCGATGGTGGCCACGTGTTGAAAAGTATCAGCTTTTCGATGAACAGCGTATTGGGTATTGTACTGTGTGTCGCAGCAGCCGTTGCCGGTGTCGTGTTGAGTTACCAATTGAACTTAACCCTGTTTGGTTTTCTATTAATCATGGGTAGTGTTGAAATTCTGTTCGAATGGAGAGGCCGTCATCATAGTCACTTGTTGCCATTAGACAGATACGGCCAAATCGTATCCTTCCTTTGGTATGTGGGCTTAGTAACAGGATTAATTGGTGTTATCTGGTACTTCGCTTCAACTGGTGACCAATTGCTGAGCCTGCCGTTACAGATTCTAGGCACTTAATGCATATTTATAACTGAGTGACTTGTTCATAAAAGTCCAGAGTCGCCAAATATAAACAAAACGAAAAACGCCCTAACCATTTGGATAGGGCGTTTTAATATCTGCGATATTAAGTTGTGTGTTCGTTAATTCATACTTTGCAATTTGGTTTAGCAACGTTCGATTGAGGCAGTGTCGTGATCTTGGTTTGCAGATCTTTAATTCGAGTACTGTGAGACGGGTGCGTAGAAAGTAACTCTGGTGGTTGATTGCCACCTGATGCTTTCGCCATGTTTTGCCATAAATCGACGCTTTGGTTTGGATCAAACCCGGCTTTTGCCATGTACTCTAGGCCAACGATATCAGCTTCGGACTCTTGAGTTCGACCATAAGGCAGAATCACACCATATTGAACACCCAAGCCTAATGCGGCCATGGTCATGCCTTGATACTGTTTGTATTCTGATGAACCGAGAGCAACACTGGTGATCGACAAACCTGTATTGGCGAGTTGTGATTGTGATAGGCGTTCGTTACTGTGGTCAGCAAGAACGTGTGCCACTTCATGCCCGATAACCGTTGCCAATTGGTCTTGGTTCACCGCAACATTGAGTAACCCCGTGTAGACGCCAATCTTTCCGCCTGGCAGAGCGAACGCGTTCACTTGGTCGCTATCAAAAACCACAACTTCCCATTCACTAAAGCCTTGCTTAGGAATGTGTTGAGTAATACTGTTCGCTACGCACTGAACATACGCGTTGGTTTTTGCATCTTTACTAATGGGTTGCTCTTTCTTCATCTGTTCAAACGACTGTGCGCCAAGCTGAGACATATCTTTATCTGAAAAAAGCAGCAGTTGGTTTCTCCCTGTCGGGGAAGCGCTACACGCGGTTAGGCCTGCAAGAGTGAGAAGCGAGGCAAACTTCGTCCATGACGTCATACAATATCCTCTGTGTATTCGGTTTTTATGCATGTTAACATCAACTTGCGTAATAACTAATAGCTGTAAGATAACTATTGTCTTTAAGACCATTATTATCGCTAGAACACCATTAGTGTTAATAAAAAGGCTCACGCACTAACAAAGTATAATTAAGGAACCCACATGAGTATTTGGAAAAAGCCCGTTGATCTAGATATCTTCAACGCGACCTCAAAAAATACCTTAATTGAGCACCTCAACATTGTTTACACCGAGGTTAACGATAACTCCTTGGTGGCAACCATGCCGGTTTGTCATTTCACCCATCAACCACTGGGTATGCTTCATGGCGGCGCATCGGTAGTTTTAGCCGAAACGCTGGGATCACTAGCAGCAAACTTCTGCGTACCCGATGGTTACTATTGCGTAGGGCTAGACATCAACGCTAACCACGTTCGTTCGATGCGTGAAGGGCATGTTATCGGCACCGCTGAGCCTATTCACCTTGGCGTATCTACTCAAGTATGGCAGATAAACATCACTGATGAACGTCAACGCTTGGTGTGCACAAGCCGTTTGACCATCGCAGTGAAAAAGCATAAACGTTAGTTCTGCGAGCAAGGTGAGGCACTGTAATCATCCTAACCACACCTGATTAAACCTCATTTACACACTGTTTATTTTAGTTAGAGAAATCCATGGTCATAACGTTTAAAAGTGGAAAAGTCATCGCAACGGCGCATGAGTTGGTTGTTCGTTTGGACGGTGAACACAGAGTCACTATGCAAGCTCAAGTTGATGCAATTCAACTGATCGGAAAAGGGGCAAACGTGATTTCAGTTAATGGCTCTGAATGCAAATGGTCGATTAAATTAGACAACGAACAACAGCTTCGTGACATCGCCAATGAAATTGGATGCGATGTGATGTAATTACTGGTTATCACTGCGTTTATTTCTGATGTCTATCCCCTATTAGAGGCACTAAAACGACTCACATTCGTTACCTCTCCATAAAATTGTATAAGTTCGATTGATTTTGACTCTTAAAATAGGGAAACTAAATTCAATATCCTTTGAGTGAGTTTTCCTCTTTATGAGCAGCCCAAGACTTCGCGTTCAATTTGAAACCCTGTTTGAATACTTCGATGGTAAAGATTCTGATGTTCAGCTTGATGACATAACAGATGTGCTCTGTTGTACACGTCGTAATGCCAGAATGGTACTGAACAAGCTTGAAGAAGAAGGTTGGGTAGAGTGGTTACCTGCAGCGGGTCGCGGTAAATTGTCTCAACTTATCTTTAAGCAGAATCGGTGCGATGTTAGTGAAAACCTAGCACGCCGCTATTTAGAAGAAGGTAAAATCGGACAAGCGCTATCGGTACTTGACCACAATGCCGCAAAACTTACTCAAGTTATTCAAAACTACCTGGGCGTACAGTACCAAGAAGGTGAACAAGTTATTCGTTTACCTTACTACCGTCCGCTCTCCATGCTCAATCCAACCAAATCGATGCGACGTTCTGAGCAACACATCGCTTGTCAGGTATTCAGTGGGTTAACTCGCTTAGATGAGAACGATCAGCTACAGCCTGATCTCGCGCATTCATGGCAAAAGATTAACGACAATCAATGGCGATTCTTCTTGCGGCCGGGCGTCCGTTTTCATAATGGCGAACCGCTATTGACGAGTCACGTTGTGGACACGCTGCTTTTACTCGAACCGCTCAATATGTTCTCTCATATTAAAGATGTCTCATCACCTGCAAATTGTGTGGTTGATGTCTTTCTAACGCGTCCAGATAAATATTTCCCACTCGCGCTCACCGAATCAGTCGCAAAAGTGACTCTGCCGATGATTTTACGTGGTGAAGATTACGATATTCGTCCAATTGGTACTGGCCCGTATCGCATTGAAAAGAATGACGAAAAACAACTCGTTTTAACGGCTTTCAATGGATACTTTGGTTTTAGGCCATTGATCGATCGTGTGGAAGTTTGGGTTGTTGATGAAGCCTATTCGTCGATGGTTTACCCAAGCCTTTCTAAACCAATAATGGCTGATCGTGGTGATAGCGATGAAGTAGAGCTTGATCCGGGCTGTACGTATTTACTGTTGAATAGAAAAAAGGGCATTGCACAAGATCCAGAATGGGCAGAGTTTCTATCGAACGCGTTGAATGCCTCTGACTTGTTTGTCCATATTCCAAAAGAGACCGTTATAGACTTGGGTGTGTTACATGCTTACGGGATCAAACCCGGTTGGTATGACATCAAGTTAAAGGTACCTGTTTGTCCACCAGCAAGTGTTAAACCGAGCATAAAATTGGCGTATCAATGCCAACACCCGATGTTCCCAACACTTGCTAAAGCCATTGTCACTGTATTGAAGCAATACAATGTCGATGTTGAACTTTTCGGTTACGAAACCGATCCTCCACATGCCGACAATGTTGATATCTGGATTAACCCAATGGGTATTGCCAACAACCGAGATGACGCGTTGGCTTTCTGGTTGATGGATTACAGCTTCCTGGATGAATCTAGCCCGGCAGAAGACTTCGATCAATGGTGTCACATGATTGATCGTTGGCGAACCGGTGAGTTTGAACAATTCCCAGCAAGACAACTTGGTAAACAACTCGTACAAAGTAATCAATTGGTACCGATGTTCCACTGTTGGTTAGGCGTAAACAAAGACCAATGCGGTACACTGCAAAACGCTAAGTGTAATGCATTAGGGTGGTTCGACTTTAGCCAAGTTTGGGTAAAACCTGAAGTTGATTGAAACCCGAGACAACTCGATTAGGACAACACAATGCAAACCGTGATTATCACACTCATTACGCTGCTGGCATTTGCTGCCAATTCAGTATTGTGTCGTTGGGCCTTAATGGATCAAACGATTGATCCTTTGAGTTTTTCGATCGTGCGTATGTTATCGGGAGCACTCACTTTATTGATTTTATTAACCTTATCTTCAAACGCTAAGCGCAAACAAGTTAAAGCAGCAGACAGCAACACATCGATCTATACCAAGGTTCGCACTCAGTTTGATCTAACCGCGATATTGACTCTACTGGTTTATATGTTCGGCTTTTCGTTTGCTTACTTAACGCTAGGTGCAGGGCTTGGTGCTTTGGTGTTGTTTGTCGCGGTGCAATTCACCATGATTGCAGCGCACCTATTAGCTGGTAACAGAATGTCATCGATTGAGTGGGTTGGGTGTTTATTGTCTGTTGCGGGGCTTGTTTATTTGCTCATGCCGACGGGCACGACAGGCTCATCGGATCTAATCTCCATCATATTAATGGCTTTAGCTGGGGTTGGGTGGGGCATTTACACACTGGCAGGCAAGAAATCGACAAACGCACTTCAATCGACTACGGCCAATTTTGGTTTTGGTTCGTTAGTCATTCTTGCATTGTTAAGTCTTCTAGCCTTCATTCCGAGCGTCGCGGAACAAATATCCATAACCGAGCAAGGTTTGATTTACGCAGTATTATCGGGAGCTGTGGCCTCTGGCGTGGGTTATAGCTTGTGGTATTACGTCGTTAAGAAACTAAACACCGTTGTTGCATCCATCGCGCAACTCTCTGTTCCTGTTATCGCAACACTTGGTGGGGTCTTACTCTTGTCCGAGCCGGTCACTATGCAATTTGTTATCTCTTCGACCGTCATTTTACTGGGGATAAGCTTGGTTCTTGTCGCCCCTAAACTTAAGAAATAAAGAGTTGAATCACTATGGCTAAACCAAACAAGAAACAACCGACTAAGACGGTTCAGATTTTCTGCGCAAAATGTAAGACACAACTTTTCAAGTATCGGAAAGGTGGTAAAGGTGCTCTCGTCAAGTGTTTTAAAGAACGCATTGTTGAAGATTTCACGACAGAGCCCTGTATTTGCCCTGAATGTGGCATAGAGTTCGCACGTGATACCTTCGTTAGAGGCACGCCAGCCTACAAATTTGTTGGCGGTAAAGTCACGATGAAATAAAAATGCCACAGCACTAATTGTGTGTGGCATTTCAGACCTGTTATTGAAGTTAAGAACTGATCTTGATGTTAAGAATTGGAGGCTAGTATCAATGAACTCTAACTCGCCCTTGAAGCTTGAGAAGTAACAACGAGACTATTGCTCCAGTTGTATCGCAGAGCATGTCTTTCTGAGCATCCCAAATATCACCTTGTGACCCAAGGAATGCGATACCTTCATCGCCACCTGCAATTTCCGCGTACCACCATTCAATAATCTCATACCCTGCTGCAACACTCATGATGGCGAATAGAGCAAAGAAACACGCCAACACTGGTTGAGCTAATTTCTTACGAATCAAATATTCAGCGAGCGGGTAAGCATAAAGACCAATAGCAAAATGAGCGACTCGATCAAAATTATTGCGATCAGAGCCTATCATGTTGTTAAACCAATCAAAGGGCACTTCTGCGAAAGTGTATTTGGCGCCAATTGTGTGTAGAGCTAGCCAAATAAACATTAGAACGTACGCTGTCTTTGAAAAGGTGAGCTTGGTAGAAAGCCACCATATACCGGCAAGAATACTAAGGGCGGGGGTGATTTCTGCTATCCATACCGCCCTTGAAAAAGGTTCAATAGCAGAGAATAGAAATACAGTCAGGTAAAGAACTGTCAGTGACAGCAAGGGGATGTTTTTAGCAAGAGGCGTTGTTGTCATATCAATCTCTCGTAGAATTTTTAGATATAGTTACATAATAATGAACGCTGTTCAATTGAGTTTGATTTACCAAACCTGTTGAAAATAAGCGTTATAGCCCAGTATCTAGACAAACGATTGCGAGAGTTTCACAAAAGTTTGATTTACAGCAAAGCGAACCATAAAATCCCTGAATCACTACATAACAAGAAAGAAAGTCATGAAACTGGAAACTGTCGATTATCTTGCTGACGACGCAGCAGAACAATTTGTTCGCTCTCTACGTGAAACTGGATTTGGCGTACTAAAAAACCACCCGATCCCAAAAGAGCTTGTTGAGTCAATTTACGAAAACTGGTACCAATTCTTCATTTCTGAAGAGAAAGAAAACTTCCACTTTAATGTTGAAACACAAGATGGATACTTTCCGCCTTCAGTGTCGGAAGTTGCAAAGGGACACACTGTAAAAGATATTAAAGAGTACTTTCATGTCTACCCGTGGGGTCAGGTTCCTGAACCGCTGAAAGAACAGATTCTAGATTACTACCAACGCGCAAACGCATTTGCTCAAGAGCTTCTAGGTTGGGTTGAAGCGCACGCGCCACAAGAAGTACAAGAGAAGTTCTCAATCGCACTTTCTGAAATGATCAATGGTAGTCAACAAACCTTGCTTCGCGTACTTCACTACCCACCAATGCAAGGTGATGAAGAACCAGGTGCAATCCGTGCTGCTGCTCATGAAGACATTAACCTGCTGACTATCCTGCCTGCATCGAACGAGCCTGGCCTACAAGTTAAAGCACAGAATGATGAGTGGTTAGATGTTCCATGTGATTTCGGCAACATGATCATCAACATCGGTGACATGCTACAAGAAGCGTCTGGTGGTTACTTCCCATCAACGACTCACCGTGTAATCAATCCATCGGGTGCGCGTCAAGAGAAATCACGTATTTCTCTACCACTTTTCCTTCATCCGAAACCAGAAGTGGTACTCTCTGAAAAGTACACGGCGAACGAATACCTAATGGAGCGATTAAGAGAACTTGGTGTTATCTAATTCGTCTTAATTGTATATTGTAAGGGGCCAGCGTAAAGCTGGCTTTTTTTATTTTTACACGTCTAACGGTATGAAATTTAATTTGTTTGAACCTCGACAAGTGACCATGAATCGATTTCAATTAACAAGTTACTTCAATATATACGTCAATAGGCTTACTTAATTATGTCTGACAAAGCAGCTACATCAAATCATCAAGGTATTAGGTCCACTTTTCAGGCACATATGGAGAACCCTTTGCTTTGGCCCATTCTGGAGGTGCTTAAGCAACAACCGAGTGGATGGAAAGTGCATACCTTGGCGGCGCATCTCAACGATCTCGGCTTGGTGCCAGTATTAGATTCCGTGCCTGAAAAAGAGCTATTCAAAAAAAACTTCTTAATCATGAATGCACTCTATCAGTTGCAAGACACCTTATACCCTGACAGCTGGCTTCAGGTTCAAGCCATGGACATTGAATTGATGAACGGGCGTTATCATGGCAGCACTCATACAATCGATATTGAAGACCCACTGCGTGATTACTATATCAATTGGCTTAACTATGAAGCTGATGAAGGTGAAGTAAAGCGGCTGTTGAATGAGTTTTGGACGCGCTACAAGAAGTTTGTCGGTGGCAGCGAAACGGATATGGACAGAAGCAATGCGCTCAGTTTATTCGAGTTACCACTGGATGCGACTCAACAAGATATTCGAAAGCGATGGAGACGCCTTGCACTGCGTTGGCATCCGGATAGAGATGAGGGCAATACCTCCAAGTTTCAGACGCTCTGTGAAGCATGGCACGTACTACGAAGTTCGTAATTGAAAAGCACTTACTGCGTGGTTACCTCCAATAGAAAGCCCCCATTGTGAGTGATACCAATGGGGGCTTGGTTTTTACTACGAGTGATCTTTTCTTTCGCCACTTTTATGTTCAAATGCGTAATCGAGTACCTTACGAATGTATGGCGCACCCACTTTTGAACCACCGTTACCATGCTCGATAACCACTGTCGCAACATATTCAGGGTTATCATAAGGTGCAAACGCGGTATAAAGCGCGTGGTCGAGTAGGTGACGTGCTAGCTTCTTCGAGTTATAGACCTGATCCTTTGCCAAGTCGAAAACCTGTGCCGTTCCTGATTTACCACCGCTTACATACTCAGCGCCCTTGAAGGCTCTTCGACCACTGCCTCGACTGCCATTGTTTACCAACCTCATTGCATTAATTGGTACGTCCCAAACCTCATCGGGTACTTCTTCAATCGATGCCATCTGTTTTGGCACAACAGGCGTTTGCGTATCAAAGTCTTCACCATGATCTAACGTTGCTCTTAGAATGTGTGGAGGCATCACCTTACCGTGATTCACTAACACAGATGTGGCTTTAGCTAGTTGCAGTGGAGTAGAAGTCCAATAACCTTGTCCGATACCAATCGGCACGGTATCACCTTGATACCAAGGCGTGTGATAACGCATCATCTTCCAATCACGAGTCGGCATATTGGCGTTACTTTCTTCATAGATATCGATGCCTGTAGGTTTACCAAAACCAAAACGGTTCATCCAAGTAGAAATGCGGTCGATACCTAAATCAAAGGCCGTTTGATAGAAGAACGAATCTACAGATTCTTCAATCGCTCGCGTCACATCAACAGGCCCGTGTCCCCAACGTTTCCAGTCTCGCCAAGCTTTCGAGTTTGATTTGGAGCCGGGGATTCGCCATATACCATGGTCGTTACGCACGGTATTTTCCGAAATGACATGTTCTTGTAAGCCAGCAACGGCCATAAAGGGTTTGACGGTCGAAGCGGGCGGGTACACACCTAAGGTTGTTCTATTCACCAGTGGGCGGGATGGATCGTTTAATAAGGCTTGGTAGTCTTTACTAGAAATGCCATCGACAAAGAGATTCGGATCATAGCTAGGACTAGATGCCATCGCCAATACGCTATTGTCTTTTGGATCGAGAATCACTGCACTACCGGTACGATGGTTCAGTTGGTTGAAAACGTATTTTTGTAGTTCGATATCAATATTTAAAACAATGTCTTTGCCGGCAACTGGAGGCACATATTGAATCGTTCTCACAACACGGCCACGGCTATTGACTTCGACCTCTTGATAACCTTTGGTGCCATGAAGTATGTCTTCGTAATATCGCTCAACGCCAAGCTTACCGATGACGGTCGTCGCTTGATAGTTCGCTTCTATACCTTGTTCTCCCAACTTTCTAAGATCGCTATCATTGATGTGTGCCACATATCCTAAGATATGAGTAAGAACCTCACCATTTGGATAGAATCGTTTCAAACTGGTATCGATAGACAGGCCGGGGAATTGATATTGATGAACGGAGAACTTCGCAATCTCTTTTTCAGTTAGGTTCTCCAATATAGTCACAGATTTAAAACGACGTGTGTTGTGATAACGTTTTTTGAAACGAGTAATCTGTTCAGGATCACGCGGGATGAATTGGTGGAGTTTTTCGAGCATTAAGTCAATGTCAGCAGTTTGCTCTGGAATCATGGTCAAATCAAAGACGAGTTGATTTTCCGCCAATAACACGCCATTACGATCATATATCAGCCCGCGAGTAGGCGCGATAGGCAGTACTTTGATTCTATTACCATCCGCTCGGGTTTGGTAACTTTCGAAGTTTTCTACTTGGAGCCTATATAGGTTTCCAACTAAGACGAAGGTGAAAATAAAAATCCCAATAAATGCGACGATAACTCGGTTTCGAAACAAATTTATTTCGCTTTTATGGTCACGAATTCTTACGCCTTTGTGGTTCATCAATATATCGACCTGTTACATTTAGTTACACTTTCCAAGGCTGAACTTTATCTGAATACCACTAGGGCATTGTAAAAGCTGTGTCATTATTTGGATTGTCAGGGATAACTTATAGTTAATTGAAACATATCGGCTTAAGTCACACCCAATAAGTCGGTTGTTAACAACGTAAAAATAGCGTTATTGATGTATTAATCGTTATAGAGTTGGTATTGCAAGGAAGGGGGCACCATATAAAAAACGGCCCTCATGAATGAGAGCCGTAAGTTGAAACAGTGCTATCTGGTAGACAATCTAGTTAGTAGGTTTGAACTGAGACTTACGCATACGGTTCAAAGCAGCCATAATGTCCAACGTTCTTGGTTTTGCTAAATCACCGTACTTTGGCATGTTAGCGTGCCATTCGTTTTCTAAAATAGTGTTGAACTCTTTCGCTGGATTATTTGACCAACCTGGCGTTTGTGCAAACTGAAACCAAGCCCAACCGATCGCATTGACCTCTGATGTTGACTCAAGTTGCTCTAATGCAGAAAGGTCTGCGAACTCTTTACCAAAGCGCAGTGATTCTTTGCCTTTCGCGCTAACACGGAACTTGCCATCCATAAGAATGTTCATCAGTGATACGCGGTTCAATGAACGCGGTACAAACATCTCTAAAGCCGTTTCACATTCATTAGTACGTTGAGTAGGGTGCTGAGCAATCACATCTTTTGCTTTTTCAGTCACGTCTACCGCTTGGTAGTCGTGCATTTGAATTACAGTGTTTGCTACGTCTAGGTAATCACCAGAACCACCCATTACCACGATGGTTGAGATATCCATCTCTTCACGTAGTTGCCCGATACGATCAACAAGCGGTGTGATTGGCTCGTCCCCTTTAGAGACTAAAGCCTGCATACGCTCATCACGAATCATGAAGTTGGTCGCTGACGTATCTTCATCGATAAGTAGAGTTTGTACACCGGCTTCAATTGACTCTTGTAACCAAGCCGCTTGAGACGTAGAGCCAGACGCATCTTGAGTACTAAAATCACACGTGTCTTTCTTCATTGGTAAATGGTTGATGTAGTTTGACAAGTTCAAGCTGTGTACACATCGGCCATCTTCCGCACGAATCTTCATCGTATCAATGGCAGTCACAATACCCTCGCGACCATCACCAGGAATATGATTGTAGATAGAACGTTCAACAGCGTTCAATAGCGTCGATTTACCGTGGAAACCACCGCCAACGATCAATGTGATGCCTTTAGGAATGCCTAGGCCAGTCACATCACCTTGGTTTGGCGTGTTTAGTGTTACGCTCAATGATTCTGGCGCTGTAAAAGGAACTGCATCTTTCATTGGAAGATCACAGTTACCCGCGATACGGGGTAGCACACTGCCGTTAGCAACGAATGACGCTAGATTATTTTCGTTTAATTGAGCACGTAGCGCTTCTTGGTCTTCAATCGTTTCACAATGTTTGATCATCGCATCGATGTTCAGTTCACGCTCAAGCGTTGCACGGCGAATAAACTTCGGTAAGTAGAAAGTGATGATGTTGAGCGCTTTCTTAGCAAGAATGCTACGTCCATCAGCTGGTAGGTTGATACGGAAACGAAGTTCAATACCGTGCTCAGTAAACACAACCGATGTGCTGTCTAAAACCGTTTGACCCGTCAGAGCGATAGATATGGAAGATTCTTGTTTAGCGAACTCAGAGAAGCTACGTGCAATAAAGTCACGAGCTGCTACTTGGTATTCGTAAGACTTTTCTTTCAGCCAATCTAACCCAGTTAACGACCACGCGCGCGTTGCGCGAAAACGAGAAGCTGACGCGTACGGGTCACCTTGAATGTGGTCGATGTGTAATTCAAAATCAGCAAAGTCGTATTGACCTTTAATTTGTTGATATGCACGGTAGTTTTGTTTTTCGAGCTTTTTAAGCTTTGCAGTCAACTGATCCATAACGAGGAATGCCTATATAAGGGGAAAGATAAAAACAGAAAGGCGGCGATTATAAAAATCACCACCTATAGAGTAAAGAGAAAGTAGGCCTAAATTGAAAACTAACTACTCTTTCGCGCTTTAAGCGTATCGAGTTGTCCCTAAATAGTTTTGATTGATTAAGCTGTGTTCGAATTCTTTACTCGGCATCGGTTTACCATAGAGGTAGCCTTGGCCCACATCACAGCCTTCATCAATAATAAATTGTTCCTGAACTTCGGATTCTATGCCTTCAATAATCACTTTTAAGTCTAACTTCTTAGCAATTTGAACAATAGAACGAACAATTTCAGAGTCTTCATTTGAATGCAGCATCTGATCTATGAAGCTCTTATCAATTTTAATTGAGTCAAATGGGAATTTTTTAAGGTAACTGAAAGAGGCGTAGCCTGTACCAAAATCATCTAGTGACAAGGTAACACCAATGTCGTGTAACAGTTCTAAAGTGTTTTTAGCAACAACTTCATCTGCAATAAGTCCACTCTCGGTAACTTCGAGTTCCAGGAAGCTAGGCTTAAGGTGGTAGGTTTCTAATAAATGGACAACTTGTTCCGCAAAATGTGCATTCTTAAGTTGTACCGCAGAGACATTAACTGCCATCTTGAAATCATCGACGTATTCAGACCACTCTTTGGCTTTTTCAATCGCATTACGTAAAACAAAGCTTCCTACTTCAAAAATCAAACCGTTTTGCTCTGCCATATGTATCAAGGTCTCGTTGGAGATATCACCTAAAATCGGATGGCGCCAACGTAGTAAGGCTTCAGCACCTAACCAACGATGAGTCAAAGGGCAGACCTTAGGTTGAAAATAGAGCATGAGGTCATCATTACGAACGGCTTGTAATAAATATCCTTCTATCTTATTGATGTGGCTTTGTTCTTCTGTGTGAGACTGAGAGTAATAAGCGAACTTTTGTCCGGAATCTTTACAGGCGAGCATCGCTTCTGAGGATTTTTGGAGAATGCTTTCTGCATGATCTTCTTTATCAGTAATCGCAATCCCAATAAATGCATGCAAATGAACTTTGTCATTTTCGATCAAGAATTCTGAATGGCCGACCTTAACTAAAGTTTGGCAGAGTTCTTCAAGGCGGTGGTGTACATCCTTAACGCTAAAAGCAAGAACGAGCTCGACAGAAGTAGGGCGCGCCGTTAATACCTCAATATCGTCAATGTTGTTGATTCGTTTTCGATACTCGACAAGTACTTGATCTAAGGCGCTATAGCCATAACGTGCTTGTATACGCCTGCCATTAGTAAATCCAATATGAATTACAGCAAACGAACAACCAGTTAACCTTCGCTGTGACAGTAACTTTTGATTTAAACGAGACTCGAATGCATTTCGGTTCAAAAAACCGGTTCCGAGATCGTGATTTTTTTGGAAGTTTATTTTTTGTTCGGCGGCTCTTCGTTTATCAATTTCTTGGTTTAATGAATAATTAAGACTGGCGAGATCTTTAGTTCGACTGTACACGCGGTTCTTTAACTCGCGGTTCACTTGGGTAAGCTTAGCATGCTGAAATAAAGTTTTGAGCTGAGACTCTATCGAAGTGCGAAAGCTTTCTAATAGCTTGATATAGGTAGGAGTATAGTGATTCTCTTTAGAGTCCAAAATACAAATGGTGCCAAAGAGTTCACCATTAGGCCAAAGTAATGGGATACCGCAGTATGAGACTAAACCAAGCTCTATATCTGGGTTATTTTCCCATTGAGGGTCACTTAAAGCATTGGGCACAATCAACTGTTGCTGAGACTCCATCACGCTTTCGCAATAAAGCCCACTCCCTAAGGTTTCTGAATCCCCTTTAGTGTAGGGATTGTTTTGGCTGTTACTGGTTGAAAATACTTCTATAGAATTGGCATGAACGCGCATGATCAGTGCTGCTGGCGTTTGAGTCAGTTCTGCCAAAAGGTCGACGATGTTCTGCCAGCCAGACTTCATGTCGTCTGGAATATCTAGATCGAGCGTTTGTATTTTCTTCATATGACTCCGAGTCAATTATGCTAAATGCATCAACACATCCTGTGTTAACCACAATGAAACCAAAAAACCTATAAATATATCATTTAATAAGTATAAGAAAAGTTATAGAAAAAAACCTCTGCAATTAAGCAGAGGTTCTCGAATGTGAATACGTGTCTCAGTATTAAGATGATTTTATCTTAAGGCACTAATTTTATGAAATCAGAGGTGTTAAGTTGCTGACTATAGTCTACCGATTGTTGGGCAAAACCATTTAACTGCAAAAACTCTTGTTTGAATCCTTGATAGTCGCCCAACGTTTGAAAGTTATTTTCATCCATGTTTTTAAGAATTTCTGTTACATGAGATTGAGTTTCTGCATCAAGTTCCAAGTCATCCATTCGAATTAAGCGTTCACCATCAAGCGGTATCTTTTCTTGGCCATACAGTTTAGAGCTAAACAAGCGTTGCATTTGTTGAATACATCCTTCATGTGTCCCTTTGTCTTTCATTACTTTATACAAAGCGAGCAGGTAAGGGCTTAACCCAGGAATAAATACGCTGGCCTTAGTGACCAGAGCTTTACAGACCGTAGCATAAGCATTACCACCAAAGTTCGCTAATTCAAGATTGAGCGCATGGCTTGTTTGATGAAGGTCTATCTTGGCGCGGCCTAAAGTGCCATCTAAGTAAATAGGGTGAGTTACTTCTGGACCAACATAAGAAAACGCAATCGTTTTACACCCTGGAGCGATAGATTCCGCGTTGATTAGCTCGTCTATCCAGCTTTCCCAATCTTCTCCGCCCATGACTTTGAGTGTACTTTGTGCTTCTTCTTCCGTCGCCGCTTCAAGAGTGTTGGTTACCCAGCTATCGTGTTCAAGTGAGATCGTCGCTCCGGTGACGCTTTCTCCGATTGGTTTAATAGCAGATCGCCAAAACTCCTCGGAACCCGGTTTAGGTCTGACGGCAGCGGCTAAGCTGTAGATAATCAGGTCAACTTCACCTTCGAAGTAGGTTTCGATGGCTTCGACAACTTGCGAGCGTGTCTCTTGGGAAAAGGCGTCGCCGACGATATTGATAGCGGTACGTTGCTCTCGTTCAGCTTCTTTCTTGAAGTAGATGTTATTGTACCAACCGGCAGTCCCTAGCGATTTTTCATTAGGGCCACGTTCGAATGAAACGCCGATGGTGTCAGCTTTAGCACCGCCAAAGGTAAGGGCGATACGAGCGGCAAGGCCGAAGCCCGAAGAAGCACCGATGATCAGTACTCGTTTAGGACCGTCTTTAATTTGAGGAGCACTCTTAACAAACTTAATTTGTTGCTTTACGGCTTCTTGGCAGCCTAATGGGTGCGCGTTTTTGGCCACCACACCCTTGATAATAGGTTCGATCAGCATAAATAACCTTGCAGTTTACAATGATATGCACTCAGGTTAACGTAAAACTGTGTAAAATTTATTGAGCTAGACCATTAAAACCTAAAGATACTGATATAATTCTCCGGCGACGAATTCCGCAATCCAAGGTTGAGCCTCTGGTTTTGGATGGAGTCCATCGTTCATCATCCACTCTGGTTTAAGAATGATATGTTCCAGAAAAAACGGAAGAAGTGGTACCTTTTTTTGATCGGCAATAGACGCAAACACGTATTCAAATTGCTGGTTGTAACGCTTACCGTAATTAGGCGGGATTCTAATTTGCATCATAATCGGTTTGGCACCTGAAGCTTTTATTTGTTCAATGATTTGGTCTAAATTTGCAGACATCAACTTAGGTGGAAAACCGCGAAGCCCATCATTCGCTCCTAGTTCAATGAGAACACTATCAGGAGCATGCTCTTCAAGAAGTTGTGGTAGACGAGCTAAGCCGTTGCCAGTTGTGTCACCAGAAATACTTCCGTTAACCACGGTAACCTCTTTATTGTGCTTCGCTAGCGCCTCTGGTAACAAACTTGGCCAACTCTGTTTGATGTCCATGTTGTAACCAGCACTCAAGCTATCGCCGAGGATCAATAGAGTCGCTTTTGGAGTTAACGTAGGATTTCTAACTAGCTCACTATTTTGGGCTAGACACGCGGTTGAAAGAAAAATAAAGAACAAAAAGGAAATTAGTCGAGTCATGCATACATCCATCATAAAAGCAGAAGCTGTTTCTAAGACAGTGTCTACTAAACAAGAACATTTAACAATCTTAGAGCATGTTGATATCGATATTCGTGAAGGCGAAACTGTCGCTATTGTTGGAACGTCTGGTGCAGGTAAATCGACCTTAATGACGTTACTCGCAGGTCTTGATGTACCAACGGAAGGTGAGATCAGTTTATTGGGGCAGCCACTCTCGCGACTTGATGATGAAGCAAGGGCTAAGATCCGCAGTGAATCCGTAGGGTTTGTCTTTCAAAGCTTCTTATTAATTCCAAGCCTTTCTGCACTGCAAAATGTCACGCTTCCGTGCTTGCTAAAGGGAGAAGACGAAGACATCGAACGTGCGACTGCTCTGCTTGAATCAGTAGGCTTGAAAGACAGGCTTGATCATTTACCGTCTCAGCTATCTGGTGGTGAGCAACAGAGGGTCGCTTTGGCCCGCGCGTTCATGATTAAGCCTAAGATCCTATTTGCAGATGAACCAACGGGCAACTTAGACCAACAAACAGCGTCCAAAATTATTGAATTGTTGTTTGAACTAAATTCATCACACGGCACAACACTGATCTTAGTAACACACGACCCTAAGCTTGCACAACGTTGCCAGCGAACTCTCAAAATGCATGTCGGTCAGATAGAGGAAGTCTAAATTGAATTCACCAAATGGACTGAACAAGCGATTATTGTCATGGAGCATCGAAGAAATTCGACATGGTCAACTTTGGCCAGTGTCCATCGCTTTGACGTTAATTATTGCTTGTGTATTCGCGTTGTCAGCGTTGGCAGAGCGTATGGAGCAAGTCATTGTTAAACAAGGTAAAGATGCTCTAACAGCGGACAGTGTGTTTATCTCAGCAAATCCAATCCCACAACCTTTACTCGATCTCACTCAGGTTGAGCAGTTGGAAAGTTCTGAACTAACCCGTTTTTCCACCATGGCATTCAGTGATAACTCAATGCAGTTGGTGACGGTGAAAGCGGTTGAGAGTAACTATCCATTGCGCGGTGAAATGATACTGGAGGGCGCTAATAATGCGTCTCGTCATCATGTTGAACCGGGTGAGCTTTGGCTGGATGAACGTATATTTGCTCAGTTAGAAGTTGAAATTGGTGACAATGTCACGATTGGTGATGCGGATTTAACAATAACAGGTCGCATCACTCAAGAACCGGGCTTGAGCTTTAACCCATTTCAGCAAATGCCTGCGGTATTGATACACAGAAGTGATATCGATGCGACGGGTGCCATTCAACCGGGAAGCCGTGTGAGTTTCAGACTGTTTTTGAACGGTGATGATGACAAACTAAAAGCTGCACAAGACAGTATCGAGCTAACACCAAGTGATCGCTGGCGCACGCAAGATTCAGCAAGCCGTACCAACGAGATGTTTGAAAGTACAACGCAATACCTGTCACTCACCGTGGCCATCGTCGTGATCATGGCAGCAACAACTTTAGTACTCACTTGCCAGCACTATGTGGCGAGTCGTCGTAAAACCATCGCGATGCTAAAAAGTTTGGGGGCGAGCAAGCCGTGGATCATTAAATGGCTTTCGGTTCAGGTATCTCTATTAGTCGTGATTGGCGCCGTGTTAGGTATTGCGATTGGTATCGGTTTAGAGTTTTTGCTTCGAATCCCACTGGGTGACTTATTGCCATCGCCACTTCCGAGCTATGGCATCGAGCCCGCTGTGTTAGCTATTCTATCAAGCATTCTGATAGGGGTGCCTGCATTAGGTATACCATTAATCGGCTTGGTCAACACATCGGCTATTAGTGTTATCCAATCAAGTCATAAGGCACACGACAGCTACAAAAAGTTCGCATTGTTGCTTGTACCTATTATTCCTATGATGTTGATGTATGGCGACAATCTGTTGGTATGGATTGTCTTAGCCGGTATTGCGTGTCTGTTCTTAGTGTTAGCTATTGTAAGCACGGCTGTTCTGCGCCTGTTTGGCAAGCTACCAACTTCAACATCAATGCGCTTAGCGTTAAGCCGAATCAATCGAACTCCGCTAGCAACAGGTATTCAGTTTGGCTCGTTAGCTCTTTCGTTGATGCTGTTGTCGATTATCTGGTTGGTGAGAAGTGATCTGCTATCAGATTGGCAACAAACGTTACCAGAAAATGCCCCCAATGCTTTCGCGCTTAACATTGCTGATTATGAGAAAGAGAACTATCTAGCGACCATTGATTCGAATCAAGTAGAACGAACCCAAGCGTTTCCAATTATTCGAGGTCGGCTCACCACGATCAACAAGGTAGAAGCGGCTGAATACAGTAATACGTCAGACAAGACCGATGCTCTTCGACGTGAAATCAACTTCACTTGGGGCGATAGCTTGCCTGAGTACAATGAAGTACTCGAAGGAAGCTGGACACAAGAGCAGGGCGTGTCTGTTGAATCTGATGTTGCAAAAGAGCTTGGCTTACAAATTGGTGATGAACTCACATTTACGATAAATAGCCAAAATGTTGCAGCCCAGGTTAATAGCATACGAAAAGTTGAGTGGCGTGAAATGAAGCCAAACTTTTATTTCATATTTACTCCAGATGTATTGAGCTCGATTCCGTCAACTTGGTTGGTGAGCTTTAGACTCGAAGATAAACACAATCAAATGCTCAATGAATTATCTCGAAATCACCCAACAGTGAGTTTGATGGATATTCGTAAGATGGGCAGCAAAATCCAAGAACTGCTTAAACAGATTGTTTGGTCAATCACTGTGCTTGCTGCGCTTGGCGTGGTTGCTGGGCTGTTACTCATCTTCACACTGTTACGATTGAGCTTATCTCAAAGGCAGCAAGAAATTCGTTTGTATCGCACGTTAGGCGCGAGTAAGAAACGGATTCTGAATACGATTTGGTGTGAGTATGGATTAATGGCATTAGTGGCGGGTTCTATCGCGGCGTTCGGTTCAGAGCTCAGCGTAGCGGGAGTGATGAGCTTTGGCTTCGAACTGACCCCCTCGTTTCACCCCACGTTGTGGGCTGCTTTACCTGTGCTGACCTTTATAATGCTAGCCGCTGTAGTTAACAGTTTGATTAAACGTTTATTAGCTCCGGCAAGTAAGGACTTCAGCTAGACATACAGCTTGCCACTGACACAACGCGTTAAATGGACTAATTGTGAATGTTTATACTTTAGTCACAAGCGAGTTATAGAAACCATCATTTGGTTTTTTTTATTTAACTGGCGAGTACCATGATAAAGAAATTCCACACTTTAAAATCATTGGTTTTCAGCATTTTTTAAAACTAATTGTGCAATTATGCCGATTTAATGAACAACGGTTAGTCCCTGTAAACAAAGGGTTTGCGCAACTTAGCAAGAACGTTATCAACAGTTATCCACAAAAACGGTGGATAACTTTAGGGATAAGTTAATGCCTGTGTTTTAAGAGTGCTGAGACAGCCTTTATGTGGCGTCACTTAGGGCAAATCTGGCTGTTAGAATAACCTTTCTAACTCTATCTGGGGTTATTGAGTCAAGAGGTTATTTATATTTTTTACATAGATATTAATTAACGCAAAGCTAAGACCTTGATAAAAATGTGTTTTAATTCATCGCAGAACAAAAGTAGAATAGCGTCAGTTAATCTTATTCTACAGAACACGATGAACCACAACAAAACGGATAAAAATCAAGCTTCTATTACCATTGTTGGTGGTGGTATTGCAGGGACAACAAGCGCTATTCACTTTAGTGAGTTGGGCTTTAATGTCACTATTTTGGAAAAAGGGCCGAGTTTGGTTAATGGCCCGCCAATTTGCCATTTACACGCTGGTGGCAATTTGTATCGAGATATTTCTGTAGAGCAATGTCTTCAATTGCTCATACAGTCAATTGATACTGTCCGCCTATTTCCTCACACGATCAATATACGACCGACAGTCATTGCTGTTCCGCATAGTGATGGAGGGGAACCAATGGATCTTCTTCCTCGTCTTAAGGTAATTAAGGATGCTTATGCTGAGCTTGTTAAACAAGATAAAAGCAACCAAGTACTTGGTGACCCTGAAGAGTACTACAAGCTCTACAGCAAAGAAGACCTGTTAGAGATAGCTGAAAGAACTCAGCCACTAAAACCAATGTCACTCGATGATTGGTGTATTCCTTTTGCTAAACATACTGATTTAGACACGCTCAAATATCCTGTCGCCATGGTTCAAGAGTATGGATGGAGTGTATTTCGACTCTCTGCGACCGCTCAACTATCTTTAGGCCAGCAGCCTAATTGCACAGTATTAACCAACAGTCGCTTAGAATCCGTTGAAGCGATAGAGCAAGGTTGGTCTTTGACTTATACAGACCATGAAAATCAAAGCCATATTTTAACAACCGACTATTTGATTAATGCGAGTGGTTTCGAGACCGGTATTGTTGATGACTTTGTCGGATCTAGGCAGCAAAGGCTTGTTGAATTTAAAGCCGCCTACGTCACAGAGTGGCCTTACTCACAAGAATGTAAAGAAGAGTGGCCCGAGGTTATCTTCCATGGCCCGAGAGGCACACCGCAAGGCATGGCTCAATTAACGCCGTATGTTGACGGCGTGTTTCAACTCCACGGTATGACAGAAGGGATTACTCTGTTTGAGGGAGGGTTGGTTTCCTCTTCTACAGACTCATCACAACCGCTGTTGCCGTCTAAGCTGTTAAAGAAAATCGTATCAGGTTGGAGTGAAGAGCAACTTGAATTGAGAACTCGCGCGGCAATTACCCATATGTCTCAATTCATTCCAAGTTTTAGCTCTGCGCAGGTTGGCGGCAAACCTTTGTTCGGTGCACAACAAATACCAGGAACCGACCCTAGCCTTAGGGCGTCAGATGTTTCATTTTGTGGTGATCGTTATGCTCGACTTGAAGTGGTTAAAGCCTCTTCAACATTAGAGGCCGCGCAAAAAGTTGCTGAGCAATGGTTTGATATTACTGAAGCCATATCGATTGAAGATACTCACTCCGTGACAATGTCACTCAATGTGAATGATATTGAGAACAGGGCAATAGGCTTGACCAAGGAGCGAGGGTATCCAGACGCACTTGCTAAGGTATCAGGACAAGAACACTGTTAAACAACGCTCTAATTCGCTTAATACCTTACCTAATACAAAATCTCAAAAAAACACAATCCAGCTTACTATTTACAGTAAGCTGGATTTTTCAATTTAACGTCCTATTTGGTTATCTTAATAGAGGAGTATCCATCCAAAGATGTGTATCAATAACCAAAAAACTTCGCCCACTGACACCACAAATCTTGTAATCCCAATCGTTCGCCTTTACTAAAAGATATCTCATGGCCAGGTTTAGCTTGTGCTAAACGCGGTAAGTCGATTCTTGCAACGCAGCCAATCTTCGGATAACCACCAATAGTTTGTCTGTCATTGAGTAACACTATAGGTTGCCCGTCTTGTGGGATTTGAATCGCCCCAAGTGCAATGCCTTCCGACAGTAAAGAAATATCTGGAGAAGCAACCACGTCGCCATTAAGTCGATAACCCATTCGATTCGAGTTTTGGTCAACGATGTATTGAGCGTTGTAGAAGGTCTCTTTTGCTGACTCTGTGAATAGCTCGTTCTGATAGCCTTCAATCACGCGTAAATTGACTGGCAAATTGTAATCGGGTTTGTAACGAAAGGTGACGCTCAGTGCTTTAAAGGTGTGAGATAGTTTGTGTTGGTTAAAACCGATTTGTTGGCCTTGTTGGCAAGGTTGCCCGTCTTGCGTGAGACCTCCAATTTTTTCTCGCGTCACAGTTGAGCTGCTATTAAGAGTATTGGGAACGTTGAAGCCACCTTTAATCGCCAAATACGCTCGCAACCCATTCTTAGGCAATCCAAATGAAAGAACTTGTCCTTTAAAAGCTTGGAAAGAGGTCCAGTTACTCAGCGGGTTACCGTCAAGTGTTGCTTGTAAATCCCCACCGCAGATTGCCATCTCGCAATCGAAGTCAACTTTTAAAACACATTGCCCAAGGGTTATTTCTAACGCAGCTTGGTTAACGGTATTTCCTAGCAGGTAATTGGCCCAACTATAAGAGTAATCGTCAACAGGGCCACCTTGCGTTAACCCTAGATGAGCAACACCAAACCGTCCGAAATCTTGAATCAAACTTAATGGGCCTGGCTTGATGACTGTAAGGGTTGGTTTATCTAGTGATTTAGCCAAATGTGTTACCCCCACTAAGTTCAACAAATTCTTGTTTAGAGATCGCTTTGAAGCGGACAATATCACCAACATCAAGCAGAGAAAGCGGTCGTTGTGTAACCTCTGCATGTTTTAATTGGCTGTGTTCAAACAGCGATAATGGACAGTTGCCAATAATATTCCAACCGCCTGGTGAATCCGATGGGTAAACCGCGGTTTTGGAGTCTGCAATCGCGATGCTGCCTTTAGGAACGCTTAAACGTGGTGTTGAGTGACGAGGTAAAGCCAGTTCACTAACCACATCCGACATAAAAGCAAAACCGGGAATGAATCCTATCGCACTGACACTGTATGTCTCTGAGGTATGATATTGGATGATATCGTCCAGAGATAAGCCTTTCTCTTGATATCTACCTAAATCGAGTGCTGTTTCAGGTGAATAATAAGCGGGAAGCTCAATAATATTCGTCGCCGTATCGGTGGTATTTGAAAATGAGGATAAGGCCTGAGTTAATAGTGAGCTTAGCTGTGTTATCAACTGCTGTTCTGAAATTCGATAAGGTAGATAATCAACTAATATGGTGTGGTAGGCCGGTGTCACATTCATCAACACGGGCGTTAGATTCTGGCGAATAACATCAGAAAAGTGCGCTATATACTGCGCATCGATAGCACTAGAGTGAGGGTTTAAAGGTATTAGCGTAACGAGAACACTGCATTCAGCAACGGGGTCTATATTGAATTCAATCTGATTTTTCGTCATTTCCTTTCCATACATTTATTCCAACTTCCATGTTTAGAGCAGTATCAGCTTGTAAGTTGTTCTTAGCCAACGAGTAGAAATTCGTTCAAGTCACACTGGTATAAATTGAAAGCATTGATATTAATTAAAAGCGTTGAAGTCTTGTCGGATTCTTCTGATTAATGCGATAGATTGAGGGTTATCTCCGTGTACACAGATGGTATCAGCTTCAATAGGCAGTCGTTCCCCCTCAATAGTTGTGACGGATCCATAGTTAATGATTTGCATGACTTGGTTATAGATATCGTCTTGATTGACGTACACCGAGCCTTTTTGTGTGCGAGGTGCTAACAGCCCGTTGTTCAAGTAAGCTCGGTCTGCAAATGCCTCGAACAAAAGTGGTAAGTCATGATCATCAGCGATGTCTAAATATTGTTGGTTGTCAGACGAAGAAAGAATCATGAGAGGGATATTAAATTCAGCCACCGCTTGAGCGACTGCATTAAAAACATCAGTGTTCGCCATCATATCGTTATAAAGGGCACCATGAGGTTTCACATACCCAACCGAGGTATGATGATAGCGGCAAAGGGCTTGCAAGGCTCCAACTTGGTAACACACTAACTCACTGATCTCATCCATAGTATGTGGAATGGAACGACGTCCAAATCCAACTAAATCTTGGTACCCTGGGTGAGCACCGATTTGAGTATGGTAGTGCTGAGCAAGTTTGATGGTTTTGGACATTACGTGTGGATCCGATGCATGAAAGCCACAAGCGATATTGGCCATATCGACCCATTCCATAACCGATTCATCATCACCCATTTTCCAATTGCCGAAACTTTCTCCCATGTCACAATTAAGCAAAATCTTCGTTGGCACTTATGTAATCCTTTAAGTTGTGGTATCTAAAGACGTTCGTATAAATGATAGAATTAAACAGTGACCCAATTCAAAGTTTCGTTATTGATAATTTATTAGTTCAGCATTTCATTTACAGTTCGCATATCGAATTTTATTTCTAGTATGTGCAGGTGATTAGGTAGGCGTTTGTCGGAGCTTATCGAACAAGAAGTGAATTATAAACAGCGTTCACGTCATATTGGAGCGAACTTGGGTATGATGGTTCAGAACATGATATCGACACGTTCTAAAGTTGCCAATGAGGCGATGTATCAAGCAACACATAAAGGAAAAGGTCAGTTCGTGTTCTCTGATGAGAGCGAATAACTCCATAGGTTTGTGACCAGCACCTAAGTTGTTGTATCATAAGTGATAGGTTGAGTATTTTAAATTAAAGGTCTACTAAACATGAATGTTTTAGTTACAGGTGGCATGGGCTACATTGGCAGCCATACAAGTATCCAGATGATTAACGCAGGAATGACGCCTGTACTTTTCGATAACTTGTACAATAGCAAGCCAAGCGTTCTTGATCGCATCGAGAAAGTATCTGGCGTTCGCCCTAATTTCATTGAAGGCGATATTCGCGATAAAGCACTTTTGACTGAAGCGATGAAGCAGAACAATATCGAAGCGGTTATCCATTTTGCAGGCCTAAAAGCAGTAGGCGAATCGGTTGCTAAGCCTCTTGAATACTACGACAACAATGTGAACGGCACTTTAGTTCTTGTTGATGCTATGCGCGAAGCTAATGTAAAAACCTTAGTATTCAGTTCATCAGCAACGGTCTACGGCGATCCTGCTAGTGTGCCAATTACAGAAGACTTCCCAACAAGCGCGACTAACCCATACGGCCGCAGTAAGCTAATGGTTGAAGAGTGCTTAACTGACTTTCAAAAAGCAAACCCAGATTGGAGCATTACACTGCTGCGTTACTTTAACCCAGTAGGTTCACATCCAAGTGGCGAGTTAGGGGAAGACCCGCAAGGTATCCCAAACAACCTAATGCCATTTGTCTCTCAAGTTGCAGTAGGCCGACGTGAGTTCCTATCGGTATTTGGTAACGATTACCCAACAAAAGACGGTACTGGCGTTCGTGATTATATCCACGTTATGGATCTATCTGATGGACACATCGCAGCTCTTGAGAAAGTAGGGCGCAAAGATGGTCTTCATATCTACAATCTTGGTACAGGCAACGGTTCAAGCGTACTAGATATGGTTAAAGCGTTTGAAAAAGCGAGCGGTAAAGAAATCCCATACAAATTGGTTGAGCGCCGCCCTGGCGATATCGCAGAATGCTGGGCAGATCCGGCTAAAGCGCAGAAAGAACTAGGTTGGAATGCGACACGTACACTGATTGAAATGACCGAAGATACATGGCGCTGGCAGTCAACAAACCCTGATGGTTTCCCGGGCTAAACGAGTAGTTTCATGGTCAGTTAACATACAAAAAGATGCTTTAGGGCATCTTTTTTGATCTAACAAGAATAAAAAACAAACTGTTCGGTTAAAATGTATCATTCTTTATTTGTTATGTTACTATACGCGCGAATTATATGTTTAATGTTAATTTTCCTTGGAGTTAATCATGGAACTAGGCCTAATTATCACTTTCATCATTGCTGCTACAGTAATGGTTAAGAAAGAAATGGCAGAAAAGTAAGACATAATTTCACTTATTCCTTTTTGATACAATTTTTAGTGAAATAGATAAAAGCCAGCATTAAGCTGGCTTTTTAGTTTCTGCAATTTAGGTTTGTAACAAATTAGAATTCGTAGTTTGCAGATAAGCCCCAGTTACGACCAGGTTGAGACTTAATGTCTGTATTGAATTGAGAATCGTGCGCGCTACCAGACATGTCGCTGTACAACCAGTACTTCTTATCTAGAGCGTTAAATAGACCAGCTCGCAGAGTTAAATCTGTCATCGGGCGGTAATAAGCCGTCAAATCAACAACTGTGTATCCAGATATATCTACATTGTCGTCAGAGTTCCAATCATTCTTCGAAGCAACCATTTTAACATTCAAAGCTGAACCGAAGTTATCACGTTCAATACCTAATCCAATTGTACTTGTTAGAGGTGCAACTGAATCAATTGATTTACCCGTCGACTTGTCTTCGCCATCTGCATAAGCAACAGCTAAGCGAGTGTAAGTTCCGTAAGGTGCATCAAACAGAGTATCAAGGTTAATGGTTGACGAGAATTCAGCACCATAGATAGTTACTTCATCTAAGTTTTCTTTCGTAAATACGTCTTTACCACCTTGCTCACCTGTTTTCGTTTCGTTGATGAAATCAGTGTAGTCAGTGTAGAACGTGCTTAATTCGAATCGAGCATATTGGTTGCTACCACGCAGACCTAGCTCATAAGAAAGGCTTCTTTCTGCTTTCAGGTTAGGGTTTGCCTCTACGATAGCACCTTGATTATAGAAGTAGTAAAGGTCATAAACAGAAGGAGCTTTGAAGCCTTGACCAATCTGACCAAATACAGACAAGCTATCGTTGATGTGGTAAACCGAACCTAATTTGGCAGTAAATGCATCATCTTCATTCTTGTCATATTCAGTCGTGTAGCCATCATCTGTTGATGGGTCAGCAACAAATGAGTCGTAACGAAGACCACCAGTTACAATCAACTTATCTTCCATGAAGAACGCTTGATCCTGAACAAACACACCCCATTGAGTAATTTTCGCATCTGGGATACCCGTACTACCTGGAGTAACGGTGCCTTGGTCAAACTTATAATCAGTGTTGTCTAACTCAAAATCATTTTGTAGGTAAGTGAAACCATACGTAAACTCGTGGTCAGCACCACTAATATTCACCAACTTAGAAAGCTGTGTATCGACTTGCATGTTCACATCTGATGCATCACGCTCACGAAGTCGACGGCCGTTAAAGCCTGTTGTATCGTAGTTTTTATTCAGAGTACTTGAATCTTGGTAGCTTAAAGACCAGTCCAAAGAATCTGCAATAGAAGAGTTCAGTTTAAGCTGCTGCTCCAGTGTTGCACGGAAGCGTTTATTGGTGTCTTCATTGTAGTTATCCGTGTATACAAAGCCCGGCATCAGCGTATAACCATTGTAGTTCAACTCGTCTTCATCATATTGACGCTGATAATGTTCTACGGTTAAGCCGATCTTGTTTGAATCCGATACGTTATAAAATGCTTTGGCTAAGAAGTTGCTCAGTTCGGTATCGGCAGGGTTAGCGGCACCACGGTCAGGGCCTTCGATATCACTTCCTGACGAATGCGTTTCAGTTTCATGACCTTGAGCGTATGTCGCCATTACGATAGTTTCTAGCTTGTCTTTACGCATAGCCCAAGAAAGGGTGTTCTTAAACTGTTCGTCAGCAGAAGTGTAACTAGATTTGATGCCAAAACGGTTTTCATCGCCGTCTGTTCTAAGCATATCCTCTGGGTTCTTTGTTCTTAACAGTACAGCACCGCCAATAGCGTCAGAACCATAAAGCGTAGAAGCAGGACCTTTATTCACCTCGATCACACTCAATGTGTCTACTTCAATCGCATTCGAATATTTACGTTGTTCAGATGCACCTGGATTATATGGAGTAGGTTGTTGAACACCATCGACCATCAATTTAACGCGGTCACCTTCAACACCACGAATGTTGAAGCCCGAAAGACCAAAACGGCCACTACCTTGAGCTTCTACACCCGGTATGTACTGAAGTGCTTGCTTTATGTCGTTAGACATTTGATTATCAATATCTTCCGAAGATACTGATTCAATAGAGCTTGAAACATCTGCTTTGCTTTGTTCAGTACGCGTTGCCGATACAACAACCTCGTCAAATAGGGCATAATCTTCAGCAAAGGCTGAGGTTGATGAAAGCGCTAAAACGATTGAAGCAGAGAGTAGGGATTGCTTATACATCTGATAGTTACCTTAATTCCATAGTATTATCTTGATTTGCGAAAGATAATATTGGATCTAAATGATAATTACTATTATTTGCATTTAATTAATTTTTATTTTTATCAACTGATTCATGATTAATATTCTTAAATATCTGTATTAAAAAGACTTTTACAGTTCCATTCACGTGGCGAATGCTTCTGTTTTTGTGACTAAAGTCTCATTTGTAAAATAGGAAAGCTATGCATAGCCCAATAACACTTGAAGCATTACACATATTAGATGCCATAGAGCGACGTGGAAGTTTCGCCGCTGCGGCAAATGAAATGGATAGAGCCCCTTCATCACTCAGCTATCAAATTCAAAAGCTAGAGCAAGACTTAGACATTATGATTTTTGATCGATCCGGCCACCGTGCAAACTTCACGGAAGCGGGGCAATTGATATTAGAACAAGGCAGAGTGATTCTTGGTGCGACGGAAAAATTAGTAAACGAAGCCAGTATTCTTGCAAATGGTTGGGAGCTCGACTTAACAATAGCCTTTGATGGTATTATTCCGGTTGCTAATTTCTTCCCACTCGTGGATGAGCTAGGAAAAATCAGTAAGACACGCGTTCGATTACAAGAAGAAATCCTTGCCGGTTGTTGGGAATCACTGACCGATGGCCGCGCAGATTTGCTGGTTTGCCCAAAAATCGACACTATTCCAAATGACATAAAAAGTGACGTAATTGGTAAAATGGAAATGGTTTGGGTAGCGTCATCAAAACACTACGTTCACAAACGTTCAGGTGAATTTGACCAGAAGGCAAGAGAAAGTTACAGGGTAATTGCAATTGCGGATACAGCCCGTGATCAACCAGCATTAAGTATCAATATTTTAGAAAAACAACCACGACTAACCGTGACAAGCTTTTCTTCAAAAGTAGAAGCGTTAACCACTGGTTTAGGTATTGGTACTTTGCCAAGTAGTGTTGCTGAACCTTTGATCGAGTCTGGCGTCCTACAGAAAATTTCAGGGACTGAGCCACAACCTATCGATATCGTGATGGCTTGGCGACGCAATAAAATGGGCGACGCCAAATCTTGGTGTATTCAGCATCTTAAAAAGACATGGTCACTCAAATAGCGGTAACACCATATCTGCAGTACCATCTTCAAAACTGATATCTAGCTTAAAACCGAGTTTTCGAGCTAGTGTCAGCATTCCTCTATTGGTTGGCATTGTCATGCCAGACATTTGTTTAGTCTGTTTTGCTCGGCAGTAATCGATTACCTTAGTCATCAAAATCCGACCTAAGCCGGCGCCTTTCAAATCAGAGCGTATCAATATTGCAAACTCAGCGTCTGTGTTCTCTGGGTTTATCAAGGCTCTGGAAACACCAATGATCGCAGGAAGGCCTTGCTCCTTACGCACAACAACAAATGCAATTTCTCTATCAAAATCGATCTGAGTAAAATTCGCCAATGCCTCGTGATTGAATTCACCGACATCACTAAAGAAGCGTTTATAAAGATCTTCTTTGGAGACCCGGTTAATAAAGTCTGCGTGAAGCGGCTCATCTTCTGGAAGGATAGGGCGTAGCAGCACCTCAGTACCGTCTCTCAACTGTATTGTCTCTTCAAGCTCAACTGGATATGGGCGAATCGCGAGTCTTTCTTGCGGATCTCCCTCATACGCTTTCAAAATAATATCGGCGTCCAATATAGTGAACTTGTCTCCATTGGCAAGCACTGGGTGAATATCCAAATCATGTATCTCAGGACAATTAACCACCATTTGAGATATACGAACTAATAGTTCAGAAAGCCCCTCAATATCGATCGGATTAGGCAACTTTTGCAGGCGAATCTTGCCACTTTTTATCGCTCGAATAATCAAGTATCGAGCCAGTGTCATGTTAAGCGGTGGGAATGCGGCTGCCGCATCAATGGATTCATCCCATTCAGATCCACCTTGACCAAGCAGAATAATTGGTCCAAAGGTTTCATCGGTTGTTACTTTCACGCGCAGCTCTTGACCACCTGCGAGCTTGGCCATTCCTTGAATCAACAAACCATGAATATGAGCGGTAGGGAACGACAATTGCGATCGATCGAGAATCGCTTGAGCCGCATTTGCTACCTCATTGCTGTTTCGCAGATTGAGCATCACACCTTGTACATCTGACTTATGTGCGATGTCTGGTGAACGGAGTTTTACTGCAACGGGATAACCAATCGTTTCTGCAATATGTACCGCCTCGCTTGGGTCAGAAGCAATCCAAGTAGGAAGAACATCCAAATTGAAGTGTCTAAAAAATTGGCTGTTTTGATGGGTATCAAGACTAACTGTATCTTTACCCAGTAGTTGGCGTTTAATCCAATTCTTCGCATCTGCCAAGTCTTCAATGTGTACTTTTTCTGCAGTCGTTGGGGTTTCCATTAACTGACGCTGGTTGCGTCGGTACTCGACCAAGTGCATGAAGGCAACCACAGAACTCTCTGGCGTTCGATAGGTAGGAATTCCCGCTTCAGTAAACAGCTTTCTCGCAGGCCGGGCTGTTAATTCGCCAGACCAATTAGTTAAGATATTGAATCGTTTGTGGCGAGGGTGCTTCTTGATCACTTCAATAATTCGTTCCGCTGTTTGAGCGGAATGCGCGACAGCAGAAGGGCTGTGCATGATAAGAATGGCATCAGCTTCGTCACCATCAAGCAGTATGTTGATAGTATCGATATAACGCTGATCGCCGGCATCACCAACAATATCTATAGGATTGCTATGGGACCAACTCGCTGGCAAAACTCTGCTTAATCTATCAAGTGTTTCATCGGATAATTCTGCTAACTTACCGCCACGATCAAAAAGCGTGTCTACAGCCATAATCGCAGGGCCTCCACCATTAGTGACAATAGCGAGACGCTCACCACGCAGTGGCACCGAATGAGTCAGTGTCTCTACCGCGGCAAACAACTCATGTAAGTTCTTAACTCTCAGCATGCCACTGCGTCGGATTGCCGAATCGTAAATAATGTCTAGAGTGTCTGCACCACCAGTATGTGCCATAGCAGCCGCTCTTCCTTTCGCTGTTCGACCGCCTTTTAATACTAGGATTCGTCGGTTACGCGACGCTGCACGTGCTGCAGAGATAAAGCGTCTTGCATCCGTAATGCTGTCAATGTAAAGCAAGATCGCTTCGGTGTGAGAATCGGTACTCAGATAATCTAAAAGCTCTGAGAATTCAATATCACTGCCATTCCCAATTGAGACAAACGCAGAGAAACCAATCTGCTTGTCGTTCGCCCAATCAAGAATAGTGGTACAGACTGCTGCGGACTGGGAAACAAACGCAATTTTACCGGGAAGCGCAGTAACAGGAGAGAAAGAGGCATTTAAGTTTAGCCATGGAACAATAACCCCTAAGCTGTTTGAACCGAGCACGCGAATATTGTGTTTTTTGGCAATCGCTAGGCATCTTTCATCAAATGTCTCACCATTATCGCTTAGCTGTTGCATGTCGGAGGAAAGTACAATTACTGACGCGATGCCTTTCTCGGCCAGTTCTTCAAAAATGGCGACGTTGCGTTTCGCATTCGTACACAAAATCGCAAGGTCTGGAACGATAGGTAGGGATAGAATTTTCTTATAAGAGAGTACGCCAGCCACTGAATCGTATTTCGGTGTAACTGGCATCACCGCACCTTTAAAATCCCCGTGCAACAAATTATTCATAACAATATAGCCCGCACGCGTTTCTCGTTGCGAAGCGCCGACAACAGCGATAGAGCGGGGTTTAAGTAGGGGATCAAGATGATTCATAGACATATCCTAGCAATGCACGTAAGTTCATCGTAACTTACTTTTCACTGATAGGTTGATGGCAAATTCACCGAATTCAGATGAATAAGCAAACACTGCATAAAGTTTGTGAAATAGGTCACCCACTAATGGTGTATAATCTCAAAGTTAACTTGATTCTAAACCGACGTATCGGCATGATTTATAGTAATTATTATTAAGGACATAGAGCTTTCCATGAAAAAAATTGCAATTGCGACTTTGCCTCTGCTCTTGGCTGCATGTGTATCTGAAAACTACATTACGGATGTGACTTCAGATAGCTATCAAGAAGAGTACAAAACTGCCAAAGTTGAAGCTCCAGTTGTATCTCAATCTGAGCAAGCAGTCGTTGTAGAAGAGAACGTTGTTAACGTTATCAGAACAGAACCTGTCACCCAAACAGCTAAGGTTAAGCCAGTTACAAACGTGACGGGTCCAACGAAAAAACAACAAGACATGAATCAACGCTTTGGTTATACGGTTCAAGTTGTTGCTGTTGGCAGCCAAAGTAAAGTCGACTCTTTCGTGAAAATGCTACCACCGACTTCTCAACCAGTTTGGGAAAACTACAAAATGGTTAACGGTACTAAGTGGTTTACCGTACTTTACGGTGACTACGCAACACGCTTAGAAGCTAAAAAGGCGATTTCAAAACTGCCAACCACTTTTCAAAACTTAAAGCCGTTCGTTAAAAGCATTGACGACATCAAGAACTCTGAATACCCAACGCTTAACAAGTTAAACTAAGTTTTGATTCATAAAAGAGGGAGCAAATGCTCCTTCTTTTGTTTTAAGACTATCGGTTTTGTTTAATAGTTAATCGCTCGATCTTTCGAACGCAATTTTAACAATCAAAACACTGTACCTATCTCGACTTTTGTTTATCATTGAAGTCAGTACTCCTAGTTTCAAGGATCGATTTTACCCATGAGCACCACAAACATTCTTCTACTTTGCGGCGGTGGATCTTCAGAGCATGAAGTGTCTTTAGTTTCAGCTAATTACCTTTTTGAACAACTCAATAGCGTTGCAGATTTTAACGTTTTAAGAGTTGAGATTAAGAGTGAAGGCTGGTGTATTGATTCCGGTGAATTAGTTTACCTTGATATTAATGAGCAAACTCTACGTGGCGACAATATAGAATCAAAAGTCGACTTTATTGTGCCGTGTATTCATGGTTTCCCAGGTGAAACGGGTGATATTCAGTCACTGTTTGAAATGGCTAAACTTCCATACCTAGGTTGTGGCTCTGAAGCAAGCAACAACAGCTTCAACAAAATCACATCAAAACTTTGGTATGACGCACTTGGTATTCCAAATACACCATACTTATTCTTATCTGACAACACGGAACAAGCTCATTCACAAGCGACTCAAGCTTTTGAAAAATGGGGAAAAGTGTTCGTGAAGGCTGCGCGTCAAGGTTCTTCTGTTGGTTGTTACCAAGTCAACAAAATCGAAGATTTAAGCGAAGCGATCAACAAAGCATTTACGTTCTCAGATCAAGTACTTGTTGAGAAATCAGTCGTACCACGAGAACTAGAAGTCGCTGCCTATCAAATCGACGGTGAGCTGCATATTAGTAAGCCGGGCGAGGTGATAGCACCAAACGGCGCATTTTACTCTTATGAAGAAAAGTACAGTGCAGACAGCCACTCAATCACTGAAGTTGAAGCAAGTAACCTGACTGATGAACAATGTGAATTAATCGCAGACAATGCGCGCAAAGTTTTCACTCAAATGAAGCTGCGTCACTTATCTCGAATTGATTTCTTCTTAACCCAAGATAACGAAATCTACCTGAACGAAGTAAATACTTTTCCAGGTATGACTCCAATTTCTATGTTCCCTAAAATGGTGGAGCATAATGGACACAAATTTAGTCAGTTCTTAGAGAACTGCGTTAGAATGAGCCTTGCTTAGTTTAGCTAATCGTTCTTCCTGTATTTGAATCTGACAACATAATGCCTTGAGCTTTTCTGCCAAGGTATTATTGTTTTTTTAGAAGCCGATTTTTTTAACGCCGACGATGCTACTACTTTACTGGCTGACGACAAAAGTCTATTGCCACGGTATTAAGGCTTTGAATTTCATTTTCTCCTTCTCCGCTGTGCCCGTATACCCCACATATTGCGCAGGCATGGCAGGGCTGAGCCAACGACCAAAATCCTGAATCTCTTTTACCTTAAGACCTTGTTTAGAAAGCTCTTGTGCAGCACCAACACGAATCGAGTTACCTGAGAAATGGTGGCTTTCCGCCAGTTGTAGTAAATCGCTTGCTCTGCGCAAGATTCGATAGATAGACGAATCATCCAAAGGTTGCCGTCCAATGTTTTCATGCTTATCTATTGCACGGAACACCGGCAAATCCTCTTGTGATCCAGCAAACGAAAGCCAACGCTCAAGTGCGACACTCGCGACTTGTGAAAGCTGGTATACAGAATGTTTAATCGTGATCTGATAATCACTATCGGTGCTCTCAACATCGGTGGTTGATAACAGCTTAAGTTCTGAACGCTTTAAAGCACACTCGAACATCACATTATAAATGGCAATGTCACGAACCTCTTTTAAGTTGGCCTTGTCATGCGAAAGCAATATGTTTAATTCAGTGAGGTGTGCAGATGTCATGGCGTTGGTTTGTTTAGCATCACCGGCCATTCTTGCTTGCAAGTGGAGTAGAGTAAAGCGAACTTGTCGGTGTTTGATAGGGTTAGCGAAGCCAAGCACAATGTGCAACAAACTAAGCGTTGCAGTGTAACGTTTTAGAGAGGCGTATTTTCTGTCATTGGATTCAGTCTCTAAAAAGCGACGAATAGCCGTAACGGAAGCTGGAAGTGTATTGATACGGTTTTTAGTACAAAACGCGTGGTAGCGATTCCAGTCACTGTAGATGCCTAAGAGTGAATTGCGCGAGTATTGGTATCCTGTTAATTCATCTATAATTTCAATTGACGCATTGCTGTTCAACTTTTCAACAAACAAATTAACTGTCACAGAATCAGATAAAATAGGGACTTTTTTTCTCAAATTACCGTACCTTAACAGGTGTTTTTACCATATTATGCTTGATATCATTAAAAGTATACTTATGATTAATATAGTGAAAACAAAAAGATGATCAATAGATATGGCTAATTCAATTTACCGAAGCGTCCATCTTCAATCGATAGATGCTAATCACACGGTTTGGCGTGCGAAGTTAAAAAACAATGTTATTCAAGGTAACCTAGCTGCTGTTAAGAAGAGTATTGATTGGTGGATTGAAACCGCTTCTATTATTGATCCAAAAGAATTCACAGCGTTAAATAAGTCGAGAGGAACTGGTGGCTCGACTGAAAACTTCAACGGCTACCAAATCAAGAATGACACCGGTGAGCCTAATGCGTGGTATTGCATGTTTAACGGACGCCTAATTAAGGGCGGAAAAATTGCAATTCAGCGTCATATAGAAGCTTACTTACTCGCAAAACAAAAAGCAGAGCAACAAAAGAAGTAAATTATGAGCCTAGTATATTCAACAGAAACAGGTCGTATTAAGCCTGAAGAAGAGAAAGTCCAACGTCCTAAAGGCGATGGTATTGTTCGAATCCAAAAAGAAACCAAAGGCCGTAAAGGCAAAGGTGTTTCTGTCGTAACTGGCTTAGACCTAGATGATGCTCCATTGAAACTAATGGCTGCAGAACTTAAAAAAGTTTGTGGCTGTGGCGGCTCGGTAAAAGATGGCAACATCGAAATTCAAGGTGATGCTCGTGACAAGATCAAAGCGCACCTTGAAAAGAAAGGCTACAAAGTTAAGTTCTCTGGCGGTTAATCTATACTAATATCAGGGCTAAAATCGAAGATTATTATCACTGGATATTAGGTATTTTATGGTAAATATCCAATATGGTTAAATACACAGTATAAAGTAGAGAATAAACACAATACAAAAGCAGGGCATAATACAAAGAGTCCTGCTTTATAAAGGCAATCATTCCAAATTTAACATAATATACATAATACGCACTGAGCTTGTAAGAGCAATTTAGTAATGTCACTATGTTCCCAAGTTATTCTTATCATCGTTTCCCCTTAAACCCTTAATACAACTGGCACCTCAAGCATATTGAGTTCACCAGCATTTTCTAAACACTCTTTTAACTCAATTATTATACGTGTGGCCAACATCTACATGATTCGCTTACACAAAGCCGATCAACGAGAACATTTGCTCCGTCTGTCTAAATTACAGCTTCTTGCACTAATGATTCACCGCGCTGTGTGTAAACCTTGTGGGCATTGCTGTCGTTTCTTTTTCAGATTTCACACACGCCACCATGTTTCTTGTTGGCTACACACGTTGAATTCTGTTTTGTGTTATCCACTAAACCAGTTAAGTTCTCTCACACGAGTTCGTCTGTAAGTTTTCATACTGAGTTTTTTAAACCAAACTTACAGCTTGCTCTAAATTTGTGTTTGTTGGTTAGATTATTGGATTGCTCTTTGTGTTCCTCAGATCTAAGCAATGTCATGAACAGATATGTTCACATGGGCTAAAAACATTTACGCTCGCAGTTACTTGACCTTAAAACCACTCTCAAACACTTGGTGTATTTAAAACATTAGTGGATTTTAACTTCAAAAGAATTTAAGAAAAGCCCCTTATTACGAGGTTGTATTGGTGTGCTGGTAACAATCACCTCAAAATCATGAGCATCAGCTACTATTTTAAGTACATACAATCCCAGACCACTGCCTTCAACGGCCATTTCACGGGCTTTCTTAGTTCTAAATCCACGAATAAACAAGCTATCAATTTCGGACTGAGGAATTTCATGTCCTACCGAGTTCACTTTCATCTTTAAGCTATCACCAATTTCATCAAATAGAATCTCAACATCACCAGAACGCTTGTACTTCATAGCATTCTGTATCAATGAAAGAGGTATAATTTTAAAAGACTCGTAAACTTTGTGCTTATTTTCGACTCTCCCTCGGATTACCACATTGGCACGACTTTTATTCGCAACAGAATGGCTCAACACTAACTTTATTTTATGCACCATGCTGTATAGATCAGCATATTTCTTTCGACCAAACTTGGCACTTTCTGGATTAAAATACAAAGCAGTTGTATCAAGAGAATCGAGTAACATTACGCTTGTTTTATACAAGCTTTTTAAATCACCTGACGCATTTTCAAAAGCAGAAACCTTTGAGGTCGTACTTTTGGCTAAAAGTCGTTCACTGTAGTGACCGATTTCCCTCGCCCACTTAACAAATTCGTGGAACTGATCAAAGTTGTTTTTTGCCGTTTTTGCTACCAATGAATTAATTGCTGACGACTTTTCATCCAAAGTTGTAAACCACTGATTAATTGACTCAATGGTGACTTTTCTTTGGTTCAAAGCTATGTTTTTACGATATCGTCTTCCACTACCTTTTGTTGGGACAAATACTCCTGATATTGTAACTACCTCTCCTCCAACTTTTCTAGATATATAGCTCAAGCCGTGACTACATACATGAGTATCACTTACACCTTGTCTTTCATTACATTCAGATGTGCATCGCTCATATGTTTGAAATTTACTACCTTCATATACCTTGCCGTCAATTAGCGTAGGCCAAGGGACGTCAACAATTTTGTTTTCGATAATCTGATTAAGCATATTTAACTCTGTCTAGCAGTATTCTACTGTTATTAATGATTTCTTGTGACTCACCCTTTGCATTCATATGAATAACGTTCAAAAAATCATTTTCTGAACACTTGCCAGATACAAATTCGATAACTAGTTGATTTAGCTTGTTCTTTTTAGAAGAACTAAGATCAAGTTTCTTAATACTATCTTCGATAGTATTAGCTATTGAGGGTGCATCAAAAAACTCTTTCTTAAGCTCACACAATAGCTCTCGAATTTTAAATTCATCAATTGGCTTATTTACAGTAGCATCTGAAATTCGGAAGTAGTCATTCAACTCCGTATGGAAGTAACCTGAAGACACTGCTACAACAGGAATTAAAGGGCGAGCCTCTTTTATTATTTTTATTAACTTAGCACCACCTTCATCTAGATCTTCCCTGACGACACCTTTTACATCGAGAAGTAACAAGTCGTGATTTATCAAATTTTGCGCATCAGTAAATGAAACTGATTCATACTCATGAACGTTAAAGCCTAAGTCTTTGATGTATTGTATTGGATAATTGCCTATTTCATCATCGACAATTGCGATTCTAAAGTCAGTTCGAAGATGTAGCTTTTCAACATGAGATTGAACACTAAACTTTTTGAAGCGATTGGTTACAACCTCTCGCGGAACAACCCAAAAGATAAATCCTAAAAACAAACTAGCTAACGCTAGTACAATACCGAGTTCTGTCGCGTCCATTCTGATCCAGATAAATAATAAAAGTATGGTAGATCAGCATATGAACCTTCACATACACTGATAAATAAAAACAAGTCAAGCTAACAGGAAAACGCCGTGTTCAAATTGACGATTTTCTGGCTAGCCTGATTAGTGGAATGAATTATAACCATTAACCTCATTTATAACAGTGATTTAAATCATTAGCTGTAAAACTAGGTGCTGATAGTACAGTCTCTTACACAGGGGATACAAAAAGAGCCACTTTTATAAGAAAATGGCTCTTTTGATTAGTGTGGTTTATCGGCGTTTTTGTAGTGTTTTCGTGTAGTGTTCGCCCTCACCACTCGCCCATTTTTGAGTGTGTATCCTTTCTTAAGTTGGTCGTTTGGTCGGCGGCCTTTGCACTTGTGTCCTTTCATTCGGTATCTCCAGTTTTCGTATCCGTTGCTCTTGGTCCTGTTGCACTCGTTTTATCCAGTTGATGTCCGTTTTCAAAGCTGCAATCGCGCCAAGGCTTGAGACTCCACCTGTAATAAGCGCAATGATTAACGGATTGAGGAACGCAATTACTTCGTTATCCATCGAGATGCGTAGTATTCAAGTAGGTATCGCACTATGGCGCGTAATTGGGAATGAAAGACAAAATGAGTGGTACGAACGCTCTCATAGACAACAAAGTGTTTCGATAAAATTGAGCTTAAGAAGTGACACTGCAACATAAGTACCCTCCACTTTAATTGATGAACAGTAAAGTGGCCTCGTGACTCGTTATCACAGCAAGCCATAAAACTCGCACACACTACTCTTATTACAACAAACCGAGCCACTTTAAGTTTAACTGTATAAATATACAGTTAAATTATCACCCCCGAAAAAACCGCACTTATTGAGCAAATAACATTCAGAATCAAGGGTCTGCGTTCAATATTTAAACTTGAATTTGGTCTAATGGTGCGCTTTCCTGTATAACCGTCAGTTCTGGGTCTAGCAATTTTATCAATGCTAATGCTCTAATCTCCGATTGCGCCAAGTCTAAGGCATTGCGCATTACACATCGCACAGCGAAGCAAAACGCGTGCAGCAGAGCAACAACGCTATTTAACCCAAGAAATTGAAGAGCTAAAGGTAAAGGCCACAACCGATCCGTTGACCGGATGTAGAAACCGAACCGAAGCGTTAGATACCTTCTATGATTTCGAATGGCTGGCGCAACAAGGAAAAACGATTCACATTGCGTTGTTTGATTTAGACCATTTTAAGCAGATCAATGATCAACATGGCCATGAAGCCGGTGACAAAGTACTTATTCAGTTTGTCGCAACGACGAACGAGAGCCTTGGTGAGTAGTACTTGCTTTATCGCTGGGGTGGTGAGGAGTTTCTACTCGTTTGCCTGGAACAAACTGCGCTACAGTGTAACGAATCTATCGATGATTTTTACCTAACAATGGACCAAAGCCCTTGGCCTAAAGCGCTTCAAGTAACGGCTTCGACCGGAGTAACGCAGCTTAAACAGCATGAATCGATACGTACTGCCATCAAACGTGCAGACAAAGCGCTTTACCAAGCTAAAGACAACAGACGAAACCAAGTCGTTACGTTTGATTAAAGTTCGCTAGATTGGACTGCAGTTACATATTCAACTCTCTGCTAATACTCAATCAACGCAATCAATACCCTGTCGATATCTACTCTCCACTTAAGCAGCCGTTAGATTTTTAACCGCTGACTAAATAAGCTTTATTGTCTCATCAGAGTTCTAATCGATTCGCCCCCCTAAGCGCGCTCTCATCATCTGTAATAACGTCATCAATGGCATTCTCCGGTTGATACGTATCGTTACTGAATCGCTCTATAAACAGCTCTTTCTTACGTCTCTATGCTTCTCCTAAGCACTTGTTCTTAAAGTCACATATTTGGGAGTAAAGCTTGCTCTAAGCAGTGGTAAGTCACTCGAGGTATCGGTTTTGAACATTACCGTCGTTACTTATCTCGCGCTGTTCTTAGATGAAATCCTCATTTGTCTGCTTCTGAACATTCATGCACTCGTATCCGCTAAAAACAGAAGTCACAACGTCACTAGCTTTAAAAAACACCATAGATTTAACCACTTAGATATGGTGACATAAATACTGACACCTAAAGTGACAGATGTTTTACTTTCAGACTTCTATGTAATTTAATTACAAACAGAAAGGAAGAAAAGCCACTACAGTGGATTGCTCTGATGTAACTAACTGAATAAGCTGAATTTAACAGTTTTGGACAGGTCAGGATTTAGGATGAATAAAGTATTGGTATGAACGAGATAATATATTAGAAGGCAATGTATTTAGTTATAGTGCATTAAGTGAGTAAAAAAGAAGGGCTTATGCCCTACTCTTCTTTATTACTCATTTCTTCACGAATTTGCTCAGCGACGATTTTGATAGCTTGTGCTGTACTGATGCCTTGAGTCATCATTTCTTGGATACGTTCAACAGCTTTCTGTTGTTCTTCGTGAGAAAGGGTTGGTAAGTCGTTTAACATGCTCTGCTCCTTTGTTTAGGAGCAGAACTATATAAGGTGTGCTAGTAACTAGCAAGGAAATTGATTGAAGCACCCATAGCATTTTCATTCGTGTAGTTAGCACTTAGATCTAACTGGAACAAGTTGAGTGGCGAGATACCAATACCGGCTGTAACTGTTCCTTCTGAATCAGAGTAAGCCAAGTTCTTGTAGTACCCTCCCCTTAGCTTAAGCTGACGTAGCAGGTCGACTTCAGTACCCACACGAATCATCTGCTCGTTATCATCAAATGAGGTGAACTTTTCTGTCTCATTCAAATCGTAATCAACGCTTAATGTAAAATAGTCCGACACGATACCAGCACCAACGGTATAAACTGGCTCAAGTTGGTAAGTGTATTTACCACCCACAAAGTTACTTTCTGAACCACTCGTTAGTAACTTAGTAGTATCTTTAGTTTCAATATCTCGAGAGATCAAGTTGGTTGCCGCAACACCGACTCGGAATGGACCGAAGAACCAAAGTGCACCAGCATCCATGTTGAAAGCTGTTTCACCGTCACTGTTTTCTCTTACGTCAGACAGGTCGTAATCATTAACTGAAGCAACATAGTTGTATGTATATATACGTTGGATTTTAGGTGTAATACCAAATGAAATGTGTTGGCCCATGAAGGTTTGGTATTTAGCAAGAGAAAGGCCGACTTCGGCTACGCCGATTGAAACCGCTTCAACTGTCGACAACTCCACTTTGTCCGTATCGGAACCGGTTGTGTAAACATCAGGCGTCGCAAAAGATTCTGTGTAAGCTTTAGCAAATAGGTTTGCAGCAACAAACTGGTTAGGAAGTGCAAATGCTACAACACCACCAAGCTCTACATTAGCTTGGTTGCCATCAAGTCTATTAAGCGCCGCATCTAAGTCAGCAGTATTTGAAGCGTCAATAACACTATCGATATTCGATTTCATATCGTTGGGGTCATTATAGTTACCACCAAAGCTTGGCGTGATCATGCCCATGTCATCGTTACGACGATAGATTGCAACCAGTGCTGGGTTATAAAATGGAGCGGTTAGGAAGTTTGCAGAAACAACACCAACACCACCCATCGCATCACCACGCGCTTCAATGGCGTAGTTGGCTGCTGAAAGAGGAAGACTGGCGAATGCAATTGACGCTGCGAGTAGTTTAGTAGTTTTTTTCATGCCGTTTATCTTTGTTAGATCCCTTACATAGTTAACGGCTCAATTTTAAATTACTTTAACTCTTCTTCGCTAGAAATATCATAAGTTTTACTGATAGTTTGTGCTTGTTCTATCGCTATGTCGCCCTGCCAGCGATAATGCACCATTGAAATGGCCAAAACATAGCGATCATTGGGTAGCTCTTCACCTGTGAGGTTCATCGGATAATCAGATTCGTAGCTCTTACCCCACACCTGTTCATAGTGCTCGTCGATATAATCGTACAAACCGACTTCAAGCTTAGGCAGTGGACAATAAGGGTTAAGGAGCTCTTTTTTATCGATGCGCCACGTGTCTTTAGATGCCCAGCGAACTTGCTGACGCATGGCGACCTCACCAAGAATAACCCAAGTGCTCCAAGAATTACCGCCATCGCCTTTTACGCTTAAACGATATAAACCAGAGTCGAGTTGAGACGCTAAGTTATAACGCTTGAGATATAAATTGACTGAAGCATTGTTAACGACTTCGCTTTCTTTAGTTAATTCACTATCAGACGAAACAACTTTATCGACCCACTTCTCGAAGGTGATATCTTGAATGTTGTTATCAGATTCAACCTCAATCGCAACACGAAATGTATCTCGCCCTGGGCTTTGGATAATGTGCCTTTTTACGACCACCGAACTGACCCAATCGGGTAGTGTCTTTTTTGTGAGGGTTTTACCGCAATCTTTATTCAACGCTTGGTCGAACAGCTCATTTAGGTGATCTTCTCGAGACTGAGAAGCATTGATTTGCCAAACTTCCACTAATGAATCAAACATAAGGGATAAGTCATTATCCAATAGATGTTTGTGCACTTGAGTTAGAGCATCGCTATTTTTAAACCAATCTGTTGCTTGCGCGGTATTCACCACGCAAGACAACATTAATAGTGGGAGTAAGGCTTTTTTCATTACGCTTTCATCTTGTAACCAACGCCACGTAGCGTTTCGATTTCTAGACCCGGCAGTTTCTGTCTAAGTTGCAAAACATGGGTATCGACTGTACGTGTTGTTGGAAAGTGGTTGTAACCCCAAACGTGGTCAAGCAACTCGTCACGGGTGAATACGCGGCCAAGGTTACTTGCCAAGAACAATAACAGGTCAAACTCTGTGCGCGTTAACGTGACTTCTTGCTCGTTAAAAAACACTTCACGAGTCGCTTTATCGATAACAAGATTTTGAGCGATTACTTTTGATTCATCCTGCTCTTCAGCGTCTGGTAGGCGAAGTTGAGCACGAATACGAGCAAACAGCTCTGCTTCTGCAAATGGCTTTGTTAAGTAGTCGTTCGCACCTGAATCGAGACCCGCAACTTTGTCTTTTACTGTAACGAGTGCTGTCAGCAAAATTACGGGGATATCTTTCTTTTTCTTCCAACCGGGAAGAGCATCTACTGAGTCGCCATCAGGAAGCTGACGATCTAGAATCACTAGATCCGCTTGCTCCCAGTAGGCATCAACTTCAGAGACCAGTTCTGCATGCAAACATTCATACCCAGCTTGCTCAAGGCTAACTAATAGACCGTCAGCTAAATTTTTATCATCTTCAACGAGAAGCAATGTCTGTTTCACAAGGTATCTCCAAAATAAATGTTGTTGGGGGGCCGATAAGCGTCATGTGACCGCCCATTTTTCCGACCATAGATTCCACTATCGTCAGACCTAAACCGAGTCCACTCTTACTAACGAATGGCTTTCTTAGTTGCCCCCAATCTTTGCGGGACAAGTCTCCATTATCTATAACTTTGAATGTCAGCTTCTTGTCAGAAGTATTCAGTTCTAGTATCACTGGTGCGACACCGTATTTAACAGCATTCCTGATCAGGTTATCGATGCACGTCCCTAACCAATATACGTTCACTTTTGCGGCGATATCTTTATTCACACGGAGTTCAATTCCCGGTGCGAATTCTTCTTCAACTTTGTATTGAAGCCACTCTTCGACGCTTGGTACCCATTCAGTTGCGAGCGGTTGATTATCTGACTGCAAATAGTCTTTACTTGCTTCAGCTAACTGTCTTAAACGACGAGTATCTTCACACAACCTACGAAACTCATCATAAACCGATTCTGGTAAGTGTTCGAACTCGCGTCTGAACCCTTCAACTGTCAATGATAAACTCGCAATCGGTGTTCTTAATTCGTGCGTTAAAATTTGAAGAACGAGCATGCGGCTCTTCATCTCTTGCTTCTTGCTATTCCAACGATATACGGCCCAACCGAATACAAGCATGATGTTGGCGATCACCAAGATAAACATCGCGATTTGCAGCAGCTCTGAATGATCTTCTATTTCCCAACAGACGTTACCGCGTTGGACAAAACAGCTATTGTCTTCTGAAGATAAACTGAACGATAATCCAGCAGCCGTTGCATTTTCGTTCCACACAGATTCGTCATACAGATAATATCTGTCGCCGCGCTTCACCCACATTTCATCAAGCTCAACAAACATGCTTGCGCCAGCTAACAGAGCCGCTATGGCTTCATTGTCCATTTTTTGTAAACGAGATAACAGCTCATCATCTTCAGTATTTGGCCGCTCTTGAATATGCATAAAACGCTTTAAAGAGTCGAACTTTTCCGGGTACTTCTCAACATAACGTGCCGCATAAGAGCCACCACCAGGGTGAATCAAGCCACTACGGCTAAACCAGCGGTCTGAAAGTTTGGTGCCTTTACACATCGCCCGGGTAAAAACCAACGGCTCTGTGATCAAAGGGCTTAACGGAAGCTTTCCGCTACATGTTTTTGATAACTGATATAAGCGTTGGATATCTTTTAATGGATACTCTGCTGTTTGCGGCAGCATTGAAGATGGCATGATCAAGCGAGTTGGATAATCAGCCTGAAGCAGTCGAATGTCATAAGATTCAACTGCCGTTTCATGATCAAAAAGTTTGGTGAAGTTATCGATACGCTCAGGCAAAGAATCAGCAAATGCGTTTACTGAAACTGACAACGTAGCAATAAGAAGCGTAAATTTTCTTTTGATGATCACAAACCAGCGCAAATTCATATAGATCAGACAAATATATACCATTCGCTATCAAAGATAAATTTTTAAGCGCATGAAAAACAGTGAAAGCAGCGAATATCAATGATTAATTCCATCATAATATGGATACATTGTACGGGTGTACCAGAGCGTTGATTTAATAATCCAGCAATCCAAGCGAGTGTGCGATTACGTAATTTCTTTCCAATCGTTTATGAATAATAGTCAACGATGACTTTTACCGATCAAAAAAAGGAGCTCAAATGAGCTCCTTTGTTTTAAAGGTGTTTGTCAGACAGGTCTTTACAAGTGTTCTAGAATTCCTAGACAGCTCTGTTTCGCATCACCAAACAGCATCTGTGTATTCTCTTTAAAGAACAGTGGGTTTTGCACACCTGCGTAACCAGTGTTCATCGAACGTTTGAACACGATGACGTTTTGAGCGTTCCAAACTTCAAGTACTGGCATGCCAGCAATTGGGCTGTTTGGATCTTCCAGCGCTGCTGGGTTTACAGTGTCATTCGCACCAATTACCAATACCGTATCTGTCTCGTCAAAGTCGTCATTGATTTCGTCCATTTCAAGAACGATATCGTAAGGTACTTTTGCTTCAGCAAGCAGCACGTTCATGTGACCCGGTAACCTACCAGCGACAGGGTGGATACCAAAGCGAACGTTAATACCTTGCGCTCTTAGCTTCTCAGTGATTTCATGCACTGGGTATTGAGCTTGGGCTACTGCCATGCCATATCCCGGAGTGATGATTACTGACTTAGAGTTCTTAAGCATGTCAGCCACATCTTCAGCTGAGGTTTCACGGTGTTCGCCCTGCTCTTCATCGCCATCAGAAACTGTGACTTCTTGGCCAAAACCACCAGCGATAACACTAATGAACGAACGGTTCATTGCTTTACACATAATGTACGACAGAATGGCACCTGACGAACCAACGAGTGCACCGGTTACGATAAGCAAGTCGTTCGCAAGCATGAAACCTGCCGCCGCCGCTGCCCAACCAGAGTACGAGTTAAGCATAGAAACCACCACAGGCATATCTGCACCGCCAATCGATGCCACTAGGTGGTAACCGAATGCAAACGCGATCAATGTCATCACCATAAGTGCAAACATGCTGCCGTCTGCTTTCACGAACATGATCATTAGCAATGTAGAAACCACAATAGCCGCTAGGTTCCACTTATGCTTATGAGGGATATTCAGTGCCGACGAAGAGATAACGCCACGAAGCTTACCAAACGCAACAATCGAACCAGTGAACGTAACCGCACCGATAAACACGCCAAGGAACACTTCCACTAAGTGAATCACATGCTCTGCGTGTGTTGCCGCTTCAGGAGCATCAATGTAACTGTTGTAACCCACAAGTACCGCTGCCATACCCACAAAGCTGTGCAGAATAGCCACTAGCTCAGGCATTTCCGTCATTTCAACTTTCTTAGCGTAGTGGATACCAATACCACCACCGATCACCATTGCGATGATTATCCACACAATACCTGTAGAGTGAGGGCCAAAGATCGTCGCGATCAATGCAATTGCCATCCCCGTAATACCGTAATAGTTACCTGCACGTGCAGATTCCTGTTTCGATAATCCAGCCAAGCTCATGATAAAGAATACAGCAGCAACAATATAAGCTGCTTGTACTAATCCTTCAGACATCTGTTACTCCTTAGTCTTTACGGAACATTTCAAGCATACGTTTGGTCACGGTAAAGCCACCAAAGATATTGATACTTGCAATTAATACGGCAATAAATGATAAGAACGTGACGACGCCACTTCCTTGTCCTATTTGTAACAGTGCCCCTACCACAATGATCCCTGAAATCGCGTTAGTCACGGACATCAACGGTGTGTGCAGAGAATGGCTTACATTCCAAACTACGTAATAACCCACCACGCAAGCGAGAACAAAAACGGTAAAGTGAGATAAAAATGCAGCAGGAGCAACCGAAGCAACCCAAGCGAATGCACCAACAGCAACCGCCATACCCGCCGCTTTCTTAATTGGAGAAACAGGTTCTTCAACTTTAGGCTCGGGTTTCGCTGCTTTTGGTTTAGCTTGTTGTGGTTGAGCAGAAACTTGAATTGGTGGCGCTGGCCAAGTGACTTCGCCTTCTTTTACTACTGTGACTCCACGCAGCACAACATCTTCAAAGTCTATATTGATATTGCCGTCTTTCTCTTTGCAAAGCAGTTTTAGCAAGTTAACGAGGTTAGTCGCGTAGAGTTGAGAAGACTGAGTCGGTAGACGACCAACCATGTCTGTGTAACCAACAATCTTAACGCCATTCGCTGTTGTAATGACTTGATCCGCAACCGTGTACTCACAGTTACCGCCATTCGCTGCTGCAAGATCGACAATCACGCTACCTGCACTCATGCTGTCTACCATCTCTTTGGTAATCAGTTTAGGTGCCGGACGTCCTGGGATAAGAGCGGTGGTAATAATGATGTCGACGTCTTTCGCTTGAGCCGCATAAAGTTCTTCAGCTTTCTTATTGAACGCGTCAGACATCTCTTTTGCGTAGCCATCACCAGCGCTTGTATCTTCCTTGAAATCGACTTCCAAGAACTCAGCGCCCATAGACTCTACTTGCTCTTTTACTTCTGGACGAACATCGAACGAACGAACAATCGCACCCAAACTACCTGCAGCACCAATAGCGGCAAGGCCAGCAACACCCGCACCAGCAACCAGTACTTTTGCTGGTGGAACTTTACCAGCCGCTGTAATTTGACCGGTGAAGAATCGGCCGAATTCATGCGCCGCTTCAACAACCGCACGATAACCGGCGATGTTTGCCATAGAACTCAACGCATCTAGCGCCTGAGCTCTCGAAATTCGTGGAACAGAATCCATCGCCATCACGTTGATGTTACGACTGGACAATTGTTCCATTAATTCTGGGTTTTGAGCAGGCCAAATAAAGCTGACCAATGTTGCGCCATCTTTAAGTAGATCGATTTCGTTTTTAGACTCGTCAACGATCGGAGCGTTAACTTTAAAGATAATATCGGATTTCCAAGCTTCATCTGCAGTAACAACTTTTGCTCCAGCTTGTTCATAAGCTGCATCTTCAAAACTTGCTAACGCACCTGCTTGTGATTCAACACAAACTTCAAACCCTAATTTTAGTAGCTGCTCTACCGATTTCGGCGATGCAGCGACTCGCGTTTCACCTGCGAGTGTTTCTCTTGGTACACCAATTTGCATAGCTATTCCTTGACTATTGGCACAATGACTTATTCGTTTGTATCTAACGACAACTAATACTTCAAGCGTTTTGTTCAAAGAATAAGAAAAGTTATTACTTATAACAGTTTGGTGGAGTTTTAAGCACTTTATTTTAAGAAGTGAAACCCTTCCTCAAAGCAGATCAACCACTCAATCAGTAATCTGTGTGACAACTACCTGTTAGCAGATCTTATTCTCAAAAACAAAAAAGAGCTTTCAGCATATACACTGAAAGCTCTCAAAATGATGACTAACATCAATTCTAACCCTAATTGGTTAGCTAAATATATTGTTACCCATTTGGTCGATGAACATCTGTGATTTCTTGAGCATTAATTCGTTGGCGTCTTGTTTGTTTGAAACAACGTCAGAGCGAATAAACCGATGAGTTTTAATTTCACCTTCGATCTCTTTCTCGATTCGCCCAGCAACACGGTATTGACCAGATTCAGCAATGGCATCTTGATAGATATTGAAACCCTTATATTCGACTGGCTCAATCTCTACTTTTTGTTCGGTTTTTTCTTTGCCACTAAATAATCTAGAGAAGAAACCCATGTATTTTTACTCCTTAAATGACCGCACTCACACTAAACTATCATGACTGTTTACGATTCAACAATGGCTTTTCATACCATTGCAACTCTACGTCATCATCAAAGTTATGTTGGCTAAATATAACGGGCACATTGTCGTTACGCTCACGTCTTCTATCGTCAATAACCATACTTTCTGCATTTTTTACCGCGACCTCACTGTTTCGTTTATAGAGCACTAATTTATCTTCTGGCAGTGCTGAAAGAAAATCGATATCGAAGCGAATGTAGATCGGCTTAAGTTGCCCTAAAGCCAGACACGCAAGATCGGCCAACTGTTCGTTAGTATAGCTAGACACATATTCCTCGGTAGACAAAACGTGCCCCACCAAAGTTTCCATATAGTTATGTACATCAACACTAATTTGCATACTACACCTCCATTTGTAGCGGTTGTTTATGACCTAGTTTCAAATAGTGAACAACCTAATCGCAAAACTTACTTTAACTCTGTTATAGAGCTTGCTCGAATTTGATTACAGTCTATGTTTCTGTCAGTTATCGGAGCTAATATGACAATTAAGGCAAAAGCACCTGAATTTTGTTAAGTACTTATAACGACTAATTAATTTATCATATATACTGTTTAGTTCGTTCTATGGTTAATAGCAACTCAAATACATATAAAATGGTGGCGCCATTAGCGCCCTATGGCAATATTTTGCTTTAATTTAGGCAAAAAGCTTGGCAATCGCTTGTTTAACCGTATCCTACGTATAACATTAAATTATAAGATCATCATTATAGTTAGGCTCACCACATAAATGACATCTTCTTTCGTAACGTCGAGCATGTTTCGATTTTGCTTCCCCTTACTTCTCTTAGCAATATTACTTGCAGGTATGAACAACGTCATTCTCGTGACGGATTCAAACATAGGGTTTGCTAGCAACCTCCCATATATTTTACTGAGCGTTGCGGTCATGCTGTGCCACACATTTAAGCAAGGTCGAATGGCCATGGTTTCTGTAACCATGCTTGTCGCTTATTTAATCATCCAAGTTCGCTTGCAATCGCCACTCAATACCGGAACCACTTTGTTAGAGCTATCTCTGCTGGCCGCTCTACTGCCTGTGACTTGCTTACTCGTTTATGCCTTCCCCGATAATGGCGTTAACTCAAAATCCATGCTGTTATATGCCTTGGTACTCGTGTTGTTTATGGTGTGGACACAATTGATTGTTTCTCACTTCCATGCCGGAGGTTTTGAATCATGGAGCGAAGGCATTTTGTTTGTCGTAAGGGATTTTTCCAAACTGCCTTTAGTTTTGGTGCTATATAGCCTTTGTCTACTCGGCCTGACATCTATTTTGGTTCTGGTATACAACCGAGCGATTGATGTTGTGGTCTACAGTGCAATTTTGCTCGCGTCATGTACCTTTATCTTTTTTGACGTTCAATACATCTCAAGCACTATGTTTTCACTATCGGGTACCTTGATCATTATCTATGTGATGTCAGCAAGCCACGATATGGCCTTTAATGACCAACTGACTAACATTCCTGGTCGACACGCCTTAGAAGTGGATATGAAGCACTTAGGGCGTAAGTACTCGATGGCGATGGTGGATATCGATCACTTCAAGAAATTTAATGATACCTACGGGCATGATATTGGCGACGATGTGCTGAAACTAGTGGCTCGTGTATTGAAAGAAACAACCGGAGGTGCGAAAGCTTATCGCTATGGTGGTGAAGAGTTCACGATCATTTTTAAAGGCAAGTACACCGAACAAGTGAAAGAGCACCTTCAAGCTCTAATTTCTGAGGTCCAGAATTACGACATCACTATTCGTAACGCTCACGAGCGCCCTGATGACCATGAAGTTGGTATGAAAAAGCGTGGCAAGAATAGTAAACCTGCAGATGTTGTGAATGTAACGGTAAGTATTGGGTTGGCTGATAGTACGACCACAAGACAGCCCGAAGAAGTTTTGAAGCTTGCGGATAATGCACTGTACAAAGCTAAAGAAACTGGCCGAAACAAACTGTGTGTTAAAAGCTAATTCTGGGAGGCAAGTAAGCGCATCTACAGTTAGCTAGAGCCTTCAGCAATAAACATCAATAAATTGAGAGCCGAACAGGAGAAGATAAGTTTGGAGACTAATCTTGATTGAAGAAGATAATCAAGCTCCCTCCTTTCAAGCTGCTTCCGTAATTGATCGTAAAGCCAATTCCTACATTATCGACCCATTCATTAAATAAGTTGGGGTTAAGCAGCCAGCCCACACTGCCTTCGTAATACGACGTCGTTCCCATAGGAGCAACAGTATCACCTCCAATATCAATTCTCCTGATACTGGAGTACATAGATGTAATGTTTTTATCCCAACGAACTAGGTCGTAAAAGATCTTCGCTTCATTGGCTATATACCAACCTTCTGGGTGGCCAATATTACCGTTATTTGCTTCGCCCCAACCGACACCATTAAAGTAACGCCAACTGGTGCTGAGTTTGTATTTTCCCCAATCGTTCTTGTCTTCAAAGATCAACTTGATTTTAGGCTCAATGATATAGGCCCAAGCATCAGTATTGAGATAAGTCCCGTCAAGTTGGCCAGCAAGCGGCTTAAGCAGATTAGCACGATAATCGAAGTCGTTACGATAGTAAGAAACATGATTACCAATCCCTGAATGGAAACTCCAATAATCATTTAATTGAGAAACGTTAGCGAACTCAACATACCCCGATACTATGGTCTCTTTTTGAAAATCAGTTACTGTCGTTGACTCATATCGAACGTCTCTCTCAACACGCAATGCAGACAAACTAAGAGTCACCTCTTGATGGTTATCTTCAATGTAAGCTGGTAATTCAAATGTGTATGGTAGGCTGAGGGACGTAATACTTTTTCGGCGACTTACGGAATCATTCGAACCAATAGCATCATTGTCTAAACTAAATACTTTATTTGGATCAAAGCTATTGATACCAAAAGTGAAAACATCGGTATCGTTAAGCAGTACACTCGTCGCAAAGCTCTGCTCGATATCTTTACGAAAAAGGTCAGATAACGACGTGGCAGCATTAACAACGGTAGGAACAACAAAACAAAGTACAGGTACGACCGGTGTCCAACATCTATTAATCATAGAAAATGACTTTGAGTGTGGCATTTTTATCCCTTAAATCCCTTTCTAGCTTCAACACTAGTAGAAGTGTCATTTCAAATATCTAACGAGCAGGTAAACTAAACTGCAAGATCCAAAATGTTTCGTTGTATGTAGGTATTTCTACCACTTTGTTTGGCTTGATAAAGCACTTGATCAACTTTTTCGTAAACAAAGTCAATAGATTCATCACCACAGGGAATAAATGACAGCACCCCTTGTGACACTGTAACTCTATCGGAAACGGTTGAGTAATTGTGTGTATAGTTCATTTCATGAAGTGCTTCTTCTACCCGATCCGCATGTAATTTAGCTGCTTTGATATCCGTATCACTCAAAATCAACACAAACTCTTCACCGCCATAACGACCTACAAATTCTCCAGCTCGAACAAAGAGGCGCTTTAATGTACTAGCAAGTTCTTGCAAACATTTATCTCCTTGAATATGGCCGTAATTGTCGTTATAAGACTTAAAGAAATCTACATCTAGGAGTATCACGGTCATGGGCATATTACGTCTTCCGTGCCACGCAATGCTCTCTTCAAGCTTAGTATCCATATATCGACGGTTGTACAATTTGGTTAAACCGTCTTCGTTGGCTTGCTGTTGAAGAAGGATGTTCAGTTCTTCTAGTTTGGCTGTGCTCTGCTTTAACTCACGCCTCATGTGCGCAATACGCTGCATCGCTATCAACTTAGAATTCAAAACAACTTTGTTCACTGGCTTGATCAGATAATCATCGCCACCAGCATCAATCGCTTTTGCAATCATTTCAGGCTCTTCGTGACCACTCAAAAAGATGATGGGAACCCACTCGGGGAATTGATGACGCACCTCGTTTGCAACCTCAAAACCGTCCATATCAGGCATAGTGATATCAAGCAACACGAGTTCAGGATCAAAATTAGAGTAAATATTTAGGGCTTCCTTACCACTTCCAACAGCTTCAACAATATGGCCCAGTTGCTTGAGTCGAATAGCAAGCTGCATTCTGTCTAGTTGAACGTCATCAACCAGTAATATGCGCATCGAAGCTCCCTTTTCTATCATCACATCACCTTTATATTGTGCTGAATATTCAAAGTAGCTCAATTTTGGGCTTAAATCATGCACTAATCTCTATATTATATTGACTTTTTTACAGATCTTTTTAGCATTGTTTTCTTTTTAAAGAGAAATATTATGTCAGACGCTAAAAGCAACGAACAACCAGAAATCGATTTAACCACTATCTCACCAGAGCTTCGTCAAGTTATCGAATTTGATGAAGTGCCAAAAGAGATGCACTTCATGGTTACTTCTATTCACGAAGTGTCTGAAGAAGCGGTACGTGAAGCTTGGGATAGCCTTCCAGCGAGCGCACAAGATGTTTTAGACAACTTTGAGCAGTTTCACGCTCTAATTTCTGTAAGCCAAGCGTTCGCTGGCGTCAACGTGATGGAAGAGTTCCCGACTCTTAAACTTCCAGAAGACATGACTGACGAAGAAAAAGAAGAGTACCGTGCTCAACTGCTAGACCAAGTCCTACACAACTGTGTAAAAGACATGGTTAAGCAAATCAAGAAAGCTCGTCGTGATGCTATCTTGAAGCGTGATTTTAAAGAAGTTTTTACTAAGTAAATCGCTAACAGTACTATTTATGATTAAGCCGCTTACTGCTTAAAAGGAGCGGCTTTTTTTGTGCCCGCGACTTTTTCTTGTCGTTGTTACGACATAACAACCTGTGCTTAACTGACGCCTCTAAAGTCTAATTCACGATCTAAACTTTCAATTGACGATTTAGTGTGTAACAGCAATATCTCTCTGCGTGACACTAACACCCTTGATCTGAGCATAAACACGCTGGCCAATTTCTAGATTGAGTTCATCTAAAGCCCATAACGTGATTGTTGCCCAAAGGTAACACCCTAACTCTAACTCCAACTTAACCCCTACACTCTGCCTATTATTGCCCTGTTGCTGCGTCTCTACGCTTTTAATGGTTACAGGGAGAATATTACGTATCGAAGTACCTTTCGGCTTATGTAGTGCGATAGAAACATCATTTGCTCTAACTTGTAATCTTACCGCCGCACCAATCTCACTCGACACCTTCTGAACCCATAACGACGTCGATTTACCAAGCGTCAGACGAGACAAAGTATAATCGTTATTGTGTTCCGTTAATGTTGCTTCAAATAGCGAACTTTGCTCTGAGAAAGATTGCCAAGGTTGCATGGCTCTAGATGCCCATACTTCTTCGGTTACGCCCGATGAAATGACTTTACCTTGATCGATAATCACTAAGTAGTTCGCCAAGCGTAATATTTCATTAAGACTGTGTGTGACATAGATAACTGGGATTTGAACGGTTTCGGATAAATTCTCCAAAAACGGCATCACTTCACGCTTACGAGGCAAGTCGAGAGAGGCTAAAGGCTCATCCATCAACAAAATGCTCGGCTTAGACAACAAAGCACGGCCAATCGCCACACGTTGCTTCTCACCACCAGACAACCGTGCCGGATAGCGATCAAGCAATGAGCCCAAAGACAACAGTGAAACGATTTGCTCAAAATGCGTTTTATCAACGCCCTTCATTCCGTATTTGAGGTTCGCTGACACCTTTAGATGTGGAAACAATCTCGACTCTTGGAAAACATAACCGACGTTGCGTTTGTGTGTCGGCAAGTTAATGCCCTTGTCACTATCAAATAAGGTGGTTCCCGATACGCTGATCAAGCCCTTATCTGGCTGTTTAAGACCACTAATTGCATTAATTAACGAGGTTTTACCCGCACCTGAACGGCCAAAAATCGCAGTGATACCGTGGCTAGGTAACATTAAGTCGATATCAAAAAAAGTTTCACCAAGCTGTTGTTGGTATTGGAGTATTAAGGCACTCATGCATTACCTCCTAATCGTTGTGCAGACTTTTTATTTAGCCACTCAGATAGCATCAATGAACCAAGCGCTATCACGATAGAAATGGCACATAAACGTGCGGCTTCCATCTCCGCACCAGGCGTTTCGATAAAGGTGTACATAGCCAAAGGAATAGTTTGGGTTTCACCGGGAATATTTGAAACGAAACTAATCGTCGCGCCAAACTCACCAAGGCTTCTCGCAAAAGAGAGCATGGTACCGGTAATAATCCCAGGAAGCATCAGAGGTAATGTGATTGTGAAAAACACACGAATCGGCGACGCGCCCAATGTGGCAGCCGCTTCTTCAAGTTTACTATCGACCGTCTCTAGGCTGAGTCGGATAGAGCGAACCATTAATGGCAACGCGACAACAACGCACGCCAATGCCGCCCCCTTCCAGCTAAAGCTGAATACAATACCAAACACTTCATTGAGCCATGAGCCAATAATGCCTTGCCTGCCCATCATCACCAACAATAGATAGCCGATGACCACAGGAGGTAACACTAAAGGCAGATGCACAAAGCTCTCGACAATGCTTTTACCAAAAAATTGTTTCTTAGCAAGCAGCCACGCTAAACCAATGCCGATAGGAATCAGCCATAAGATGGCAAAACCAGCAACTTTCAAGCTCAGCATTAAGGCTTGGTATTCGTATTCTGATAAATACATCATTTAACGCACTTCAAACCCAAAACTGTTCAAGGTGTCTTTCGCTTTTTCGCTCTTTAAGAAAGTATAGAACTGTTCTGCGACGACTTTATCGCTCAACTTCGCTACAGGGTAACGTATTGGGGTATGCAAATCTGCAGGGAACGTCTCGACTAAACTCACTTCTTTAGAAAGTAGAGCATCAGTTTTATAGACAATTCCAAGTTTAGCTTCATTACGTTCTACCAAAGCCAATGCCATACGCACATTGTTACTTGGTGCTAACCGCTCGCTCACGTCATCCCACACACCCAAAGCTTCTAATGCTTCCTTCGCATAGATACCAGCAGGAACCGACATCGTATTTCCAACTGCAAGTCTTTCATTAGTCAGCAATTTAGTCCATTGGTCACCCTGTGAGATATCCAACGATACCGGTATACCTTTCGGTGAAATCAGCACAAGTTCGTTCTCACACAGGTTAGTGACATTGTCACTAGATACGTATTTTCGGTCAACTAAATACGTCATCCATTTTTCATTTGCCGAGATAAAAATGTCTGCAGACGCCCCTCTTTCAATCTGACGTACCAATGAAGAAGTACTAGCGTACACAGGAATAACATCGACAGAATGGTCTTTCTCAAACTCATCAACCAATAGGTTAACCGCGTTTGTCATAGACGATGCAGCATAAACTCTTAGCTTTTCGGCCGCTAAAAGATGAGTCGAACTCAACGAAGTCGTTAACGCTAAGGTGATGAGGGTAGCTAGCTTTTTCATTATTCTCACTTATCTATTATTTGTTTTAGTTATTAACCGATATTCCCATTCAAACCCGAGCTTTAGACTCAGGCCAAAGCAATTCAAGATTTAAGTGCTCTTCGATGGCGTCGGCGATTCGATTAATACCCAACTCTTTAAGCTGTTCGTGGTCAATCGCTGTTACATCATTGGCTCCTGCCCATTCGCAGATAAGCGATAACGCATCACTGTTATCGAATATGCCGTGCAGATAAGTACCAAATATCGAGTTGTCTTGATTTATAGCACCATCAAGGCTGCCTGATTCTAACCGAACCGGTAATACGGTTTCTTTGACATCAGTGCTACCTACGTGAATTTCGTAACCTTTTACTTGTGCTGATTTTTCATCCAGCGTCATAGTACCGATCACGTTAGTTAAGGTTTTCTGCTGCGTTAAGGTAGTGTCCGTATCAAGGTAACCTAGCCCTTCACTGCTACCTGGCTCGCCCTCAACTCCATCAGGGTCGTGGATAATGTTTCCTAGCATCTGGTAACCGCCACAAATACCCATAACCTTGCCACCTAAACGGAGGTGGCGTTGAATATCTCTATCCCACCCCTGCTCTTTTAGGTAGCCCAAATCTGCTCTGACTGACTTTGTACCCGGTAAGATAATCAAATCCGCGTTGTTCAGACGTTCGCCTTTGCCTACGTAACGTAAATCAATCGACGGGTTAAGTCGCAGCGCGTCAAAGTCTGTATGGTTACTTATTCGAGTTAGTACAGGCACCACGACCTTGAGCTTAGCTTCTCCATCAGACTCTTGAGCGGAGGTAATGGCATCTTCTGCTTCAAGGTTAAAACCATGCAAGTACGGCAATACACCAATCACAGGCTTGCCAGTTTTCTCTTCTAACCAATCTAGGCCAGATTGCAGCAGCGCAATGTCGCCTCTAAAACGGTTAATCACGAAACCTTTCACTCGTGCCTGCTCAGATTCAGATAATAGAGCCAATGTGCCGTAAAGGTGAGCGAAAACACCGCCACGGTCGATATCCGCTACGATAATGACTGGGATATCTGCTTTCTCAGCAAATCCCATGTTGGCGATATCATTTTCACGCAAATTGATTTCAGCTGGGCTACCTGCACCTTCGATCATGACACTTTCATATTCTGCAGAAAGTCGGTCGAATGAATCGATAACCGTATTCATCGCGACCTTCTTATAATCGTGATAACCGGTCGCTTCCATATTGCTTAACGCACGGCCTTGCAAAATCACTTGTGCTCCTGTGTCTGAGTTCGGTTTCAGCAATACAGGATTCATGTGAACAGACGCTTCAATATTACAAGCTTGCGCCTGAACTGCTTGCGCGCGACCAATTTCGCCACCGTCTTTTGTCACGGCACTGTTTAACGCCATGTTTTGTGGCTTAAAAGGGGCCACTTTAATGCCTTTCCTAGCCAATACACGGCATAAACCTGCCACCAAAACACTTTTCCCAGCATCTGACGTTGTCCCTTGAACCATAAGGGCGCTTAATGGTGATCGCATTTGTACTTAAATCCTTAATTTCTTGCCGTTTGGCAATATTTATCTGCCCCTATATTAGCGTCATTGTCGAGTTGATGCCCAGTAAAATGAATGGAAAATGAATACCTTACTCACTCTGGATTCAACCTTAATGTTGTTTACTAGCATTATCGAAGCTAAACGTCTCTTCCCAAGAAATTGTCTTAGCTAAAGAAGACGTTTCAACTCAAAAACAATACTAAGGAATTCATCATGAAAAAAACTGTACTCGCAATTGTATCAATCATCACCTTAGCCCCTGCCTTCGCAATGGCTGGTGACCACAGTAATAATAAACACAAAGGCCCTATTGCTTACACAGGAGCAATCGAAACCGTTTCTGTTGCTACACTGCTTGCAGACACAAGCATGTTCACAGAGCGGGACGCGATCGTAGACGGCAGGATTGTTCGTCAGATAAAAAATGACACGTTTATCTTCTCTGACGGACAGAGTGAAATTCAAATAGAGCTGGATGACGATATCCGTCTATCACAACCTCTAGCTGCTGATACCAAAGTACGTATCTTTGGTGAGTACGAAGGTGGCAAAACACCAGAGATCGAAGTTGATCATATTCAAGTTTTGTAAGCTTCAAGACTCAACTATTTAGCTTTAAATTACGCGCTTCAATAAATTGGCCTGCATGTTGCAGGCTTTTTTGTATATACTGCCGAAAAATACAATTTATATGGAGTCACCATGCTAGGTCGCACAAACAAGACTGTCCTTCTGGGGTTAGCTGCACTGTGTTCATTCTCTGCGTCTGCAAACAACTTTAACTACAACACATTCGAGCTGCGCATGGGTACCAGCCCGAGTACTTTCGGTGGTGAAGTCACAACAATGTTTACTCAGAACTCACACATCATTGCACGTATCGATTCTGAATTTGAGAGCGATTGGGATGCCGCTGTAGGTATGGGGTTTAACGGTCCGATTAATCAATTTGCTGATGTGACAGGCCAAATGCTGTTGCACAACATTGAACGTAATGACAACAATGACATTAAAACTGAAATAAACATCGGTATAAAAGCATGGTTAATGGCAAGTGTTGAGGTTAACGCACGTCTTGGCCAATTGATCGACAACGACGATACGCGTTCAATTGTAGGGGTTGGTGCTCGCTTTCACTCGACAGATCAACTTTCTGTTGGTCTTGATATGCGAAACAACGGCACTTACGGTCACCAAATTCTAATGTCAGCTCGATTCGGTTTCTAAGCTATATTTCGTATCTAGGTTTTATGAATAAGCTAGGTTTCGTCACTAAGTAATACCAATCACAGTAAGTAAGTGATCAGTTATTTACTACGATTGGTATAATAAGTAGCTGGACGAATTAAATACAAAAAGCCCCGAACAAATTAATGTTCGGGGCTTTTTTTGTTAGTTTCGCTAGCTTTTAGTCATTAAAAACCCTAAGCCAGCAACTTACTCTATAAATTAACCATCAACATCTTTTTTTGATGATCTAGGTACTCTTCATAAGTGCCTTGGAAACTGACCAATTGTTGGTCTTTCACGTCGATAATGTGTGTCGCCAGCGACGAAACAAACTCACGGTCATGGCTTACGAAGATAAGCGTGCCAGTGTAAACCTTCAACGCGTCGTTCAGGGCTTGGATTGCTTCCATGTCCATGTGGTTGGTTGGTTCATCCATTACAAGCACGTTGATGTCTTGCATCATTAGCTTGCCGAATAGCAGACGGTTCTTCTCACCACCAGAACAGTTACGAGCTTTCTTATTTGCATCGTCAGCCGTAAACAACAGACGACCAAGAATGCCACGTACCATTAGGTCATCGTGCTTCACTGTACGCCATTGTGAGATCCAATCGAAGATGCTCAGATCGTTATCAAAATCCTTAGTGCTGTCTTGTGGGCAGTAACCTACAGAAGCATTTTCAGACCATTTAACGATACCTTCGTTCTGCTCTAGCTCTTGAACTAGACAACGTAGCAGCGTGGTTTTACCCACACCGTTCTCACCGATAACCGCAAGGCGCGTACCCGCTTCAAGCAGTAAATTACCACCAGCAAACAGTGTTTCACCATCGAAGCCGTGACCAAGTTCTTGAAGTTCAAGCGCTTGACGGTGTAGTTTCTTACCTTCACCGAAATCAATTGATGGGCTCATACGGCTCGATGATTTCACTTCATCAAGCGTGATTTTGTCCATTTTCTTAGCGCGTGAACTTGCTTGCTTCGCTTTCGATGCGTTAGCACCAAAACGGTTTACGAAATCTTGCAGTTCGCTGATTTCAGCTGCTTTCTTAGCATTGCTTGCTAGAAGTTGTTCGCGAATCAAGCCAGATGCTTCCAGGAAGTACTCGTAGTTACCTGGGTAAATACGCAGTTCACCGTAATCGATGTCCGCCATGTGCGTACACACAGAGTTCAGGAAGTGTCTATCGTGCGAGATGATGATCATTGTACATTTACGCTGGTTTAGCTCTTCAGCAAGCCAGTTGATCGTGTGAATGTCCAAGTTGTTGGTTGGTTCATCAAGAAGTAGGATATCTGGATTTGCAAATAGCGCTTGTGCCAATAGCACACGCAGTTTCCAACCAGGAGCAACTTGCTGCATCAGGCCGAAGTGGAACTCTTCCTCGATACCCGCTTGAATCAAGATGTCACCCGCGCGGCTTTCTGCTGTATAGCCATCCATTTCTGCGAATTCGCTTTCAAGCTCAGCGACTTTCATACCATCGTCTTCACTCATTTCAGGTAAAGAGTATATACGGTCACGTTCTTGTTTTACTTCCCACAGCTTTCTGTCGCCCATGATTACAACGTCGATAACGCTGTATTGTTCGAATGCGAACTGATCTTGGCTTAACACACCCAGTTTTTCTCCTGGAGTGATAGAAACGTTGCCCGAACTTGGCGTTAGTGCGCCACTTAGGATTTTCATGAACGTTGATTTGCCGCAGCCATTAGCGCCGATCAAACCATAGCGGTTGCCGTTACCAAATTTAGCAGAGATGTTTTCAAACAGCGGCTCTGCGCCAAATTGCATTGTGATGTTCGCGGTAGATATCAAAGAACTAATTCCTAAGCGTGTACTGACACATAATTATTAAGCAGAAAGACGTGCCTATATAAGAAGTACGAAAGTATGGGTTAAACATAAAACGAAGCGCGGATTATATAGAGATCAGGATCACATTGTCGAGGTTAAACGGTGAAAGGATGGCGAACAGTGCAAAATTAAATACAATTCCTCTGTTATTAGGCCATAAATAGAAAAAATCCCCATTAATTTCATTAACAGGGATTCGATTAATCAAAAACAACAGAAGCGTCCTATTGAGGACGAACTCATGCTCTTAATTCTATTTAGTTATTTTCTTCTGGACGTATTTTTGGCTTACATCGACAACCGCAATATCTCTAAAGAAGCTTCTACCCAACAGAAGTGGGAAAGAAAGATGCGTTCGATCTGCTAGCGTAAATTCCGTTTTATCTTTTAGATCACCAATTTGAATCGCGGCAACGACAACAGCGCGTCGTTGTGTACCCTCAGCGCTTGACTGCTTGATCTTAACCCAACGCTCTACAGGTAAGCTGATTTCTTCAGTTGTGATGTTGTCATGTTCAATTTTGAACTTAACCCAGTCTTTGCCGTCACGTTCAAAATCGACAATATCAACCGCACTGATTGATGATGTTGTGGCACCTGTATCGACACGTGCTTTAAACGCTTCTTTTAAACCAGGAACAAACACCCACTCTTCTGCACCAAGAATCAGTTTGCCATCGTTCGTTTTTCTAACCTTTTCTACCGGCTTTTCAACAGGCACAGGTTTTACCTCAGCTTCAGTTGGTTTTACTTCTTCAGGCTTCTCTGTAGGCTCTGTGACTTTTTCGCCTTCTGCTGCGTCAGCTTCTGAAGAATCATCCACAATAGGTTGTTCGACTTGAGGCTTTTGCTCTGGCTCGACAGGTACTTGAGTTGTCGAGCAAGCAAAAAGACCGCCACTTAACATTAGGACTATAATCGCTTTCCAATTATACATTCAGTCACCTTCTATTTTGATACGTTGGCTATCGCTTTTGCTACGTAAGGAATATGCGATTCAGAAAGACCTGCAATATTGATGCGTCCATCACCAACACCATAGATGCCATACTCTTCACGTAACTGATTCATTTGAGTTTCTTTAAAGCCTAGTACAGTAAACATACCTTTATGGCTTTCAATGAAATCAAATTGTGACGTGTTATAAGTATTTCGCAATTCATCACATAAACTTTGGCGCAAATTTAACAAACGCTGCTGCATTTCACTCAACTCTTGCTTCCAAACCTTCGTTAGCTCTTGATTCTGAAGAATTGTTTTCACTAGAGCCGCACCGTGATCGGGTGGCATAGTGTAAGTTGAGCGAGCCAGCGTAAGAAGCTTACCTCTTGCGTTGCCAACGTGTTCGTTGTTCTTACCGATAACGATCGCCGCACCCGTTCTTTCACGGTATAAACCGAAGTTTTTCGAGCAAGATGTTGTGATCAGCATTTCTTCAACGTTGTTAGCCATGTGTTGAAGACCTTTCGCATCTTCTTCTAAGCCGTCTCCAAAGCCTTGGTAGGCAATGTCAACGAACGGTAAGAAGCCATTCTTTTGCGATAACTTAGTGATTTCTTGCCATGCTTCAAAGTTGATATCAGCCCCCGTTGGGTTATGACAACAACCGTGCAGTAATACCACGTCTGATGGACCTGCTTTTGCAAGGTCTTCCAACATTTTTGCAGTGTCTACTTGCTTCGTTTCAGGACTGAAGTAATTGTAGTAGCGAACTTTTAAGCCTGCCGCTTCCATCACCGGTTTGTGGTTAACGTAGCTTGGGTTTGAAATCCAAACTGTGGTGTCTGGTTGAGAAACTTTCATTAAGTCGCCCAACATACGAAGTGCACCACTTGCACCCGGTGTTTGAATCGCTGCTACGCGATCCATTGCAGAAGTCCCTTTAAGCAGCAGATCAACCATGCTCTGGTTAAACTCTTCACAGCCTGCTAGGCCAACGTAAGCTTTGGTTTTCTGAGTCTCAACAACGATATCTTGAGCCTTAGACACGGCTTTCATGATCGGAGTTTCGCCTTGGTCGTTTTTGTAAACGCCAATGCCTAAATCGACTTTATCAGTACGAGTATCGCCGCGGTAAGCAACAGAAAGAGATAGAATTGGATCTAAAGTTGGTTTTGGTAGATGTGAAAACATGAAAGTCACAACCCTTTGAAATTCAAGTAATGGATTTCACGTTAACATTTTCGTACTAAAATCAGAAACATTTTTTAATAGAAGCGCTTAGTTACCATAAGTAATCAGAGATTGGTCGTTTCAAACGGATAAATAGTGCAAATTTCAATCACCTAATGACCCATTGCACAATTCAAAGCGCTTTATTTCTATGTATCGACACGTCTTATGTTGCCATATGCCCTATTAAGATTGAGCACTCTGTTTGAATTGCCTTGGTGTCATTCCTGACCATGCCTTAAACCGAGTGCTAAAGTTAGCGGCATTTGGGTACCCTACTATCTCGCCAATGTGTTGAATCGACCAATCACTCGACCTGAGCAGTCTTGCAGCGTATTCCATCCTCATACGCATAATATGAGTCATCGGGCTATGAGAGTAATAACGTTGGCACAAGCGGTGGAAGTGCGGCTCTGAACACGGAAATAGGTTGGCTAGCTCATGCACATTCCACTCTTTATGAAGCTGCTTTTGGACGCTGTCGAACACTCGTCTCAAGCGAATCAAATTTCGAGACTGTTGCTGCGGGACTGGCGCATTAATCATGAATTCTATTTGGGCTACGCTGTGAATGGCAATCGCTCCACCGAGATCAATGGGCAAGGCAATACTTCTCAACAAGGTATGAATGCAAGACGAAACAACTTCTGCGGCTGGAGAGAGCGTATAACTCACCTCGTCACTGACGACATTCTCCCATTGCTTATCAGGCGAGAGAAAGATCCACGCTATCTGCCATGTTTCTTCTTCAATACCAAAACCGTTCTCAACGCCTACGGGCACAGTAATGCACGACCCCGGCTCTAGAATGTATCGACATCCTTCGCTTTCGAGCCACCCTTTGCCTCTCACGGTGTACAGCAGCATATGTTTTTGTTGGTTCTTTCGATAAACAGAAAAGAAATCACGGCACGATGCTGTCCCACATTGAACAATACCGAGCTCTTCGAATGCCAATACATGGCTTTGATCGACAAACTCTTGATGGGTCTTTTCAGAGATCTCGTACCGTTCTTGTTTCTCGCTCATACCGTCGCTAGCTCGTTCATGTTGCCGAAGCACCAAAGTGGATAGTTTGGCAAACGTTTGTGATGAACCTGAACAATACAGCTAAAACAAATGCCGATAAACTTCTCGCATATTCACTAGAGGGGAAATGCGATGCTCTCGACATATCGTCATTTAGACAAAGAATTTTGGCAAAAGCTATTACACATCGGTTTACCTGTCTCACTGCAAACCATGTTGTTTTCATTGCTCGGCGTGGTCGATATTTTCATGGTCAATGAGCTTGGTGATGCGGCAACCGCAGCAGTTGGCGTTGGCAACCGTATCTTCTTCTTTAACTTAATCATGGTTTCCGGAATCAGCGGTGCCGTCAGTGTGCTAGCTTCGCAATATTTTGGAGCGGGCGATTTCAATGGCATTCGACGTGTCCTGTCGCAATCTTGGGCTCTGTCTATCTTTGCCATCATCCCTTTTGTTTTGATTTACACATTGGTTCCTGAATCAGTCGTGTCTGTGGTGGCCTCAGACCCTGATTACGTCCGCTTGGCAACGGATTACCTATGGATAACAGGAGCCAGCCTTATTGGTACCGTGATCGTCGTACCGCTAGAAAGCGCATTGCGATCGGTCGGTGAAGCCAAATTGCCAACCAAGATCAGTATCTGGGCGATCATCGTTAATGCGATTCTCAATGCCCTGCTGATCTTTGGACTGTTCGGTTTCCCAGAACTCGGCGTGGTTGGCGCGGCGATTGGCACCACGGTATCTCGATTCTTTCAGACGATTGCATTGCTTGTTATGGCGAGAAAACATTACGCGCATCTATTCCCTACAATTGAGAGTTGGCGTGACGCAATCTTACCTAAGAACAGAAAGAAGTACTTTAAGATTGCTATTCCTATGTTAGTTCACGATACGGCATGGGCTGGTGGAATACTGATTTACAACGTCATTGTAGGGCAGATTGGGGTTGGTGAACTGGCAATCATTTCACTGTTGTCGCCAGTGGAAAGTATCTTAATTTCAGCCTTCTTAGGCTTTGCCGTTGCCGCCTCGATCATTCTAGGTAACGAGATCGGCGCGAAGAATTATCAACGTGTTGAAAACACCGCTTGGGGCTATGTACTTGTGAGTTGTGCGCTTGCGACGTTATTGGCGTTGCTGTGTTTTATCGCCAAGCCAGCCATTATTCAATTAATCGATTTAACGCACCTGCAACTCAAAGATACTGCCGTCAACGTCGCCTTGGTGATGGCGGCTGGGATGATATTGAGGGTATTCAACATGGTTGGGATTGGAGGTGTTTTAAAAAGTGGTGGTGACATCAACTACAGCATCTTCATCGACATATTCGGCCAATGGGCAATTGGTATTCCCCTCGCCTATTTCACCGCTTTAGTGCTGGGATGGTCTTTAGAGTGGGTGTTGATGATTGTGTTACTGGAGGAGTTAGCGAAGATAGCTTTAACTAGCCAGCGGATTCACTCTAAGAAATGGATCAACAACTTAATAGAAGAGCCAGATCAGGTCGCTGCTTGAATGGCAGTTTGAGCGAATAAACGGCAAGAACTCACACCCAAGGGCCGATTGGTTGCATTGCGCTAACCATGACGCCCTTTTTCGTTTTACGAGTGTGCTAAGTCACGACAACTATTATATGTCAGTGAATCGATGGATGATTTGGTTTGAACTACCACGCCAATCTAGCATTGGATCCGCTTTATCTTGCTCAAAACGACCATCAATCAAAGTATCAACGTATTCCAATACTTGCTTCTGCTTTTCATCCAATTCGTCGAGCTCGTAACCCGTCCACATCCAGATATCTTTGCCTTCACATTCAGCTTTCACACGCTGAACAAGTTTAAGTACTTCAGACACATTCGCAGGATGGAGCGGATCACCACCAGAAAGCGATAAACCACGACGTTTAATTCGCGGATCATTGAGATCAGCAATGATGTGGTCTTGTAGTTCTTGAGTGAACAAATGCCCAGAATCCAACCTTTGCGTCGACTGGTTATAACACCCGCGACACTTGTGTACACAACCCGACACAAACAAGGTGCAACGTGTTCCTGGGCCATTTACAACGTCGATTGGGTGGTATTGATGATAATTCATAAGGCAGTATTGAAAACTCGTGATGACTTAATGGTTAACTTAAAAAGTAGCGAGAAGTGCAACAAATGAATTGGTATCGACATAACGCCGATACCAATCTTATGTCTTGAAGCGTAGCTCTGTTAAGCAAGCTAGCTAGCTAATGATCATAGAGCTTACTAAAGATGCTTAACGCGACGTTTAACTTCTTCTTGCTTACCGAAGTTAAATGGTCGTGCATCTGGGCTACCAAGGTAACCACAAACACGGCGTGTTACCGATACTTTCGTTGAGTCATGGTTGCCACACTTAGGACACGTAAAGCCCTTACTTGTACAATCGAACTCGCCGTTGTAACCACACTCGTAGCACTCATCAATCGGTGTATTCGTACCGTAGTATGGTACGCGTGTGTAGCTGTAGTCCCATACGTTTTCTAGTGCTTCGATGTTCTTCTGCATGTTAGGGAACTCACCGTAACAGATGAAACCGCCACTAGAGATTTCAGGGTAAGGCATCTCGAAATCGATCTTGTCGTATGGGTTCACTTTCTTCTGCACATCTAAGTGGAAGCTGTTGGTGTAGTAACCACGGTCTGTTACACCATCAATTACACCAAACTCTTTGGTATCGATGCTGCAGAAACGGCTACATAGGTTTTCACTTGGTGTGCCGTATAGGCTGAACGCGTAACCTGTCTCTTTAGTCCAAGATTCCACTTCACGTTTCATGTACTCCACCAGCTCAAGCGCTTTAGCACGCATTTGGCCGTCGTCGTACAAGTGAACGTCTGTGCCGTAAAGTGCCGTCATCGCTTCATGGATACCAATGTAACCAAGAGAAACAGACGCACGGCCGTTCTTGAAGATATCAGCGATAGAGTCGTCTGCTTTCAAACGAACGCCACATGCACCTTCCATATATAGGATCGGAGCAACACGTGCTTTCACATTTTCTAAACGAGAGATGCGAGTTTCTAGAGCACGACGAGCCAGTTTCAGTTTTTCATCAAGCAGTTCGTAGAACTTAGTCATATCTTGCTTTGCGTTAATCGCGATACGTGGCAAGTTCAGGCTAACTACACCTAAGTTGTTACGGCCTTCATGAATCAGCTCACCGTTTTCTTCATATGTGTTCAAGAAGCTACGGCAACCCATCGGCGTTTTGAATGACCCTGTCACTTCTACTACTTTGTCGTAGTTAAGAATGTCTGGATACATACGCTTAGACGCACATTCCAGAGCTAATTGTTTAATATCGTAATTTGGATCTTGCTTCTGGTGGTTCAAACCATCTTTGATTGCAAACACCAGTTTAGGGAACACGGCTGTTTTTCGGTTCTTACCCAAACCTACGATGCGGTTTTTCAAGATAGATTGCTGAATCAGTTTTGAACCCCAGCTTTCGCCTAGCCCAAAGCCAAACGTCACAAACGGGGTTTGCCCGTTAGCGGTGTGCAGTGTGTTTACTTCGTATTCCAAAGATTGGAACGCGTCGTAACACTCTTTTTCAGTACGAGAGATAGCAAAAGCTTCTGGGCTATGAATGTCCCACTCTTTCGCTAGTGATAAATGCTTCTCGTAGCTCGCCATTACGTAAGGTTCTAGAACCTCATCGATACGGTTAATCGTAGTGCCGCCGTAGATGTGGCTCGCCACTTGCGCGATGATCTGCGCTGTAACCGCTGTCGCCGTAGAAATCGACTTAGGTGTGTCGATTTCTGCGTTACCCATCTTGAAGCCATGCGTTAACATGCCTTTCAGGTCGATAAGCATACAGTTAAACATTGGGAAGAACGGAGCGTAGTCTAGGTCGTGGTAGTGAATATCACCACACTCGTGAGCTTGTACGATGTCACGCGGCAAAATATGGGTTTTCGCATAGTGTTTAGCCACGATACCCGCCAGCAGGTCACGCTGAGTTGGGATAACTTTGCCATCTTTATTGGCATTCTCATTGATCAGAACAACATTGCTTTCTTCGATCAAACCTTCGATTTCACGCGTTAAAGCGCTTTGCTTTTCACGTGCGATGTCGCGGTCATGCCGATATTCAATGTAAGCACGAGCCAGAGACTTATAAGGTCCCTGCATTAGCTCGTTCTCGACCATGGTTTGAATTTCAGAGATATGAACTTCATCGTAGTCTTCGAGCTTCAACTCAACTGCTAATGCCACATTCAGTGCATAAATAGCAATTTCCTTATCGGACTTGTCTGATGCTGCTTCCACTGCAGCTTGGATGCGATCTCTACTGAATGGAGCTCTTGAGCCATCACGCTTGATTACGATTGATTTCACCACTTCTCCTTACTCTTGAGGTATTCACAGACTTATCCACAAACACACTATATAGAGCGATTTGTCGTTTAACTAACACTAGATATTGTGGCGTATTTAACGAGAACCACCAACTTTGAGTATTGATTTGGATCAATAAAAAGAGAACGCTGACTAAGATCAATTCAATATTATTACGCAAGTTCTCAAGTCGAAAAGAAACAATGTAACAATAAAAAAACTGCTAAAAAGAGTTGAATTTTTGGTAAGTGTTGTAGGATAAAGGCTCATCTATATTGGCTGACAAAATTAGGGATATTTGGCATGAAACGACTTCAAAACTGGATAATGTTAGGTTGCTTACTCAGTAACCACGCGTTTGCTGAACCTTTTACCATCACCAGTTGGAATATCGAATGGTTATCAACCAACGGGGCTGTGAATAAGTTTTCTGACCAACGTGATCAAGCCGATTTCGATAAACTCGAACAGTACTTCCAGTCTTTAAATGCCGATGTGGTTGCTTTCCAAGAAGTCGATAACGTAAATGCCATTCAGCGCGTGGCTGGCAATCAATATAAGATCTTAATGTCCGACCGAGCATTACCAGAAAATAGTAACCATCAGTTCAAAGAAGTGAATCAATACACTGGCTTTGCGGTTCGTAAAGGAATCACACTGACCGACTACGCCGACTTTCCTCTGGAGTCGAGTGCTAACAGCAAGCTCAGGTTTGCCAGTTATGTGGTCGTTGAAACAGACTCAAAACCAATTCACATGTTGTCTGTGCATTTGAAGGCAGGCTGCAGCGGAGCGTATAAGTCTAACCGCGATTGTTCACGCCTAAAAGACCAAGCTCAGCGACTGAATGAGTGGATACAACAGAGAGAACGTAAAGGTGAAGCGTACGCGATTCTGGGCGACTTTAACCATAACCTCTCCTATTCAAGAGATTGGATGTGGAAGGATTTAACTGAAAGTACCGATGCTCGTTTGGCGACAAGAAAGACCCGTGCAGATTGTAAGGTTCGCTCAAACCGTAATAACCATCGCACGCATCAGTTCCGTTCTGTGATTGACCATATTGTGGTGAGCGATTCATTAAGTGCCTCACCAGCGAAGCAAAAGGTATTTGAAACGCAAGATGTACTGGATTACAAACTCAGCGACCACTGCCCAGTATCAACGACCATCAAATAGTAGATATAGATGTAAAAAGGCTGACGGGCTTTCTTATTAAAGCGAGTCAGCCTCTCAAATGCTCATATCAATCCTATTCGATCAGCGATAAATTTAGCACTAGCAAGTTTTATCCGTTCGACCTGCCAACCACATTCCCACCAGCATGCTTATCATAAACACCCACACTGTTGGGTTACCGCCACTGAGACTCGTCACCGCAGGCCCTGGACAAAAGCCTGCAAGCCCCCAACCTAGTCCAAACGCTGTTGAACCTAAAATCAACTTTCTGTCGATTAATGGATTGTTGCGGCTATCTAACGGTTCACCATTAATCGCTTTAGCACGCTTTTTAATGACCAAATGATAAAACGGTGCAAAGACCAATAGCGCGCCACCCATGACGAATGCCAAACTAATGTCCCAGTTACCTGTAATGTCTAAGAAACCGAGTACCTTCTCAGGATCAACCATGCCTGAGATGATCATTCCCGAGCCAAACAAGATTCCAGCAAGTAAGCCAACAAAGATAGTAAATGAAGAATTTTTCATTATGCCCCCAACCCCATCAGGTTCTTGATAAGCACGGTGACTATTGCTACACCCATGAATACACACGTTGCGATAATTGAACGTTTAGACAAACGTGCCATTCCGACAATGCCATGCCCGCTGGTACACCCATTCGCCGTTTTAGTGCCAAAGCCAACTAACAGACCAGCAATAACGACCACCAAGAGGTTCATCTCTTCCAGTTGAGGGAGTTGGTAACCGGTAGGAATTAGCAACCAACCGCTTACGACCATTCCAACAACAAACGCGATACGCCAACGCTTTTCAGTGTTTTCTGTATCCGCGTCTTCACTCTCTTTTTTACTGGGGCCAACTGGCAACAGTCGGCTAACAATCCCACTAATGCCAGCAACTCGACCAATGCCCAACATTAAAACAATGGCCGACACACCTAACAGCATGCCACCGAAAAACGCATCCAAAGGAATTAAACTAAGCACAGACCTCTCCTATTCACAAACATCATAAACTCATAACAACCTATAAATTAGAGTTTACTAATAAACATAAATTAGTCAATGCTAATGTAAAGGCGCTATATTTCGGTTTGTAAAAAGCTTGCCGCATAAAAAAGCCCTTAGACGTTAACCTAAGGGCTTAAGATTTATTCTGTCTTTGTTAACAGTTATTTGATCTTGTTCTTCTCAGCAATCCACTGCGACATGTACTTAGTACTTGCCATGCTGTGGTGCTTGAGCATCGAGCCAAAGAAGTTATCCAGTCGATGAGAATCAAGTTCAGACTCTAACGCAGTTAATCGCTCAATCAATGTGTCGCCCAGTTGATTCTGTTCATAGTACGCTTCAAGAATTGAGTGACACTGGCTTTGAGCCTTAAGCCACTTCTCTTCATCTTTATAGAGAGCGACAGCTTGTTGAACAAACTCATCGATATCATCAGCAACCGCGCCCGGCCATTGCAATTCGCCTTGCGGTAGCATGCCTTCACTGCCGATCTCGCTTGTCACGTTTGGAGTTTGCAGCTTCATTGCATCAAGCAACTTACCTTTAATGCCAGCACCAAAACGTAATGGCGCAACACAAACACGCGCCTGTTCCATCACTTCTTGAGCGTCTTTCGCCCAACCTTTGATATGGAAACCGGTTTTAGGGTTATGCAAAGCCGTTGCTTTCGGCGGCGGGTAAGATCCGTAAATATGAAGCTCAGATTCAGGCAACTGCTTACGAATCTTTGGCCAAATCTTCTGTAATTGAAGTACAGCATCCCAGTTCGGTGCATGTCTAAAGTTACCTATCGTCATGAAATGCTTACGTTCTTCAAAGCTTTTTGTACTTTCAGGCAGCGTAGTGAGGTCAACCATGAACGGCAGATGATGTAATAGCTTTGGATCGATATTAAACTCAGATTGCAGCAATTCCATCTCGTAGCTTGAGATGATCAACGAAAGATCACAGCGCAGAATCGCGGCAATTTCACGTTTCGCCAAATCACTGTACAGGTGCTCTTTGGTCAGTTCTGTCTCTTTCTTAACGGCTTCATGTCGGGCATTACGTAAGAACTGTAAATCTTCAGTATCCAACAGCTTAAACGCGTTCGGACATACCTTCTCAACGCGCCAACCGAACTGCTCTTCCATCATAAAACGGTCAAACATCACGATATCTGGCTGCAGCTCTTCGATGTATTGGTCAAAGCTATCGCAATTTAACTGAATAGATTGGCTTGTGATTCCCTCTTCAGAGAGATCAATCATGTGCTCGGTTTCTTGAGCTGGCGTTGCAAATTCAACGGACCAGCCTTGCCTCTTAAACAGGCGTAAAAGTGACATCATATGGCTGCCAGCCGCCGATGAATTCGGTTCTGGCCAAACGTAGCCAATTGCTAAAACTTTCTTCAAAACACTTCCTAAGAAATAACAAAAGGGACTGTAGAAGTCCCTAATTAAACGTAAATCGATTTATACCGCTGATTATAATGAGTTCTAAGAACTCAGCGATCAGATTCGCTCACCTACATTGCGAGCTATCATAAGCACTTCATCCGCAGAGTACAGGTTTGAAATCGTGGTTTCGACTTCTGCACCTAACGTCGATTGATAAAGCTTTTGTGCAAAGTTGTCTGCTCTGGTGGTCACTAATACATGTTTTAGTGTCGAGCCTTGCTCTGCTAGTTTCTGCTTCACTTGCGGCAAGGAGTCTAGAATCAGCTTTTTACCCAACCCTTGCCCCTGCGCGCTCGGTAACACGGCAAGTTGCTCTAGCTCCAAAACAGCTTCAGGTCTAAACCCACTCTTCTGAACCCAAATAATGTAGCCGACAATCTCGCCTTCGTTCTCGGCAACGAAGTTAAGAAAGCGTGGCGCAGCATTTAAGTTACATTGTAACCAACCTTTCGAGCTTTGCTGTCGAACAAAAGTAGCTTGGTGAACTAAAGCCGCCCCATCGAGGTCGGCTTCTGTCATTAAACGAACTTGCACCATGCGGCTACTCGTTCTCAGAATTAGGACGCGTTTTACAGTGTAAAATGGCTCTTTCTAAAAGCTCTAAAGCCGACTTATCCGCTTCTGGCAGCTTAGCGTCCGATTGGCCTAACGGTTCAACACGGCTACCCCATTTAATATGACCAGCCCCCCAAGTTAAACCGGCACCAAATGCCGCAACAAGAATGTTGTCGTTAGGTTTAACAAAGCCTTGCTCTAACGATTCACACAATGCAATTGGCACAGTCGCAGCCGACGTGTTGCCGTAGTTTTGAATGTTCACAAACGCTTTTTCGCGATCGATACCCGCCATATCACACAGAGTTTGAATGATTCGGATGTTAGCCTGGTGTGGAATCACAACATCGATGTTATCTGTTGAGATGCCAGTACGGCTCAATACGGTGTGCGCTGCAGCACCCATGCCTTTCACCGCACGTTTGAAGATCTCTTTGCCTACGAAATCAAAGTCCCAGTAACCGTTGTCAGCCGCGAAGCGATCCATAGAAGTACCGAACTTTGGTACTGCTAGAATATCGCGGCCTTCGGCGTCACAACCGATCTGAGCTTCTTGTAGGCCAACTTGCTCTTCAGTGCGAGATAGAACCACAGCGCCAGCGCCGTCACCGAAAAGAACCGCAGTATCACGCTTGGTCCAGTCGATGAAGAATGACAAGCGCTCTGCACCCACAACGATTGCATTGCGGTAATTGCCCGCTTGAATCAGTCGAGTTGCCGTTTCAACGCCGTAGATGAAGCCAGTACACGCTGCGTTAAGGTCGAAAGCCGCTGCACTCTTAATACCTAAGTTCTGTTGAACCTTAGACGCCGTATTTGGGATAAGAGAATCTGGACTGCACGTTGCAATGATCACAATATCGATATCTTCAGCTGTCAGGCCAGCACATGCCATTGCATGCTTGGCTGCAACGGTCGCTAGCTCAGAGGTATTTACATGACTGATACGACGGTTTTCGATACCAGTTCGAGTACGAATCCACTCGTCAGACGTATCAATAAAAGTGCTTAAATCATCATTGGACAACACAGCTGGTGGCAGACACTTTCCCCAACCTGTAATCTCAGCGTAAAATTTTGTCATCATTTACCTATTTATTGTTTGTTTTTATTTAAGTATCGTATCCTAGTTTTAAACAGTATAAGCGCTCCGTACGCAATTCGTAAATCGAGTTAGCCACAGAGTTACAATAAAAAGAGAAAGTTATGTCTACATTCAACACACGTTGCCCTTCTTGCGGTGGCGTAAACCGAGTTCCTTCAGAACGAATTTCAGAAAGCCCAACTTGTGGTAAATGCAAAACAGCACTGCTAGACGGTGCGCCTATCGAAGGCACTTCACTTAATTTCCAATCTATCTTGAACAGTTCACAGCCTGTAGTTGTCGATTTCTGGGCGACATGGTGTAACCCATGTGTGGGTTTTGCGCCAGTGTTCAGCGACGTTGCAAAAGAACGTTCTGGAGATGTTCGATTCGTTAAGATTGATACTGAAGCTCAGCAACAGCTTGCCGCAATGTATCAAATCAGAAGTATTCCGACGGTAATGGTCTTTAAAGACGGTAAACGTGTCGATACGATCAACGGTGCATTACCAAAAGGTCAATTTGATCAATGGCTTAATCAAGCTCTCACTAAGTAAGTTTACTCCGATTCTTTCAGTAATCAGCAAACAAAATAGGTTAAGGAGCCTTAATGGATAATACTCCTTAACCTATTGTAAATCTGACTGTTTTCTCTAACCTGTTCTTCTAACAATCAAACCGTAAAGCTAGGGTCTTCCGACAGCCGCGACCAGTTCCACATCGAGGTGGCACATCAACACTTCTTCGACTTCTCACGGATACACGCGTGTCTATATACGGTTCATTGAATTTGTTTTGTAACTAAGTTCAAGTCAACGGTCTCTTCTCTTCCAAATTAAAAGCCAATGAGAAAATAATTAACGGCTTTTCTAACCTTATAAATTGATACCAGATCATAAAATATCTTCATTGTATTTTGGTGTATATACGATAGATCTCTTTTATCTTAACGACCATTTTTATTCGTTTTACCCAATTCACTTTCTACTACATAGTCGCGGGAAATTCTTAATTTCTTTCACTTTAGATAGAGGCTCCTGCATTGGAAAACGTTCAACCACCAACTCGCATCACCGTTCCGGTTATTGCGCTGTCTTTTTACGCGATCGCTTCAGGTTACTTAATGAGCTCACTACCATTAATGCTTTCTGAGTATGGCTTAGACAGTAGTTTATCGAGTTGGCTGGCGAGTGCATTCTATGCGGGTCTACTGGCTGGTACGTTATTGATTGAACGTGCAATTGCTCGTGTTGGTCACAAAGACGCATTTGTGATGGCACTGAGCATTTTCATCGCTACAATCATTGTGTTACCAATGCTTCCACACCAGGCAGTATGGTTACTTGCTCGCTTTGTCGCAGGTGTATCTGTGGCAGGCATTTTCGTGATCGTTGAATCTTGGTTAATGAGCGGTGAAGAGTCACAACGAGCAAAACGCTTAGCTATCTATATGTGTTCACTCTATGGTGGCTCTGCTATTGGTCAGCTTGGCATTGGTTACCTAGGTATTACAGGCGGTGTCCCTTTCATCGCAATTTTCACCCTGTTGTTTGGGGCAATCATTGTATTAATATACGGACAAGCGACACCACCACCGATCCACGATGCGCAGTCTTTGTCTTTTAAGCAAGTCAGCAAGTTGAGCCACAGCGCTCTAATTGGTTGTATGGTATCGGGCCTAACGCTAGGCGCGATTTATGGCTTGATGCCTGTTGAGCTAGCTCAGCGCAACATTTCTCAATCTGACATTGGAGGCTTAATGGCTTTGGTTATTATGGGGGGTATGGCTGTTCAGCCTATGGTGACTTGGTTATCACGTTATGTAGGTCAAGTTCTGTTGATGGCTTTGTTCAGCTTACTCGGTGTCGCGAGCATTGCTGCATTGACTATGAATCACGAGCTTCAAATGTTAGGCATGAGCTTGTTTGTGTTGGGGATGGCGACATTTGCCCTTTACCCTATAGCAATTAACTTAGGTTGCCGTAACTTAGACCCAAGCTATCTGGTTTCAGTGACTCAAATCATGCTGCTTTGTTACAGCATCGGTTCGGTTGCAGGCCCACTAGTGGCAGACAGCTTCATGAATTCACAAGCAGGTCTATTTACTTACCTATTTGCGTCTCTGCTTGCGACAACTATTTACATGCTTATGGCGAGCCTCAAACGCTCTCCTCTTCAAATCGCAGGCGAGTAATTAAATCGCGTCTGTATAATTGAATTATAATCAAACAAGTCGCTGCATTGTGACAATTGATGATGTTTGGGGGCTCTTCATTCAGACTATTTAGTCTCAAGGAGAAGCCCCCTTTTCAATTTTAGGAAATCAACCTCGATAAGAAAGCCCACAAATACATAAAATTCGACGCCAAAATTGAAAAACATCAACATCACAACCTTCCTAACCCTTTAAACAAAAGAGCAGTCGCTTAACTTGTGACTCGGTGACTCTTTCGGTATTGACTTGGTGACAGCCCAAAATGCTTTTTGAAACGATGTGAGAAATTATAAGGATCTTTGTAGCCTAATCGATTGGCAATCATCGACACCGACCAATCTTGATGTTTCAACAAACTGGTCGCTTTGTCCATTCTAAGCTGGATCAACTTGCTACGAGGGGAAACGTTAAACAGCAATTTAGTCACTCGGTTTAGCTGTTCTTCACTAATAAACACCCGCTCCGCCATACCTGCCACTGTCCACGTTAAATGCAGACTACTTTCGATTTCGTTGTATAACGCTTGAACACGTGCCGTGGTGTTGGTCGATTTAGGCTCAAACCCCGTTAGGGTTCGAATGATCTCGCTCATGAGGAGTTTTCTATAACTTGCCCGGCCACCAATTTCAAAGTGAATCAAGTTCATCAGCGACCAAACCTGTTCGCACTCTCCGAAAGGCACAATACTCTGACCCAAGCCCGCAATATGTTGCCATTGCAATGTATCGGGCGTCAGCATCCACGCCATTTTCCAATAATTGTATTGAGGATCAAGCTCGAAGCGAAATGACGTTCCCGCAGGCAGAACCACAAGCGTGTATGGCGTGATGGCTTGTACCGAGGTTGAAGTGGTGAGGATTCCTCCTCCTTCTTGAGTAAAAATCAACGTATGAACATTCACAGATTCACGCTCAACCCAATACGCGTCATACAGCTTCGCCATGCCACCCATATAAACACCGCAGCTTTTCATCTCTGGGATATCTTCAACGGTCAAAAAACGTTCTTTGCAACGCTCTGCGAGAAAAACTTCATCTTGCCACGTTGTTTTAGGTTTCATAACATCAATGACGGATTCGCACAGGTTTTGTTGTTTTTTAAACATGTTGTTACTTCACTCAAGTCACTATAGTTCTGCCATAAATCGGAGAGCTTATGACAACTAACATCAACCCTAACCCATCTATGAATAACAAGCCAGAGAGCATCTTGCCTCGTATCGTGAAACTTGGTTTGCCCGTTGCTTTGCAAAGTGCACTGGTGGCTATTCTTGCCCTTGCTGACGTCTTAATGGTCAGTGATTTTGGTATGGAAGCAGCCGCCGCTGTGGGAATTGCATCAAAATGGCACTTCGTTGCGATTATGATTATGGCAGGGTTGGCCTCAGCAAACGGCACATTAGTCGCTCAATACTGGGGAAAGAATGACCGTAAAAGTGCGCGCACCGTGTCATCCATTGCAATGGTGTTTGGCTTAAAAGTTCTGCTGCCTGTCACTGCAATCATCACTCTTGGTTCCCAGTTTTTAATGATGTTGCAAACCAGCGATCAAACCGTCATTGAGCTTGGTGCTACTTATCTTTGGTACGGCTTCCCTGTTTTGCTGCTTACTCACATTGTGGTCGTGGTAGAAGCGAGCATGCGCTCATCAGGTGACACCGTCACCCCACTATTGCTTGGTGCGGTGACGATTGCCCTCAACATTGCGCTTAACTTCGTACTCATCAAAGGGGCCTTTGGTATTCCAGCGATGGGAGTTGCGGGTGCGGCACTAGCAACCACCCTAGCGCGCTTGATTCAAGTGGGCCTGATGTATGGCTACATGCGTATGCGCAACCATTGGTTATTAACCACGCCTAGCTCACCACATCGTCCATCACTTGGGTTGTCTTATCGTCGTATTGCCCTGCCGCTAACGATGAATGCGGTATTGTGGGCAATGGGGACGATGGCGTATCAAATGATCTTTGGTCATATGGGCACAACAGAACTGGCAGTCTTCTCAATGCTGGCGCCTTTTGAGTCGCTATGTTACTCGATTTTCTTTGGTATTTCGGTGGCATGTTCAGTGCTACTTGGTCACTCACTGGGTCGTGATGAATTTGATGAGGCAATGAGCATGGGGCTGACATTTATTAAGGCCGTGGTTGGGTTTGGCGCAGTTGTCGGCCTTATTCTCTTCCTAGGAAAAGAACACGTATTGAATTGGCTGAACTTAACGGACGAGAAACTATACCCACTCGCTTCGCCAGCGATGATGATCATGTGCTTTGCGGTAGTGATCCGTATGTTAAATATGGTGATCATCAACGGCATTATTCGTGCTGGTGGAGACAATGCATTTTGTCTGCGTATGGATTTCATTGCGATGTGGATGGTTGGTATTCCAGTGTGTGTTTACGGCGCGTTTGTCGCGGGATGGGATTTCAAATACATCTATGGTCTGATGCTCGTGGAAGAATTAGTGAAGCTCACTATCTGTTCACACCGTTACCTGAGTCGACGCTGGATCAACAACCTGACAGTGACCTACGAAGAACCACAAGCGGCGTAATCTCTTACGTTCAAGATTCTAGGTTTAGGCACCGACTATAAACACAAAAAGGTCTGATTTCTCAGACCTTTTTCATTTTTGGTACAACCGTTTTTAGATCGCAATTTACTTCTTGTTCATTCTAATATGGCGATTAGACACCTTTGGCAGTGGCTTCTCTGGCACCTTCCGTTTCTCATGAATCAGATGTCGAATCGCTAAAATAGGATGCTTAAGTAGCATTCTTGGCCCAGCATAGCGCATCACTAAACGCATTTGCTCTTTCGGATCCGGTTTATAGCAATGAATCGGACACTTGTTACAGGTCGGCTTTGCTTCGCCATAAGGACATCGATCGAGCCGTGTTTCGGCGTAACGTAACAATTGCTCACACTCTTCACATAACGCATTATTCTGGCGAACTTCATCGTGGTGATCTTTGCAGTAGATGTGCACCATCGCAATAACAGTTTTGTACTCCGTTGCGAGCTCGCCTTGTAGAATATTGTTGTGTTGGAACATGTTTTAATTACCTAATGAGAAACCGTACAGGTTGAGATTAACGCTTTCGCTTATCACATCTTCAACTCGCTCGAACACAAAGCCTAACTTAGTCAGTAGTGCGATGCTTCGAATATTATCAGAGGTAGTGATGGCAACTAAATGATCGATATCAGCATTCTGCTTAGCTTGTTCAATTATCGCCTCCGCTGCTTCTTGGGCAAAGCCTTGACCATAAAACTCAGGGACGAGACCATAACCAATATCATGCGACTCTAAGGTATCCCTTTTGATTAATCCGCAGATACCAATTGGCGTTGAAGAATCCTTGATTTCAACCATCAACAAACAGACGCCTCTCTCTTCATGCATCTTAAGAATGTTGTTTTCGATGTACTCCACAGCCTTTTCAGTATCGCTGATTTCCTTATCACCAATGTAACGCAGGAAATCTTCTGAGCTGTATAATCGTTGAATAAACGCCGCATCTTGATAGGTAATCATTCTTAATCGTAAACGTTCGGTCTCGACTGCCTGCATAGTGATATTTTCCTTGCTGAGTACCATGTAAATATTGAGTTCTAGAACTAAAATGATTATCCTCCACCGCCTAAACTAAATACAAGGCTATGCAGCAATGAACCGTAAGAAAAAAATTAATCAAATTCTAAAAAAGAAGCAGAAACAGGCGAATTCAAAACTGCATGGTAGCAACAAACCTCGCTACATTTCTAAAGCTGACCGCGCAAAAATGGAAGCGGAAGAACAAGAGAAAGCCGCTCAAGAACAAGTTGAGGGGGCAGTCGAAGCAACTGTTGAAGCTGAAGAAGCCGGTATCGAAACTGAAGAGAAAAAGCTGTAGAGTAAATTGTAAACTCGCAGTTCTCTTGTCTAACACTCTGAACGGAGCCAATGGACAAGTACAAAAAAGCAGCCTTTATTTGGGCTGCTTTTTTGATCCTACCGCTTTTAATTTCACTGATTAACTTTTGAAAGGCTGTACTTCCCAACGGGCAAATGGCGCTTTTGCGTTAATCCCTGCTCTTCCCCAACGGTCTACCGAGTCAACAACAAGAATTCGCTCATTAGGCACCAGTGACTTAATCAAAGTCGTAGGCTTTTTCGCGGTGACTAACCAAAGCGCATCGTCTTCAGAAAACATCTCTTTAAGCTTGGCTTTGTCTTGCTCAGTCCACTCAAGCTCAGCTTTGAACATGCGCTCTTCAACAAACAGTTGGCTGCCAGACGCAAAATCTTCCAAGCTTTCTGAAAGCAACAACACTGAATCTACGTCGTTATCCAATAACACCGCTTGTTGCTTGTTAATCAGTTCACGAACATCAAGCATCACGCGTTGTAGGTTGCTATCAATCGTCTCAGATTGTGCTGGCCACAATAACTTAAAGTCGTCAGCTACAATTGCCGCCATACGCGTTAAGTTAGTTGGGTTTAACCACGCGTATTTAGACACATCACCATTCGACAATGTAATCGCTGCAACACCTTGTGCTCGCGGTGTAATCGCTTGAGCCGCATCCACCTCAACCAAACGGATGTTACCTTGTCTTGCGTATACAAAGGTAGGATCAGCTTGCCAGATGGATGACAACGTTAACGCAACGGTCGCCTTTTCACCTGATTTAAGTACTTTGCTTACGCCCTTGGTACCAAACCAATTCGGCAGACGATCAATACCGTAGCGTTTTGGTGGTAGGTACTCGGTCGTAATGTCAGTGCCTTTGGTTAGCTCTGTTGCTAACGCGTAGGTCACGGGCGCACTGGTGAGGATATCCTCTGCATTTACGTTGAAAGACACGATTGGGGTACCTAACAATATGCTGCTGACTGCACTCACTTGAGCCGTTGCTTTTAGTGAACTTGAAATACGATTCATTAAAGAAGTCATGATTATGCCTTTCTTACAATTCGGTATAGCGTTGCCGCTAGGAAAAATGTTGCGGAAACGATGATGATTGACGCGCCGGATGGCACTGGCAGTTTTAGCTCCATAGGCAATACTGTTCCGACCAAACATGCGATAGTTGCCAACAACGCAGACAGTAAAACAAAGCTGCCCATGCGTTTGGTTAGCAGTCGAGCCGTAGCACCTGGGATCAGTAATAACGCGCCAACCAGAACCGCACCCACTATCTTCACGGCTGCAATCGTCACTAAGGTGATCATCATGACAAACAAGTAATCATAGAAACTGGTGTTGTAACCACGTACCTTGGCTATATCAGGGCTGATACAAGTCAGTAAAATACGGTTGAACGTTGGTATCAAGAGCAAAATGATGAGTGCGCAACTGCCTGCGAGAATCATCAAGTCTTGGTCCGTTACGGTAAGAATTGAACCAAACAGTACGTTCTCAAGCATGTGAATATTGATCTTACGTGCCACATACATCAGCAATGCCGCACCAACCGCTAACGCTAGTGCAAGGAAAACACCGACTAAGGTATCGTATGGAACGTTGGTCCTATTTCTTACAAAATGAAGAAGCAGAGCGAAGATCATACAGAAGCTAAACAAACCAATGATTGGGTTTTCTGGTGGCTCGCCAAGCAAAACACCAATAGCGATACCGGTTAACGCTGCGTGACCGACGGCTTCAGAGAAGAAGGCCAGACGCTTCGCGATCACCAAAGTACCAAGGCCACCTAGTAACGGGCCAAGTAATAACGCGGCAACCAGTGCATTCACCATGAACGCATACATGAAGCTGTCTGATAACCAACCCGCTTCAACACCAGTTACGGCAAGTTGTCGTAACCAATCCATTACGCCACCTCCTTCGAGTTAACGATGGCTGTACCACTGCTGTAATGCTGGAATAAGCTTTCAATTTTGCTTTGATGCAATACTTGTTCGTGTGGACCGCTATCAACCAAGAATCGATTAATAACATGTACGTTCGCTTCAAGGCGACGCACTGCGGTGACATCGTGGTGAACCGCAAGAATCGTGCGGCCTTCATCAACGCATTCACGAATGAGAGATTCAAGATAACGAACGCCCTGCTCGTCCATACCAGTAGTCGGTTCGTCCAACACCAGTAAGCTTGGGTTATCCAATAAGGCTTGTGCAAACAACACACGTTGTTGTTCACCGCCCGATAACTGCCCCATACGACGGTCACTACGAGTCGCCATACCCACACGGTCTAGCTGCGCTAATGCAAGATCCAATTGCTTGGATTTTCGACGCCAAAACAGTGGGATTCGAGTTTGATTGAGTAACACAAAATCCATGACCGTCAGAGGTAAGCTCGATTCGAAGGTCGCCTTTTGAGGAACATAACCAATACTTGGCTTTTCTGGCCAATGAATATTGATTTGTCCAGAGAAAGGCGTAAGACCAAGAACAGAACGCAGCAAAGAGGTTTTGCCACCGCCGTTTGGCCCCATGATCACGTGACACTGACCCGCTTTAAGTTCGAGCGAGATATCATCAAGAATCACATTGTTGTCGTATTGTAGACCGAGTTGATTAATTGAAATCGATGGACCCAGCATTATGCGTTCCCGCTTTTATCTTGGTTCGCTGCCGCAAATTTCATGGCTTCGATTAACGTTTCTAGGTTCTTCTTCATCTCAACTTCGACTTTATCGTCTTCATATTCGCCGTGCGTCATGTGAGAGAAACGGTAAAGCTGAACGCCAGTTTCCGCTTCAATGGTGTCAACAAAACGGTTTGGCATGTTGAGCTCGTAGAACAGAACATCAATGCCCGATGCGCGGATCTTTTCGATCGTTTCTTGTAGCTGGCTCGCACTTGGTTCAACACCGTGTGCAGGTTCTATCACTGCCGCCACATCAACACCAAATTCTTGAAGAATGTAGCCATAAGCATTGTGCGTAGTCGCTACTTTCATACCTGATGTATCTAACTCACCTAATGACAACATCGCATCACGCTTCATAAAGCGAAATTGCTTGGCGTACTTACGTGCGTTCTTGCGATAAAACGTAGCGTTGTCTGGGTCGAGTTTAGAGACTTCACTGGCGATGGTGTAAACCTTTTGGATCGTTGTCGAAAGCCCAACAAAGGTATGCGGGTTAACGGCACCTTGACCAACGGACTGGCCAAGAGCAGGAAGCAAAGGCACTTCCTTGTTTGCCTCAATCACGACTAAATCATCACGTTGCGCGGCTGAAATCACTTTAAGCGCAAAGTCGTCATGACCAATACCGTTTACTACGATTGCATCCATCTGGCTCAATCGCTTTAAATCATTGGGTTGTGGTAAATAATTGTGTGGGTTGAAACCTGCGTCAACCAAAGGAAGAATGTTCACTTTGTCACCCACCACCGCTTTTACATAGCTGTAGTAAGGTTGGAGGGTTATGCCAATCGTTAGCTTATCGCTATCGATCTTGTATTCTTTTGCCAATGCATTGGGTGTCATTAACACCGCCAATAACGACATGAACAGAGTCATAATTCGCATAGTAAATCTCTTATTATTTGTGAGCATCGCTTTCATGATGCTGTTCAATTTCTGATTCGTTCACGACCATTTTCCAACCCGTAGAGTCAAGCGTGTGTTGGTCAAAAGTAGCTGGCTGTTTCGCTACACCACCCAAGAAGATCCAGATCTCAGGAGAAACGCTGTTCGCATTTAAAATAAAGGAATCCGCAGAACCATGATCGGTTGGCGTAGCTTGTTCACTTGGACTAGAAAAGTAATAACCACGCTCGTCCAGTACCCAAGCATGAGAACCTTTGCGCTTCCAACTCTGATCTTCTACAAACGGGGCAACCCATTCATCTTTAAGTGATGCAACACTCGGCCATTCACCGCCTGAGTCCATACGTAGGTCACGGATTTCTTCATGAGCTAAACGCAGCTCTGACAACATTGCCAAATTTTCTTGCTCAACATCGGTCACCAAAATTTGATGATCAAGTACCGCTTTCACGTGAGATTCTGCTTGATGAAATGGGATAGCGACCGTGGAAAAGCTCAAGATGAACACAATGATCAGCCCTACCCACTTACCCTCTCTGCCACCCGTGTCAGCACGTACACCTTGAATCATCATTTTTCGCTGATCTCGACAACGTCTACTTCAACAGGAAACTCATGGCCTGAATCGAATACAAGGTAGAACTCAGTGTCAGGATTTGGGAATTCAACAATAGAACGCTTATCTGTCATCTCTTTGGCAATCAAATTGTCTTCGTAATCGTACATCTCAACCGCGTAATCAATCGCTTTGCTGCCATCCGAATAACCCGCTTCACAGGCAACAGTTTTGCCTTCAAACCAGCAGCTCATCAGTGGAAAGTGTGCTTGCGCAGGTAATGCAGCGGAACCAAGTCCCAGAGCCAAGCATGGAGTGATGAGCGATTTTAGTTTTGTTTTTATTGTCATGGTTCGTACCTTAGCCACGGTGCAAGTTCTCAGTAGTAAACTGAGCGATAAAGGGCTCAAATGAGCCCTTAAGTTTTTTGGTTCTTAATCATGGGGTCTAAACCCGATATCACAGGTTATTGAAGCAGAGCTTCAAACGTTAGGTGAACATTCGCACTTGCTTTGTCAGCCAGTGGGTTGTTAATCAACTCACCTTTATAGTTCGCTTTCATTACGTAACGACCCGCTACGTCTGGAGTAAACGTGATTTCACCGTTCTCATCGCTCACGACATCAATCTGCTCTTGGTGGTTGCGATAAAGCGTACCTTCACGAGTAATCTCTGCTTTCACGTCTTTCTGGATTTCACCGTTGTAGAAGAACTGGAATGTTACTGGTTCGCCTTCAACGATGTCTGAAGGGTGAGTCACTGGCTTCATTTCAAGAAGCTTACCTTCAATTTTGAATACTGAGTCTGATGGCTTACCTACCGTGATGTAGCTTTCTGCGCGAGTGAAACCGACTTGAGTTACAACGTCACGTGATTTTTCAGGCAGAACAGAATCACGCTCTGCTTTGTTTGCTTTAATCCATTTCACCGTGTCACGGCGACCGGCCTTGTATTGCGTGTAGTAAGACGGCTGGTTGTTGATCGCTACTTTATGTGTGCCTTCTTCTTCAAAATAGAAGTCGAAGATTGAACGACGCTTGCCGCGAATCACAAAGTTAGGACGCTCGCTGCGGCCATCAGGCATGATGACATGAGCATTTTCGCTACCAGCAGGCTTATCAAAAACAAACGTACCGTGAGATGCAGTAACATCAAATGTTAACCAGTCACCACCTTCTTTAGACACAGTAAAGTGAGACGGCAGGATCCAACGCGGGTGCGCTTGTGCTGTTGTCGTTACCACTAGGCCGAATGCCATCACACCCGCTAGTGCAAGTGCTTTGATTTTTGTCTGTTTCATCATGTTCAATTCCATTATTTATAATTTTTAGCCGTGTCGCTTAACCTAAGCCTGCGAGGGATGCTGTTTATTCTGTTCACGCTTTTTTATTTAGCGATATAGTTAAGAGTGATTTTCCCCGTCTCTTCCGTTGCCTTTAATTCATAAGACGCGTTTGTATCAATAAGTGATACTTTTTGACGAAGATAGTTACGACCACCATGTTCGCGAACGACTTCGATATGAACCGTGTACTCGCCTTGCTCTAGGATTTCACCGCTGTCACTCTTACCATCCCAAACAAATCGATAGTTCCCAGCAGGACGTGTAGCTGATGTCACAGCATCAACCAATTCACGATCGTAGCGTCCAACCTTTCGCCACCAGCTACGCAAATCTTTAAGCCATTCGTCTTTACCGACCCAAAGTTCAATCGTTTTCACTGACTTTCGTTCACTGTTTTCAATCCAGACCGCAACGTATGGACGGGCATACATTGAAGTATCAATCTTCGGTAGCTCGAAGTTCACATCCAGTTTTGCCGTGTCAGGAATTGCTTTTGCCATACCTAGGCTTGGCAAAAGAGACAAAGCAAGAAGTATCTTGCTCCAGTTCATTTTTTTCATGTTTAACAACCTTTTAAATCCGTTTAACCTTTTATTCATTACTCAATCCGATTCATTAATCGAATAAGCGTTAAGGCACGGCGACAAAATAGATAACAAGTGAGATTGCAGACCCAAACACTGTCCATTTTATAGAGGTATTCAGTGTTTTTTTCTTAGGTAACAGTAAACACACGCCAGTAAGTACAAAGAAGATCATCAGTAGTGCTGTGATATCGATAAACCATTTCCAAACTTCACCACTATTACGCCCTTTATGTAGATCATTCAAAAGCGCGATAACGCCGTAATTGGTGGTTTCGACTTCGACCATTTCAGACGTCACGTCGACAAATACAGAAGCGTTGTAACCTGGCCCTTTAAAGTCCATGGACACTTCCCCGATCAGCAACTCACCGTCTTCAATCTCCGCGTAGATGTCTAAGCCGGAAGGAACACCAGACAGATTGGCTTCTTCAAACAGAAACATCTCGAAAGCAGGCTCATCAGCTTTTAATCGACCGTTTTGGATCGTGAACAAACTCGTAGGAAGCGTTAACGTAGAGCGCTGGATATTGGGATGACTTAATTCAAATAACTCAGGTCGATTGAGGGTTATACCTGTTACTGAGAAGAAAAGAACAACGAACAGAAGCGCCATTGAAATATAAACATGAAGTCGACGAGCCCATGATTGAACTGCCCTACTTTTTAGCGACATACGAACCAATACCTATAATTTTTATGGCGTCAATTTAGTTGATAATAATTCGTATTGGCATTCAATTTACATTGTTTACGTTTGCCGAGCGATGTAAGGAGATTTACATAACATTACATCGGAAGTCATCGAGCTGTATGCATATTCTTGCTAGCTTGTACTAGAGGTAATTGATAACTTGTATTGGAGGTGACTGATAACAGCGTCAAACCTCAAAAAACCTTAGCCTCAACATGCTCGATTGTGGTGGGTTTAAAATAAGCGCTGTGGCGTTAAGGAACGAAAGTTAGGACTATTTGATCGTTGGAACATTTTGACGATCAAGAACAAACGATGGACTCATCGGTTGATATGGTTTGCTAAAAAATAGAACCCATAACCGATTTAGAGATAGCTAATTAAGCTAAAAGGGATTTTGAAATGCGTATTATTGTTTTGGCTTTTGCTACGCTAGCAACTGCGTGTACTGGCCAAATAACCAACACGGAAGAGCGCATCCAAGAATATATCGGTTCAGACATAACTGATGTACAAGAACAGTATCTAACTGAACGCTCACGCCCTATCAGTTTTTGGGCATCTCGAAACTATGCTTGGATTGAGACGAAGAAGCCATTAGATAATGGTTATACTTTATATATATTTAAGAATCCTTATCGAGATTGTACCATTAACTGGATAGCTGGCACCGGAGGCGTGATTCAAAGCGCAACGTCTAGTGGCACGATGTGCAGCCCTTAAGCAATTTATCCAAACAGTAAAACGGAATGAACTTTAGCCGCCAGAATTAAAAAGGGTGTCATTTGAACCATCAGATGACACCCTTTTGCTTATTTGTTTTTATCTTCCTTTTTTCACTATCAGCAGTTAGACATTTCCGTTATCGCTGACTGTTCTAAGCTGAGTCAGATATTTAATCCAACCTTTTGCTTCAGACGAGGGATCGATGTTGTTCGCACGCTTCGCTTGAGCAAGAGCGTTATCTAGGTTCTTTAGCTTATACCATGATCGTACTTTAGCTAAAGCAACGTCGGCCTGTTTGTTTTTGTCTTTCACTTTGTCGAGAACAACCAGCGCTCGATCATAGTAACCTTGCTGAACCAACAGCTGAGCGACATTCCAATGATATTGGATGTCTTTTTTAGCCGCTAGCGTCCACACTTCAATGGCACTGTCCCACTCTTTAGCTAACTGCCAGTAGGTTGCTTGCTCAGCCAGAAGCTGAACATCACTGTTCGCATCATCTAACTTAGCGATCTCTTGAGCAGCACGCTCTGGAATGCCGCGTTTCGCGTAAAGCTGTGCTAACAAGCGGCGATCTGAGTTTTTCAGCTCAACGCCTTGTAAATCAGCCAGTGCTAGTGTGTTCAATGCATCACGGTTACGTTCTAGTCTTAACTGAATACCCACAAGTTGACGCCACCAGTTATCTTTCTCTGGTTGGAGTTCAATAAGGCTTTCCAGTGTAGGAATAGACTGCTTCCACTGCTTTAACTGGAGCTGTGCGCCGAGTTTTAGCGATAGAGATGATAACTCTGGTTTCGAATTAAACTTGTCGTGGTTACCGATGGCAACTAGGACTTTCGACCAGTTTTCAATTTGGTATTCCGATTGTGCAATTCGCATCCAAAGCGTGTCTTTCTTTTCCGTTTCTGGGGCCGTTTTTACTAGCTGGTAGTAGTGCGGAAGCGCTTTTTTGAACTGCTGATCATTTAACAACAAATCAGCAAGCATGCGCTTCGTTACCCAAGCTTGTTCATCCACCAGTAAATTACTGTCGACCGCATAAGTAAGCTGTTTAATTGCCGCATCCGTTTTACCCTCTTGCCAATAAAACACACCCAACATTCGAGCAACGTACGCCTTATCGTAGCCTTTAGAAAGCTCCAAGCCTGCAAGTACGTCAATCGCTTGTTTAACCTGTTCATCTTGAGCCAGCTTATGCGCCTTTTGAACACGAATTGCAGTATATTGGGTTAGGTCTTTTGCTTGTGTTGTAAGGGGCATTAACAACAAGCCCACTAATATCCATATCTGTTTCATCATTTTGCCAACTTAAACTCTAGTTTCACGGTTTGACCAACCTGAGCTATCGCTTTTCCATCGACGACTTTCGGTTGATATTTCCATTTTTTAAGTGCTCTCATCGCTTCACGTTCAAACATACGACGTGGGTTTGCATCAGTGACTTCAATGTCAACTGGGCGTCCCGTTTCATCGATAGTAAAAGACATAATCACATGACCTTCAGCACCGCGCTTAAGCGCTTTTGCTGGGTAACGAGGCTCTACTCGATACAGAGGCATTGCCTGTTGGTTTGACCCAAAATCAGAAAATGTCGGTGCGTTAATCGCTAGACCATCAATGGATGTATTCAAATCCAGTGAAGGCAAAGAAGACATCGAATTCAGAGGCGTAACTTCAGCTTGTGACTGAGACGTTTGCGCTTCCGGTGGCGGTTCAGGCATTTCAGGTTTTTCAGGAACTGCGCGCTGTCTTCTTTGAACTTCTTGTTCTTGTTCCACCATCACCATGTTGAAACTTAACGTTTCGCTGTTATCTGATGAACGTTGATGGCCATTATCAACCATCCAAGCCATGAAAGAAAACAGAGCTAAGCCCAATGCTCCCGCTAACGGTAGAGCAAGAAATAGGCGAATCATTTATAAAGATCCTCCAAGATCATCGCTTATCAGCAGCAAGCGCTATGTTTTTCACGCCTGCACCTTTAGCGGCATCCATTACTTTAACAACCGTACCGTTGTATGCGTGTTCATCCGCTTGAATCACTAAAGATGCATCAGGTTGTTCTAGCAACAAGTGTTCTAGTGTTGCTTGAACACGTTCTACATCCACAACACGTTTATCAATGAAGATATCGTTAGCCGATGTGATAGCAACGAAGATACCGGCATCTTTTTGGCTAACCACGTTAGAAGCTTGCGGACGATTGACTTCAACTCCGGATTCACGCACGAATGAACTGGTCACAATAAAGAAAATGAGCATGATAAATACAATATCAAGCATCGAAGTTAGGTCTATTTGAGCCTCTTCGTTTTTAGAATGACGTCGACCGAGTCTCATCGTTGACTCCTTAAAGATTTTTCTAATTTTAATTCCAAGCGGCTACACACTTTTGCTAAGCGAGCATGAACAAACATCCCCGCTAATGCCGCGACCATACCTGCCATGGTCGGCAGTGTCGCCAACGAGATACCTGAAGCCATTAATTTAGGGTCGCTGCTGCCTTGAGTCGCCATGACATCAAAAACAGAGATCATACCGGTTACGGTACCTAGCAGACCCAACATCGGACAAATAGCGACTAACAGTTTAATAAAGTTCAAATTTTGATGTAGCAAGATACTTGCCTGCCCCAACCAGCCTTCACGAATGGCTTTAGCATGCCAAGAAGAGTGCTCTTCTCTTTCACGCCACTTCTCAACCCACACTTTACGTTGCTTTGGAAAGTAGAACGCAAGATAAAGCACGCGTTCTACCACAAGCACCCAATAAACAAGGACAACAGCCGCTAGCCACCACAGAACGAAACCGCCCTGCTCCATAAAGCTTGATAAAGACAGCAGCCAGTCACTCGTTAACCAACTCGCTGGTAATAGAGAACCCGACAAAATATCCATTACGCAGCAGTCCCAACTGATGAAACAACAGCGTTTGATTCAATCGTCTTTTCTGCTTGCTCAGCCACAAGGCCAATACCTTGTTTCTCAAGAATATTGCGAATATTTTCTGCCTGAGTGCTAAGAATGTTGTGTGCAAGAAGAAGTGGCATGGCTGCAACAAGGCCAAGTACAGTGGTCACTAGAGCCATAGAAATACCACCCGCCATCACTTTAGGGTCGCCATTACCAAACTGGGTGATCACTTGGAATGTCTCGATCATGCCGGTAACCGTACCAAGTAGGCCAAGCATAGGGGCAAGAGCAGCAAGCAGTTTCAGCATTGATAAACCTTTCTCTAAATGAGTTTGCTCATCAACCACCGCTTCTAGCAGTCTTAGCTCAAGGGCTTCAACCGTTTGGTTTTGCTCTTTGTCATAAACGGCAAGGATACGGCCAAGTGGGTTGTCACCCGCTTGCTCTGAATTTTTCAATTGAGAACGAATTTTTTGACGAGCAATCATCAAAGAAACACCACGAACCAGCGCGATAATCAAACCAATTGCAAGTAAACCAAGAATCACTTTACCGACTACGCCACCAGCTTGAAGGCGATCGGCTAGGCTTGGTGATAACGCCAACTGCTCCAACATAAAACCGCGAGAAGGATCGACAACCACGTTAGACACTTCACCATTCGCTAACGAAGAAAGTGACGCCAAAGTCGGGCCATTCGATGGTTGTTTTAGATACGCAATCGCATCCTCACGTTGGGTGTTCCAGCTCACGTAGCCTTGCTCTGTAACTAGCCCAATTGAACCTAGTCGGTAAGCATCAACGGTTTGTGTGTTTCCTTCACCATTGATGAACGCAATTTGAGATTTGCTAAGCTCTGAGCTCGCTTGAATCTGCTCATTCATGCTCGCCCAAAGACCCGATAGTTGTGGCATTGATGGCAGTGATTTAGCGTCAATGATCTGATTGACAGTCTCTGTATGTGCGCCACGATCCACGCTATTGATCGTGGAATTTAATTCGGCACCTAACTCTTTTGCATTTTGACGAACAACACCAAACAACTCGCCTAAACTGCCCGTTTCTAAACGAAGCTTCTCTTCTAAACGTGCAAGTTTGTTTTCGTTTTCACTGAAGGTTCTGGTCAACGCATCTGTAGCGGCTTGGATTGAAGCTCGCTTCGTTGCCAGTTGTGCTTTGATCGCTTTCAGCTCTTGCTCTGTTCTTTTGAATTCAGATTCACGAACAACGTTGTGGGAAGCTTGAGCACGACTCTCTGATTTAGCTTTATTAACGAGTTGAGCCGTCGTATCTGATGCAGAAAAAGCAGAAAATGAAAGTGATGTAATACAAAGTAATACTGCTAATGGCTGTAAGTTCATTACTTAACCTCCGCAACAGTTAAAGAAACAGGTAAAGTAATTAAGCTTGGTGCCGCTTGCTGGCTAGCAACATCATAAGCTTTATCTAGCTCAGGTTTCATTGATGAATCAAGCTCTTGCCATTGATCTTTTACTTGATCCCAAGACCAATACTGACTGCCATTTAAGTTACGAGCCACTAGCGAAATTCGTCCCAGATACAAAACATCGGCCTCAATTGTTTTCTCGTTAGTTAATGCTACTCGGCCTTGATAAACACCCAACTTAATGCCGTAGTCCATCTCGATTTGATACGCTTCTAAAATACGGCGATATTTCTCTGCATCACTGACATCAGCACGAGTCATCATTGCTTGTAGCTTTTCAACTCTTTCTAGACGTTGCTCTTTCTTGATTGGCACATCTTGCTCTACTAACTGTTGAAGGCCATCAATCATTTGATACATCAAAGGTACAACACCCTGGCGTGTATATTTGATTTCGTCGATCTGCCCTTTAATACTTTGGGCTTCGTTGTTTTGGCTCTCAACCAATGCGGCAAGATGATCGTGATAGACTTCGAGATTTTTCACTTCTTCTTGCAGACGCTCAATCTCAGCTTGAAGCATCAAAGTGGCTTGTGAGCTTTTATCAATAACTTTCTGGCTCGATGCCGACGCGTTATTGGTCTTGTTTTGAATAGATTGAGCTTGATCCAAGCTGTTTGCCATAGAAGGCACAGCAACCAAACTAATGGTAAGTGCTAGGCTAATTTTTAAAAGATTCATAATTGTAGTCATTTACTATAGAAGAAGGTCAAATGAGTTTTATTGATAAGCAGTCTCATTATCATTAAAAGTCACTCACATTACTAGGTATATTTTATGAAGTAGCAAAATAACAAAAGGGGAAAGCCTAAACTTCCCCCTAAATATTTATACTACCAATGACACCCTACCAACAAATTAGTATTTTATCTGTAGTGTAGCCATGTAGTTACGGCCTTCGCCGATTACTACGTCTTCTGCAAATTGATGGCTTGACGAAGTAGAACCACCACCTGCTAGGTATTCTTTATCAAATACGTTTTCAACCGTTAGACGAGCAACAAAATCTAAAGAATCATCGTATTTCATCGTATATGCAGCTCCCATATCGACACGAGCATAGCCATCTTTCTTAAATGTGTTCGCACTATCACCGTAGCGTGAACCTTCGTAGATAAGGCCTAAATTCACATCAACTTCGTTGGTTGCGGCATAAGTAGACCAAACACTTGCTGCAAACTCAGGTACATCTGCAGGGCGATTACCTCCATATGTTTCATGGTTAGCAATTTCAGCGTCTAAGTACATTGCAGAACCAGACATTGAGAATCTTTCCGAAATGAAACCTTGCGCACCTAACTCAGCGCCACGGTGAACTTGCTCACCACCTTGTGTCTTAGTCCAATCACCAGACGCAGTATCTTCTACGTCCATTGAGATGTTTTCTTGAGTTATGTCAAAGACTGCACCCGATACAAATAGGCGCTCGTCCATCAACTCCCACTTAGTACCTACTTCGTACGATACACCAGTTGCGGCATCAAGAAGTTGGCCATCATTGGTGTACGTGCGTCTGCCACTAGAAACAACACCTTGAGGTTCGAAGCTTTCAGAGTAAGAAGCGTAAATGCTACCGTTTGAAGCTGGATGGTAAATCACGCCTAGTTTAGGTGCTACGTTCTCTTCTGCCACACCAGAACTGACTTTACGGTCGAAACGAGCGCCCGCAAGAACTTGCCATTCATCGTTAATAGTAACCAAATCTTGGATATAGAAGCCCCAAGTATCGTAAGTACTCATCTTGCCTAACGATGTTGGACCCACTGACGGAGCTGGTACTGTTGCATCTGGTGCATATTCGCCACTATTGAAACGGTCCATACCGCGATAGTAGCTGTAGCCCAACCAGTTAGCACCGAATAATAGTTTGTGCTCTGTGTCCGCGAGCTCAGCAGTTGTTGTAAGATCGACATAAGCCGTTCTGAAACGCCATTTGTCATGACGGTAGTTACCGCCTTGAGTCACGGTACCCGTACCATCAGGGTTCATATTTTTAAAGCTTGGGTAGCTTTCCATATCAATACGTTCGAAATCTTGGTAGTTAAAACCTGTTTTTACTGACCATGTATCCGTTAGGTTAGCGGCAATATCAAAACCAACGTTCTCAACATCGTTTTCAATCTGTGACCACTGCGCATCCCAAATGTGCTTGTCGCTACCAACTCGATTACCATCTAGGGTGTACAAAGAGCCCGAATCGACACTGCCATCGTCGTTAGTTTTGTCGTAATGAACAGAAACTGTTACGTCTTTAGTTACATCGTAATCAACAACTACCCCACCAACAAAACGTTCTGTTTGTGGTTCAGAGCCGTCACCATACGTTCTCCAAGAGTTGTAACTTTCTTTAGATAAGATTGCACGACCACGTAGAGTTTCAGCCTCGTTCAACGCACCGCTTACATCGACCGTTGTGCGAGAATGATCATTAGAACCAATATCTTGACTAACACTCACTTGCGTATCGTAAGTTGGCTTTTTGCTGACCATATTGATCAGACCACCTGGCGCAGAAATACCATAAAGAAGACCTGAAGGGCCTTTCAATACTTCAACACGCTCTAGCAATTCGATAGGTTGGCGGTAGTGAGACCAGTGTTGTTGGCCATTCTTAAGGAAGCCTGAAGAGCTCCCTACAGAGAAGCCACGTAGAGAAAAACGCTCACGGTTACGGCTTGTACCACCCGCACTTACACTCGCATCATTCTTCAGAACGTCACCAAGCGTTGTTGCACGCTGTTCATCGATGATTTGCTCATCGATTACTGAAACTTGTCCCGGAGTCTCTAACTGAGTTGCTTCCATGCGCATTGCAGTGGTGTTCGTATCGGCCTTGTAGCCATAATCACGACCTTCTACGACCATATGCTCGTCTGTTTGTGCTGTTTCTGCCAATACTGCTGGCGAAGCCAATACCGCGCCGATCACTAAAGCCAATGGGCTCTTTGAAAACATGTCCTTTACTCCGCTTTATTCTTTTTGTCCGAGCACTTTTTTATTTATTCGCTGTGCTCACTAGGCCGTTACCGGCACCACTGAATTATTTCTGGAGTGAATATAAGTGATAATCATTACTATTTGCATTAAATTTACATTCTTTGCATTTGTAAGGTTTTGTAATGGAACGGAGGGATATTGATTACTTGCATATTAACAAAGTTCATTTGATACAACAGGTTATATGCCCACCGTTAGAAGATAGGTTTATGGGTAGAAACTATCGCTATCCGCATTATGAATAACGTCGATTTAACGAACATTATTTCATCAATAATCCGGTTGTCTTATTTATTACCTTTCAAGCTCCCTAATTTGTGTATAAAACTCTCGATAAATGTAATTAAACAGTGAATAACTTTGATTTAATTTGTTTAATTTATAGATTTATCAGTGATTTTGATCACATCTAGAATCCCAAGGCGATTTTTTGTTTTTCGATTTCTTTCACAGGCTGATAATCTCCTGCTCACTTTGAAGAGGTGTCAAAGTTATCAATAATAAGGAGTGTTCTAAATGAATACCAAGAAACCTATGTCTCTGACTGGACGAGTTATTCTCGGTATGGTCGCAGGTATATTGACGGGATTTGCCATTCAATCCCTTTTTGCAGAAAGTGGATTTGTCAACAATTACATCGTTAACGGACTCTTTGAAGTTGGCGGACAGATATTCGTCGCCAGTTTAAAAATGCTTGTTGTGCCGCTAGTCTTCGTTTCACTAGTGTGCGGTACGAGCTCTCTTAAAGATTTATCAACTCTTGGCCGTATGGGTGGCAAAACACTTGCACTTTATATCGGTACAACAGCCGTTGCTATTACCCTTGCACTCACTATCGGTAACCTGTTCCAACCTGGAGCTGGTGCGGATCTTACTGCAGCAAGTTCTTTCAAATCAACGGATGCCCCTTCTTTGGGCCAAGTGATTATCGACATGTTCCCTACCAACCCTATCCAAGCAATGGCTGAAGGGAAAACGTTGCAAGTTATCGTATTTGCTGTGTTGTTTGGTATTGCTATCAGTGCGGCGGGTAAACCTGGTGAACGTATTGCTGCGGTTTTTTCTGACTTGAACGAAGTTATCATGAAGCTTGTCGCACTACTAATGAACCTAGCGCCTTACGGTGTTTTCTTCTTAATGGCGAAACTGTTCTCTAGCCTTGGCTTAAGCGCAATTTGGAACCTAGCGGAATACTTCTTAGTTCTGGCTGGTACCCTACTGTTGCACGGTTTGGTTACCTATAGTGCAATGCTTAAAGGATTCACAGGTTTAAGCCCAATCACCTTCTTACGTAAGATGGAAGATGCGATCATGTTTGCGTTTTCAACGGCCTCTTCGAACGCAACGATTCCAGTTACAATGGAAACAGCGAAGAACCGCATGGGCGTAGATAATAAAGTTGCTTCGTTCACAGTACCACTAGGTGCGACTGTAAACATGGACGGTACAGCTATCATGCAGGGTGTGGCTACTGCATTTATCGCGCAAGCATACAACATTGACTTGACGATGGGTGACTACCTAATGGTTATCCTAACGGCGACATTAGCGTCTGTTGGTACAGCGGGTGTTCCTGGTGTTGGTCTTGTTATGCTGGCGATGGTATTGAACCAAGTAGGCCTACCACTGGAAGGTATCGCGCTTATCATGGGTGTTGACCGTCTTCTTGACATGATTCGCACCGCAGTAAACATCACTGGAGATAGTGCCGTAACTATCATTGTGGCTAAGTCTGAAGGTTCTTTTGACGAAGCTCGCTTCAATGACCCTACTGCTGGTGAGAAAGAAGAAGAAGTTAAGCTAACACGTCAACAGGCATAATCTAGCTTCTCTGTCGCTCTTACCTTCAAGCTAAAGCGTAATACCAATCGTAGTAAACAACTGGTCACCCTAGCTTGTTAAAAACCTCGATAACTTCGTTAGAATTTTTGATTGTAGAATAACTACTTATCGAAACTTCTTATCGAGAAGAGCAGCCTTGTTCTCAAGCTTTTTTCCTACGCTATATTTGATCACTTACTTACTGTGATTGGTATAATTAATGGCTATGCTTAGCTGATAATGAAAAGCGTATAAACTAAAACGCCACTGCAGATGCAGTGGCGTTTTGATTAAGTGGTAGATTCAATTAATAGCGGGAAACATCAGATTTACTCGAAGTCCCCCACTTTCTCGATTCTCAGCAGTAACACAGCCATTCATCACACCCACCGCTTCCTTAACAATCGCAAGCCCTAAGCCATAACCACCAGACTGTTTATCTCGGGCTGATTCAATACGTGTAAACGGGTCGAAGATACCTGAAATCTGGTTATCAGGAATGCCATCACCGTCATCTTCTACAGATATGACACTGTAACGTCTGTCTGCTAACAGTTCATATGTAGTAACGACAATATGAGCATTCTCTCCAGCGTATTTAATCGCGTTACCAACCAAGTTACCAACGACTCGAAGAAGAAGTCTCTCGTCAACATTAACCATTGATGTCGGCGTTTCTAAATCGCCGACTAAGGTTTGATTCGGCTTTAGGTCGCTTTGCATTTGCGCGATAAGCATCGAACAGTAATGCTCAAGATGCATCAAGCTTAACTTAGGGTCATAACGAGACGTTTCTAAACGGCTAAATTCAAGGATTTCTCCCACTAGCTTGTTCATCTCTTCCGTTTCACTTTCGAGTCGATCAAGCAAACCGACGCTCTTGTCGTCAACCTTGCTTCGCAATAAATGTAATGCGAGATTTTGCCTTGCCAATGGCGTTCTAAGTTCATGTGACACATCACGGATCAAACGACGCTGCTTTTCAGCCAATGACTTTATCTCGAACGTCATATGATCAAAATCATGGGCTAATTCGTTAAATTCACGTGTGGTTGAATCGAGCTCAGACACAACACTCACCGAAAAGTCCCCTTGCGCTAACCTTCGACTGGCTTCCCTTAGGCGATCGAGAGGTTGCTGCAGACTCTTCGCCATAATAATCGAGAACAGTGTCAACACGATCAGAGCAATCAAAGCTTTAATTAGATAAGAATAAGGTGCAAAAGATTTGGCGGGGTGGAACTGGTGCGGCAATTGGATAACCAAGGTATTTCCGTTATTAAGCGGTAGACCAAATATAGGCTTGCTCACACGGTCACTCAGTTGGTGATCCAAAGTTCGTAGATATTGAAGCTTGAATTCAAAGTGCGGATGCATGTGTCGGTGCGTAATCGGTTGGTTATCTTTATCAATCACAAACAAGTAATACTCTTGAGCGTTCCCCCAATCGGCTAACTCATCCATGTCACCTTCTTCAATCAACACATTGGCTTGATAGGCGAGGTCAAGCATTTCAGCTTTAACGGATTCAGGGACTTTCAAAAGCGCTTTCATCAGCGCTCTTTCAGCCACACCTTGAAGGATGAGTATACTGACCAGAATGACTGTCAAGTAACTGAATAGTTGGAACGTTAAGCCATCCTTACGCTTAGCTATATAGTCTGGGCAGCGCAGTAACTTAGCGCTCATGCTCCAACTGACTCTAGATAACTGTATCCTTTACCACGCACCGTTTTAATATGTTGTTTTGATAAGCCAGCCTGAACCAATTTCCGTCGTATATTACTGATATGCATATCTAAGTTACGATCGAACGGACACAACTCCTTCTTGAGCACATGGATTTGTAAATCTGATTTTGATACGACGATCCCATCGTGTTTAATGAGGTAGTCAAGTAGGTCTTTTTCTGTGCCGGTTAATGGCAAACGAGAGAACTGTTCGCACAAACCACGATCGGACGAAGCCAAAGACTGCCTCTGACGTTCAAACCCAACTCGGCGCAAGATCACCTTAATACGGGTTAAGAGTTCAGGAACATTGAAAGGTTTAGCTATGTACTGGTCGGCACCCGCTTGATAGCCATCGAGCATAGATGCGTCATCATTAAGCGCAGTTAACATAAGAATGGGAGTAGCAAAACGCTGACAAATGCGTCTTGCCACTTGAATACCGCTTAGGTTTGGAAGCATTACATCGAGTAAAACCAAATCGACAGGATGCGATTGAATAAACTCAAGCGCGGACTCTCCGCAATGAACAGTATCAACGTGATACCCCTCATTTTCTAACACTTCACCCAATAGCTCACACAACTGAATATCATCATCAACAACTAAAACGCGCGACATCACTCAAACCAATAAATAATAATAGTTTGCATTCTAATAATCGTTATTATTGATTTCAATTATAAATGTGAGATTTACTCTATAATAAAAAATCTTTTTCAATCGGAACAAATTTTGAGGCAGAGTCGATAAGGTTTTGCGCGGTTAGCCCAGGAACTCCATATACTTCAACCGGTTTGCCAAAACGTTCTTTGATTCGCTCTACAAGGATTTCGAAATCACCGTCGCCAGAGACCAAAACAATCGTATCAACCGTTTCTGCAAGCTCTATAGCATCTAACGCAATACCCACATCCCAATCTCCTTTTGCACTGCCATCTCGGCGCTGAATAAATGGTTTTAGCTTCACATTAAAACCAACACCACGGAGGATATGGTGAAATTGACGCTGTTTAGGATCTTGGCTAGAGATTGCGTAAGCATTCGCTGTAACAACGTTACGCCCTTCCGTGGCAACATACCAAAACTGGTTATAGTCGAAGTTAGAACGATATTTGTCGCGAGTGGTGTAGTAAACGTTTTGAACGTCGACCAGAATTGCTATGTTTTCCATAAATTCATACCTTTAGATTTTCCGTATACCCTATTCTATTCAATGAGGAAATGCGAGTCGCTTTATTTAAAAAAAAATGAACCCTTTAGCTAGCGTCAACGTAAATCTAAGCATCTTCAACGTAAACCTAACTATGCTTAATGTAGGTCGATTTGTTCCCCAGTTACCCGAAATTATTCTTCGCATAACTGCATTCACGTGACAATCAAATCGTACTCAGGCTCAGTGTTATTAAAGGGAGGTTGGCCATGCTACACCGACAAACACATAAACCGTGTGTAAGCCTCAACACAGCCAGATCGGCACAAACAAGCAATAACTCAAACGTTTGCTCTGATTTACTTAAGTTTCTCACCATCAGCATGATACTGATAATGAGCTTAACCATCAGCTCAGCACTCGCCTATCCAGCGAGTTCTCACACCAATTCATTACCACACCGCAGTGTGATTTATTTCGCACCAAAAGAAGATTCAGTGGTTAAAGAGTTTCTCAATGAAGTGTTGATCAACAACTGACAATTGGACGAACGAGATGTCGTCATCATGGTAATAGCAGAGAGCGGTTACACTGTTCCTACTTGGCTAGAAGAAGAGTTTAACTTAGATGCCGTAACCCGTATTTATGAGATACCTAAAGGTTCACACACCGCTGTGTTGATTGGTAAAGACGGTAAAGAGAAATACAGATGGAGTGGTAAAACAGATTGGCAGAAAATCACCAATATCATTGACGAAATGCCAATGCGCCAACGAGAAATGCAGCGACAAAGTAGTCGCTGCAGTATTTGATTCTTGATTTATTCACTGGCTGATTGTTTATCGGCTTTGAGGTTACGTCGTTAAACTTGCTTATTAAACCAAGCTAATTTTTCATGAAGTTGAGCCACGCTGCCGACAACAATCAACGCAGGACTTTTTGCAACGCCAGCAAGGTTCGCTAAATCACTCAATCCACCACGGAATACTTTTTGTTCTTGGCGCGTACCGTTCTCAATAATGGCAACAGGCATGTCTGCTCGCATACCGTTATCCAATAAGTTTTTCTGAATGTTCGGGCTCTCTTTCAGACCCATGTAAAACACGATCGTGTGATTGTGCTGAGCAAGCGAGCGCCAATCAATATCTTCACCATCTTTCTTTAGATGTCCAGTAATGAATTGGACGCTTTGTGCGTGATCTCGATGTGTTAGTGGAATGCCCGCGTAAGCCGTCGCGCCTGCTGCGGCAGTGATTCCGGGTACCACTTCAAACCTGACGCCATGCTCCGCTAGGGTTTCACACTCTTCACCTCCACGACCAAAGATAAACGAGTCACCACCTTTCAGGCGAACCACATGCTTATTTTCTTGCGCTTTAGTCACCAATAATTGGTTGATTTGATCTTGTGGAACACAGTGGTGGTCGAGCTTTTTTCCCACATACAGCATTTCTGCATCGGAGTTGGCCATTGCCAAAATATCTTTAGATACCAAGCGGTCATAAACGACCACGTCAGCCTGTTGAATAACACGTGCCGCTTTTAGGGTAAGTAAGTCTGGGTCACCAGGGCCAGCCCCTACTAATGAAACCAATCCTTTGGTTACTTCTTTAACATTCGATGACGATACTTCTGACATGCTGTGCTCCGAAGGTTTGCTTGTTTTTTCTCAAGCTTCAATCTATGTGGTAAGTCACTGTATTTGTGATGACTTATCCAAATCCTTAACCCTTAGACTATCAGGTGTTGAGTTAAATATTCTGTCTAAATACTAACGAAGATAGAAGTAATTATAACAAAACAATCTATTGCAGGTATTTTGCTCAATAACAATCAACACATTAATGGTGCTTAGGCGTTCGAACAAAAAAGCCCCAAACAATTTGTTGGGGCTTTCAATCCTCAGACTAAATTACGTTTCACCGTATTCAGATTTACTTAGCACCTAGAGAAGGAGCCGTTTTAGCGTGAGTTAGGTATAGAGGAACACACGTTAACAGTAGGCCACCAACGATGTTACCAACAATGGTAGGGATAAGGTTGAAGTTCAACCATGTCGCGATACCAAAGTCAGCGCCTAGAATCATACCCAATGGGAATAGGAACATATTGACTACTGTATGCTCGAATACTAGCGCGAAGAAGATGAAGATAGGAAACCACATCATTGCTACACGGCCAGACACTGTACGTGCTGTCATGTTACCAATCACACCTAGACATACCATGAGGTTACAGAAGATACCGCGTACGAAACACGTGATCCACCCGTCCATACCCATGTTTTCAAAACCTAAGCTACGAGCTGTTGAAACCGCAATAAATTTTTGGGCGACTGCATTTGGATCTAAAGAGAAGTTACCTGTCAATGAGATAGCAATCAGTACGGCAACGATGAGAGAGCCGATAAGGTTACCAAGGCCAACAATACCCCAACAACGTAAAACACGCCCCCAAGTCACGCCTGGGCGGTTATCAAACTTAGCTAAAGGGGCAAGGCCAAATACGCCAGTTACTAGGTCGTAACCCATCACACTTAGAATCACAAAACCCACTGGGAACACAAGTGCGCCAACAATGCCGATGCCTGTTTGTACAATAGTCGTGATTGCCACAACGACAGCAAGCGAAAGAATGATACCAGCCATAGTGCTTCGAATCAGAAGATCACGAGTACTTGTTTTCGTTTTTGCTTCACCCACATCGATCATCGTTTGAACGAATTCAGCGGGTTTAAAATCAGTAGACATAAGGTTGTCCTTAAAAAGTTAAAATTGGATAAGAAAAGGCTCTAGTTGCCGAGTTAAGGCAATATCGAGAACTAGAACCCTTGAACTATCAAATCTTGCTCACTAACTATGTATAAGATTCCAATTAACTACGCAGAGATTTCTACAGTGCCTTTAGTAACACGAGCTTTGTACGCTTTTACGTTGAAGTTTTCGTCTTCCATGCACGTACCTGTTGCTAGGTTAAAGCGTTGCTTCTTAAGCGGACTTGCCACCCAAAGCTCTTCTTTGTGTTCAACAATCAAACCACGTGATAACACATTTGATTGGAAGAAAGGGTCTGTGTTGCTAATCGCGAATACTTCATCAGCCTTAGTTGGGCGGAAGACAGCCACTTGCTCACCACCAACCAACGCACAAACACCTGTACCTGGGGTAATGTCTTCGATCTTACAAACTTTGGTAAATGTCATGATGTCTTCTCCCGTTACACCGTTTCTACGTGAATGATGTCGCCTTGATGCCTTGAAGTAATGGCTTCAGAATATTTCTCAGTGAATGTCGCTGGACGGTGTTGTTCACGGCCATCATCAACAAACACAACGTTTGCATCACGTTCGTCAGCATTGATGAAGTGTGCAAAGCGTTTAAGTTGAGCTTCATCGTTGAGTGTATCTGTCCACTCACAAGCAAAGTTATCAACCAAGCCTGCAATGTCAGTTTCAAGCTGGTCATTGATGCCAAGCTTGTTGTCTACAATCACTTCACGTAGGTAATCAACACCACCTTCTAGGTTGTCCATCCATACCGATGTACGTTGTAGTGGCGCAGCCGTGCGGATGTAAAACATCATGAAACGGTCGATGTACTTGATCAGCGTTTCTTGGTCTAGGTCACTTGCCAGTAAGTCTGCGTGACGAGGCTTCATACCACCGTTGCCACACACGTACATGTTCCAACCAGCATCAGTCGCGATAATACCTAAGTCTTTACCTTGAGCTTCTGCACATTCACGAGTACAGCCAGACACACCAAACTTCATCTTATGAGGAGTACGGATGCCTTTGTAACGGTTCTCGATCATCACGCCTAGGCCAACTGAATCTTGAACGCCGTAACGACACCAAGTAGAACCAACACATGTCTTCGCCATACGAAGTGCTTTTGCGTAAGCTTGACCCGTTTCGTAACCTGCAGCGATTAACTTCTTCCAGATTGCTGGTAAGTCATCTTTCTGAGCACCGAATAGACCGATACGCTGTGCACCCGTGATCTTGGTGTACAGATTGTATTCAGCCGCCACATCAGCAAGAACGCTTAACGCTTGAGGCGTTACTTCACCACCCGCCATACGAGGGATAACAGAATAAGTACCGTCTTTTTGCATGTTACCTAGGAAGTTATCGTTGGTATCGTGCAGCTTCACTAGTTCAGGCTTAAGGATGTGTTCACCCCAGCAAGAAGCAAGGATAGAACCCGCTAGAGGCTTACATACTTCACAGCCGTAGCCTTTACCATACTTCTCAAGTAGCTCGTCGAATGTTTTGATTTCTTCAATACGAATCAGGTGGAAAAGCTCTTGGCGAGAGTAAGCAAAGTGCTCACACACGTCGTTCTTCACTTCTACACCAGCTTTAGCAAGTTCAGCGTTTAGTACTGAAGTCACCAGTGGTATACAACCACCACAGCCCGTACCCGCACCCGTTACTGCTTTGATATCACCGATGGTGTGATGACCTTCAGCAACCGCTTGAGCGATCTTGCCTTTAGTCACATCGAAACAAGAACAGATAACTGCAGATTCAGGAAGCGAGTCCGCGCCAAGTGTTGGCTTTTCAGCGCCAGCGTGAGCAGGAAGAATCAATACATCAGGGTGTTCTGGTAGGTCGATTTCGTTCAGCATAAGCTGTAAAAGATCGCCGTAGTCAGACGTATCACCAACCATTACCGCACCAAGCAGTTTCTTGTTGTCTTCAGAAACAATTAGGCGTTTGTAAACTTCTGATTCTTCGTTTTGGTAAACGTAGCTCTTACAACCAGGAGTACGGCCATTTGCGTCACCGATAGAACCCACTTTCACGCCAAGAAGCTTCAGCTTCGCAGACATGTCAGCACCTTCAAATGTGCTTTCATTGCCAACAACGTGGTCAACAGCAACTGTCGCCATTTTGTAACCAGGAGCAACAAGGCCGTAGAACGTTTGGTTCCAAGACGCACACTCACCGATAGCGTAGATGTCTTTATCAGTCGTTTGACAGTGATCGTTAATCTCGATACCGCCACGAGGCGCGATACCCAAACCCATTTGACGAGCAAGTTTGTCTTGTGGGCGGATACCAGCAGAGAATACGATGAAATCAGTTTCTAGCTCGGTACCGTCTGCAAAACGCATCACGTTACGAGCTTCAGTGCCTTCAGGAGCAATCTCAAGCGTGTTTTTGCTTGTATGTACGTTTACGCCCATACGTTCGATTTTTTGACGAAGTTGGTTGCCACCTGCTTGGTCAAGCTGCTCAGCCATTAGCTTAGGAGCAAACTCAACAACGTGTGTTGTCACGCCAAGCGCTTTTAGTGCACCTGCCGCTTCAAGGCCAAGTAGGCCACCACCAACAACAACACCCGACTTAGAGTTCTTAGCCGTTGCTTCGATCGCTTTCAGGTCTTCAATAGTGCGGTACACGAAACAGTCTTTGCCTTCGTTGCCTTTAATTGGCGGTACGAACGGGAAAGAACCGGTAGCAAGGATGAGTTTGTCGTATTGGATTTCACGACCAGTGCTTGAGTAAACGGTTTTCTTTTCACGGTTAACGTTGATAGCACGTTCGCCGATCAGCATGGTGATGCCGTGTTTCTCGTAAAAGCCTTCTTTAACTAGAGAAAGTTCGTCCGCAGTGTGGTGTGAAAAATAAGAAGAAAGGTGCACACGATCATAGGCTACACGAGGCTCTTCACAGAACACCGTGATGTCCATGTAAGCCACATCTGTCTTCTCGACTAAATCTTCGATATAGCGATGACCAACCATCCCATTACCGATTACGACTAGCTTCATCTTGCTCATAAGAATTCCTGAAGGTTATATATTTCTCAACTGAGCGAATAATGAATTATGAAAGAAAATGAAAATATGATGTAAATCAATTACGAAATAGAACTACCCAAAAGGGGTAGAACAAAAGAGGTAGAAGTCGCTGTCCTTTCATTATTCATAACGAATAACCATAGATATGACAAGGTTTAAGGGCGGTTTATCGTCACTTTGATGTACGACAGAGTGCGTTGTAATATTTCATAATAGACTAGTAACAACAAAAATAAATAACAATCATTTTCATTTATAACGATAAGATATGTAATAACGGATGAAAGCGTTACAGAATCATGAGTAACTATATATAAATGTGAAGAACTTATCGACTTAGGCAAACAAGCGTAGAACGATGATAGAAAACGAAAATATATCAAATTGCAGATAGCAAAAAGGCCAGCATTTTAGCTGACCTTTCAGTTTGAATAATGGAGGCGCCTCCCGGAGTCGAACCGAGGTCCACGGATTTGCAATCCGCTGCATAGCCACTCTGCCAAGGCGCCTTCAAGCCGTGTTTTAAGAGAACGACTCTGTAGATTCCTACCCAACAAGGTAACAATCAAATAGATGGTGCCCCGGGCCGGACTTGAACCGGCACAACGCGAACGTCGAGGGATTTTAAATCCCTTGTGTCTACCAATTCCACCACCAGGGCACGCAATTCTTTATTGCGATAATCGGCACCATAGTCTAAACAGACTTACATCCAATTTTCGTAAGATTACTTTCTCTAGGGCCATTGCCTGAGAACGAGATGCACTTTAACTGATTAAAGTAATGAGTCAATAATAAATTTATTTATTTTATTCAACCGGTTATAAAACAATCTAACCAACGATCTTTCAATCTCACATAGAACAAGAATAACGCAAGAAGCATCAATACGTATATGGCTCACAAACGTTGTTCGTAAAGCAACTAGTTAGCATTGATTTTCAAAAAAAACATTAACTGTCTTAACTCCCCCCTTAATAATTAAGGCCCTTAGCCTGACACTCATTCTTACCAAACATTAGAACTCACTACTGATAAATCCATAACTAGTATAATCAGACTCTTACAAAATCATTGACATTTTTTATTTTCATTTGAAGCTCAATTCATTATCGAAAATATCAGTAATAAATGGTACGTTACATCCGTTGCAGTAATTTAATGGACAAATATCACATATAGGGAAGTGGTTTACTTTGGCGACACAACATAAGACCAACAAGGTATATCACCAATGTCTATCAAGAACCTTTCTATAGCGAAAAAGATATCGCTATCATTTTTACTTATTGCCATTGTCAACATTGCGTTTGGCGTATTTTTATCTACAGAGCTCAAAAGTATTAAAACTGAACTATTAAATTATACTGATGATACTCTGCCTGCAATGGAAAGAGTAGACGCTATTCGAGATCACATGTCTCTCTGGCGCCGTACTCAATTTGCGACTTATACCTATGAAGATGCTGACAAAATCAGAAATAAAATCGCCAGTAACATTCGCGAACGCGAGAAAATCAGTCAAGACCTACACGCTTACGGTGAGACAATTTGGCCAGGTGAAGAGCAACAAACTTACCAGCGTCTTATGCGTCAGTGGAAACAGTATTTGGTCACTATGGACAAGTACAACGAAGCGATGATAGCCAACGACAAAAGCAAGGCCCAACCAATCTTGGCCAATTCATTATCTTCGTTTAAAGCGGTTGACTCTGAGCTAGGCGAACTGATTCGACTGCTTAAAAATGCCATGGATAGCAATAAAACTCGTATCCTTTCTTCAGTAAACGGATTAAGCAATTCATCGATCGCGAGCAATATCATTATTCTATTGATTATGGTTGGCATGACGTATGCGCTAACACTGTTGATTTGCGGCCCACTCAAACTTGTTGTTGAGCAAGCAAACGCGATCGCAACCGGTGACTTATCAAGCGATATTGACCGTAAAGCGATAGGCAATGATGAACTTGGTGAGCTAGCTGATGCGACCACGAAGATGCAAGACGATTTACGCCAAGTAATCGACAACGTTATTTCAGCTGTGACTCAGTTAAGTAGCGCAGTAGAAGAGATGAACCAAATCTCTGATATTTCGGCATCAGGGATGAAAGACCAACAGATGCAAATCACGCACGTTGCAACTGCAATGACAGAAATGAAAGCAGCGGTAGCCGACGTAGCACGTAACACTGAAGATTCAGCGAACCATGCTAACGAAGCGAACCGTCGCACACAGCACGGCGTTCGTGAAACTCAAAGCATGGTTGACTCGATTCAAGAAGTTTCAAACGTTATTGGTGCCGCTGGGGATACTGTAGCGGAACTAGAACAGCAATCGAACAAAATTAACGTTATCGTAGATGTTATTCGCGACATTGCCGATCAAACTAACCTACTTGCGCTTAACGCTGCAATTGAGGCTGCACGCGCTGGTGAATCTGGTCGTGGCTTTGCGGTGGTTGCAGACGAGGTTCGAACACTTGCTGGTCGTACACAAGATTCAACCAGTGAAATCACTGCGATCATTGAACAGCTCCAATCGCTTGCGAAAGACGCAAAATCTGCCACAGAACTTTCTAGAAGCAGCATTTCAGAATGTGCAGATCAAGGAGTTCAATCGAAACAACTGATGAGCGACATTGAGCACTCTATTTCTGACATCTCAGACATGGGTAGCCAAATCGCGACCGCTTGTAACCAACAGGACTCAGTTGCAGAAGAGCTTAACCGAAGCATTGAAAATATACATTTGGCCTCTCAAGAAGTATCACAAGGTTCAGATCAAACCGCTCAAGCTTGCCGCGAGCTAAGCCAGCTGTCTATTTCTCTTAAAGATGTGATGGGTCGCTTCAAACTAAGTTAATCCGACTCTAGGTTAATCTAGCACTAGGTTAAATCACCGCTCCTCAAAAAACGCTCCAAATAACCACTTGGAGCGTTTTACTTCGTCAGGTATTCTCCCAAAAGAATCAATAACATAACCAATAAAAATGCGTACGGAGACTTTATGCACTTAAATAAAACCTTACTAGCACTTACCATCGCCGCGGCAACTTTTGCGCCAGCGATGCAAGCAACAGCAGCCCCTCTTCAGATCACCAATGCCGCAGTAAAAGCAGAGCAAGTTCAAGGTGCTAACGCTTGGTTAGAAGTAAACTTGAGTCAGTTCCAAGAAAATATTGAACAGTTTAAATCACACATGGATGGCAAAACAAAAATATGCGCAGTGATGAAAGCCGACGCCTACGGCAATGGCATCGCCGGTCTCATGCCGACCATCATAGAACAGAACATCCCATGTGTTGCGATCGCAAGTAATGCAGAAGCGAAAACCGTTCGTGATAGTGGCTTTAAAGGTCAACTTATGCGTGTACGCTCTGCTGACATTGGTGAAATTGAAGCGGCAATCGACCTCAATGTCGAAGAGCTTATTGGCAGTACTGAGCAAGCGAAAGCATTGTCTAAGTTAGCAGAAAAAACCGATAAAGAAGTTAAGATTCACCTTGCTCTAAACGACGGCGGTATGGGGCGAAATGGCGTGGATATGACAACCGAAGAAGGTCAACAAGAAGCGCTAGAGATCGCTCAACAAAATGGCATTAACATTGTCGGTATTATGACTCACTTCCCAAACTACAATGCGGACGATGTTCGTCAAAAGTTAGCTTCATTTAAAAACAGCTCAGCATGGCTTATTAAAGAAGCGGATCTAAAGCGTGAAGACATTTTATTGCACGTTGCAAACTCTTATACCGCGCTTAATGTTCCAGAAGCACAACTTGATATGGTTCGTCCAGGTGGCGTTTTATATGGTGATTTACCAACCAACCCAGAATACCCCTCAATCGTGTCTTTCAAAACACGCATCGCATCACTTCACCATCTACCAAAGAATAGTACTGTCGGCTACGACAGCAGTTACAAGACAAGTAAAGAGAGCTTAATGGCGAATATTCCTGTTGGCTACTCTGACGGTTACCCGAGAAAAATGGGCAATACAGCAGAAGTACTCATCAATGGCCAACGCGCTAAGGTTACGGGTGTGGCTTCAATGAACACTACCATGGTTGATGTCTCCGATATCAAAGATGTCGCTCCGGGCTCCGAAGTTGTGCTATTCGGTTCTCAGCAAGGCAAGACCATTACCGCTGCGGAAATTGAAAATAACTCACAAGTGATCTTCCCTGAGCTATACACTATTTGGGGCACTGCAAACCCTCGTGTATATGTAAAGTAAACTAATTCGATCTTCCTAACAGAATTATAAAGCGAGCCTCGTGCTCGCTTTCTTATTTAATGGTTTTCCCATGTTATTGATTAAATTAGGCTTTCAAAATTCTATCTTCGCTAACGCTTATGTGTTTTTATCTGCGACATAACGTTTGAAAGCCTATCCAATTGATGTTAAACATGCAGTTTACAAAATAACAACAAGATCCTTCCATGGCTCTGCCCTTTTGCCTGCTGGCTAGGAACCTCTATGACAGAAAATACTCAACACCTTCAACGCTCCTCAACTGAATTACACGAATTTACACGAATCGACGTCTGGAACGGCTTCACCCAACTTTTGCCTCTCTCTATGTTTGTGATCGTTTTTGGCCTCGCATTCGGTGTTGCAGCGGCACAAACAGGGCTGGATGAGTTTCCAACTCTGTTAATGAGCACTCTCGTTTTTGCAGGTGCTTCACAGTTTGCTACGTTGGATATGTGGGGAGCAGAAGTGCCCCTTATTCCAGTTCTTATTACCGTATTTGCGATCAATGCTCGCCACCTTTTGATGGGGGCCACGCTATATCCTTGGTTACGTCAACTCCCACCGGCAAAACGATATGGTGTGATGTTAGTAGCTTCGGACGCAAACTGGGCAATGGCACTCAATGCATTTGGGAGGAAAGAGCCGGGATTTGGCTTGCTCGTTGGTGGTGGTTTAGCACTTTGGTCATTTTGGATTATTGGCACTTGGGTTGGAATTTACTTTGGTAGCGCAATCCAAGATCCTGTGAGTCTTGGGCTCGATATGGTTATGGGCTGTTTTTTACTTTCCATGGTGGTAGTCGGGCCTAAAAGCTTAAGAATTTTTGCTATTTGGACGACTGCAGCAGCGTCTTCAATGCTGGCGTATTGGTATTTACCAGAAAATAGCCATGTTGTAGTTGGTGCTATCTCTGGCGGAGTCTTGGGTGCTTGTTGGAAGGAGAAAAAAGCATGAATATCGAGACGAGCGTAGGTGGAACACTACTAATAATCATCGCAATGGCATTAGTCACGCTTATCACCCGCTGGGGTGGTGTGTATGTCATGTCGTTTGTTCCAATTAGCGAACGTATTCAACGTTTCATCAGTGCGATGTCAGGTTCTGTATTAGTTGCCCTTCTAGCACCTCTTGCAGTAGAAGGTGACAACGGCGCTAGAGCGGCACTCTTTTCGACAGCTGTCGTCATGTTCATCGTCAAAAAGCCTCTACCAGCAATCGCAGCAGGCATCATTGCCGCGGCGGCAATGCGATCTTTTTAGCTGTTGTCACTACTACGGAACTCCCTCAAATAACGAAGCCACAGCTAAGCCTTGGTAACATCTTTCGATACTATCAAGGCTTACCCAATACCTAAAACACCTGAAAGTGACTGATATAAATCAAGTGATAAATCATTGAAGAGAGATAAATTTATTAATCTTCAGATACAAAAAAACCAGCTTTCGCTGGTTTTAGTTAATGCTTTTAGCATCAAGATATCGTAATTACCATATCTGAATAGTTTGGAGCGATACATCGGGTTCGAACCGATGACCTCAACCTTGGCAAGGTTGCGCTCTACCAACTGAGCTAGTATCGCAATTTTATTCTTCGTACTTACCTCTTCTTGTAAACAAAGAGTAAGAGAGAATGGAGGCGCCTCCCGGAGTCGAACCGAGGTCCACGGATTTGCAATCCGCTGCATAGCCACTCTGCCAAGGCGCCTTTATCAACATAACAATATATTGAAGTGTTTAAAGAGAACAACTCTTCGTTCATCACTCTACTCAAAAGTAGAAGCTAGATAGATGGTGCCCCGGGCCGGACTTGAACCGGCACAGCGCGAACGCCGAGGGATTTTAAATCCCTTGTGTCTACCAATTCCACCACCAGGGCAACGCAATCTTGCGATGCCGATTACTGAAAAGTAAAACACCATCTCTCTGCGACCTAAGCCGTGAGAACGAGATGTACTTTAACGGATGAAAAAAATTCGTCAACAATAAGTTTTATCTTTTAATTCAAATGATTAATTATCACTCTCCAAAGAATAAATTTGATTCGGATTGTACGGTTTTTATACGCCATTCTCTGATTTAACAGTGTAATTGACTAACCATGATTAGCTTTAGCGACTGCGGCCTATTTCGGCTTTTCTGTCATGAATCAAACAAATGGTGTTTTCATGTGCTTTTCACATTCAACAACTAGAGTTTTAAGTAACTCTTATTAAGAAGTAAAAATGTGAAACCATTAAAACGATACCAATATGAGCGCTACGCCGTTCTCTGTAACCTCGCCTACCCCCGGGTTTTCAAGCAAACTCGTTATGGTTTCGACCCTAATGGACAACGCATCATAAAGAACCAGTTTGGCAAAACCATGATTCGCGTGTTGTGGAGCAGCGACAAAGATGAAGTGGTTGTGGTTATCAAAGGATCGCACAGCATCTCAGATTGGTTACTGACTTTTGCTCTATGGACAAGAAGTTGCAAAAGAATTGGGCTCAATTATCGTGTTCATGCAGGTTTCTATCATCTAATGTTTCAAGAAAGCCAACCAAACAGGAATGAAGATAAGCTCGGCTTGACGGTAATCGAACGATTGGAAACGACGCTCATCCCTCTTTTAGAACAAGGCAAAAGAATCTCCATTACGGGTCACTCTTCCGGTGGTGCGATTGGTTGCGTGTTTGCCGACTACTTTGACCAGAAATACCCAGGTTGCATCAAACGAATCGTGACCTTTGGACAACCTGCGATTGGTGACTGGAGTTTTCGAAAGCACTATCGTTTGCGTAAGAAAACCTACCGCATCTGTTGTGACATCGACATCGTGACCTTCATGCCGCCCGTACCTTTACTGTATTGGCATGTAGGAAAGGTACTTTGGCTCTACAACGGCAGAATCTATGAGAATACGCCAACCTTCATTCGTCTTGGACGATCTATTTTTAGCTGGTTGATACGACCTTTCTCTTATCACTTGATGAGCAAATATATCCGCAATAAGGATTTCTTTGACCAACACTGAGCATCTCTTAAATCGAATAAAGAAAGAGCACAGACTTATTACAGCCTGTGCTCTTTTTAGTATCGAACTTATGTTGATGCTTATTTATCTATCTATTAAAGCTTAAATCGTGACAACTCTTGCTTCAAATCGCTGGCTAAGTGGCTAAGCTGATCCGCTTGTGAAACAGCATCAGTTGCGTCCAACGCCATAACATCACTCACTTCACGCACAGACTCAGTATTGGTATTAATTTCCGCGGTAACCAGTGATTGCTCTTCAGCAGCAGAAGCGATCTGAGTCGCCATGTCGCTGATCATCTGAATCGCTTCACGGATTTGAGCCAAGCTCTCTCCTGCCATATCTACATCGTGCACGCTTGTCTTCGCCATATCATGACTTTGTGTCATCACTTTCACCGCACCATTGGTCGCTTGCTGCAAACGCTTGATCTTGTCTTCGATCTCTTCTGTTGAAGCATGAGTGCGTTGAGAAAGCACTCGAACCTCATCCGCAACCACAGCAAAACCACGACCTTGTTCGCCAGCTCTAGCGGCTTCAATCGCTGCATTGAGCGCTAGTAAATTCGTTTGCTCAGCGATTTCACGTATTGTCGCCAAAATAGACGCAATTTGCTGACCGTGTTCTTCCAACTCACTAATGATAGATACAGCACTGGTTAGCTCGGTTGCAAGCTCGTTGATAGAAGATTGACTCTTGGCCATTTGTTGGAAGCCTTGCTCGCTCAATTCAACAGAATGAGTCGCACTTTTGGCTGTGTTATCAGCGTTAGCAGCAATTTCAGAGGTCGCCGTCGCCATCTCAGTCACTGCGGTTGCCACCATGGTGATTTCGTCTTGCTGCCTGCTTACGCTATCACTACGCTTCAATGCGCTGCTATTGGCGTGCTCTGCACCATTGTTCATGGCAGTTGAAACTCGGGTGACGTTTGTCATCATTCCATGAAGTCGGTCTACGAACACATTAAACTTATCGGCGAGTTGCCCTACTTCGTCTTTGCTCGATACTTGAAGGCGCTTCGTTAAATCACCTTCGCCTTCAGCAATATCCGCCAAAGCTTCACTTACTCGCCCTAACTCCACCAGCTGTCGAGCAACAAACCAAGACGTTGCTACCGCCATCACGATCAATACAATCAAGCCTGTTGTAACTTGGCTCACTAACATATCGAACAGTGGTTGCTCCAATACATCTTTATCCATTTCAATAACAAGCAACCAGTCGGTGCCATTGATTGGTTCCGCCATGATCACGCGTTCGTTACCATCAACTTGAGTAAAGATCGTCGTTAGACTCTGCGCAGCGTTGTTTAAACCAGAAACACTGAGTTCAGGTGCGATCTCATTAACTTGTTTAAGAATGAACTCTTTGTTTTGGTGCGCAACGACCGTACCTTCTTTATCAATGAGAATCGCACGTCCATTTCCTGGAACCTGAATCGCCAATACGTCTTTAATCAGCTTATCCAACGCAAGGTTTGAAGCGGCAACACCAATAATAGAGCCGTTTTCAGTGACAGGGTCAGTAAGTGTTACCACTAACGCTTGCATTGTGACGCTAACATACGGCTTTGTTGTTACGGCTTTATTCTGAGCCAAAGTCTCTTTATACCAACCTCGGACTCTTGGGTCATAGCCCGCTTTATTAAGCGAAGGATCATGACGAAACATCTCCCCCTCTTTATTACCGTAATAACTCAATCCAAAGCCACCAGATACAAGGGTTTGACGCAAATGAGGGACAATATCTAATGATGGATTAAGTTGCACTTGCTGTTTTAAGCCATGCACGGCTTGTTTCTTATCATGGAACCAATCACTGATCCCTTTCGCGTGTGCTTGCAATGTATTGCGGCTCTCGCTTTCTATCGCTTGCCAGGTGTTGTTTTGAAAGGTTTTATAACCCATAAAAAGAAGAATGGCAGATGTCACTGCAATCGCCAAAACGACAGAGAAAACCATTTTCCTCTTTAGACTAAATTGCATATTAAGAACCTCTTATAGAGCAATTAAAGAAATATAGAGAAGAACACTATCACTCATACGCATGTTTTAATCAGGGGTATCCCATAAAAAAATGAAACAAATTGAGCATTATGTTTAATTGTGACTTCGATTTATTTACCGGTTTATCAACGACAGATGAATTGTAGATTTAATCGAAGATAACTCAGGGTAGAAGGTGTGACGTGATGCAAAGCAAATTGTTTAAGAAAAAATCGTGACTCAAAGACGGGGGAAGCCAGAAACGAAAAAAACCAGCCACAAGGACTGGTTTCTTCTAAATGATGGAGGCGCCTCCCGGAGTCGAACCGAGGTCCACGGATTTGCAATCCGCTGCATAGCCACTCTGCCAAGGCGCCTTCAATAGTGTTTTAAGAGAACAACTCTTTTGAATACTACCTAAAGAGGTAACAATCAAATAGATGGTGCCCCGGGCCGGACTTGAACCGGCACAACGCGAACGTCGAGGGATTTTAAATCCCTTGTGTCTACCAATTCCACCACCAGGGCACGCAATTCTTTATTGCGATGCCGATTACTGAAAAGTAAAACACCATCTTAATGTCAAAATGAATCGACATTACAAAATTTGGAGCGATACATCGGGTTCGAACCGATGACCTCAACCTTGGCAAGGTTGCGCTCTACCAACTGAGCTAGTATCGCAATGTCATTCTTCTTGCTTATCCCCTCTTGTAAACAACAAGAATAAGTAGGAGAGAATGGAGGCGCCTCCCGGAATCGAACCGAGGTCCACGGATTTGCAATCCGCTGCATAGCCACTCTGCCAAGGCGCCTTTAATTCAACGCTTTAAGGGCTTAGATTAGCCACACCGCTGCGTTCGGGTGCTTACTTTACGGATTGAAGGGCGATAGTCAAACAAAAAAGTGAATTTAAACTTCGCTTGCTGACATTTAAATCAAATTGCTGCATGTTCGATCTCTTTAGTCAAAAAACACACAGCAAAATGGGCCAAATTAAAGTGGTTTTGCACTACCACTTCTTCATAAAACGACCAACCAAGCTCGGGTGATACGCCCAACAATGATCAAACATCGTCATAAGTTGAGGGTTGCCGTATTTAGAAAGACTCACCGCATGGAAACGGTTTTTGTGCGCTTTGAGTTTCTCGACTTGAGCAATCATTTCATCAGACTGCTTAGGCGCGATAAAGTCAGAAAGTACAATCAAATCAGCATTCTTATATTTATCGCCCATCATCAAATCAATCGACTTCATCAGAACAGGCTCTAGATCCGTACCGCCGTGGAATGAGTAACTTAAAAAGTCACTCGCTTCGCGCAAGCCATCTTGTCGAGTCAATTCATAAGTAATGTGTTCTGAAGAGAACAAAATCACGTAACAGTCTCTCTCTTCCGCGAGCGCGATTTGCATCAAGGCATACGCCATTGCTTTGGCTGATTGCTCTGGGAAGCCACTCATTGAGCCAGACGCGTCCACACAAACGATGAATGGACCTTTTTCAATATCGACGTTCTTGCTATCTGGCTTTTGCGCCTTCACTTTGCGTAACGTACGAGACTTCCCTTGCGAACGGTAGCTCAATAAACGCTTGTCAGCCAAGTGCTTATAGAAGATAACTTCAAGCTCAGGGTAAGCTAAAAACATGGTTTCGTTTGGCAGCATTTTATTGAGGTCATCGCTCTCGTGAATCCCTACAATGTCATCAACCGCTTCATCGCTTTTCTCTTCCACCATTTGCAGTTCTTCTACAGGGGCTTTGTGCAACGAAGGATCATCTTCCTCACCAGCCATACGGCCAAGCTTTTCGGCGATCTCTTGAAGACCTTTATGCTTATTTAAAAACTCGGCATGGCGCTTCATTACGGTTAAGTCAGTTTTACTCAACTTAGCCGATGCCATATCCCACAAGCGCCCCACACTGCCTTCATCACCAGACTCCGTCACTTTATCCATGTTTTTCATGGTTTCCATGCGCTGGTATAGATCGGCTAAGACTTTCTCTTTGCTGGTTTCAAGTTCGGTAACTTGCGCTTGCTTGATCGCGTCGGACAGTGATTGATACCACTGGTCGCAGAAATAGTGCGGGAACATCGCATTGTAAACGCCCTTATTGTGTTCCATTAGGCGTCTAGCTTGAAGATAAAACGCTGAGTGCCACTCCAATTTTTTGATGACACTGTCAATTTCATCAAAAAACTGGGACTCATCCCAGTGGATCACTTCTTGGTAAAGTGCGATTTCTTCTTGGAATCGGTCTGTTTCACACACCTTGGTGACGCGTTTTTTCACTTTGCCGCGCCATTTAACCAAGTGGTTTTTTACCGACGTTTTCACGCCTTTGTTCTCAGCAGCCATCATGACCTGAGAACGAGCGATGAGATCATTCATCGCGGTATCTATGATGCCTGAGTCAGCAACCATTAAAGCAAGGTTTAAGCCGTCTGCTCCTAACATACTTGTCTCCCCTTACTCGAAGTACTGGCTCATGAACTTGATGCGTTGAGCGATCTTGCTGCTTTTCACCTTAGTGGTTTCCAAATCTTGTGTAACCGCTTGTAAGCTTGATTCCATCGCTTTAGGGAGCTCCGGGTCAATGTAGTTATGAGGCAGTGCATCATGGAATTCAGTGCGGACTCTTTTCAACTTAAACTCAGCTTCGGTTAACTGCTCTAACGCTCTCTCTGCGCCAGTCAGCCACTTGTTGTAAAGCTCTTGGTTTAAACCATCAGAGGTAACCACACTCACCAATACTGAACGATTCGCGATATCTTTGATGACCAATTGGTTCGATGCATCAAGATCCAGCTTCAAGCGACACAGATTCTTGTTTTCGTTTACGTAACCGTAAATATCCCCATGGCCTTCTTTTAGCACACGGTCAAAATCGTCTTTGGCTACGTATACCCAGCGGCTATCGCCTTTCTCAGATTCAGAAACTGACATGTTGCTTTGCAGCAGAACCAGTTTCACTAAGTTGTACGCGTTACCAACACTGTACATCTTCGCGTTCTTGATATCGTTTTGGTAAACGCCTTTACGCAGCAAGCCACTGGTAGACTCCATTGACAGCGACACTGACAATGTCGATTCAACGTCATCTTGAATCTCTTCTAGCTCTTCACGGGACATTTCGATTTGTGCTTTTGACTCTTGCTGATCGAACGCACGGTTCAATGCAAAGTCCTTTACCACGCTACGAACCACATCACGTGATTCGGGGCTGTGCCATAAACAATCTTGCAGAAGCATAATATCCAGAGGGTTTACGCTGTCTCGACCACTAAAGAAGGCGCTCGCTTTCAATAGTTTAACGGCTTTCTTCCAACGCCTATCTGATACATACAAATCAGATTCTGATGCTGAACCTTGCTTCTTAACTGTTTCCTCAAGCATGGTTTTCAGTTCATACAGCTTGTTAAACGAGTTATCGGTCAGCTCTAGCTTGTCGAGCTCTTTCTGCCACTGGTGGTATTCAATATCAGTAATCGCCAAACCTTTTGGAATCACAGCCTCTTGAGATGTGCCAGTCGTCAGCATCGATTTGAAGTTTTGTTTGTTTTGAATACGGTTTACAAACACGCGAACCAACATACGGTCATAAAGCGCTTCTAAGCCGCTGTCTTCGTCTGGAAGTTCATTCGATGCAGATACCAACAAGCGCATCGGTACACGCTCAATGTCACTGCCGTTCTTAAATGTTTTTTCGTTAACCACAGTTAGAAGTGTGTTCAGGATTGCAGGACCGGCTTTCCAGATCTCATCAAGGAACACAACTTGTGCGGTTGGTAGGTAGCCTTCAGTCAGTCGTACATAGCGACCGTTGTCTTTTAATTCTTGGATACTTAACGGGCCGAACACTTCCTCTGGCGTAGAGAAACGTGTCATCAAGTATTCGAAATAGCTGCTGTTATCAAAAGCCTGGATGAGACGTTTAGCGATAAGGCTTTTTGCGATGCCCGGAGGGCCTAATAGGAATACACTTTCGCCGGCGAGAGCCGCCAGTAAACAGAGCTTAATCGTGTCTTCTCTTTCATAGACACCATCTGAGAGAGCATGCGCTAATTTATTGATTCTTTCAGAGAGTAGCGCCTTGTCAGCATGTGAGGAAATAGAAGGGTTCATGCGTTACTCCGAAAATCTTTGAACTGTTGAGAGTGTAGATACGTTTTTATACATTTGTTAGCACTTTGTTACAAGTGCATTTTATTATTGAGTTGCATTTATATCAGATGGTTAGGGGCGTAATTTTGATGTAATCATAGATTCCAAATATGAGAGTAACATCACGAACGGCGTGAAACGAAACCTATTACTAAGCTCAATTTTTCTTTTATTTTCGACACCATAGACGTTATGGTAGTGCACGTCTTCAGTTATCGAAAAATTGGCAAGGAATGTGGCCAGACTGCATGAGTAAAGTTATCCATCAATGGAAAAGTATTTCTCTTATTGAAGAGAACGTGACGCTCCCTACGAACGTCGTGGTAAAACATACCACAATCAACCACCCTGGCGCGGCCGTTATTCTTCCTATCACTTCGTCTGGAAAGATTATCCTCATTAATCAGTTTCGTCCTTCTCTTAAAAAATGGCTTCTAGAGTTACCTGCGGGCACCATGGAAAATGATGAGACACCTCTTCAATGCGCTCAACGCGAACTGGAAGAAGAAACCGGTTACAGTGCAACTTCCTTTCAAAGCTTGGGGCAAGTTACGCCTTTGGCTGGCTTCTGTGATGAGATACAACATCTATTCGTCGCGAAAGACCTTAGCCTCACTACCCGCTTTGAATGTGACGAAGATGAAGTCATAGAAGTAATCGAGCTAAGCTTAGAAGAACTGCACGACAAAATACGACACGACCAAATCACTGATGCCAAAACTATCGCTTGTTTAAGTAAAGCCCAACTATGTGGTTATCTATAGCCAATTATATAACTACCTAAAGTACTCAAGGAGAGAAACATGGACTTTCGTTCTGATACCGTAACTAAACCTTCACAAGCTATGCGTGATGCAATGGCAAACGCAGAAGTGGGTGATGATGTTTATGGCGACGACCCAACCGTAAACGAATTAGAACTGTGGGCAGCCAACGAAACGGGCTTTGAAGCCGCTATGTTCACCTCTTCAGGTACGCAAGCCAACCTACTCGGGTTAATGGCGCACTGTGAACGTGGTGACGAATACCTTTGTGGCCAACAAGCGCACAACTACAAGTACGAAGCTGGCGGCGCTGCGGTACTAGGTTCGATTCAACCTCAACCAATCGATAACAACCCTGACGGTACATTAGATTTCAAAAAGCTCGCTGCTGCGATTAAACCAAACGACAGCCACTTCGCCCGCACTAAGCTTTTAAGCCTAGAAAACACGATTAATGGCAAAGTACTGCCGATGTCTTACTTAGCCGAAGCTCGTGAGTTCGTAAACCAACACGGCCTACAAATGCACCTAGATGGCGCGCGCGTATACAACGCAGCAGTGGCGCTGGATGTTCACATCAAGGAAATCGCACAACACTTCGATTCGATGACTATCTGTTTATCGAAAGGTTTGGGCGCTCCGATTGGTTCCCTCCTACTTGGTAGCAAAGAGTACATCGCTAAAGCACGTCGACTACGTAAAATGGTCGGTGGCGGTATGCGTCAAGCCGGCATCCTTGCTGCAGCAGGTAAAATGGCACTGACCGAGAACGTTGCTCAACTTAAAGCTGACCACGACAATGCAAAAAATCTAGCGATTGGTTTAAACGAGCTAGAAGGCTTCTCGGTTAACCCTGATTTCATCCAAACTAACATTGTGTTTGCTAAATTAGATGAGTCTGTTGATATCAACCGCATCGCACGAGAGTTAGGTGAAAAAGGCATTACGATGTCACCAGGGAACCCTATTCGTTTTGTTACCCACCGAGACATTAGCGCAGAAGACATTGCTACTTTCCTAACAACATTAGAAAGCGCGCTTTAGCTTTAACTCTCAACGAGCTTACCGTCTATTCCAATTACTATTTGAGCTTCCCCTAAAGGGAAGCTTTATTGTTATGTTTTTCTGGCGTAATACATAACTTTCCAATTTTTCGCTCTAACATTACTCACTCTTTCCGCTTGCCTCTGATTCCGGCGATCCTACGTTGGCTAAATCGGAACCTCCTAACCGCGTTTTCTGCCATAGCACTGCGGACCCTTTGAAAATTAAAGAGAACGATAGATAGTTACTCGATACCATGAATTTCTTTCCAGTTACCAGGGTGAACCACGTAACCAAATAACGCATGGCCACCATAAACCAGCTCGGTTCCTTCTGGAATCCAGAGCATTTGTCCTGGGTGAACAAAATGTGTTTCGCCATTTGCAGTGAGCTCAAAACAGCCTTCAATCACAAAAATCACTTCATCGTACAATACGGTCCACGCGACTTTCGCGCCTTCCCACTTAGCAAAGCCCACCCCGATATTTGGCGAAATTTCGGAGCTAAGTGCACGTGCAACGTAGGCCATTCCTGGCGTGTCACCACGTACATTGAAATCTAACGCTTTACTGTCTACTCGTTTTACTTGCTTCATAGTTCACTCCGGCTCTGCCATTTTGCCAATTGAATGCGGCTTTTCACGCCCATACCTAAGAAAGGCTCTGGTGGGTTCATGCTCGGCATGCCAGTTACACTTTGAATATCGCCTAACGAGTTGGAGGTCGCGCCCATCACGTAGTCAGCCAACAGTGTGCCCGAAATCGTTCCCCAAGCGGCTCCAACACCGTTATCACACGCACTGGCGTACACACCTTGATCTAATTGTCCGAAGAAGTTAGTAAAGTTGCGTGAGATGGCATATACCCCACCCCATGTGTGGGTGAATGGTACGTCGGCCAGCTCGGGGTAACGAGCCAGAAAGACTTGACGATGATCGTCGCGAATTTGCTCTCTGACTTTATCGCTCATGCTTGAGCCGTACTTCGGCACATGTTTGTAAGTATTGCGGATCAAAATTCGGCGATCGGCTGTCATACGTAATGTGGTTCCCGCGTGGTCTGCTGGGGTTAGCCCCCAGTTCAATTGGCCGCCATAACGCTGCATTTCAGCATCAGTTAGTGGACGAGTCCAACTCGCAAATGTCATCACAGGTAACAATCTGTTTTTCAGGTAACCAAACTCGCGGGTAAAAATACTGGTGCCGAGTAACAATTCGGTGGTCTCAACTAAGCCATCGTCACCATGCAGAACCCAATGCCCGTTCTCTTTGCTCAGTTTGCGGATTGGTGAGTTTTCTAACACTTCTACGTTATTAGGCAAGCTTTCCCCCAAACCTCGCACCAGCGCAGCAGGCTGCATTAAATAGCCGCCTGGCGTATAGATAGCGCGGCTGTAGTAGTTCGTCCCCAGCACTTTTGCTAACTCACTACCATCAACGTGAGAGTATGGTTCGCCAAGGTCTTGCATCAGATGTTCAAAGTGATCGAGGTACGCTTCACCACGCTCACCTACCGCACCTTGATATTTTCCTTTCGCTGACCACTGGCAATCAATGCTGTATTGGCTGATCAAACAATCTAATTGAGCAATCGCCGATCGGTTTAACGCTAAGAGTTTTTGTTTATGCGCAGGATCCGGATGCTCTAATGAAAACTTATGCGGCAGGTCGATCACAAAGCCTGAGTTTCTCCCCGATGCGCCTTGACCGATTTTCTGTGCATCAATCAGTATAATACGGGCATTCGGCGCGTGTTCCGCTAGGCGTCTTGCCATCGCTAGGCCAGCAAACCCTGCACCAAGCACAACGTAATCCGCCGTTTGTTTGCCTTTTAATGTCGGTTTTTCTGGGATACTGGATAGCGCGTGGTACCAACCACATGTCGCATCATCGTTGGGTAAATGAATCATCTTCTTTCTCCGTTACGCTGCAGTTTGCTTAAATGACAATTGCTCTAACCAAGGCGCGCGCAATGACTGTACTTGTCGCCCAAGCAATGCAAATCCCAGCATCACTCCTTCTGGCGAATAAAATCCCGCCGTGAGATCATCGCCTTGGTGTTCGATGTACCACTGCCCTTGTGCATTGGGCGCAACAGGGAAAATCGTCAAAGGAAGGAGCGGCGTTTTCACAATCACTGGTGTTGGCGTCAAAGAGATAGGCGTAATATCACCTAGCAAGCTTTTCGTCACGGAAGGAATCATTTGATTAATTGGCGCAATATACGGTTGCCAACCTTGATCTGTTTCAACACAATCACCGAGTGAGTAAATGTTCTCATCACTCGTCTGACCGAATTGATTCACTTTAATACCTCGGCCTACTTCGAGTCCCGCTAGCTCAGCCAGAGAAACATTTGGCTTAAGACCAACCGCACTTAGCACTAAGTCAGCTTCAATCTGTTTTCCACTATTAAGATGTAAAACCGCGCTTGATTCGGACATAGCATCGACTCTGGCAATGCTGTCTTGCAATGCCCACTCCACGCCGCGATCTGTGAGCGCGCTTTGCAGTGACTCACCGAGTTGGTGTGGAATCAAACGCTCCATTGGCCATTTCCCCAAACCAATCACCGTGACTTCATAGCCGCTTTCGATCAGGTCATTCGCAAATTCGCAACCAATTAAGCCATCGCCAAGAATCGCGATACGCTTTTTATCTTGTAGCTGAGTTCTGAAACGGCGGTAGTCAACCAAATCGTTTACGCTCATAACATAAGAGCGATCACCTTCAATTGGGATTTCAATCGGTGACGCACCTGTTGCCAACACCAAGCTGCTGTATGCGTATTTGCCGATGGAGGTGAGCAACGTTAAGTTCGCACGATCGATTTGTTCTACACGGGTATTCGGGTAAACACGGATGTTCAAGCGGCTTTCCCATTCCAATGCGCTTTCACTTTGTAATGCATCGCCGCCTTTATTCATGGCCAATGCATTAGACAACGCAGGTTTGCTGTACAGTGCGCCATCATCAGAGGTAAAGACAGTGATCGGAACTGTCGCAGATTGCGATCTAAGTGCGACCGCTAACTGATAACCACTGTGACCGCTGCCGATAATAACGATAGGATCATTTGAGAATGCTGGCTGAGTAACTTCAGATGGCAATGGCTGAGCCGTATTTGGCTGAACAGCCGAGCCTACTGATACCGAAGACACCGCAGTAACCTCTTCGATCGGCGCATCATCGGTGATGTCGATCATTTCAAAATCGGCCTTACCCACTAAACAATCTGGGCATAACCAATCGTCTGGTACGTCTTCCCATGCTGTTCCCGGTGCAATACCATCGGATGGCCAACCTTGTGCTTCATCATAGATTAAGCCGCAAATAATACAGAGCCACTTTTTCATCAACTTTACTCCAACTACCTTGTTCTAAATTCCCGTGTCTACAAACCTCTGTCAGATTTATATCGATTTCATCAACCTCGTCCGATCTTGTGGTCTGAAATCCAAGCCGGTACGAGGTAATGAAATCAAATGACACAGTAGTTATACGTCGCCGTCTTGCTGTAAACGAATGGCAATATTGCGCGTCTGGACATAGCTATAAATCGCTTCTTGTCCTTTTTCTCGTCCAAAGCCGGACAAACCCACGCCACCAAATGGTGTTTCAATACCACCAGCAAACCATTCATTGATGAACACTTGCCCACCACGAAGTTGCTGCGCCACACGTACTGTTTGGTTTAGCTTTTCACCAAATACACCAGCCACTAGACCAAAATCAGTGCCATTCGCGATCTCGATGGCTTCTTGCTCGGTTTCAAACGATGTAACCACCAACACAGGGCCAAACACTTCTTCTTGCGCTATACGCATATCCGGCGAGGCTTCAATCACCGTCGGAGCGATAAAGTAGCCCGATAGATCCGGTACGTAGCCACCAGTAAGAATCTTCGCGCCGTCAGCTTTCGCTTGCGCTATCATTTCAAGCACACGCGCTTGTTGATCAGCAGAGACAAGCGGTGTGAGATCTGGCTGGCTTTCACCTTGACCAATGGTCAGGCCTTGGGCCATTTCGACTACAGCCGCTTTCACTTCTTCATAACGTTCTTTTTGGATCAATAAACGAGACATCGCTGAACACACTTGGCCCGCATTGAAGAAAATACCGACCTGAACGCTTTTCAGTAGTGTTTCAAGGTTTACATCCTTCAGTGCGATAGCGGCAGATTTACCACCTAACTCCATCACTGATGGTGTGGCGCGTTGCGCTGAATCTTTCAAGATGCGTTGGCCGGTCGGTACCGAGCCTGTGAATACGATTTGATCGACCTCTTGGTGCTGCACTAAATGACTACCAACTACAGAGCCTTTACCACACAGCAGGTTAATCGTGCCTTTCGGGAAGCCCGCTTTTTCAATCGCTTTAATCAGTAACGTCATGGCCAGTGGTGAGATCTCAGGCGACTTAATAACCACAGCATTACCCGCAGCTAATGCTGGTGCTAAGGAACGAGCACAAATCGATACCGGAAAATTCCACGGTACGATCTGCACAGAAACGCCAAACGGAACGTACTGAGTGAAATCGACATAGTCTTTACCCAGTGGTATCGACGTTCCTTCCAGCTTGTCTGCCATACCCGCGTAGTATTCGAAGTAGCGTGCCGATTCTAAAAACTCATCTTTAGCATCTTGCAAAGATTTACCATTTTCACGACAGGCAACGAGCCCACCTTCATCAACCATTTCACGAATCGCCACGGCCGCTTTTAGCATCCATTCTGTTCTTACTGCAGGACGAATGTCCGACAGAATACCTTGATTAACCACTCGGCGAGCAGCTGCCATTGCTCGATCTGCATCGGCAATAGTCGCTTCTGCAATTGTCGCGTAAGCTTCTGCGGTGCCTGGGTTCATGACCATAAGTGAATGCTCGGAATTGCACCATTCACCGTCAATATAATTGAGGTAATGCATCATATTACTGCTCCATTGCCGTTTTGACTTGTTTCGCTAACCATGTTTGGAAGAAGTGAGTTGGGACATCCATTTCAGGTGAGAACACGCCACCACCGAAGCCTGGTGAATAGCGACCTTGCTGCATGCCCTCTACCGCACCGATATCTTCACCAAATACCACACGCCAAGATTCAACGGTGGCAGTGCGACAAGCGGCAAATTCATCTTTGGTTGCTTCGTCGCCGACATAAAGGACGCGAAGGTGCTCAATGCTCTTGTCGGCATTAATTGGTTCGATCATCATCGCAAAGGCGTGGTCGGCCTGAATGCCAAGTAACACATTCGGGAATAACGCTACGTATTCTGCATGGCGTAGTTTGTCTTCTGGCCAACTAGGAAATTTTGGAAGATGCGTACCCGCCGTGTCAGACAGGTTGTATGCAAGGCTGCCCTGGCCTGCAAAACGTTCGTCAAACATGATGTTATAGTGATCTTCCAAACGCGAGTAGCTATTCAAACTTGGGTGTACCCAAGGCAGGTGGTACGCTTCACAGTAATTTTCCACTGTTAGCTTCCAGTTGCTGTTCACTTCGATTTCTAAGTTACCACCCATGTTGACACGACGCAGAAGGCCCAAACCGTCTTTACCCAAGAATGTCTGCCAACGTTGTTCTAACGGTGCAATATGTTCTTCAAAGCTTGCTGCATCACCCGACAGGTTGACAAAAACCATGTCCATCCATACCGCTGAACGCAATGGTTTCAGACCGTGCTTTTCACATTTAAAGCGGTCATCTTTATGCTTCGCTATACCGCCGATATGTGGCGTGCCTTTTAGGTTGCCGTCAAGATCATAAGTCCATGAATGGTAAGGACAGCGAATCATGCCTTGCACCTCACCCGCTTCATGAACCAGCTTCATACCACGGTGACTACACACGTTGTGGAATACTTGAACTTCACCTTGACGGTTTCTCATCATTAATAGTGGTAGGTTCATGAAGTCTATTGGCATCACGTAGCCATCTTTAAGAAGGTCCGAGGCAAAACCAATACATACCCATGTGTTACCAAACACCTGATCACGCTCAAACGTAAAGTACTCAGCATTTGTGTAGGCTTCGTTTGGCATCCCTGTCGCTTCGCTGATTGGGTTTAGTACTTTATCAACAAGTTCAACAGGAATAATGGTTTGGTTGACATTGCTCATATTCTTATCTCCGAAAGTCGAGTTGCATCCAGTGCGTACAACATCGTGTTGTGTTAGTGATGCCAATATTGATTAACAAAACCGCAACAAACAAACGACTTTTTCGGAGGGCTTGGATGAGTTTTTGTCATCCATGTATTATTCCTGGGCAACAAAAACTACATAATTAAACAAGGTTATTGTTTGCATGATTAATACTCATCAACCGATGAGTATTAATCAGTTGAAACGGCGCTAAGCACTCTCTACTCTCTTTCAAAATTTAACAATAAAGCAACAACCAATAACACAACTAACAAAAGTAATGTGAGGGACGCCTATGAGAGCAACATCAGGGATATTGAAAGGACTCAACCCAACTGTGACGATCGCATCTAAGATCGTTGTCATCGGTTTTGTACTTTTCTGTGCCATTCTCGCCAACCAAGCGGGTCAGTACTTTGAAACTATTTCCGGTATTCTTTTGCAGAATATGAAGTGGTTTTATATCGGACTCGTCTCTTTAGTTGTCGGGTTTCTTATCTACCTAATGGTCAGCCGTTACGGTCATATTCGTTTGAGTAAAGACGATGAAAAGCCAGAGTTTAGCTACTTATCTTGGATTTCCATGTTGTTTTCTGGCGGTATGGGGATAGGCCTGATTTTCTGGTCTGTCGCTGAACCGATGTGGCATTACGCCGATAACCCATTTTCACAAGGGTTAACGAATGAAGCTGCCACAACATCAATGAAACTGACTTTTTTCCACTGGGGCCTGCACCCGTGGTCGGTCTTTATAATTGTTGCGCTCGCGTTGTCTTACTTTTCTTACCGTAAAGATTTGCCGTTTACACTCCGCTCTATTCTGCACCCTTTGATCGGTGACCGAATTTACGGCCCAATCGGTCATACCGTAGATATCCTGACGGTTGCGGTGACCGCATTCGGTATTTCACAAACCTTAGGGATGGGGGTTATTCAAATTAACTCTGGCCTGAATCAAGCCTTCGGCTTAGGTATCAGTTTAGGTACACAACTATTCATTATTGTGGCTTTATGTACTTGTGCGGTAGCGTCCGTTTTGTCTGGCGTGGGTAAAGGAATTCGCCGTCTATCAGAATGGAATATGCTGCTCTCACTTATGCTAGTTCTGGTTGTGCTTTACATCGGACCAACGCGCTACATTCTCAATACTCTACTAGAAAGTACCGGCTTATATGCGCAGAATATTGTCGGTATGAGCCTATGGAGCGACACACAGAATGACTCAGGGTGGCAAAACTGGTGGACGGCATACTACTGGCCGTGGTGGATGACTTGGGCACCGTTCGTGGGTATGTTTATCGCGCGGATTTCGAAAGGACGTACTATTCGTGAACTTATTGGCGGTGCTTTAATTGTTCCAACGCTAATCACTTTCTTATGGATTTCTGTCTTTGGCGGCGCAGCATTGAAAGTGGAGCAAGATGCACGTGTGGCGCACGAAGCACAAGTGGTTGCCGCACAAGAAGCCGGTCAAGCCGCACCTGCACCATTCACTGGAGGTCCGATTCTAGAGGCAACCAAAGCCGATACAACGCGAGCACTGTTTACCATGTTCGATAATCTAGACACAGGTATGTTCGGTAAACTGCTAAGTGTGCTGGCTTGTATGCTTCTTGGGACCTATTTCATTACCTCTGCAGACTCTGGAACATTGGTCCTGTGTACTTTAGACGCCGCGGGGGACAGCGAGCCACCCAAATCCATTCGTGTACTATGGGGCGTTATGATTGCGGCAATTTCTGGCGTACTGCTGTATGCGGGAGGCTTAAAAGCAATGCAGACTGCCTCTATTATTGCGGGCTTCCCTATCGCGATCTTCATCTCGGTAATGAGCTTAACGCTGTTCCATAGCATTCGACGCGAGCCTAAGCCTTGGGCGATGCTTCCTGAGCACGTTCACCCAGAGGAAGATAAGCTGGATGGCCCTGTAGAACCAATGGTTGAAACGAAGGTTGGCGCGATGCCACAACCTAAGGTTAAATCAGAACAAGACAGTGACTTAGAACAAAAACCGGCTCTGACTTAGAGCAACGCCGACTGAAACCACATCATTCAACAACAAAGCGGGAAGAGCTCTTCCCGCTTTTCATTTTTTTGCTTCTCATTAAACACATTAACTACACTAACCCCTTATCACCCACTTCGTCCGGCAATTGGTGAAGCAACCATTCACGAAAACGTTTAACACTGGCGGGCACTAACCCTCTTCCTTTGGGCTCTAGCATAGAAAATTTTGAAGGCGTTGAAAGTACGTGTTCGACCGGTCTCACTAACGCGCCGCTTTGCAGATAGTCGTCTACCAACGATCCCCAAGCCAAAGCAATACCTTGGCCGTTGATCGCTGCTTGTAACAACATCGGGTAATTATTGATATTCATACGATTTCTTGGCGTCATGTTAGGTAAATCAACGCCGCTGAACCACTGCTCCCAATTCACCCAATCTCGCTGGGACTCTTCCAAATAGAGTAAGGTTTTACTGAAGATCTCTTCGGCTTCGCTCGGGTTACCGATCTTTTCCATATAAAGAGGACTACACACAGGAAAAACTTCTTCAGAAAAGAGCGTAGTAACTTCCATCTCGGCCGGAGGCGTACGACAATAAAACAGTGCGATATCGCAATCTAAGCGTCGTAAATCGAGAATATTGTCTGAGGCCAATATACGGATATCGATATCATCATGCTCATTTTGAAATTCTGCCACTTTCGGTAGCAGCCATAAGGCGGCCATCGCATTAGTCGTCGCGACCGTTATTTTTTGCTCTCCTTGCCATTTTTTAACTTCTCCGGTGACCTGCGCAATATCAAGTAAAGAGTGACTGATCGATTGGTAATATTGCAGACCAGTTGGCGTTAAATTGATACTGCGGTTTGCCCGCGTGAACATGGCTTTGCCAAGGTACTCTTCCAGTTGACGAATTTGGCGGCTTATTGCGCCCTGTGTCACGTTGAGCTCTTCTGCCGCAAGGGTAAAGCTTAAGTGCCGAGCAGATGCTTCAAATGCCACCAAGCTATTTAAAGGCGGGAGTGGTTTGATTTTCATGTTTCTTCCAGTAAGGCAATTTTTGTAATTATTTTGGTTCCCGGCAATCTAGCGTTGCGCGTGGAATTGCGTCATTCTGAGTTAATTGTAAAAAACAACAATTAATAATGTTAAGAAAAGAGAGATTAGTCATAACAAAACCAGATCACTTTTGCTCTGAATTTGTTCACTTCACTATTCAATATCGCGTGTTATCGCTCTTTACATCGACCAACTCTCATTATTGGGTGAGTATTCCAAAATATGACTTGGCTGACAGTTTAGACGCTTACCAATGGCAATCCCTATACGTACAACTACCACCAAAATGTGAATACAACTAAATTTTTACGACGACAACGCATTTATGGTGGTAAAATCTCACTATAAACGCTGGAAAAGTCAGACATGGATAGATTCTTATATCATCCTCGCTTAGTTTTTACTATTTCCCCAGCAAAGATACTCAATAAAAAGGCAATATTTTCAAATGGTTAACAACACAATTCAATGGTTTCCGGGTCACATGCATAAAGCCCGTAAAGAAATCGAAGAAGTTATCCCACAGGTTGATGTGATTATCGAAGTACTGGACGCTCGTATTCCGTTCAGTAGTGAAAACCCAATGATCTCTTCACTGCGCGGCGATAAGCCTTGTGTAAAAGTGTTGAACAAACGTGACCTTGCGGATCCTGAGCTGACTCAGCGTTGGATTGAGCACTTCGAGAAAGAGCAAGGTGTTAAAGCGATTGCAATTACCACCAGCGTTAAAGAAGAAGTTAACCATGTTATGGAGCTAGTCCGTAAGCTAGCACCGCACCGTGAACAGATGGGTAAAAACATTCGCACGATGATCATGGGTATCCCTAACGTAGGTAAATCAACCATCATCAACTGCTTAGCTGGACGTACAATCGCGGTAACGGGTAACCAACCGGCAGTGACTCGTCGCCAACAACGCATTAACCTGCAAAACGGCGTGATCCTTTCAGATACTCCTGGGATCCTTTGGCCTAAAGTAGAAAATCCACACAGTGGCTTTCGCCTAGCAGCAACGGGCGCTGTTAAAGATACAGCAATGGAATACGATGAAGTTGCTTTTTATACGGTTGAATACTTAGCGAAACAGTACCCGAACCTACTTAAAGAACGCTACCAAATCGAAGAATTGCCAGAGTCTGACATCGAGTTGATGGAAGCGATTGGTCGTAAGCGTGGTGCACTTCGTGCAGGTGGTCATATCGACCTTCACAAATGTTCTGAAATTCTACTTCACGAACTGCGTAACGGTACTTTAGGTAAAGTCACTCTAGAGTTACCGGAGATGATCACCAAAGAGCTGGTCGAAGTTGAAGAAGCTGCTGCTCTAAAAGCCGAACAACAAATTAAGAAGAAAGAAGAACGTCGTAAGCGCTACTTGAAGAACAAACGTTAGTCAACCTGCCTCTAACGTATTCACGCTCTATATTCGATAGAGCGTGAATGTCGTCTCTCAGGTCATCAATCTCAATTAGATACTGAAAAGTCTATAAAACCTGCCGTTTTCAATCACAAAAACGCAAGATAATCACTAAACGAGAAAGCCCCAAACCTAGCAGGTTTGGGGCTTTATCTAATCCAGTCACGCTTCATTTTAAGATAAGAGTTGCCTACGCAAAAGTCGCTTAAGAATAAACGACACTAGCAGTTTTCTGTTCAAGATCTTGTGGCGACTCCCAAGAAATAATTTTTTCATTCACTTGGCTACCACAGGGTGCATTCCAAACTTGTTCCAGCTCTTCTTTACCACCAATCGCTTCATAGAATGCAATGGCTTGGTGGTTTTCAGACATCACTTCTAGGTAAAGTCCTGAATCCGAGTAATATTGCTTCAACCACTTAGATAGTTCAGACAGTAAACGCTTACCTATGCCCCGGCCACGATAATTATTGTCTACATGTAATGCATCAATGAACGTGCCACGTTCAAAGTTATGATTACCAAACGCGCAGACAAAACCAACCAGTAAACCGCCCTCTTCAAGCAATAAAACATGTTGGTTAAAAGGAGGGTTGATCAAACGAGTCTGCCAAATAACAGATCTGTCCTCTAAAACGTCACTTTCTAAGTAATCGTCAGCGAGAATGCCACGGTAATATAGCTTCCAGCTATCCGCATGTAATTGGGCGATTCGTTCATAATCTTTATATTCAGCTACCTTAATTTCCATTTATTAGCCCTTAGTACTTCCATTTATGACTTGCTACTACATTTCACACTACCTTTATACAATATTTAAGCAAAACATACTAATACACGTTTACACTTTCAATCTTGACTTACACGTGTGCGCTGATATTCTAGCGCACAGATGTAAGCCCAATGGACATTTACTAATGAATAGTGCCGACACACCATCAACAAAAAAGCCACCATTAATCTGGCTTAATATTTTTGTATTCTCTTTTAGTATGCTGCTTGCTATTGTCGCGGCTCCCGTTTATGGCTACTTTTTTGGCTATGGTATGGAGCACTGGATATGGCTGGCGATCTGTTTTACGTTCTGTAATCTTTCAATTACGACGGGTTACCACCGCTTATGGTCACATAAAGCCTTTGAAGCACATTCAAGCCTAAGATTTCTGTTTGCTTTGGGTGGTGCATTTGCATTACAGAACAGCGCTCTACACTGGTCTTCAGACCACCGTGTTCACCACAAGCATGTTGACAACAACGACAAAGACCCATATTCAGCAAAACGTGGCTTTTGGTATTCACACATCGGCTGGATGATTCGTAACTACAACACATCAATGTATGAAGATTACGAAAACTGTCGTGACTTGAAGAAAGACAAGATCGTAATGTGGCAACACAAAAATTATATTTTGCTGGCACTATTAATGAACTTCGGCGTACCTATCGCTCTTGGCGTTGTTTACGGTGATGTAATTGGCATGTTATTGATTGTGGGTGCGGTTCGTTTGGTACTAAACCACCACACCACATTTTTTATTAACTCTCTCGCTCACATTTGGGGTAGCCAACCCTTTACTGATAAAAATACAGCACGTGACAACGGTGTACTTGCTGTCCTTACTTTTGGCGAGGGCTATCATAACTTCCATCACATCTTTGAGAATGACTATCGTAATGGTATTTATTGGTGGCAATACGATCCAACAAAGTGGTTGATTAAGAGTGCTTCATTGATGGGCTTAGCAAGCAAGCTTAAGAAAACGCCTCAAGCCCGCATTGAGAAAGCTGAAGCGTCAATGTTACTGAAGCGGACGCAACAGAAAATCATGCACCGCGCTGACAAACAGCAAATTGCAGACAAGCTTCAAAAAGAGTTCGACGCACTGGTATCAAACATGAACGAATACTACGCAGTCAAAAAGCAGTTACTTGAAAGCAAACGCGAAGACGTGGTGAAAAAATACGAACACTCTGTACTTAAAGTTCGTTATCAGCAAATTAAAATGAACTTCGAACAGCAGAAGAAAAATTGGGCGATGACGGTTGAGCAATACGCTTAAGCTAAAACAATGCGCTTAACATACCAATAACAGAGCTGTTTGCTTATTATTCGAAAGCCCTCATATTGCTATGAGGGCTTTTTTATGAGCATTACCGAATGCTATCAGCCTTAAGCCCGTCAATGACGATTCTATAAATGCTAGTACCTGTAGAATCGTACTCTACATGAATACAGATATCTCAATGTTCTGCTGAATCTGTATTCATCTTCGCCTCACCATCTTTATATCTAGGCTTTAAGACGCCAAGAATGGCCTTAAGTCATCTATTAATGATCCCTGTTATTTCTCAACTTCAGAGTATAGACAACATAATGATTGTGATATGACTCGTAATACGCTTAACTAAAAGTAGATGCTGACACGATATTCATCTGGGTTCGAGCGGAGCTTCAAGAGCGATTGTTTTGTCCATGTGCACGTTTGCATTAATACATACTATTGCTTTACCAACGAATAATATAACAAGGTATTTTGGTATGAATAGACGTAAGTTCATGTTTGACAGCAACACCGATGCTCTATTCGATTTGCATAATAAAAGAAGAGTATTGAAGTTTATTGTGTTAGTTGCAATGCTCACTTTCTTACCATTGATCATCAAGAATTTTGTTATTGGTGAAGCTTTTCTCGCTTTAATTTTACTCTCTTTTTTAGCTACCTTGTTGATTGAAGTTTATGTCGCCTTATACCTCCATAAAAAAATAATTGGTCATTTGATCCCACTAACTCTTATTACATTTTCGATTATTTTAAGTGTGGATATATTTGGAACTCTTGCAACGTACTGGGTATTTCCAATCATCACAGCCATTGTATTTGTTATCCCTCAACGTTTAGCTATTGCCACCAATGGTATTATTATCCTAGGGACAAGCATGGTGGCTTTACAGCATCAACCTCTCTCGATTACCCTTCGCTTTTTTTTAGCGCTGCTTTGTTGCTCTTTCATCTCTCACTTTGCCATTGAGGCTATTCGTAAGTTGCAACATGAACTTCGTAACCTGTCTACCAAAGACTCTTTAACTGGCGCATTTAACCGCTATCAACTGGAGACATTTTTACAAAACGCAGCCGATAAGAAGATGCCAAATCAACAGTCGCCAAGTCAATCTTCTATAGCAATAATTGACATTGATTATTTTAAGCAAGTCAATGATTTGTACGGTCATGATGTAGGGGATCAAATTATTAAAGAAGTGGTGGATACAATTAAGGCCAACACACGAAAAAGTGATACTTTATTTAGGCTTGGTGGGGATGAATTTCTACTCTTGCTGATTGATACTTCAAAAAAAGAGGCAAATGATATCGTGAAGCATTTCTCTAACCTGGTTTCGGCAGGGCGAAATTCAGCACCTTGTCAAATTAACTTGAGTATTGGTATTGCTGAGCTTATTTCTAATGAAGAAATTGATACTTGGATGAAGCGGGCTGACGAGGCTCTGTATGCTGCAAAACATAATGGTCGTAACCAAGTACACATAGACGACACGGCTTGTTCATCAACACAGGCTAACTCACTAGGGACTAAAATTAATTAAATGTATTTATCGCAATGTTTTATGCTTTTGCCTCAAAGCTTCTCAAATTCTATAGACTTCGTTTATCACACCTACAAAATGCTTTAAAGTGATCCGTTCTATATTCTTTAAACTAAAGAGAAACACCAATTAACATCTAAACAACACTAGTCATTCATGATTTATAACCAGAATTAACATCGAAAAAAATGTTTGTTTTAGATCATACCAACCTCAACTATACCTCGTGCCACAGCGCAGTTTTCTGTACATTCACAGTCATATTCTGAAACACTTTCTTATATTTTTTAAACTTTGCGGAGATTTCTATGTTAGAGCTCTTGATCGGATTCGTGATTACCATCGCTGTTGGTTACTTTATCGTCAAAGGCTATAAAGCAGCGGGTGTATTACTGACTGCTGGCCTTGCCCTACTTCTTATTACTGGCCTTATTGGCCATACTGTTTTACCAGCTAAAGTCGCTTCAACAGGTAATGTGGTTACCGACTCACTAGAATTCGTTAAGTACATGCTCCAATATCGAGGTGGCGGCCTAGGCATGCAGATCATGCTTTTGTGTGGTTTTGCTTCCTACATGACACACATCGGCGCCAACAACGTGGTAGTGAAACAGTTCTCTAAACCGCTTGCTGTGATCAAATCTCCTTATGTACTGCTAGTAGCGGCTTACATTGTAGCTTGTTTGATGTCACTTGCTGTCAGTTCGGCAACAGGTCTGGGGGTATTGTTGATGGCGACCTTATTTCCAATGATGACAGCAATGGGTATCTCTCGCCCAGCAGCTGTCGCGGTTTGTGCATCACCTGCGGCAATCATACTTTCACCAACATCTGGTGATGTTGTTATTGCCGCTGAAAAATCCGGAATGTCTTTAGATGTGTTTGCCGTTCAAACGGTACTACCAGTGTCTATCTGTGCAATCATCGTGATGGCTGCTGCAGCTTTCTTCTGGAACAAGTACCTAGATAAGAAAGAAAATACACCCATGGAAAAAGTAGACGTTTCTGAAATCGAAACAACAGCACCCGCTTTCTACGCTGCATTACCATTTCTACCTATCATCGGTGTCTTCCTATTCAACGGCCGCACTATTCCGGGGCTTTCACTTGATATCTACACCATCGTAGTTGGCTCTATCTTCGTAGGTGCGCTCATCGATTACGTTGTTAAGAAATTCGACGGAGAAAAAACACTGGAAGACCTAGACTCTTGCTATCAAGGTATGGCAGAAGCATTTAAAGGCGTGGTAATGCTTTTGGTTGCGGCAGGTGTGTTCGCTCAAGGCTTAATGTCTATAGGTGCGATTGATAACCTAATCGGCCTTGCTGAATCGGCAGGTGCTGGCGGTATTGCCTTAATGCTTATCCTAACGGGCCTAACGGTTGCTGCGGCTATCGCGACCGGCTCTGGTAACGCACCTTTCTATGCTTTCGTAGAACTGGCTCCATCACTGGCAGCTAAGATGGGCTTGAACCCAGCATTCCTCATTATCCCAATGCTCCAAGCGTCTAACTTAGGCCGTACCATATCTCCAGTATCTGGTGTGGTTGTTGCTACATCTGGTATGGGTAAAATTAGTCCATTCGAAGTCGTTAAACGTACTTCTGTACCCGTAATTTGTGGTCTTATTACGGTTATCTTCGGTACGCTGGTATTGGTTCCAATGACGGCGTAAACCCAACTTTCGTAAGAGCAACAGCTTAGTGATTCGAACCACAGTACCGATATAAAATGCTTAAATAAAAAGGCACTGAGCTTAATAAGGTCAGTGCTTTTTTGTGTCTCTTTTTATCTATTTAGCTTCGCGTTCTGATTTCAACAAAAGCGATCACATGTAAATTAGGCATCGAAACTAAGCAGTACGGCTTAAAATAGTTTAATTTCAAAGGAATAAGCCCTACTTCATTTCTCCGTAACGTTCTAGGTAAAGAACGGTTGCGGCGGTACGTGAAGGCACCTGTAGCTTTTTCAGTAGGCTCTTCATATGTACCTTAACCGTCGATTCAGAAATGAACAAATGATCAGCGATCTGCTTATTACGATAACCTTTTGCGACTTCTTGAAGGATCTGCATTTCACGTTCAGTCAGCTGATCGAAGATATCTTTACGACTGACGGTATCACTCAAATAGCGAGCAACAACATCGCTGTAGGCCTTGTCGCCACTATGCGCTTGCTTAAGTAACTCAATCAATTCATCAGGTTCAGTGTCTTTCAACAAGTAACCGTCAGCACCTGCTTTTACTATAGCTTCAATATCTGCAGGACTATCCGAGACAGTTAAAATAACAATGTTAGCGCTCGACCCATCAGTACGAAGCGCTTTTAAAGTATCGAGCCCTGACATCCCCTTCATATTGAGATCCAACAGGATCAAATCAGGTTCTTCTTCATGAGCAAGAGCGATCGCTTCAGTGCCATTGCTTGCTTCCGCAATCACTTCGAATTCATCTTCAAAGCTCAGTAATTGGCTTATACCTCTGCGCATCAATGGATGATCATCAACCAGTATTACTTTACAAATCGTCAACTTGAACTTCCTTCAAAATTTTATATTTTAATATGACTGTACAGCCTTCACCCTTTGCTGCTTCAACCGTTAAGTCGCCATTCAGTCTTGCCGCTCGCTCCTGCATGATGCTCATTCCATAGTGGTTCATTTTAGAACTACTGGGATCAAAGCCATCTCCATTATCCTTAATCACAACTAATACTTCACCATTTTCATTTATGCAGCATACATCTATTAAGCCTGCATTGGCGTGTTTTATGGCGTTTATTGTTGCCTCACGAATCAATTGAAGCAGGTGAACTTGACTATGAGCATCAAGTTCAATAGATGAAAGATTATTGGTTAAATTAATCTTCGCATCGGTACGCTCATTGAGTTGTTCGAGCATCGTACCCAAAGCATCTCCAAAGCTACCTTCTTTGATAGATAACCTAAATGTAGTGAGCAGCTCCCGAAGTTGAGTATAGGCATTAGCTAAACCAACCCCTATCTCAGAGGCTATCTGTTCTGACTGCTCTCTGTGTTTATGTTCAGGTAATTTGCTAACAACACGCTTTAACAAAGTGACTTGAATCTTCAAATATGAAAGAGATTGGGCCAATGAATCGTGTAGTTCACGCGCTATCGTTGCACGCTCTTCCATAATGATAAGCTGCTCAGCTTTCTTTTGAGCACGATTATAATAGATCGCTCGCGATAGCAATTGAATAAAGCTTTCAATCAAAGTTTTTGTTGAGTGCCCATGATGATATGCACAATATAAATAACCCAAAATCAGTTCGTTATCATCCAACTTCATCTCAAATTTTTCATAGTTACAATTTGAGTCGTAACCTTCATCCAGAATCAGTGACCGGCCTGAATTATCAACAATTTCTAACCTTAATGATTCGATTCCTTCAAGGCTAGCTAAGTGTTGTAAGATCGCTCTAAAGTTTTCTGGGGCAATACGCGTCACTGTGAGTTCTTGTGAGGAATAATAGAGCGCCTGCAATGATTGATTGGCATTTTGCAGTTCAACTGTTTTGGCATCAACGACATCTTCAAGATTTCGATAAAGCACCCCCCAAATCTTTGGCCATTGAGTTGAACGTTTTGGTCAAAATACCGAGTTCATTGCTGTTCGTCACTTCCAACTGAACCTCAAAGTCACTGTTCTTTATTCGCTGACTTGCTCCAACTAACGCATGGAGAGGTTTAACAACTTGTTTACGTACGAAGTGAACAACAAAAAGAGATATGACGAGAATACCACCTAGCCCTACGCCACCAGCCCACGCTAATTTTATCAGCTTATTCTCTGAGAACTGTTGAAGCTTGAAAACAAAATGGTCTATCTCGTTCACGAAGTTTTCGACTAACACTAAATAGTGCTTACGATCTTCGCTATTCAAAACACGCTTCAATTCATGCCAACGCCCAATGATCAAGTAATAATCTTCTGTGATGTCCGTAGGAACATTCCAACTGACCAACTTGGTCATAGATGGAGAGTAAAGCGATCGCTCAAACTCGTGAATATGAGAATCATAATCAACTGATTCTATTTGAATATCATGGGCTAAGCGGTAGCTCTGCATACGCATTGAACCAGCGACGTTAACCGCCTCCGCATCATTCAAACTTGAAGCCAAAGTAAAGATGGCAAAGCCAGTAGTCGCAACCGACAACAGCAGTATAAATAGCAATGATTTCGCTATTGTACTAGTGACAGATGAAACCGGTTTTATAAGCAAAAGAGTCTTCCTATTTATAAATAACTAGCTAGCGAAATGATATTGTCACACATCAAATATCATAGCTCCATTCAATATGTGATCACTCGCTTCGTAATTTATTGATCTAAGACAATATATCCCCCCAATTAGCCCTTAGGGGGTATTTATACAATTGTTTCTAAAACTACACTACTTGTGAGGATTAATGACAAGATATTAATGAAACAATGACCTACAGTTACAACATATTAGCAACATCTATAGGTATTTAGTGGTAGATCTATCAAAACGACGTCTATTCTCTAGACGAAAGGTTGACTCAAGTCAGATTCGTTTGCCTTGGATTAATAACCTAGAAAGCTTTGCAGATGACTGCACTCGCTGTGGTAAATGTATCGAGAGCTGTGAAACTAAGATAATCATTGTGGGCGATGGTGGATTCCCTACTGTCGACTTTTCTATCGATGAATGCACCTTCTGTTATCAGTGTGCAGACATTTGTCCTGAACCCATTTTTAAGCCAAAGCATGAAAAGCCTTGGCAAGCAAAAGCACAGATCTCCGATCAGTGTTTAGCGCAACAAAATGTTGAATGTCGAAGCTGTGGTGACATGTGTGAACCCATGGCTATTCAATTTCAACTTAGAGCCGGCAGTGTTGCTCTACCAAAGATCAAGTTAAATGAGTGTAGCGGTTGTGGGGCCTGCGTAGCAGTTTGCCCAACCTCAGCTATTCTTGTGAGTAATGCATAAATAAAAATAACGAGAGCAATTTATGGCACTAAATGAAGTGCATATATCAAGTTTAGTCGTGCATGTGAGCCCTGAGCATCTAAATGAGATCAAAGCAGAGATCGAGCAATTCGATAACGCTGAAATCTACGGAGATAGCCCTGAAGGCAAAATCATCGTGGTCCTAGAAACCGAAAACCAAGGTTTTGTAACGGACACCATCGAAGCAATAAACAACATTAAGAACGTTTTAGGGACAGCTTTGGTTTATCACCAAATCGAAACTGGACTAGAAGAAACGGATTTAGAAACTGGAAGCAACAATTCTCAACTTGAGGGTGAAGTATGAAAATGACAAGACGTGCGTTTGTGAAAGCAAACGCAGCTGCATCAGCGGCAGCCGTTGCAGGTGTAACACTACCAGCAACCGCAACCAACCTGATTGCTAGCTCTGATCAAACAAAAATCACGTGGGATAAAGCGCCTTGTCGTTTTTGTGGTACGGGCTGTTCAGTACTAGTGGGTACTCAAAACGGCAAAGTGGTCGCGACTCAAGGCGACCCAGAAGCACCAGTAAACAAAGGCCTTAACTGTATCAAAGGCTACTTCCTTTCAAAAATCATGTACGGCAAAGACCGTCTAGAACAACCTCTTCTTCGTATGAAAGATGGTGAATTCCATAAAGATGGTGACTTCGCCCCCGTATCTTGGGATAAAGCGTTCGACGTAATGGCTGAGAAATGGAAAGCTTCTCTTAAGAAGAACGGTCCAACAGGTGTTGGTATGTTCGGTTCAGGCCAATGGACCGTGATGGAAGGCTACGCAGCCGTTAAGATGATGAAAGCGGGTTTCCGTTCAAACAACATCGATCCAAACGCTCGTCACTGTATGGCTTCAGCGGTAGGCGCATTCATGCGTACTTTCGGTATCGATGAGCCAATGGGTTGTTACGATGACTTTGAACACGCAGACGCATTCGTACTGTGGGGTTCAAACATGGCAGAAATGCACCCTGTACTATGGACTCGCATTACCGACCGTCGTCTAAGCCACCCACACGTTAAAGTAAACGTACTGTCTACTTACTACCACCGTTCTTTCGAGCTTGCAGACACGGGTTACATCTTCGAACCTCAATCAGATCTAGCAATTGCTAACTTCATTGCTAACTACATCATTCAAAACGATGCGGTGAATTGGGACTTCGTGAACAAGCACACGAACTTCAAGCAAGCAACGACAGACATCGGTTATGGCCTTCGTGACGACGACCCACTACAGCAAGCCGCTGCGAACCCTAACTCGGGAAAAATGACGGCAATTACGTTCGAAGAGTACAAAGCTTCTGTTGCTGAATACACCGTTGAGAAAGCCTCTGAAATGTCAGGTGTCTCTCAAGATGACCTTATCAAGCTGGCTAAGCAATACGCAGATCCAAACATCAAAGTGATGTCTCTATGGACAATGGGCATGAACCAACATACTCGTGGTGTGTGGATGAACAGCCTTGTGTACAACATCCACCTTCTAACGGGTAAGATTTCTACTCCAGGTAACAGTCCGTTCTCACTAACAGGCCAACCATCTGCGTGTGGTACTGCTCGTGAAGTTGGTACATTCTCTCACCGTCTACCAGCAGATATGGTGGTTGCGAACCCTAAACACCGTAAGATCGCAGAAGACATCTGGAAACTTCCAGAAGGGACTATTCCACCTAAACCAGGTGCTCACGCTGTTGTTCAAGACCGTATGCTTAAAGATGGCAAGATCAATGCTTACTGGGTAATGTGTAACAACAACATGCAAGCGGGTCCAAACATCAACACTGAACGTCTGCCAGGTTACCGCAACCCAGACAACTTCATTGTATGTTCAGACCCGTACCCAACAGCAACGGCTCAAGCGGCTGACCTTATCCTTCCTACCGCAATGTGGATTGAGAAAGAAGGTGCTTACGGTAACGCAGAACGTCGTACACAAGCGTGGTACCAACAAGTGAAAACCGTAGGTGAAGCTAAGTCTGACCTATGGCAAATCATGGAATTCTCTAAACGCTTCACTGTTGAAGAAGTTTGGGGCGAAGAACTTCTTGCTAAAGCACCGGAGCATCGTGGTAAAACGATGTACGACGTGCTTTACAAAAACGGCAACGTTGATGCATTCCCACTGTCTGAAGCTCAAGAGCTTAACGACGATGCACAAGCTCAAGGTTTCTACGTTCAAAAAGGTCTATTCGAAGAATACGCAGCCTTTGGTCGCGGCCACGGTCACGATTTAGCACCATACGATCGCTACCATCAAGTTCGTGGCCTACGCTGGCCTGTTGTTGACGGTAAAGAAACACTATGGCGCTTTAAAGAAGGTTCAGATCCATACGCGAAGAAAGGTTCTGATTGGGACTTCTACGGTAAGCCAGATGGTAAAGCACTGATCATCAACGCACCATACGAAGCACCACCTGAAGTACCAAACGATGAATACGACATGTGGCTATGTACTGGTCGTGTTCTTGAACATTGGCATACAGGTACTATGACTCGTCGTGTACCAGAACTTTACAAAGCAGTACCGGATGCACTTTGTTACATCCACCCTGCTGACGCTAAAGCTCGTGGCCTTCGTCGTGGTGATGAAGTTCTTATCGAAAATAAACGTGGTGAAGTACGCGTTCGTGTTGAAACTCGCGGCCGTAACCGTCCACCACAAGGCTTGGTATTCGTACCATTCTTTGATGCAAGAATTCTGATCAATAAGTTGATCTTGGATGCAACGGATCCTCTGTCTAAACAGACGGATTACAAGAAGTGTCCAGTTAAGATCACTAAGGTCGCTTAAGGACAATATGTTCTTACCACTTAGCTCGTAGATCTGACGTATTTAATATTGCGACTGCTTTTTTCGTTACTTTTTGAAAGAAGTAGTCCACTCAAAGAATTAGCCTTTAGGCGGAGAAATTAACCATGAAAAAACTGATTACTGCCCTACTATCAGCTGGTCTTTTGCTAGCTGGTGCAGTTCAAGCTGAAGCTGAGCTGGATAACCCAGGCGGCATTGGTGGCGTAGAATCTCTACGTGGTGCAAGTGAACTTGAAGCAACTCGCGCAGCAGATGACTTCAAAAAGTTCCCTCGTGACCAAGTACTTGAGAGTGACTACGTATACCAACCACCTCTAGTGCCTCATACTATTCGTAGCTATGAAGTTTCTCTTAACGCTAACAAGTGTCTTTCTTGCCACAGCTGGAAAAACGCAAAAGAAATGGGTGCGACTAAAGTGAGTGTAACTCACTACATGAACCGTGAAGATGCGGTACTTGCAGACGTATCACCTCGTCGTTACTTCTGTCTACAGTGCCACGTACCTCAAGCTAATGCTAAGCCACTAGTTGAGAACGAGTTCAAACCTGTAGATTCACTGCGTTAATCGTAGCCGGACTGTAAGAGAGGCTATATATGATAAAATTACTTAAAGCGTTTTGGAAAAGACTCGCGACACCAAGTAAAGCAGCCGTAGGCGTTGTTTTGTTCTTGGGTTTCTCGGGTGGTCTTTTGTTCTGGGGTGCATTCAACACGGGTATGGAGGCAACCAACACGGAAGAGTTCTGTTCTGGCTGTCACGCACCTATCGTTGCTGAAATCCAAGAGACCATTCACTACTCTAACCGTTCTGGTGTTCGTGCAATCTGTTCAGACTGTCACGTGCCTCATGAGTGGACAGATAAGATTGTTCGTAAGGTTCAAGCATCTAAAGAGCTATACGCACACTTTATTGCAAAAACCATCAACACCGAAGAAAAGTTCAAAGCACGTCGTGCTCACCTAGCGGAACGCGAATGGGCTCGATTGAAAAAGAACGATTCACTTGAGTGTCGTAACTGTCACCAGTTCGATTACATGGACTTCTCAGAGCAGAGCCCTCGTAGTGCGAAACAACACTCGACTGCGCTAGCTTCTGGTGAAAAAACATGTGTAGACTGTCACAAAGGTATTGCACATAAACTACCAGACATGCATGGCGTTGAAGGCTGGCAATAAGGAGCGATTGAATGAGTACTTTAGAGAGCGTAATTTGGCATATCCTGGGTTACAGTGCGATGCCAGTGATCATTCTTGGTGGTTTCGCAGGTGTAGCAGCCGTATCTCTTTGGATTTTATCTATGGGTAAAGATAAAGAAATCGATTAAGAATCGAGATTGCGTCAACTTATGTCAATTATGTTTTGAGATAAGTTGACACTAAAAAGCCACTGAAATCAGTGGCTTTTTTATTATCTGACGTTGTATATCTCTATTATTGAAAGTGATTTAACACCCTAAGCTTCTTTCTCTGCGGTCTCTGTATCAACCTGCTCTTTATCGACAATCGGCAGCACTTGTTTTACATAGTTGCCTGGCGCTTTGCCAATCACAGGGTTAAGCTCAGATCCTTGATTAAAAGGTTCAATTTTCTCGTCAGCCTCAAAGCCTTGTAACCACTGATCCCAATGTGACCACCATGAGCCTTCACTATAGCTTGCATTCGCTAGCCACTCGTCAGCAGAGTCGTCTAGGCTGTCATTCACCCAATAGCCATATTTCTTCTTGTCTGGATGGTTAACAATACCAGCAATATGCCCAGACTCACCCAACACAAAGGTTTTGTTGCCACCCGTATTCAATGCGCCGCGATAAGTCCCCTGCCACAAAGCAATATGGTCTTCTTTGGCTGAAATAAAGTAGCTTGGTATTTTGATCTTATTCAAATCAATCCAAACACCGCCCACTTTCACACCTTTGTCTTGAATCAGTTTGTTTTCAAGGTAGAGCTCACGCAGCAAGAAGTTATGACATTTAGCGGCTACGTTAGTGCTATCACTGTTCCAATACAATAGATCAAACTCCATCGGGCTGCTGCCTTTGAGATAGTTATCAATGTAGTAGTTCCAGTACAGACTGTTTTCACGAAGCAAACTAAACGTCACGCTCAGTGAACGACCATCCATATAGCCTTTCGCGTCGTTCTGTTTCTCGATCGCGTTAATGATCGTTTCGTTGATGTACGCGCCAACCTCACCCGGCTGAGAGAAATCCAACAAAGTAGTAAAAAAAGTGGCGGTTTTAATGCGCTTTTTCATGCGCTTCGCAGCGTAGTAAGCCACCGTAGAGGCCAGCACCGTGCCACCAATACAGTAACCTACGGCATTGATTTGCTCTTTACCGGTAATGTCTTCAATCGCGGTAACCGCTTTAACAACGCCCTCCGTGACATAGTCACCGAATTCGAGGTCTTTTTGCGCTTCACCCGGGTTACGCCAAGACATCATGAACACACTGTGCCCTTGTTCAAGCAACCAGCGCACCATCGAGTTCTTCTCACGAAGGTCAAGAATGTAGTACTTATTGATGAACGGTGGAACGATCAACAAAGGCGTCGCGTTCACCTGAGGTGTTTTGGGATAGTACTGAATCAGTTCAAACAGCTCGTTTTGAAAGACAACATCACCTTCGGTATTCGCAACATCCACACCCAATCGGAAGGCGTTGTTGTTGGTCATGCGGATCTTGAGTATATCGGCGCTTGCTTCAACGTCTGCTTGTAACTGCTCTAACCCATCGAGAAGGTTTTCACCATTTCGCTCAAGCGTCAGTTTCATCAACTCTGGGTTAGTCGCAATAAAGTTGCTTGGAGAAAGTGCATTGATTGCCTGACGAGAAAAGAACGCCACTCGCTCTTTGGTTTTTTCGTCAATACCTTCGATCGAGTTGATGGTGTCGATATAGCTTTTACTGAATAACAAATAGGATTGTTTGATAAAGCTGTAGAACGGGTCGTTTTTCCACGCTTCATCAATAAAGCGCTTGTCGCTACGATCTTCGGCTATCACACTCTCGGTGTTGCCCATCAGCGCGGCATTCTGCCAGATCTTAAGTTGCTGTTCCCACCATTGAGATTGTAACTGAAGTAGAACGGCGGGTTGGTTGGCGGCTTGCTCGAAGATTTTTGATGCATCATCAAAGTTCAATTCTTGCATCGCTTGATTGAGGGGAGATTGCGCGGCTTCCTTGTTTTGTTCAAAGCTTTCCCACCATTGCTGGTTCGTTTGTTGAAGTTTAACAAGGTAGTCCGAAAAGAAGTGTTGAAACATAACATGACTCCAATAATCGGAAAATCGCCACCGAGCCTCACAGTAAATACTGCGCTAACTCGATGGCGATTAAATTTATGCAGGTGTAACTGTTTTCAAGTTTTCAGTTGTTAGTGTTTCAACATCTTCTTTGAATTCTTTAGCCACTGTTTGAAGCTTAGTGCTATCACTCATCATCTGCTGAGACAGTTGAGTTAGCGCTGCTAGTTGCTGGCTATTGAAAGCCGTTAAGCTATTTACATCTTTGATTTCGCTTACGGCTTTCATTTGTGCAAGACCCATGTCCGTGTATGTCTGCATCGCATTCATTTGCAATTCCGTCATTGTTTGAACGTTCTTGGCAACCAACTTGTTGAACTTGAAATACGGTTCAAATTGCTTTTCAGTTTGGTCAGTCATTGTTTTGAAAATATCCGTGTACATAAGTAACTCCTGATGAATACATAATTTAGTAATACAAGTTTAGGTAATGTCTTTCTACGAAGGCTCACCATTGGGATAAGCGACTTCGATAAATTGTTAAGCTGCTACAGGCAAGTCAGGCTTAGCCTTCAATACCTTTAAGCAAAACAGCGGTGCCCATTCCTCCACCCACACAGAGTGAAGCAACACCATAAGTTGTCTTTTGTTCGAGCATCTCATGGATAAGTGAAACAATAATTCGATTGCCTGAAGCTCCTAGAGGATGGCCTAGCGCGATCGCTCCACCATTCACATTCACCTTTGGTTTGAAGGTTTCTAAAGGCAGATCGTGCTGCTCAGAAAGCTGATACATCACACCAAGCGCTTGTGCTGCAAAGGCTTCATTCAGTTCAAACAAATCGATCTCTTCAAGCGTTAGTTCAGCTTTGTCGAGCGCTTTTGATACGGCTTCTACTGGGCCTAACCCCATGATCTTCGGGTCCAAACCAGATTGTGCGTAGCTGCTTAGTTCAACCAGTGGTGTTAATCCGTATTTCACGACGGCACTCTCTGATGCCAAGATAATTGCACTCGCACCGTCATTGATACCTGAAGCGTTGCCCGCCGTTACGGTTCCTTCACGGTCGAATGCCGGACGAAGCTTTTGTAGGCCTTCGAATGTTGCGTCAGATTTCGGATACTCATCAGTATCAAAAGTGACTGTCTGTCTGCGCTGCTTAACTTCAACAGGCACGATTTGCTGAGTAAACTTGCCTGCTTCGATTGCCGCCACCGCTTTCTGCTGGCTTTCTAACGCATAGTTATCTTGAGCAAGGCGTGAAATGTTCAATGCATTCGCAATGTTTTCAGCCGTCATGCCCATATGGTAATGATTAAACGCATCCGTTAAACCATCGCCCACCAACAAGTCTTTCATCGATATATCACCCATCTTGTGTCCGTTACGAATACTTGGCGGAACCACAAAAGGGATTTGAGACATCACTTCAACACCAGCCGCAACCACCACTTCAGCGTCTTGCGCCTTAATGTGTGCAGCAGCGTCCATTACTGACTTCATGCCACTGCCACAAATCATGTTGACGCCATACGCGGGTATTTCCTCTGCAAGCCCTGCGTAGATTGCAGCTTGGCGCGCTACGCCCATGCCTTGCCCTGCTGAAATCACGTTGCCGACTATCACTTCGTCAATCGCATCTAACGGTAGGTCTACTTCGTCCAACGCACCTTTAATCGCCACACCAGCTAGTTCACCTGCTGATACGTTGTTTAAAGACCCGGTAAATGCACCAATTGGGGTACGTTTTGCCGCAACAATAAATACTTTTTCCATCATTCCATTCCCTTGAATTTCGCCAATTAGTGCATATACAAGCCGCCATTCACAGACAATGTCTCGCCTGTAATGTACGCGCCAGATTCACTCGCTAAAAAGCCCACTGCGTCCGCAATTTCAACAGGTGTAGCCAAACGTTTCATTGGGATTTGGTTCTTTATTGAATCAAGAACTTCAGGCTTCATTTGCTCAACCATTGGTGTCGCCGTGTAACCAGGAGCAACTACATTCACTGTGACGCCACTGCGAGCGCCTTCGGCTGCCAGTGCTTTGGAGAAGCCAATCATCCCGGCTTTAGCAGCCGAGTAGTTGGTTTGTCCAAACTGACCTTTAAGACCATTGACTGAAGAAATGTTGATGACTCGGCAGTTACCCTTTTCGCACATCGGTGCAAACAAAGGCTGTGTCACATTAAAAAGACTGTTGAGATTGGTCTCTATCACCTCTCTCCATGCTTCCGCATCCATCTTTTTAAAGACACTGTCACGCGTAATACCGGCATTGTTAACCAACACATCAACAGTGCCTTCTTCTTCCAATAACTTGCTTAAGCTCAATGCACATTCAGCAGTGTTAGTAACATCTAATTCAAACAGTCTGACTTGCTCTTCAGTAAATTGTTTTTCCTTAAACCAATCTAGTGCACATTGATAATTCCCAGTAAAATAGGTTGCGATCACACGATATCCATCTGCGACTAGTTTCGAAGATATTGCCGACCCGATACCGCCTTTTGACCCTGTAATTAAAGCAAGCTTTTTCATTAATGGTTCCATCCCTTACAAGAAATTAAATAACAATGATGTTAATAAAATAATGTCTTAGTTAATAATTAAACTTTACGTTTTTCTTTAATTAAACCCTACATCTCAAAATCAAAAAGTATTATTACAAATACAAAATAATTTCATATTATAGCTAAAAACCTGACTTGCCTCTCAAAAAATATGAAATGTTACGCATATGTAAATGTACATAACCCTATGATTTTAAAGTTATTTAATTAATTTTAAATATATCATCAAGATAGTAAACCTTTGTTAATCCAAGATAAACTGACAGATCAAGGCTTGTTTCAACCAGAATGCAATATAGAAAGTAAAAATAATCCATAACGAATATAAAATAAAAAGCCCACTCAATTAATGAGTGGGCTTTAATAGCTTTAAACTTCTAAATAGAAAGGTTAATTTCTATTAATACATCCGACATTAATAGTGGCGTGGATCCTACTTAGTAAATATTTCATTTGTATTTACATCTAAATAAATTTTATTTTCAAGAGATAGTCCGCCGCAATAGATAAAATAGACATCTCGACCACTGTACTTCACCGATTTCACCCAGCCGCCTAATTCTTCGAAATCACTTGGGGCACATTCACCTTCAGAGATCAGCTTAGCAATCGTGTTACGAAACTTCTCTTGGTGAATCTTAAGATCGTCGGATTTAACCAAGTAAGAGTCCAATATCTCTTTATTTTCTTTTTCTGAGATAATCACTTCGTCATTCGATAAACCAGACATTGCGACCCATTCTGCCGTCTGCGGGCCACCTTCTTTTAGGACGATGTAATCTGAGATACGAGCCCATTTACCCTGCTTCTCTAATACTTCGACTTTTTCGCTCTTATAGAGGTAATCCGTTATCAAACCATCAACTTCCGGCTGTTCCACCACTTCAAGCTTTCTGTCCAAAACATAGAACTCTGTCTGTTCTGGCTCAGGTTTAAGCTCCATGATCGGTTCTAAGTCAGATTCAGATTGCTGAGCAACTTCTTCAACTGGTTCTTCGTCTTTCTCTGTTGGTGTTGAGTCTTTTTTCATAACAAAGAAGTAGTACGCCGCTCCTCCTCCGCCCAATATTAACAATACAAGTAAAGCGATCAGCGCTTTTTTCATCAAATCCACCAACTCTTCCGTTTTAGGTATGCTTTAAGTGTACATCAACTCATGTTGTCACTCATCTATACTCTCTAAAGAGAGTACGGTAAGTAGAGGAAAGTCATGCGTTTTTGGGTGAAGGTTATAATTACGAGTGTAGCTTGGAGTGCGAATGTCTCGTTCGCAAACCATTGTAATCGTGAAAACTGGCAAACACTGTTGGATCGCCAGCTCGCATTCGAAGGTCGCTATAACCAATACACCAAAGAATTCAACCGAGTTCTCTCAACTTATCAATCCCAAACTCTTCTCTCTAAACATTTCACTGAAACACAGATCATTGAACTTTGGCTAAAGTACGAACCAAGATTTAATGTACAGCTCAAGAATCATATGAATACCGCTTATGATATCTCTGAGGTTTTGTTAAAGCAGGCATACATGGTATCTACAGAACTCGAAGGGGCTCAGTTTCTCAGCGATTCATGGCAAGCTGTCGCTAAACACTGTGCAACGGCAAAGCGACCAAGCCAATCAGAAAGCGCGCAGGTGCACGTGGCAAGTTCGCAATCGCTTTCCCAAGATCTCCATACACTCAGCGAAAAATTTCGTCAGCTGTCATCAAAGTATCGTCAAGAAGCCGCCATAATAGATAAAGCACGCCGTACTAAAACTCCTGTAAACGACGTCCAAAACTGAAATCCGCACTCGGCTTTCTCTGCTCTTTGACGGAATTAATTTGAATAGTTCGCTAATCAAAGCTTTATCAATAACTTGTAAAGTTAATGTGTCAAACATCAACAATAGAGTTTAATTTCCAACCAACCCAGGCAACTATATGAGATGTTCATCACAAAATAGATTTACAAATACCAGAAAATTGTTATCATGAATATTCATATAACTTAATAACAAGACACATTTTGGCTAGGTAATATGCAAAAGACTATGGCTTTCAACTGCTTGAGTAACACGGAATGGACTGCAGAGGTAAGAGGTAAACTTTTATCTGTAGCTAAACACATGGAAGAGTTCGGTTCAGTAAGTGAGCTAGAGCTATGTAAGATATTTGGAGAAACAATTTGGAATGATGGTGTGGATTATCATTCACATGCTTTTTCATTCAGAATTAATGCACAAACTGGAGATTGTTCAATCTCTCACTTTAAATATCACTAAGTTTTGCACCTATCATGTACGGAGTACCTTTCACGAGTTGCTCCGTTTTTATTGTTGCGTATCTGCAATTTAGTAGACAATCATTAATTGCTCCCGCGATTCCTATCAGGAATCATTACTTTTTCTGCTCATTTCATCACATAACGTATCCCTTTACCTACAGCTTAGTCGGTATAAACCGGTAGCGGCGCGTTACCTTTCACTTGTCTTATCGCAAGGTGAGTGTGGATGTCTTTGACGTTAGAGAGCCTTTGGAGCTTTCTTGTAAATGCCTCGTAGGCCATCAAGTTTGGGTTAACCACTTCTAACAGATAATCATAAGCCCCAGATACAACGTGGCAGCTGATGACCTCTTCCATCTCGACAATTGCACTTTCAAACTTATCAATAGACACTTCTTGGTGGTTGTTTAAGCTCACTTCAACAAACACACTCATTGCTATACCAACTTGCTCTCGAGACAAACTCACACGATAACCGTCAATAATCCCTTTTTCTTCGAGCCTTTTGATACGCCTTGCACACGGTGAAGGTGATAAACCCACTTCATCAGCGAGCTCCGCCGTGGTTAACCTGCCATCTATTTGTAACAACTCAAGAAGATGTCTATCAATTCTATCCATAGCGAATACCGCCCATTAGTTAAATTCATTAATAATTTAAAGAATATTAGCAGAAACAATTAATGATAAGTAAAATTAGAACTAAATTTGCCAACTTATGGCACGTACTCTCCCCCATAATTAGTCATCATTCAATTTCCTTATTTATTATGACGCTTGGCTATCTATCTATTACTGTTACTTTGCTCATCTGGGCGAGCTTTTTTCTTTCTCTTAAAGGCGGCGCGAATTCAAATTTAACGCCTGCAGACATCGCACTCACACGCTTCCTTATTCCCGCCTTGGTACTCTTACCCTTGGTGTGGAAAGCTCGTAATGCCATAACAACAGTGCCTAATCGTTACTTGGTTGGTATGTTTGTCGGCAGTGGCCTGCCTTATCTGCTCGTCGCAGGTACAGCAATGCAGTTTGTTCCTGTTTCACACGGCAGTGCTTTGATACCCGGAACACTGCCTCTGTTTGTTACCGGGATTGCAATACTCTTTTTCAAACAGCCACTTAGCCGCCACCGCAGTGCAGGTTTAGCCTTGGTGTTACTCGGTATTATATTGTTCTTAGGCAGTAGTTTAAGCAGCTTCAACTTTGAATATACAAAAGGCCACTTGTTACTTCTCTGCGGAAGCTTAATGTGGGCGACCTTTACCATCTCAGCGCGTGTCGCCAATCTTAATGCGTTAGTGAGCGCGGGGTTAATCGCTATCAGTTCAACTTTGCTATTGTTGTTTTTGATCCTGACAGGAACGCTCCCTAGCTATTTAGTAGATGCACCCATCACTCAATGGCCTTTCTCAGAGCTTGCCGTACATTCCGCAGTACAAGGGGTTGGAGCAGGCCTAATTGCCGCATTCACTTACCTTTATGCGGTTAACACTCTCGGGGCAGAGCGTTCTGCGGCGTTCGGGAGCGCGACACCAGCCGTTGCAACGTTATTAGCTATCCCTCTATTTAACGAAACCCCTGATCTTATGACTTGGTTCGCTCTAGGTTCGATTTGTATCGGCAGCTTAGTGGCAAGCAACATTTTCATGAGAAGCGACCAATCGATGCAATACCAACCGCCAAGCCATAGCAAAACTTGATTCGTTTAATTATCTATATAGATTAATTTGAAGTATTGATACCCGTATAAGCCTACCAACGTAGGCTTATCTAAAATCTGCTTTTTCTGAACTCGCTTCTCCATTAAACTGTCAGGCCTTTTTGCCCATCCAAGAGAACACCATGCAACGCGACTACACCTTAAATTGCTTAATCACCATGCCTCGCCATGAACTAGAAGAATTTAGTTTAAGAATGATTCATCGCCTGGTTCCTGAAGATGCAATGACGGAATTGTTCACTTTTGAGCAAGAAGAAGTGGCCAGTGAAGAACGTATGCAATCAGCGAAGTTTGACGCAATGCTACGAATGACCGCGATTGCCCTTGGTGAAGTGAACCTAGCATTCTCTGAATCTAACAACTCGCAACAAAACATTGAGCGTATGACTCGTCTGCTGCTTTGGCATTTCTATTCGATTTCGTTCAATCTTGAAGAAGCAATTTCGATTGAAGTGCACTGTGAGAAAGTCGAGAAGATCTTAGTTAATGCTCCGAAGGATGCATTTGGTTGGGTTAAAGAATTGACTGAACTACTTCACTTCTACGCGAAAGTGAATGAAGGTAACGAAGAGAACAAAGACGCGTAACCTCGCTTAATCTTTAGCTGGTTGCAATTCAAAAACAGCTCAGCGAATACCAAAGGAAGAAAACGCAAAAAGGCCGAATCAATTTACCGATTCGGCCTCTGTTTTTGTGTATTGTTGCTTGTTCTAAAAGCCGTGTAGACCTCCAAGCAAAGCTAACAGTACAACATCAATTTAGAACGCGTAGTTTGCGTCAATAAGCTCGCTAACTTCAACTTTCGTTACTTCAGCACGCGCTTCAAGCCATTGTGCAACTTGCAGCTGCTCTGCTTCAGTTACTGAGCGGTAACGCTCGATAGAACATAAGAAACCTTCAAACAGCTCTAGGCCACCGCCACCAAAGCATAAGCCGATGCTGTCGATGAAATCGATGAATTCGTCAATGAACACATCGTATTGGTCAAAATCAGCAATCGATGTCTTGCAGCTTACTTCAAAACCCAGAATCGCGAATTCACCTAGGTATAGCTTTTTGCGTAGGCGGCGATTTTTGTTTTCGATTTTATCTAATTTCATAACTGTCTCTCTTTTCGTTTGATAAAGCATTTATACACAGTTCTCCCCTAATCCCCAAGAGTTTTGTATTGCACGAGAGTGTTAATGGCAAAATTCGTGCTACAGAAACAAAATCTTAATCAAATCTATAAAAATCTGTCACTTAACTGCTTCACGATTAGTCACACCTTGATCAAAGCGATTTACTCGTTAGTAAGTGGCTAGATCATTCATGGACAACTAATAAATACAATCAATAGGAATCAGTACAGATGAGCAAGGAAACATTTGATAGCACTCGTTTCAACAAGAGCACAAATAAACCTTTCGAAGAAGTTTTAGACGCCAATCTATCGAGAAGGAACGTATTGAAAGGCGGCTTAGGTATCAGTGCAATGACCGCATTTGGTGCGTTTGGACTTTCCGGGTGCAACTCTTCTAGCTCAAGCATTCCAGCAGGTAATGGTTCAGGTGTATCAAGTGCAATGCTGAACTTTGATTCAATTCCAGGATCACTAACCGATGCAGTCTCGGTTCCACAAGGTTACATAGCACAAGTATTAGTACCATGGGGGACACCTCTAAATGCACAAGGTAGTGCATGGAAAGATGACGGCAGCAACACAAGTGACGAACAGTTAAATGCGCTAGGTATGCACCACGATGGGATGCATTTCTTTCCTTTAAATGACAGAACTACAGACGGCTTATTGTGTATCAACCATGAATACATAGACTCGATGGCTCTGCACCCAAGTGGCCCAACCGTAGAAAGTGGTGTACGTACTGTTGTAGATGAAGTACGTAAAGAAATTAATGCCCATGGCGTATCAGTTGTTCGAATTCAACTCGAAGACAACATGTGGAAACTGGTTGATACCGATCCACTCAACCGTCGCTACACAGGTGCGACGACTATGGACTTGTCTGGCCCTGTCGCACATACCGCTCACACTGTGACTCGCTTCTCTCCTGATGGCAGCCAAGCACGCGGTACATTGAACAACTGTGGTAATGGTTTCACACCATGGGGCACTTACTTAACGTGTGAAGAAAACTGGCCAGGTTACTTCGTTAATGCAGGTGTTCGTACTGAAGAGCAAGATCGTATTGGCGTCGATGACAAAAGTACACGTTACTTGTGGGACACACTTGCTGGCAACACAGAAGAACGTTTGGATGAATTTACCCGCTTTAATGTAGAACCGACGGGCGCAAGCTCAATGGACGATTACCGTAACGAAGCGAACGGCCACGGTTACATTGTTGAAATCGATCCATATACACAGAACTCTCGTGCGAAGAAACGCACTGCACTAGGTCGTTTCCGTCACGAAGGTTGTACTTTTGGTAAACTAGAAAAAGGTCAACCCGTTGTCTTTTACTCGGGACACGATTCTCGTTTTGAGTACCTATACAAATTTGAATCGGCAGCAAGCTGGGATCCAGCAGATGCGAATCCATCAAACCGTTTAGCAACCGGTGATAAATACATGGATGAAGGCACGCTTTATGTGGCACGTTTCAATGAAGACAGCTCAGGTACTTGGTTACCGTTGGATCTAAATAGCATTACGTTAGCTGGGGGGACTTTGGCAGACCATTTCAACTCTTTGGCTGAGATCATCATAAACACAGCGGGCGCTGCGGACCTCGTAGGTGCAACACCAATGGATCGCCCAGAGTGGTGTACCGTCGATCCATACACAGGCTCTGTATATCTAACACTAACCAACAACACCAAGCGCACCAGTGAAACGAATGCAGCAAACCCACGTTTAAACAACAAATTTGGTCATGTGATTCGTTGGGATGAAGGTGAAGCAGCAACGGACTTCACTTGGGATATTTTCTTATTTGGTTCACCAGCCAATGGCGATACAGACATTAACCGTTCTGGATTAACCGACCTGAACCAATTTGCTAGCCCAGACGGCCTAGCGTTTGACGCTCGTGGTATTTTGTGGATTCAAACCGATAATGGTGCTGACGAAGTGACAGGCTACACCAATGATCAAATGCTGGCAGTCGTACCCTCTAAATTGACGGATGAAGATGGAAATCAAGCAGTAATTACAAAGGACAACCAAGCAGAGTTAAAACGCTTTTTTGTTGGTCCAAACGGTTGTGAAGTAACAGGTTTTACCATCAGCCCAGACTATAAGTCATTGTTTGTAAATATACAGCATCCGGGAAACTGGCCATACAGCGATAATGCAGCAGAGGAGACTCCGTCAGGTATGTCGGTGCGTCCTCGTGCAGCAACGGTTGTGATTCGTCGTGAAGATGGCGGTGAAATAGCGGTTTAAGATCAGTTAAAAACTCTTGTATAACAATATAAGCTAAAGAGTTAAATTATAGGCAAGTAATAACAAAAAGAGCGATAAGGCCAAAGCCCTATCGCTCTTTTTACATTCTATTGATTAGCTTGCTCTGTTAACTCACAAGCTATCCGCTATCGTCATAAGGAAGAATGGCGAATGGCCTTTGCACGTTATCGCTAACTAAAGCTAACTAACGAACAACCACACACCAACGCCCATCATCAGCGTGCCAGCAATGCGGTTCATCAACTTTACGTTGTCAGCCTTGCCTAGCATATGCTTAAGGCTCTTCCCGCCTGTCGCGTACAAGGTCATGCAAACGAATTCAGACACCAGAATAATAGAAACTAGAATGAACAACTGCGGCGCTAAATCGATTTTGCTGTTAATGAAAGGAGGCAATAACGAAATCATAAACGCCCAACCTTTCGGGTTAGCAATCGCAGTAACAAAACCTTGAACTACCAAGTCCCAATCATTGTTTACTTGAGTCTCTAGATTATCAGTACTGATCGCCAACTTACCTCTTGAGCGCCACATTTGTACACCCAAGTAGAACAAGTAACCTGCGCCGATAAATTTAAACCCAGTAAACAGCCACGGGTAATTGAGCATGATTGACGCAATGCCCAATACAGCGGCAACTGACACAACAGCTACACCGGCCAGTTCGCCGATCATCATCCATAATGTGCGCTTGTATCCAACACTCATTCCTAGTGTCAACGCCAGAGTCATACACATACCGGGCGTGATTGACACAAAGAAAAACGTGGGAATAAAAGCCCAAAGTAGTGCGCTATCCATATTATTACCTTATCGACTTATTTTTATTGTATGGCTGTAGTTTCTTAAGCGGGCTTAAAGCGAAGCGATGTTGAAACGAAGCAGTAATGACAATAAACAATATTGCGAACAATACAAACAAAAAGAGCCACATAACAGTGACTCTTTTCATTCACCGACCGTAATTACTTACGACGATTTTTAATTCGCTTCATCATAGTCAAACGACGTTCAGCGCTTGCTTGATCTTGCTGGTCTTCGTTCGCGTTGTTCTTACGACCTTGGCGGTTTTTGTAAGCCGACTTAGTGTTCAGCTTTTCAATGTAAGCATCACGCTTCTTCGGTTCGTAACCCGGTTGCTCAACACGGCGAATACGCTGTTGAATCAGTGTCTCAACTTGAACAACCGTCAGCTCTTCTTCGCGGTTAACGAAAGACACAGCGTGACCTTGCTTACCAGCACGACCTGTACGGCCAATACGGTGAACGTAATCTTCCGCTAGAAAAGGCATGTCGTAGTTAATCACGTGTGGTAAGTCTTCAATATCCAAACCACGAGCCGCAACGTCGGTTGCCACCATCACACGTGCTCTGCCTTCTTTAAAGTCATCCAATGCGCGACGACGAGCGCTTTGCGCTTTATCACCGTGACACAGTACCGCTTTAATACCGTCAAGCTTAAGCTCTTTAACGACATCGTTCGCGGTTTCTTTGTAGTTCACGAACACAAGCACTTGGCGCCAGTTTTTACGACCAATCAGTTCAGAAAGCAGTTCTGTTTTACGTTCTTGATCAACTGGGTAAACCACGTGGCCGACAGTAGCAGCCGTTGAGTTTTCGCGTTCAACACTGATACGTTTTGGTTTACGTAGAATATCTACTGACAGTTGGTTCAACTGAGTCGATGTTGTCGCCGAGAACATCATGATCTGTGGCGATGTTTCTACATCCAGCATGATCTTACGAACAGCATTGATGAAGCCCATATCAAGGATACGATCAGCTTCATCAAATACTAGGAATTCTAGGTTAGCAATAGACACGTTACCCGCTTCTAAGTGCTCTTCTAAACGGCCCGGAGTCGCAACCAAAATATCCACACCCAGTTCTAACTGGCGAACCTGTGAAGACATCTTGTTACCACCGTAAACCGCTGAAACGCTTAGTTCCGTGTATTTAACGTAGTCTTTGATGTTTTGAGCGATCTGCGCAGCAAGCTCACGAGTTGGAGCAAGAATAAGGCCGCGAGCCGTTCCTCGAGATGCTTTTTTACCGCTGTTCAGTAGGTGCTGAATAACAGGCAATGCGAATGCCGCTGTTTTACCCGTACCAGTTTGAGCAGTGGCAAAAATATCATGGCCTTTACGAGCCATTGGAATTGCTTTTTGTTGAATTGGAGTGAGTTTTTCATAACCACACTCAGTCAACGCTTTGACTAATTCAGGAGCAAAACCTTGAGAAGAAAATGACATTGTTACGGGTTCCTTAAGCAGACAGCCTACATTCTTATTTCAGCCGAGCACTATAAAGTAATTAGAGTGATTTATCTCACATTTATCGTGACATAACGCAAACTTTCTCATTTAATCCGGTGTTTACCTCACCATCCGCGAAGCAAACACCAGAATCATCGTTTCAAACAGAATAATTGTTCTATTTGATGCCACACAGCTTGAGTAAAATCTGTTCCAGATCGCCCCAAGGCATAAGCTGCGAGTCGATCACTTCCAATCGAGATTCAAACCCATCGAGCGTGATTTCATTGACTGACACAACTTGATTCGCCACATTGAATGCGTAGCAACCTTGGTCAGTATTCACCACGGCTTTTACACGCTCAGCCGTTAGGTCTGACAACATTGAGAAGAGCGCATCGAAATCAAACTTATACTCGGCACCAAACAGCCAACCGCAACTAAAGTAGCCTTGACCTTTATTCTCTTTACGGATGAACGCTTCACCGGGAGGAAGTTGGAATTGAGGCTCTTGTTCAGCGTGATCGTGATGATGCGCTTCAATATGGGATGAAGCACTGCCATATACTCTTTCAATGTCCAACACTTCCAATGGCACTTCACCATCGTGAATCAGCTTATGAAATACTTTGGCTGGCGTTTGATCCGTCACCCAATCATTAAACACAACGATGTCTTCAGAATGAACAAGATCGACCTTAGTTCCGAGAATCACATCTGCACTGTCTAGTTGATCATTGAAATTCTGATTCGAAGTGTACTTTTCATTAGATAGATTGCGTGGGTCAACCAAACCTAACGTGGCTTTAAGATCAACGTACGGCGTGTACTGCTCTGAAGTCAGCGTCGCTATCACTTGCTTTGGATGACCAAGCCCAGTTGGTTCAATCAGCAAACGGTCTGGTTTTTGACGTAACAATGCATTAATGCCAACCGACATAGGTACGCCCGCGGTACAGCACATACAACCACCGGGGACTTCTTTGATAAGCGCTCCCTGATCCGTCATTAGCGCCCCATCAATACCAACTTCACCGAACTCATTAACCAGAACAGCCCAGTTTTCATTTTCAGGTTTATTTTTTAGCAGGTTCAAGATGGCTGTCGTTTTACCAACACCCAAGAAACCCGTAATGATGTTTGTAGGCACTTTTTTTGTCATATCAGTTCTCCTTTTTAAGGGAGTATATACTCAATCACTAAAAAGTTGACCCCAATCGATTGTTTATACCAATCACAGTAAGTAAGTGATCAGAAATAGCGCAGGAAAAAGGCTTGAGAACAAGGCTGCTCTTTTCGACAAGAAGTTTTGATAAGTAGTTATTCTACAATAAAAAATTATAACGCAGTTATCGAGCGTTTTAACCAGCTAGGATGACCAATTATTTACTACGATTGGTATTACACTGAGAATAGTTAATGGAGAGGTGTCTTTAATATAATCAAAAAGATAATTTGTAGGGATATAAAGCGGGAAAGTTGAGGCATAAAACGAACTAAAGGCGTACTTTATCAGTACGCCTCACCCTCGTTACTCAATCGTGAGTTCGCGAATCAGGAAGTCTTAAATATCGACCTGAACATTTAACGAGGAACTAAACGTTGTCTTTGAGTCCGTCCAAATTGTGTGTAAAACCTCATTTCTCCTTGCGGTTCGTTATGTTGCTTTACGATTTAACTATGGTTCATTTTTGAGGAGATTCAAGCTACCACCTGATAATTGCTCAAAATTGTGACGGTGATTCCACTATTGCTCATATGTTTCATTTATGAAACGAACTCATACCATAAATGAAATTCAACTTTTCATCTTTGTTGCTATAGGATATTTAGAGGAAGCGTATAATTTGTGCATACTCACCTTATCAACTCAGGAACCTTACCTCTATGACCAGAAGAGAGAAAATAAAGCAGTCCTTATTAGCTAAAATGCCAAGGGATGCTATTAGCCAATTTCTCTCTAGGGATAAGACACCCGCTTCGGTTCTCTTTCTTTCTTGTATCGTTGGTGTGCTTGCCGGCGTTGTTGGTACTTATTTCGAAGTTGCCGTTCATTTCATATCAGAGACTCGAACTGATTGGCTGAAAGATGAAATTGTTCACCACTTACCACTTTGGCTTGCAGCATTCCTTATCAGTGCTGCATTTGCCTTTATCGGTTATTTCCTCGTGCACCGCTTTGCTCCCGAGGCTGCAGGTTCAGGTATCCCTGAGATCGAAGGCGCAATGGATGGCATGCGGCCTGTTCGCTGGTGGCGAGTACTGCCAGTAAAGTTCTTTGGTGGTATGGGCGCATTAGGCTCGGGCATGGTGTTAGGTCGTGAAGGACCTACCGTTCAAATGGGCGGTAGCATCGGTCGAATGATCACAGACATTTTTCGAGTCAAAGATGACGATACTCGACACTCATTGCTCGCTTCAGGTGCCGCAGGCGGTTTAGCCGCCGCATTCAATGCACCATTGGCCGGAATTATGTTTGTCGTCGAAGAAATGAGACCACAATTTCGCTATTCACTCATTTCAATCAAAGCGGTCATTATCTCTGCAATCTCTGCCAATATTGTTTTTCGTTCAATCAATGGTCAGTCCGCTGTTATCACAATGCCTCAGTATCAACCGCCAGAATTAGATGCGCTTTGGTTATTCCTGTTATTAGGGGTACTGTTCGGTTTGTTTGGTGTCACTTTCAATAAACTGATTACGCTTTCCCAAGACCTGTTTGTAAAGGTTCATAAGAACGACCGTAAACGCTACCTAATCACCGGGACTCTGCTTGGTGGTTGCTTTGGTTTATTACTGCTGTATATACCTGAATTAACTGGCGGTGGTATTGGCATCATCCCGAACATTACTAATGGTAATTATAGTACCAACGTACTACTACTCATTTTCTTAGGGCGTGTTCTCACCACACTACTTTGTTTCGGATCTGGTGCGCCAGGGGGTATTTTTGCACCTATGCTAGCGCTAGGGACTCTCTTTGGTTACGCATTTGGACTTATCGCTTTGGCATTCTTTCCTGAGTTGAATATTGAACCAGGTATGTTTGCGATTGCCGGCATGGGCGCATTATTCGCGGCAACCGTGCGTGCGCCAATTACAGGTATATTATTGGTGATCGAAATGACCAATAACTACTACCTCATTCTCCCTCTGATCATCACCTGTTTAGGGGCGGTTATCATTGCTCAGATGCTAGGTGGCCAGCCAATTTATACTCAGTTATTGAATCGCACGTTGAAAAACGAAAAGCTACGACAACAAGACCTTCCTCCACAAGAAGAAACTCTATCGCGATAAGAACGACAAATCGAATGAGATGACCAACCCTAAAGCACATATTAGTCGTGCTTAATGTCCCGATTTCGCATCAAAGTAAAAAAAGCAAACGTTATACTTGCTATTATCCTCTCAAACTTCTCTGAGTGCCCAATGACATCCTGTGACGGCACAATTGAACGTTGTCGTTAGATTATACGTTCTAAAATCAATTGAGCTGGAGCAAATCGTTGAACTGGAAAAGGTTAACCCAAGTAAAAAATGTGCCGCCATCTCAGGCGTCTTTAGCACTTGGAATAATTGGACTAGGACAAGCTTGGGCTTTATATGTTCCAGGTATTGGTGAAATCATTCGCCCCTACCTTGCTTCATTTGGCGGTTTGTTGCTACTTCCCGTTCTACTCCGTTATCTAACAAGTTTTAATACCTTTTTAAATGATATCCGCCACCCGTTAAGTGGAAGCTTAATGGCACCGATGAGCATGGCGCTTCTAATTCTGTGTGACTATTTAGCTGAAATATCGCCAGTTATTGCCTATCCAATTTGGTTCTGTGCATTATTACTGCATTTTACCATGATGGTGTTGTTCTTTAGCTTTCAGATCATCAATTTCAAAATGGCGAATATTGTCCCGAGTTGGTTTCTTTATCCTGTAGGTTTAATCAGCAGTTCACTAGCGGGGACACAATTTGGCCATACGGTGTTTTCTGAAACACTCGCAACGACATGTATTACTATCTATTTCTTCATGCTACCCGTAGTACTGTATCGCTTGGTTTTCGAAGGAAACCTTCCCCGCAGAGCAAGGCCAACACTCGCCATTATGGCAGCACCTGTGAACTTATCTTTAGCCGCTTATTTAGTCAATTTCGACAGTCCAGACCCGATACTAACAGGCGCTTTGGCTGGTATCGCCATCACCATGACGCTGCTGATTTACTTGTGCTACATTCGCTTAATGCGCTTGAAATTCCAGCCTTCAATTGCTGCGGTGACCTTTCCATCGGTGATAAGTGCCATTGCTATGCATCGCTTAACCACCTTTTTCGGCACTGAATATCCACAATGGTATTGGCTACACAAGTTTGGTTTCTTCGAACTTACCATAGCTACGATATTGGTTATTTGGGTGGCTGGCGGTTACATAAAAATGTATTGGCCAGAGTGTTTTGATTCTGATTATACGTCTCAAAAGATCAAACGTTCTTAAATCGTTCGCCAGAAGCGCCTATTTGATAAAACGTCCCCCCATTTCCGGTTCAAGGCAGAATGAGCCAAACGAAAAAAGCCTCACACTGTGAGGCTTTTGAATGGGCAAAGTTTTTTAATAGAACAGGCCTTACGATTAGAAGTTAGCGTGAGGGCCAAATACTTCGTAGTGTACGCGCGAACGGTCAACGTTAAGTGCGTCTAGTTGTTCCACAATGTTCTTCATGAAACCAACCGGACCACAGATGTAAAAATCACTCTCTTCAAAACCTTTAGTATCCGAGATAGACGCTAGATCCATTTGACCGTGATATATGTTTTCACATGCAGACTCATCTTTATTCATGTACCACGTTTTCGCTTCCCAACCTTTGTCGGCAACAATGTCTTTAACGCGAGTCGTGAATGAGTGTTGACCTGAGTTTTCACACGCGTGAAGGTAAACTACTGGCTCGTTTTTCTCGTTAGTGTTTAAGAACTCAAGCATTGACTGCATTGGCGTAACACCTACGCCTGCAGAGATAAGTGTTACCGGCTTACTGCGCTCTTGATACATGAAGTCACCCGCTGGCGCATATAGGCTAACTTCATCACCGACAGCAACCTTGTCGTGTAGGTGGTTAGATACCACGCCTTGTGTCTCTTGCCCTTGTCCTTCACGTTTAACAGAGATGCGGTATTGTTTACCGTTCGGCTTGTCTGATAGCGAGTATTGACGAATCTCGCTGTATTGAGAGCCTTCCGGTTTCACTTCGATACCGATGTATTGACCTGGAGTGTAATCCAAAACTTTACCGCCATCTTTTGGCTGAAGAATAAAGCTCGTTACTAGAGCTGATTCTTCAATTTTGTCTGCAATTACGAATGTACGTGCTGCTTCCCAGCCACCTACTGCTTGCTTACGCTGTAGGTAAAGTTCGGCTTCACGATCGATAAAAACTTGCGCTAAAAATAGGTAAGCGGCTGTCCATGCTTCTTCCAATTCTGGCGTAAACGCGTCAGCAGCTAATTCACGTAGTGTTTCAATCAGGTGTAAACCAACAATTTGGTAGTGCTCTGGTTGAATGTTAAAACTGGTATGCTTTTGTGCGATACGCTCAACCGCTGTGGTTAACGCTGCAAGGTTTTCAATATTTTTTGCATAAGCCGCGATAGCTTCAAACAGTGCCACACCTTGGCGACCTGTTCTTTGGTGAGTCATATTGAAGATATCTTTCAATTCCGGGTTATGCGTGAACATACGTTGATAGAAGTGTTGAGTTAAAGCAGGGCCTGCGCTTTCTAAAAGAGGAATGGTCGATTTGATGATGTTGATATGTAGATTGTTTAGCATTGATTTACTCCGAACACTTAGTTTTTTGACCGTCATGTCAAAT